>NZ_JBHRTQ010000007.1:124349-884685 GCF_042646485.1 Novosphingobium bradum | reverse complement strand
CTCGATCCGGCGCATCTGCGCCTCGCTCAGCAGAAACGGTACATCCACAATCAGCGCCTCCTCGACGCTGCCATTGAATCAACCAATCATGCCTCACGCAAGCAATTTAATAGGTCCTGAGCCTAGCGGGCGTACCAATTCATCACCGCTAAGATTATTGGCGGTGCATCTGAATGTGGGCGTTGTGCAAGCGAGACTCCGCAGTATGAATACCTTGCCGCAACAGTTGGTTGACCGCCTTGAATTGCTCAGTGGATTAACCGCTGACGCATGGCAGATTGCTGGGGAACAGGCGGCATCGATCATTGCTGACACGGAGCGTGCGCTGAAGCGAGCAATCAAGCGGGCTGAGGAATTGGATGCTGCGTGGGAGCGCGTCGAGTTTGTGCCCACAAGTGGACCAACCGTGGAAATGACGGCTCGGCTGCTTGCTGAGCAAGAGTTTGATACGAGAGGTGAATTGCCCCTTTCGATCACCATGCAGATCTGGGAGACCAAGGCGGGAGCGCTAGTGGCGGTTGACGAAACTCGCCCTCTTTTCGAAGATGGAACGCCCAAGTTGGCGGTGAGAATTTGCCAATTCAGCAGTGATGCTCAGGCGCAGCGGTTTGCTGTCATGGAGCACTTTGCGTGGAACAACCGGGCGCGATCGATGGCGCGCAAGTTGGGGTGGAGCCTCCGAGTCGAGGTGCCGTAATCAGGTAGAGCGATCCTGCAACAAGTTCAGCATGACGGGATTATCTTCGTCCCGGGCTTGCCCCGGGACCGGTGGCGGTCTTCAGGCGATGCGGTTCGGGCGGTGACCATGCGGCTCTGCGGCGGACCGCGGTCCCGGATCAAGCCTAGGACGACCCACGTGTTCACCGCGCCGCTTGCCCCGCGATCCACCGGTCGATCTTGGCCTCCAGCACCGGCAGGGGCAGGGCGCCCGAGCCCAGCACCTGTTCGTGGAAGGCGCGAATGTCGAAGCGGGGGCCGAGCGCGGCCTCGGCCCGGGCGCGCAGCCGCTGGATGGTAAGCGCGCCCAGCTTGTAGGCCAGCGCCTGGCCGGGAATGGCGATGTAGCGTTCGACTTCGGCCACCGCATCGGTGCGGCCCATGCCCGAATTGGCGAGCATATAATCGACCGCCTGGTCCTTGCTCCAGCCCATCCCATGAATGCCGGTATCGACCACCAGCCGCATGGCCCTCAGCATCTCGTCATCCAGCGTGCCCCAGTGCTGCATCGGATCGGCATAGAGGCCCATCGGATAGCCCAGCGTTTCGGCATAGAGCGCCCAGCCTTCGACATAGGCGGTGTTGCCGCCGAAGCGCTGGAAATCGGGGAGCGCGGTGTTTTCCTGGGCGAGGCTGATCTGGAAGTGATGACCGGGCGCGCCTTCGTGGAGGAACAGCGTGGTCATCCCGGTCAGGAAGCGGCTTTTCAGATCATAGGTGTTGTAGAAGAACACGCCCGGGCGCGTGGCATCGGCGCTGCCCTGGTTGTAGGAGCCGCCGGCCTCGTAGCGGGCGCGGTAGGCGGGATAGGGTTCGATCACCAGGCGGGTCCGGGGCGCGTTCAGGAAATAGCGCGGCACCTGGGCATCGACCGCCCGCGCGATCCGGGCATAGCCCTGGGCGAGATCGGCGGCGCTGGCGGGGTGGAAGCGCGGTTCGGCGCGCAGCACGTCGAAGAAGGCGCGCAAGGGCACGGTGTAGCCCAGTTCGCGCTCCACCCCGGCCATCTCCTGCTGGATGCGGGCAACTTCCGCTAGGCCGAGCTGGTGGACGGAGTCCGGATCGACGGCAAGCGTGGTGTGCTGGCGGACCAGCGCCCGATAAAGCGCGCCGCCGCCGGGAACCTGGGCCAGGCCCACGCTCTCGCGCGCGGCGGGCAGATAGTCTTCCGCAAGGAAGCGGCGCAGGCGCTGGTAGGCCGGGATGACCTGGCCGCGCACGGCCGCGCCATAGGCCTCGCGCAAGGGCGCGCGCGCATCCTCGGGCACGCCGGCGGGGAATTCGCGCACCGGCGAAAGAAACGGCGATTCGGCCAGGCCCAGCGCCAGCAGGGCATCGATCTGGCCAATCATGGCGCGCACGGTCAGCCCGGGTTCAACCACGCCGCTGGCCATGCCTTCGCGCAGGCGCACGATCGCCTGGTCCAGCACCGGCGCGATCGCTCCCATCAGGGCAAGGTTGGCGCGATAGTCGGCGGTGGTTTCGAAGCGGAGCGAGCCGCCGCGCGCCATGATCGCGGGGAAGGCCGTCTGCAGCCCGTCGAAATGGTTGATCGGCTGGACTTCGGTCAGCGCGCGCAGGTCGGGTTGGAGGAAGGCGAGGGCGGTGCGCTTTTCCCAGGCGAAGGCATCATGGCTGATCTGCCGCTCGGGCGAAAGGCGCCGCCGGTCGATCCGGGCCAGCGCGCCGAGGCTCTGCCGGGTGGAGGCCAGCTGGCGGCGGCTGAGCGAGGCGCTGAACACTTCGGCCAGCACCTCGGGCGCGACGTGTTCGCCGCGATAGATCCGATCGATTGGATCGAGCGCTTCGCTGCGCCGGGCGTCGTCGGCCAGCAGGGCCATCAGCCGGCGGTCTTCCGCGCTTTCGCCAGGGCCGGTCGCGGTAGAAGATGCGGTCGCGGCAATCGGGGCCGGATCGGGCGCCATGGCGGCTCGCGCCGGCACTCCGGCCAGCGCGAGGGCCGCCAGGGCGAGCGCTATTGCCGCGCGCGGCATCCCAGCCAGCCGGGCCGCCAGCCGAATGTGCCCCCTGAATGTCACCGGCCTTGCCCCGTCAGCCCCACGCCCGGGTCCGATACCACTTGGTGATGACATATTTGGTCCCGCGCTCGACCGGGCGGGCGGCGTGCATGGTATCCAGGTTGGGCGAGCCATCGGGCAAGGCGTTGTTCCACACCAGCAGCAGGCCGCGCTGGGGCGGGATCGAGAGTCCGATGCGGTTGAATTCGGTTCGCCCGCCTTCTTCCACGTCCGAAAGGTAGGCCATCGCGGTCCACGAACGCTGGCCGCCCTTACGCTCTTCCTCGGGCCAGTAGCCGGCCAGGGTCCAGAACCAGTCGAAATGGGCTTCGAACAACTGGCCGGCGGTGTAGCGCTGGCCCTGGACGGTTTCGCCGAAGGCGGGATCGATGCCCAGCAGATCGTCAATCCGCCGCTCGATCATGCGGACGAAGGGATCGGCGCGGTTCACGTCGCCCGACCACGAGGTGCGGCAGCCATCATCGCTCGCGCGGTCGTAGACGGCCGAGGGGACGGCCACGGCATCGACCATGGCGATGAAGCGGTCACACTCGGCCGGGCCGAGGAAATCGGGAAAGGCGAAGATCTCCGCCCGGTCGGTCGCCACCTTGCAGGCGCCGGGATCGGCGGCCAGGCGGGCGCGCACCTGTTCGCCGAGGAGGGCGAGGGCGGCCTGATCCTTCAGCGGGGCGGCGGTGGCGGGATCGGCGGAACTGGAAGCCATCGCGCCACGCTAGAGCGCGCGGCGCGCGAGACAAGCCGAATTGCCTCCGCGCCGGTGATGCTGCTGCGAAAAAGGCCCCCGTCCGCATGGGACGGGGGCCAGTTCGCCAGTCCACTCGCTGGCAACTTCCGGCAGGAAAGGATGAAACCTACCAGAAGAAGTCGTAGATCACATCGGCCACTTCGCCGTTGTAGATGTTCACCAGCAGCGCATCGTCATAGTAGCGCACCCAGCGATAGGGGCCGTAGGCCTCGGGCAGGCGATAGGCCCAGGGGTCGTCGATCCAGTAGTCCTGGCTGAAGAACAGCGGCTGGAGGAACACGCCGATGCCCAGGCGCCGGTAGGACCAGTTGTTGTAGGGCGAATGGTAGCGGCCCATGCGGAAGACGTCGCGGTGCTGGTTGCGCCAGGATTGCCAGGCGAAGCGGTCATCGCGGCGCCAATCGCGGTTCCAGTTGCCGGCGCGGCCGAAATCCCGGCGGCCTTCCCAGCGCGGCTGCGGATTGACGCGAACCGTGCGGTCGCCATTCCAGTTCTGGCCCTGCCAGCGCTGGCCGTCGCGGCCCTGATACTGGCCCTGATATTGACGGGGCTGCTGGACCGGGCGGCCGCGCCAGCCATCGGCATCGGGGCGCGGACCTTCGGGGCCGCGCTGGACGACCGGCGGCGGCTGGCGCGGCGGTTCGCCACCACGGTTGTTCCAGCCACTGGCAAACTGGCCGCGCCGTTCGCCATTGTCTCCGCGCGGGGGAGGCTGCTGGGCCTGGACCTGAACCTGCGCCTGGACCTGCGGGGCCGGGGCAGCATCGGAGCGCTGCCAGCCGCCCCGGCCTTCGCCCCGGCCTTCGCCATCACCGCGATTGCCGCGGCCTTCGCCGCCGCCCTGCTGCCAGCCGCCGCGACGGCCGTGGTCGTCGTCCTGGGCATTGGCCGCGCCGGGGATCGCCGCAGCGGCGAGGCCAACCGCGAGCGCAACCATCGCGGTGGGTGTGATGAAGTGTTTCGCGGCCATGGCCGTCTCTCCATTCCTTGCGCCGCACCATCGGCGGCGACCTGTGAGGAGAGAGTTACACCCCATGCACTGTCGGCTGTCTGAACCGGGTGCAGGCCTTTTGTTCAGGTTTAGGCGCCGTTTTCTGTCAATTTGCTATCAGTGTCGGCGGGGGGCAGGGCACGCCGTGGATCCTTGCCCCCCGGCCAATCAGCGCGTCAGCTTCTTGTAGGCCAGCGCGGTCGGGCGGTCGGCGGCGTCGCCCAGGCGGCGGCGCTTGTCTTCCTCGTAGGCGGCGAAGTTGCCTTCGAACCATTCGACGTGGCTGTTGCCCTCGAAGGCGAGGATGTGGGTGGCGAGGCGATCGAGGAAGAAGCGATCGTGGCTGATGACCACGGCGCAGCCGGCGAAATTCTCGATCGCGTCTTCCAGCGCGGCCAGCGTTTCCACGTCGAGATCGTTGGTCGGTTCGTCGAGCAGCAGCACGTTGCCGCCGGCCTTCAGCATCTTGGCCATGTGGACGCGGTTGCGTTCACCGCCCGAGAGCTTGCCGACGTTCTTCTGCTGGTCCGCGCCCTTGAAGTTGAACGCGCCGACATAGGCGCGCGTGGACATATCCTGCTTGTTGACGGTCATATAGTCGAGACCGTCGGAGATTTCCTGCCACACGTTGTTCTTGGGGTTCAGGTGATCGCGGCTCTGGTCGACATAGCCGAGGTGCACGGTGCTGCCGATCTCGATCGTGCCGCTGTCGGGCTTTTCCTTGCCGGTGATGATCTTGAACAGGGTGGACTTGCCCGCGCCGTTCGGACCGATCACGCCGACGATGCCGCCCGGCGGGAGCATGAACGAAAGATCCTCGAACAGGAGCTTGTCGCCATAGGCCTTCGAGATGTTCTTCACCTCGATGACCTTGCCGCCCAGCCGCTCGGGCACCTGGATGACGATCTGGGCCTTGCCGATCGCGCGGTTGTCCTGCGCGTTCTGGAGTTCCTCGAACTTGCGGATACGCGCCTTGCTCTTGGTCTGGCGGGCGGCCGGGGTCTGGCGGATCCATTCCAGCTCGCGCTGGAGCGCCTTCTGCTTGCCGCTTTCCTCGCGGTCTTCCTGGTCGAGGCGCTTGGCCTTCTTTTCCAGGTAGGTGGAGTAATTGCCCTCATAGGGAAAATAGCGGCCGCGATCGAGTTCGAGGATCCAGCCGACGACATTGTCGAGGAAGTAGCGGTCGTGGGTGATCATCAGCACCGCGCCGGCATATTCCTTGAGGTGGTTTTCCAGCCATTCCACCGACTCCGCGTCGAGGTGGTTGGTCGGTTCGTCGAGCAGGAGAATGTCCGGCTTCTGGATCAGCAGGCGGGTGAGCGCGATGCGGCGCTTCTCGCCGCCCGAAAGGCTGTCCACCGCCCAGTCGCCCGGCGGGCAGCGCAGGGCTTCCATGGCGATCTCGAGCTGGTTGTCGAGGGTCCAGCCATCGACCGCGTCGATCTTGTCCTGAAGCGCGCTCATCTCGGCGCCAAGGGCGTCGAAGTCGGCGTCATCCTCGGCCATCTCCATGCCGATCTGGTTGAACCGCTCGACCATGTCGGCCGTGGCGCGGGCGCCGTCCTTGACGTTTTCCAGCACGGTCTTGCTGGCATCGAGCTGGGGTTCCTGTTCAAGGTAGCCCACGGTGATGTTCTCGCCCGGCCAGGCTTCGCCGGTATAGTCCTTGTCGATCCCGGCCATGATCTTGATCAGGGTCGACTTGCCCGCGCCGTTCGGACCCACGATGCCGATCTTGGCGCCCTGGTAGAACTGCAGGTTGATGTTGCTCAGCACCGGCTTCTGGGCGCCGGGGAAGGTTTTCGTCATGTCCTTCATGACGAAGGCGTATTGCGCGGCCATCGGGTTCCTCTGGGGTATGGCGGAATGGGAAGTTGGCCGCGCTCTACAGGGGCGCCGGGCCAGCCGCAAGCGCGGCGACGATCAGGCCGCCCCCGAAGGCGCCCGGGCCGTCGGTGCTCGGGCCAGTGGTCCGAATGGTGGGCGCTGACGGGCTCGAACCGCCGACCCTCTCGGTGTAAACGAGATGCTCTACCAACTGAGCTAAGCGCCCCCTTGGCGGACCGGCCGCGGCGGGACCGTGCATATCGTGCGCGCGGCGCGGCGCGTCAACCGTTCAAGCGCGGGGAGGGGCAGACGATTTTGCAGTGATCGCGGCTACCGCATCGGATATGCAGGTGCCCGGGAAGGGAACGTGGCTGGTGAAATCCGTTTCTCAGTGCTGGAACATCGCCGATCTGGCTTCGCTGGCGCGCAAGGCCTTGCCGGCGCCGGTCCACGCCATCCTCGAAGGCGGGGCCGACGACGAGAGCGCGATGGCCCGCAACCGCGCCGCCTTTGCCGACTATGCGCTGGTGCCACGTGTGCTCAACGATGTCAGCCAGGTTGATGGCGCCGCCACGGTGCTGGGCCAGCGACTCGCCTGGCCGATGGTGGTGGCGCCCACCGCGATCGCCGGCCTGTTCCATTCGGGCGGCGAAGTGGCTCTCGCTCGCGCCGCCGCGGCGACTGGGGCGCTCTTTACCCTGTCGGCCATGGCCTCGCGGTCGATCGAGGAGGTGGCCGCGGCCGCGCCCGGCCCAAAGGCTTTCCAGGCCTATGTCTTCCGCGATCGCGGCATCACCCGCGCCCAGATCCAGCGCGCGCGCGCCGCCGGCTATGGCGCACTGATTCTGACGGTGGACGTGCCGATACCGGGCAACCGCGAGCGTGACCGGCGCGCGGACATTACCCTGCCGCCGCGGCTGGGGGCGCGCACCTTCGCCGCCTTTGCCAGCAGGCCCGGCTGGTGCCTCGACAAGGCGCGCCATCCGATGCGGCTGGCCAACTTCGACGACCATTGCCCGCGCGACGGCACGAGCCTGTCGGCCTATATCGCCGAGCAGTTCGACCCGACCTTCAACTGGGCGGATATCGCACCGCTTCGCCGTCTGTGGGACGGGCCGCTGGTGCTCAAGGGCATCCTGCGGCCCGAGGATGCCTGTCGCGCCGCCGCCGAGGGCGTCGATGCCGTCGTGCTGTCGAACCACGGCGGGCGCCAGCTCGATACAGCGGTGGCCCCGCTCGATGTGCTGCCACGCACGGTCGAGGCGCTGGCCCGGCGCGGCGGCGCGGCGGGGGCCATTCAGGTCATCCTTGATGGCGGCATCCGGCGGGGCACGGACATGGTCAAGGCGCTGGCGCTGGGCGCGGCAGGCTGCATGGCCGGCCGTCCGGGGCTCTATGGCCTGGCCGCCGGCGGCCAGGCCGGAGCCTTGCGGGCCTTGCAGCTGCTGCGCGAGGAATATGGGCGCGACCTCGGCCTCCTCGGCCTGACCGCCACCGAGCAGATCGACGCGGGCACGATCTGGCGGGTTCCGGGACCAGCCTGAGCCTTGCCGCGGCGAGAGGAGGCTTTCCGGCGATGATTTTGGAAATGTGGTCGGGGAGATAGGATTCGAACCTACGACCCTCTGCTCCCAAAGCAGATGCGCTACCAGGCTGCGCTACTCCCCGACGCGGTGTCGCTAGACGCTGCCAGCCGGTCAGGCAAGCCCGTTGCAGTGGCATTGCAGTTGCTTTGCAGCGGTGATGCATATGGGGTGGCGGTGGTGGGCCCGGCAGGATTCGAACCCGCGACCTAGCCGTTATGAGCGGCCAGCTCTAACCGCTGAGCTACAGGCCCCAGCCGCCGCAGGGGGCCAATGCACCCCCGAACAACTCGCAGCGCGTAACCGCGCCGGTCGGATTAGGCAAGCCGCGTCGCCGACATGATCCCGGCGACCGTGGTCGGGCGGACCTGGAGGCGGTCGAGCAGGGTGAAGGCGGCGCGCCACCAGTCGTAGAAGGCATCAAGCTCGGCCTCGGTGCGGACATAGGGGGTGTGGCCGGGTTCAAGCGAGGGGCTGTGGAAGGAGAACACCAGGACCGGCAGGCCTTGGCTCACGGCGGTCTCGATGCCGCGGCGTGCCTCGATCCGGTTGACCCCTTCGGGGGTAAGCGGAATGCGTTCGAGCAGGCCGACGCGGGCCAGGGCGCCGCGCAGTTTTGGCGCCCGCCACAGCCGGGGATAGAGCCAGGCGCCCGCCCGGGCGAGGCCGCCCCAGTAGACCGTGGTGAGCGGCAGTTCCATCAGCCCGCCGGAGCCATCGACCCACCACGGGCGCACCGGCAGGTCGCGGAAATTGCGGCCGCCGCTGGTGCTGTAGTCAAACCGGGCGCGGACCGAGGTGTCGATGGCGATGCCATGGTCGCGCAGGATCGCCGGGGTATTGGGGCCGACGCCATAGCGCCCGGCACGGTAGATGCGCGGCGGCGCACCGAAGGCCCGTTCGATCGCATCGCGCAGCCGGCTGAACTTGGCGTTTTCAAGTTCAGCCGGAAGATTTCCGGCGAAGCTGTTGTATTCATTCACCTCCTCATCATGGGGCGGGCTGACCCAGGGGTGAAGCTGAACGCCCACTTCGGCGCGGCCCGCGGCCACCGCATCACGCAGCACTTCGGCCGCGAGCGGGGAGGTGGCAACGGGATAGTCCACTAGGTAGACCGGGACCACGCCATGGCCTTCGCAGAACTGCTGGAACCGGGCCAGCCGCGAGACGGAATGCAGCGTGTGGCCCTGCGCGCGCAGGGGCTGGTTCCAGTCAAACTCCTCCTCGGTGTCGACGGTGACGAGGAAGCGCTGGCCGAAATCCCCGGCAAAGCGGACGAAGCGATCCTCGCCGGGCAGGTCGGTGATGCGCGCTTCAGGAGCGGGCATGGGTGATCGGCTCGGGTGCGGGATGGGCGGGCGCGGCTTCGGCCGGCTTGGCCTCGGGCAGTTCGAGCCGGGCGGTGCCGCCGGCGAAGGCGAGCTGGCCGCCGGCGCGGCGGGCTTCGGCGGCGAGCAGGCGGAAGGTGAAGGCCGTGCCGAAGATCCCGGCGCTGATCGCCTGGGCGGTGGCGGCGGTCGGCGCATCGGCTGGGGCGGTGATCGCGCCCAGTGCTTCGGGGAGCACGGCGGTGAGGCAGATCCGGCCCGCTTCGCGGCGCAGGGCCAGGGCGAGGATTTCGCCGGGACGGGCGAATCCGGCGCAACTGGCGAGCAGGCGCCAGGCCAGCCGTTCGCCTTCGGCCGGGGCCAGGGCCACGCGCAGTTCGCCCGGATCGGCCTCGAGGGTGAAGCCGCTGCTCCGCCCGGCGGTATAGCCTTCAAGCTGGTGGACGAGCCCGGCGACGACCATGGCGAAATCGCAGGCGCCCGGTTCGGGTTCGAGCACCCCGGCGTCGAGCCTGGCCCAGCGGTCAAGCTCGTCGAAGCCGGCGAGCAGGCGCGCGGCATCCCCGGCAATCCCGGCGGCCAGCGCGCGGTATTCGTGCGGCGTCGGGCCGAACAACTGCTGCTGGATCACCTCGGCAAAGCCCTGGATGGCATTGACCGGGGTCTTCAACTCGTGAAGCACCTGGCGCATACGGTCCGCCTCGGTGGTGGTGGCGCCGGCGGCCTGGACGGCCGGGCGGCGGCAGCGGCCGAGATAGCCGGCAAAGCGGGCGGCCTCGTCGAAATCGGGCATGGCCTCGATCAGCCATTCGCCGGCGATCGCGGCGGCGCCGGCCAGGGTGACCTTGCGGTGGCGCAGCGGCAGGCGGCGGCGCAGGGTCTCGGCCATGGATTCGCCCGGGCCGGCGGTTTCGGCCTGGGCGATGGCGAGGCCAACCAGCATCCCGGGAACCGGTGCGTCGGTCCAGGCGATGCGGCCGTCGGGATCGGTGGCGAAGGCGAAGACGGTGAGCGGCGACAGGTCGATCTCGCGCTCGCCCAGCGGAAGCTGGGGCGCATCGTTGGCGGCGCGCGGGGGCGCGGCGCCCTGGCGGCTGCGGCGGAACGCCTCGATCCGACGCACCAGCGCGCCGATGCCGTCGCCGGCAGGCGGGAGGCTGTGCACCGTGGCTGCAACCGGAGTTGGGGCCGGGGGCGGGGCCGGTTTGGCCACCGGTTCGGGTGCCGGTTCGAGCGGAGCCGCGACGGCTTGCACGGGCGGCGCGGGCTGGGTTTCCGTCGCGGTGGCCTGGGCGCCCTCAACCAGCGGCAGGCCGCGATCGCCGATGCCGAGGCGTTCCAGCCGGTCGAGCACTTCGTGTCCGAGATCGCGGCGGTGGCGCAGCAGGCCGCGCGCGAACAGCGGGAGCGCGGGGATCAGGTCGAGCCACTGGGCATCGTCGAGGCGGGCGGCGCGAATCGCGGCGAGCGCGACCGGCGGGGCATCGGCGGCAAGATCGGCGACGAGGCGCGGATTACGCAGGCGCACCCCCGGTTCGCCCAGGGCGCGGGCGCGGTCTTCCGGGGCCAGTTCACGGGCCAGTTCGGCGAGGCGGACGAAGGCTGAATCGAGGTTGTCGGTGCGCGAGGCAGCCGGACTCGTGCCCACCAGATCGAGCAATTGCCGGTACTGGATGCGTCGCGCGACGATTGATTCGACGCGGGCACCGAGCACGGTGGCAAGGCGATCGTCGACGTGCATCAGGTCTCCAGCAGGCAGCTTCGGGGATTCGGCTTGGCCCTCTATGCGCCCACAGGACTTAGCAGCTTGTTACGATTGGGGAAGAGGCAGGACCGGAACCGTTGTATGGCGGCTATGGCGGCACGATTGCGTTTGGGCACAAGAAAATTATAACGGCGCGCAATTCGGCCAACGATTCTTGCTCCCGCGCGGTTTTCCGGCGTGGGTGCCGGGCTGGCCTGGTGTTTTTCAAGGTGGAATTGAGCGCCGCATGGCCAACCTGGATCAGATCGACCGCCGGCTCCTCGCCGAACTGCAGGACGATGGGCGGATGACCAACGTCGAACTCGCCGGCCGGGTGGGGCTGACCGCGCCGCCCTGCCTGCGCCGGGTGCGCGCGCTGGAGGAAGCAGGCGTCATCAAGGGCTACCATGCCGAGCTCGACGGCGCGAAGCTGGGCTTTGCGATCACGGTCTTCGCGCTGGTTTCGCTCAAGAGCCAGGCCGAGGAAGCGCTGCGCCAGTTCGAGGAGGCGATGAAAGCCCTGCCCGAAGTGCGCGAATGCCATATGCTCAATGGCGAAATCGACTTCATTCTCAAGATCGTGAGCCGCGATCTTCAGAGCTTCCAGGAATTCCTCACGGGCAAGCTGACCAGCGCGCCCAACGTGGCCAGCGTGAAGACCTCGCTGACGATCCGCACGGCCAAGCAGGTGCCCGGGGTGCCGCTGGAGGATTGAGGACGGGCATTCGGCGTCATGCCAGCGCAGGCTGGCATGACGCCGAATGTCCGTCTCTTATCCGTCGCGCCGGGCCAGCCATTCCTCCAGCCACTTGATCGTATAGTCGCCCGAGAGGAAATCGGGCTCCTTGAGCAGCGCCTGGTGGAGGGGGATCGAGGTTTTCGGCCCACCGATCACCATTTCCTCCAGCGCGCGCTTGAGGCGCATGATGCAGCCTTCGCGGGTGCGGCCATAGACGATCAGCTTGGCGATCATCGAATCGTAATAGGGCGGGATCCTGTAGCCGGCGTAGAGCCCGCTATCGACGCGCACGTGCATCCCGCCGGCCGCGTGGTAGTTCGTTACCTCGCCGGGCGAGGGGGTGAAGGTCCACGGGTCTTCCGCGTTGATCCGGCACTCGATCGCGTGGCCCTTGAACTCGATATCCTCCTGCTCGACCGAGAGCGGCAGGCCATCGGCGACGCGGATCTGTTCGCGCACCAGGTCCACCCCGGTGATCGCTTCCGTCACCGGATGTTCCACCTGGAGGCGGGTGTTCATCTCGATGAAGTAGAACTCGCCGTTTTCCCAGAGGAACTCGATCGTGCCGGCGCCGCGATAGCCCATGTCGGCCATGGCCTTGGCAACCACGCCGCCCATGCGCGCGCGCTCTTCGGGCGTGATGACCGGCGAGGGAGCTTCTTCGAGCACCTTCTGGTGGCGGCGCTGAAGCGAGCAATCGCGCTCGCCCAGGTGAATTGCCTTGCCCTTGCCATCGCCAAAGACCTGGAATTCGATATGGCGCGGATTGCCGAGATACTTCTCGATATAGACCGTGGCATCGCCGAAGGCGGCCTTGGCCTCGGAGCCGGCCTGCTGCATCAGGGTTTCGAGCTGGTCGGGCGAATTGCAGACCTTCATGCCCCGACCGCCGCCGCCCGAGGCGGCCTTGATGATCACGGGGTAGCCGATTTCCTCGGCGATCCGGGCGGCTTCGACCGGATCCTCGATCGCGCCGTCCGACCCGGGGACCAGCGGCAGGCCGAGGGCGCCGGCAGTGCGCTTGGCCTCCACCTTGTCGCCCATAGTGCGGATGTGTTCGGGCTTGGGGCCGATCCAGGTGATATCGTGGGCTTCGACGATATCCGCGAACTTGGCGTTCTCCGAAAGGAAGCCGTAGCCGGGATGGATCGCGTCGGCATGGGTGATCTCGGCGGCCGAGATGATCGCGGCGACGTTGAGGTAGGAATCGCGCGCGGCCGGCGGCCCGATGCACACCGCATGATCGGCCAGACGCACGTGCATCGCGTCGGCATCGGCGGTGGAATGGACCGCGACGGTCTCGATTCCCATTTCGTGCGCGGCGCGGTGGATTCGCAGCGCGATCTCGCCGCGGTTGGCGATGAGCAGCCGGCGGATCGCCATGGGCTTACCCGATCACCACGAGGGGCTGGTCGAATTCGACCGGCTGCCCGTTTTCCACCAGAACGGCGGCAATGGTGCCGGCCTTGGGGGCGAGGATCGGGTTCATGACCTTCATGGCCTCGACGATCAGCAGGGTATCGCCGGCCTTCACCACCTTGCCGACATCGGCATAGTTGGCCGCGCCCGGTTCCGGCGCGAGATAGACGGTGCCGACCATCGGCGACTTCACCGCATCGACCGGCGTTGCGGCCGGGGCCGGCGCTTCGGCCGGGGCGGCGGCAGCGGCGACGGGTGCGGGGGCCGCGGCATAGACCGGGGCCGGAGCGGCGGTGGTGAACTGGCGGGCGACGCGAATCTTGCGCTCCCCATCCTCGACCTCGATCTCGGAGAGGCCGGTGTCGGACAGCAGTTCGGCCAGTTCGCGGACCAGCTTGCTGTCGATGTTCATCTTGCCGGTGCGGCCCGGGGTATCACCCATGATCATACTTTCCGTCTAGCGATTTGGCGCCCCCGTATCGCCGCAGGGCAGGCACTGGCAAGCCCTTGGCGGGGTTTTCCTCTAAAGCCTTGTGGTGGCTTCGAGGGCGAGGACGTAGCTTTGCGCGCCGAAACCGGCGATCGTGGCCTTTGCCGCCATGCCGACATAGCTCTTGTGGCGGAAGGTTTCGCGGGCGTGGGGGTTGGAAAGGTGGACCTCGATCACCGGCACCTTCACGCTCTTGATCGCATCGTGGAGGGCAACGCTGGTGTGGGTATAGGCGCCGGCATTGAGCAGGATGGCCTTCGCGCCGCTGGCGGCGGCTTCGTGAATCCAGTCGACCAGGTGCCCCTCGTGGTTGGACTGGCGCATATCGATGCCCAGGCCCAGCTCGGCCGCGCGATCGGTGAGCGCGGCGCCGATATCGTCGAGTGTGGTCGAGCCGTAGATGTCCGGCTCGCGGGTGCCGAGCAGGTTGAGATTGGGTCCGTTGAGGACGAAAACGGTATCGGTCATGGTTCCCCCGCCGCTGGCAGTCCGCCCCCTCTTAGAGGCTGTGGGCGCGTGATGCCAGCGGCGGGAAGCGCTGGTTACTTGTCGGAGCCGCGCACCTTGCCCCACTGGCGGGCGGCAGTGTAGCCGAGGTAGCCGGTGCCGAACAGCGCGTAGAGCGGTTCGGGCAGGGCGCCGAGGTAGGCAGTCATGCCCTGGCCGATCGCCAGCGCGGTCTGCGGGTTGAACGCCGCGACCATGCCCATCGGCACGGAAAACAGGATCAGCGCATACATCACGTAGAGGAAGCTGGGCCGGGCGCGGCTGGTCCACGGATCGGCGGAGGTGGCTTCGGCGACGATGGCCGAGAGCTGGGTTTGCAGGAGCGACAGTTCCTGCCCGCCCTGAAGGCGCAGCAGTTCCAGCTTGGCGGCATCGCGCGCCCGGGGATCGGGAATGACCTTGTCGATGATCGCGGTGACGGGGCCGAGGATGGCTTCGAAAATGCCCATTGGGGATGCTCCGTGGCAGTTCAGGGGCGCCACAGATAACCAGATTGGTGAATGTAGGAAAATTCCCGGATGGTGGACAGGAAATGGCCCGGCCGGCGCGGGGTGCGCCGACCGGGCCTGGGTCGTTCGCGTCAGCCGGAACCGATCAGCGCGGGGGCATCCGGATTGCGCCGTCGAGGCGGATGTTCTGGCCGTTGAAATAGGAGTTGCGGACCAGTTCCATCACCAGGCTGCCGAATTCCTCCGGCTTGCCGAGGCGCTTGGGGAAGGGCACCGAGGCGCTAAGCACGGCCAGCACCTTTTCCGACACGCCCATCATCGGCGGCGTGGCGAAGATGCCGGGCATGATCGAATTCACGCGGATGCCAAGGTCCATCAGGTCGCGCGCCATCGGCAGGACCAGACCGTTCACACCGGCCTTGGTGGCCCCATAGGACACCTGGCCGACCTGGCCATCCTGGGCGGCGACGCTGGCGGTAAGGGTGATCACCCCGCGTTCGCCATCTTCCAGCGGTTCGAGGCCGGCCATGCCCAGCGCCGCGATCGAGGCCATGCGATAGGAGGCGACCAGGGTGCCATCGGCGCCGCGCTGGAAGGTTTCGGTTGCCATGCGGGTCAATTCGCCGGTTTCCCGGTTGCGCGACACGGTCTTCCCGCCGGTGGCGACGACCGCGCAGTGGACGAGGATCCGTTCCTGCCCATGGGCGGTGCGGGCCTTGGCGAAGCCGGCAAGGACGCTGTCCTCGCTCATGATATCCACCTTGCAGAAGGTGCCGCCGATTTCGGCGGCGACCGCTTCGCCCGCTTCCTCGTTAATGTCGAAGATGGCGACCTTGATGCCGGCGGCGGCAAGCGCCCGGGCGCTGGCGCGGCCGAGGCCCGAAGCGCCGCCGGTGACGATCGCGGCGGTGGTGTTGTCGATCTGCATGGTCGTGAGGATCCCTTGCTGTCCCTTGCGGGAAAGATTGCCGGGGGCGATTGGCACCGGTTTGCCGCGCGCGCAATAACCCCGCGCCGCCAATCGGCGCGCAACGCGCGAAATATCGCTGGACCGGTGGGCTGCGGCGCGGCCTGCCGGCCCGCCTTTCAGCGGCCGGATGTTCAGTTGCCGGATGTTCAGTTGCCGGATGTTCAGTTGCCGGATGTTCAGTTGCCGGATGTTCAGTTGCCGGATGTTCAGTTGCCGGATGTTCAGTTGCCGGATGTTCAGTTGATGGTGCGGACGATCTCCACCCGGCGGTTGCGCGGATCGGAGGCGGCAAGGCCGTCGCGCGGATGGCGGAAGCCGTAGCCGACCGCCGAGAGGCGATCGCGCGAGACGCCCTGGCCGGCGAGCCAGGCGACCACGCTTTCCGCCCGGCGCCGCGACAGTTGCAGGTTGGACGCGGCCGAGCCGATGGAATCGGTGTGCCCTTCGATCACGAAGCGACCGGCGGCCGGGCTTTCGCGCAGGACCTTGGCGAAGACATTGGCCTGTTCGCGCGCGGCGGGGGTAAGCTCGGCGGAATTGAGTTCGAACGACAGGCGCATATCGAGCGACTGGCGGGTGGCGGAAGGCGCATGGGCGCGGCGCGCAGTGGGAACGGCAAGGCGCTGGGCCGAGGCGCCCTGGCGCGGCGCTGCGGGCGCGAGGCCCGCTGCGGCTGGCCTGGCGCCGCCGCCCTTGCCCATCCTGGCGAGGCTGAACTGCTTGCTGGCGCCGACCGCGCAGACGCCCGAGGCCAGGCATTCATCGTCCGTGGTGGGCTGGGTGCCAGTGCCGGTGGCACCCGTATCGGCCGGGGTGCCGGCTGCGGGCGGGGCGGCGCAGGTCTGGACGAAGCAGCGCACCGCATCCTCGCTCACCCGCTGGTCCTGGGCATTGGCGCCACTGGCGCCGGACAACGCCGCGGCGCAGGCCAGGGCCGAAGCGAAGAGAACGGGGCGCGATTGCCTGATCATCGGGAAGTCCGCCTGTTGCTTGACCGATCGGGATTGCTGCAACATTACTCTTGAACATCGGGGCGAACAACCGAAACCGCTCGATTGGCCCCGTTAACGGGCAGTAGCCTTGCCGGTCGGAACTGTGCGACGCGCAGAACTGGCAGGAGAAACAATTGGCTGCCGTCTTGCCGGATCGCGGCTTGATGCGGCGGCGCGGGGACTGGCCTGGAGGTGGCAATGGCGGTTGCAATGCGGGCGGAAAGCGCGGTGCCCTTCGCGGCAGGCCTGCCGCCGGCCGTGCGGGGCGGGCTGCTGCTGGTCGGCGGGGTGCTGCTGGCCGGCGCAGTGGTGATGGTTGCCCCGCTGGGCTTCAACCTGCTGCTGGCAGTGCCGCGCATCGCCGCGATCGACGCGGCCTGGCTGGAAGGCCTGTTCGTGACCAGCGTGTTCGGCCTGCTGGCGCTGGTCGCCATGCTGGGCCTGCACCTGGCCGGGCGCCGGGCCGGCTGGGGCGCGCGGCCTGCGATGGCTGCGCCGGCGGGGCTGGCCTGCGGCGTGGCCGGCGTGGCCGCCGCGCTGCTGTTGTGCCGGATCGCGGGGACCCTGGTGCCCGGATCGGCCGCGGGGATCGGCCTTGGCGCGCTGCTGGGCGGTTCGCTGGCCCTGCTGGCGCAGACCGGGGCCGAGGAATATTTCTTCCGGGGGTGGCTGCAACCCGGCGTGATCGCCGGATGGGGCCGCTGGCCCGGGCTGGCCGCCAGCGCGCTGGGCTTTGCCGTGGTGCACTTCGTCAGCGCGGCGGGCGCGCCGCTGGCCCTGCTGAACCTGGCCCTGGCCGGACTGTGGCTGGGAATCCTGGCCGAGCGATCAGGCGGGCTGGCCCTGCCGATCGCCGCCCATTTCGGCTGGAACTGGGCCGAGGAGCTGTTGCTGGGCGCCTATCCGAATCCCGGGGTCGGCAATTTCGGGGCCGTGCTCGATTTCGACCTCGCCAGCAATCCGCTGTGGGGCGGGAGCGGGGAGGCGCTGAACGCCAGCCTGGCCGCGGCCTTTGCCCTGGCGGCGCTGATCGCGGCCAGCCTGGCCTGGCCGGACGGACGCGCGCCAGCCCGGCGTTAGGTTCTGTTGGGATCGGGCCGGTGCCGCACCCGTTTCAGTGGACTTGAAACAGCACCTAGTCGGCCTGCTGGGCGCGGGCGACGTCGATCCGGTCGCGCATGGCCGCGAAGGTGACCAGGTCCTGCCCCGATAGGGTCTTGCCCGAACTGTCGGTCTGGATCGAAAGCGGATCGACCGGTTCATCATTGATCCGCACCTCGTAGTGGAGGTGGGGGCCGGTGGTGCAGGTTCCGGTCGTGCCACTGAGGCCCAGGGTGAAGCCCTGGGGGATGCGTTCGCCCTCATAGAGACCGTCGGCGAATTTGCTGAGGTGGAAGTAGCGCGTGACCCAGCCGTTGTCGTGCCTGACCACGGCCATGTTGCCGCCGCAGGCCGTGGGGTGTGATCCGATCACCACGCCGCCGGCCGAGGCATAGACCGGCGTTCCCACCGGCACCGCGAAGTCCACGCCCGCGTGCAGGCGGTTGTAGTGGAGCACCGGGTGGAAGCGCATTCCGAACTTGGAGGTGACCCGGGCGCCATCGACCGGGGTCCGCATGAACGAGCGGACCGTGCTGCGGCCCGAGGCATCGTACCATTCCTCGACCCCGTCGGCGCCGACCGAGCGATAGACCGCGGCGGTTTTCGCCGTGGTGGTCAGCGAGGCATAGAGCAGGGTGGGCGCGCCGACCGCCTCGCCCGAGGAATTGACCGGCTGCGACCAGGCCGCCTCGAAGGCATCGCCGGCCGAAACCTCGCGCTGGAAGTCGAAATCGAAGGACAGCGCCTTGGCGAAGACCGGGATCAGGCTGTTGGGAATGCCCACGGCCACGGCCGAGGTGTAGAAACTGTCGCCGTCCATGGTGCCGTGCTGGACGAGGATGCGGCTCTCGATCTGGGCGGCGACCCGCGAGACGGCGAGCTGGCCCGCTTCGGCCTGGCGCACGACCACGCCCGAACTGTCGCCGTTGGAGGCTTCGAGTCGGATGAAGCGCGGCGGACTGGTGGTGGCATCGAGCACCAGAACGGCCCGCACCTCGCCGGTGGGGCGCAGGCCCGGAATGGCGTTTTCGGCGATGCGGCGGGCAAGCTCGGCCTCGATCCCCTGGGCGGCGAGCATCCTTGGCAGGTCGGTCGCGGCGGGCAGGATCAGGGTGCGGCGCAGCTCGCCGGGGCCGGCCGGGGTGGACGGGGCGGCGCCAGGGCGGCCGGGCGAGGCCGGGCCGGCGGGGGCGGTGGGCGCGGTCTGTTGCAACCAGGCGGTGAGCGCGCCGGCGCCGAGCACGCAAAGCGCCAGGGCGGCGGCCAGGGCCATCCCGGCGGGGCCACGGCGCAGGGTGGCGAGGTGGGAGGATGCGGCGCCGGCCGAAGCGGCGCTGCCATGGGCGCGCGCCCATTCGGCGGCCCAGACACGCGGATCGTAGGAATCGAGGATGGCCCGGTCCCGGGCCAGATCCGGCGAACTGGCGCGCAACGAAGTGACTCCCCTGCCTCCTGGCCCGATTTACATGATCGCGGATAGCACCTGTTCTTTATCCAACCCAAGAGGAAAGGTTGCGGGGGGTGGAATTAAAGGGTTATTAGTGCGGTCGCAGAAGGGGACGAAGCCGTGGGACCGATGCGGTTGGAATGGCACGCGGCGACCGACGTTGGGGCCGTCCGCAAGATCAACGAAGATCGCTATTTCGCGTCCGAGCCGCTGGGCCTGTGGGCCGTGGCCGACGGCATGGGCGGTATGGCCCGGGGCGACTGGGCATCGACCCAGGCGGTGGAAGCGGTGGGCGGCGTGGCGCGGCAGACCAGCCTTGAGGCCATGCTCCACGAGGCCGCAGGCGCCCTGCGCCGGGCCAACGACGCGATCCTTGCCGAAAGCCACGCCCAGGGCACCCGCATGGGCACGACCGCCGTGGTCCTGGTGGTGCGCGACAACCAGTTCGGTGTGTGCTGGGTGGGCGACAGCCGCGCCTACCTGCTGCGCGGGCGCCAGATGCACAAGCTGACCCGCGATCACAGCCAGGTCCAGGAAATGGTCGACCACGGCATCATCACGCCCGAGCAGATGGAGCGCCATCCCTCGCGCAACGTGCTGACCCGCGCGGTGGGCGTGCAGCCTGACCTTGCGGTGGACAGCATCGTCGACCGGCTGGAGCCGGAGGACGTGGTCCTGCTGTGCAGCGATGGCCTGCACGGTGTGCTCGACGAACGCGAGATCCGCGATATCCTGCTGCGCGTGCCGCTGTCGCAGGTTGGCCAGGCTCTGATCGCGCGGTGCCACGAGGAAGGCGCCCCCGACAACGTGACCCTGGTGGCCGTGGCGGCGGAGGAAGTGACCCTGATCCAGTTCGGTGAAGCCGGATCGGCGCAATGAAGGAGCGGGGCGAGTGAACGGGGACGAAAGCGGGATCGGGCCGGACGACGAGCCCGAGAGCGAGGAGACGGTCTTCCGTCCCTCGGCGCTTGCCCGTTCCGCAGGGGCGGTGCCGGGCGCGGCGGACCTGCCGTCGGTGCCGGAAGGCGCAGGCAAACCGGGCGAGGCGCCGGACGAAGGGGCGGACGACGGGGCGACCGTGTTCGATCCCGGCCATGTCGCCGCGCCCGTTGCCGCACCGCCAATGCCTGCGCCGCCGATGGCCGTTCCCCCACCGCCACCGCCGGCCCCGGCGGCTGGCGGCGCGCGCAAGGGCGGGCGGATCGAGGTGGGCGACCGGCTCAACCATATGTTCGAGGTCACCCGCTTCATCGCGCGCGGCGGCATGGGCGAGGTGTTCGAGGGCAAGAACATCATGAGCGGCGAGAAGGTTGCCATCAAGGTGATCCTGCCCGCCCTGGCCGCCGATCCCAAGGTCGTGGCGATGTTCCGCAAGGAAGCCCAGGCCCTGCTGCGCCTCCAGCACGAGGCGCTGGTGCGCTACGTGGTCCAGGCGCAGGAGCCGGACCTGGGCTGCGAATATATCGTCACCGGCTTCATCGACGGCACCAACCTGTCGGACGCGCTGGGCAAGATCACGCCCGAAATGAGCGAGCTGGTCGTGCTGACCCGGCGCATCGCCTCGGGGCTGAAAGTGGCGCACGACCTTGGCGTTGTTCACCGCGACATCTCGCCCGACAACATCCTGCTGGAGGGTGATCGGCTGGACCGGGCGCGGGTGATCGACTTCGGCATCGTCAAGGACACCAACCCCGACGCCCACACGATCATCGACGATGGCTTTGCCGGCAAGATGCGCTTCGTCGCGCCCGAGCAGCTGGGCGATTTCGACGCCCAGGTGGGCAACTGGTCGGACGTCTACAGCCTCGCGCTGGTGATCGTGGCGCTCGCCGCGGGCAAGCCGGCGGACCTCGGTGGGCTGCCCGGCGAGGCGATGAAGAAGCGCCGGACGGGCGTGGATACCTCGGCGGTGCCCCAACCCTTGCGCGCGGTGATCGACCGGATGCTGGAGGCCGATCCGGCCCGGCGGATGCGGTCGATGGACGCGGTGATCGAGGCGCTGGACCGGGTGAAGCTGGCCGAGGGGCGGGGCAAGAACAAGGCTGGGGGCAGGGCCGGCGGCAAGCCTGGCGGCGCGGGCGCTGGTGGCGATGGCGCCATGGCCGCGCTGCTGGGCAACCGCAAGCTGCTGATCGGCGGCGGCGCGGCCGCGGCCATCGTGCTGGTCGGCGTGGCCGGGATGATTGCCTTTGGTGGCGGCAAGGACGGCCAGCCGGTGGCGGCCGAGGCGCCGGTGGCCGGCGCGAAGGCGGTGGCGGCGGGCGACCTTGAGCGGGCGGTCCAGGCCAGCCTGCCGGCGATTCCCTGTTCCTGGGTGGAAGTGGCCGTGGGGCAGGGCGGTGGCGGGTTCAGCCTGACCGGGCAGGGCGTTTCCAGCCAGCCCGACAAGGTGGAAAGCGGCATCTTCGACGCGGTCCGCAAGCTGGGCGCGCAGGTCACCGCATCGGATTTCGCCAAGGTGGCCCCGCTCGATCCCTCCTACTGCGGGATGCTGGACGAGCTTCGCAAGATCCGCGATCCCGGCCCGGCCCGGGTGATCGCCTCGCAGCCGCGCTACGAACTGGCGACCATGACCGAGGGCGACTATGCCGGCAAGCTCGGCGCGCGGGTGATCACCGACCTCTCGCTCGACGGGATCGACGGCGAGTTCGCGCTCTATTCGATCGAGAAATCCAACGTGGTTTCGCAGATCGTGGGATCGCGCGCGGAATTCACGCAAGTTGCCCAGAACAACCCGGCGATCACCCAGATCGGCAAGGACCGCTATCGCATCGCCATCGATGGCGAGGTCCAGCCGGGCTGGTCGGGCATGGTCCTGATCACCGGCAAGGGCGGCTTTTCCGCAGACCTGCTGAGCGGCCTCGCCACGCCGGCCGGGCAGGCGCGGTTCGAGCAGACCGCCCGGGCCAATGGCTGGAAGGCGAGCATCGCCTGGTACAAGTTCGTGGACGATACGCCGGGCTGACCGGCTGACGCAGTCCGTTCAGGACCGGGTGAGCGCGGCGTAGCTGCGGGCCAGTTCCTGGGCGAAGACTTCGGTGAAGCCGTCTTTTTCCGCGAACGCGCGTTCATAGGCCTTCCAGGCGGCCGCTTCGCCCGAAGTGCGCTTGCGGATCGCGGCGGGGGCGAAGTGATCGAGCGCGGCGGCGAAGGTGCCCTGCATCGCGCCGAGGGTGGCGCGCTGGTGATGGTCGAGCTCGCGCATGGCGCCAACGAGAGTGTCGCGCGCGGTGGCCGGCGGCAGGGCCAGCAGGGCGGCAAGGACCTGGTCGGCGCTGCCCGGCTGGAGCAGCGGATTGGCGTCGGCCGGGCTGGCCGGAACCCCGAGGTCCGTCCGGGCCTGCTGGCGATCGCGGGCAAGCTGGGCGAGGCCGGCAAGACAGGCCTGGAGCAGGCCGCCCAGCGCCTGGGCCAGGGCAGCATCGGGCGCGGCGAGGGTGCGGCGATCCACCCCGGCTGCGGCGAGGACCTGCGAGAGGCTGTCGGCGCCGGCGTGGATCAGGGCTTGGGCCGGGGCGTGGGCCGGCGAATGGGCCGGCGGGGGTATTGGCGCGGCGCCGGTGGGGCGGCCCCAGCTATCGAGGTTCATGCGCGGATCGCGCGGCGCGGCGGTGGCGGGAGCGGATTGCCCGGCAGTGGCTGGGACGCTGGTAGGAAGGGCAACGGTAAGGTCGGTATCGGCGACGGTGATCACGTCGCCATCGCGCAGGGGCTGGCTGCCGGCGATCCGGCGACCGTTGAGCAGGGTGCCGCTGGCGCTGGTATCGGCCACTTGCCAGCCGCCCGGCCCGCCGCTCACCACGCAGTGCCGGCGCGAGACCATGGGGTTGGCGAGGAGAATGTCGCTTCCCGGCGCGCGGCCAATCACGATGTCGCCGGTTTCGCGGGCAATTTCGATGTTACTTGCCGATGGCCCCGAAGAACTCGTGCCCTGCTTGAGTATTATCGGCATCGTTTGTCCACTTCCAGGTTGCACAATTTCTAGCGCGATCGCACGAATTCGCAACATCCGAAGGGACGGGCGAATCGCCGGTCGGGGGAGGGCACGTGACCGAGCAGCCGACACCGTACGACGCCGTGGCCTATCCGGCCTGGATCTATCCCGAGACCGAGCCTTCGCGGCTGGCCGCGATCGCCCGCCTCCACGGCCTGGCCGCGCCCGATCCGGCGATGGCGCGGGTGCTGGAAGTGGCGGGCGGGGACGGGCTCAACATGGTGGCCATGGCCGCCGCCTGGCCGCGCGCGCGATTCCACAGCTTCGACCTTGCGCCGACCGCCGTGGCGCGCGGGGCGCGGCTGGCCGAGGCAGCGGGCCTGGGCAATGTCCGGATCACGGTCGACGACCTGCTCGATGCCGCCGAGACCCTGGCCGGTCCTTATGACTACATCATCGTCCACGGGCTCTATGCCTGGGTGCCCGAGGTGGTGCGCGAGGCCACGCTGCGGCTGATCGGCCGGGTGCTGGCGCCCCAGGGAATCTCCTTTGTCAGCTACAATGCCAAGCCCGGCAGCTATCTGCGAAACGCGATCCGCGATATGCTGCTGCACCACGTGGAGGGGGTGGCCGATCCGCAGGAGCGCTTGTCCCGGGTCTTTGCCCTGCTGGAGGACTATGTCCAGCCCAAGCCCGGCGACAGCCCGGCCGTGGCCGCGCTGCGCTGGACCGCCGGGCCGATCCTCCAGCGGATGCCGGGCGCCCTGTTCCACGACGAGATGGGCGATATCTACGCGCCGCAATCGCTCACCGAGGTGACCGATGCCGCCGCCCGGCATGGCCTGGCCTTCCTCAACGATGCCAGCCCGTTCATGATCTATGACGGCCTGCCCGGCGGCGAGGTGGCCGAGGACGAGGTGGTTCGCCTGGCCCAGGCCGACGATTATCGCGCCGCGACCTTCTTTCACCAGACCCTGCTGGTGCGGCCCGGCCGGGCGCCGCGGCGCGGGCTGGTGGCCGGGTGCCTTGATGACCTGTGGCTGGGCGCGGCGGCCCAGCGGACCGGGCCGGGCGAATTCACCGGATCGGGCCGGTCGGTGGAGATTTCCGACCCGGACCTTGCCGAATTCCTCGACCTTGCCGCCCAGCGCTCGCCCGAGCGGCTGGCCCTGCGGCCAATCGCCACCACGCTGGAGCGGTGCGAGGACATCGTTCGGCTGGCCAATGCCGGGCTGGTGGTGCTCCACGCCGCGCCCGCGCCCTTCGCTGCGGTGGCGGGCGAGCGGCCGCTCGCCAGTCCGCTGGCCCGTGCCCAGGTGGCCGAGGGCACGGTCGGCCTGATCAGCCTCGATCTCAAGGGGGTGGCCTTCGCCGATCCGGGGCCGCGCGCCTTCCTTGCCCTGCTTGATGGCACGCGCGACCGTGCGGGGCTGGAGCGGGACTGGGCGGCCAGCGGCCATGGCCACGAGGTTCCGGTCGCGGCGGCGCTCGATCATTTTGCCAAGGCCGGGATGCTGCTGGACGCGGATCGCTAGGCGCCCGATCCGGCAGAATGCGACGGGCCGGGCAGTGCGGAGTTGACTTGCCGCCGCCAAGGGCAAATACCTGCGAGCTTCGGGCACGCTCAAAAACAGACTTTCGCTTGCATGGCTTGGCATTGCCGGGCCGGATCGGAGATCTCATGCGCGGTCGGCTTGCACAAGCGCTGGTTCTGGTGCCCGGCATCCTGCTGGGCGGGCCGGCGCTGGCTCAGCCGGTTCCGCCGGCGGCAGCGGGCGTGGCCTTGCCGAACCGTGAGCAGGTACAGCCACAGGTTCCCCAAGCCGCGCCGGCCCCGTCCACCGCACGGGTGGAGAGTGCGGGCAGCATGGTCGCGTCGCCCTGCGCGCTCGAAGGCTCGCCGATCCGGCTGACCTTGACCAGCCTGGCCTTCGAGCGGCCTGATGGCGCGCCGGTAGCGCCCGAATTGCAGCAATTGCTCCAGCCGCTGGCGGCGGACCTGCCGCAGGGCGCGCAGCCGGTTTCCGTGGTCTGCCGCATCCGCGACCGGATCAACGAACGGCTCAACCAGGCCGGCTATGTCGCCCTGGCGCAGATCCCGCCGCAGGACATCGCCGGCGGAGCGTTCCGCCTCCAGATCGTCACCGCCCGGATCGGGCAGGTGCGGGTGGTGGGCGATGCCGGGCCGTTTCGCCGCGAGATCGAGCGGCGGATCGAGAGCCTGCGCCGGCTCGATCCGTTCAACCGCCACGATGCAGAGCGCATCCTGCTGATGGCCAACGACATTCCCGGAGTGGACGTGACCCTGGGGTTGAGCTCGGCCAATGGCGCGCCGGGCGAGGTGATCGGCACTCTGGCGGTCAGCGTGCAGCGCTGGAAGGTGCTGGCCAACGTCCAGAACTATGGCTCGTCGCAACTGGGGCCGACCATCGCTTCGGTCCGCGCCGAGGCCAACGGGCTGACCGGCCTTGCCGACCGCACCTTCATCGCCTGGTCCAATTCCACCCAGTGGCGGGAAGTGCGCGTGGTCCAGGCCGGCCACGATACGGCGCTGGGCGATAGCGGCTTTCGGCTGGGGCTGCGCGGCAGCCTGGCCTGGTCGCGGCCGAGCGTGCCCAACCTCGACCTGCGCTCACGCTCGCTGATCGCCGGGCTGGAGGTGAGCCGCACCCTGCGCCGGTCCCTGGCGACGGAACTCGTGGCAACCGGCGGGCTGGAACTGCTCAACCAGCGCTCGCGCATCTACCAGGGCAGCGCGGCGATCCCCTTCACCCTCGATCACCTGCGGGTGGCCTTCGTTCGGCTGGACGGCAAGACCGCGCTGGAAGGCGGCGGGCGCCAGTGGGGGCGGATCACCGCCCAGTTGGAAGCGCGCAAGGGGCTGGCCGTGCTGGGCGCGTCGCACCGGGGGCGGGGCATTGCATCCTATTCGCCCAGCCGGTTCGAGGGCGATCCTCAGGCCACGGTGCTGCGCGCCGAGCTGGGGGCAGACCTGCGCCCGGGGGCCGGGCTATCGCTGGGGCTTTCGGCCTTCGGGCAATGGGCCAACCATCCCCTGCTCAACCTCGAGGAATTCTCGCTCGGCAACTTCTCCTACGGCAAGGGCTATGATCCGGGTGCCAACGGCGGGGACCGGGCGCTGGCCCTCCATGCCGAGCCGCGCATCCGCCTTCCGCTGCCGGGCAGCCCGGAAATCTACGGGTTCTATGACTGGGTGCGGATCGCCAACCTCGATACCGGCAGCACCGAGCGCAAGCGCACGCTGCGTTCGGTGGGCGGGGGCGCGCGGCTGGTCCTGCCGGGGCGCCTGGTGCTGGACCTTGCCTATGCCCATCCGCTCGACAAGGCGCTGAGCAGCGACACGGCAAGGCCGCGCAACCGCTTCCTTGCTTCGCTGACCTTCCAGCTCTTTCCGTGGGGCCAGCTCTTTCCGTGGGGGAGGCGCTGATGGCCCGCCTTGCTGCCAGCGTGAGCCGCAATGCCCATCGCCCGGCGCGCGCCGCGCTGCTGCTGGGCTCCGCGCTGGCTGGCGCGGCGCTGGCCATGGGCGCGGGACCGGCCAGGGCGCAGACCCTGCCCAACGTGCCCAACCTGGCCGACAGCGGGGGCGCGGACGTTTCGATCACCGGCAACCGCATGGATGTGGACCTCAAGGCCGATAACCGGATCATCGACTTTACCCGATACGACATCGGCGCGGGCGACACGGTCAACTACCTCTCCAGCGTGAACGCGGGCGGGGCGGCGCTTTCGGTAATCAACCGGGTGACCACCAACAATGCCTCGGACATCGCCGGCCACATCACCACCGACCTGTCCAACAATGTCGGCGCGATCAACGTCTGGCTGGTCAACCCGGCGGGGATCACCTTCGGCGCCGGGGCGAGCTACAGCGGCGGCAGCCTGGTGCTGAGCACGGTTGACCTCAACGATACCTCGGCCAACCTCAGGGCCGGCTTCGCGCTCGCCGGGGCGACCCCCGGCATGGCCATGCCGCTGACCTTCCAGGCCAGCGGCCCGGTGCGCGACCTCGTCCTCGATTCCGGGCTTGGCGCCTTCACCATCAGCGGCTCGCTGGTGCTGGTGAGCGAGACGATCACCGTGAACAGCCCGCTTTCGGCAAGCGGGCAGGTGGTGCTGGTGGCCGGGAGCAAGGTCACCTTCGGTTCGGGGCTGGGCAGCCCTTTGAGCTTTTCCATCGCCCAGGGCACCTCGGCCGGCGGCGTGGCGATCAACCGCAGCCTCACCGGCAAGAACGTGATCGTCGCCGGATCGCTCCAGAACGCGCTGACCGGCGCGCTGCTCAACGTCGACCAGGCCGCCACGCTGACCGCGACCGAGGCTGGCGGCGTGGTTTCGCTGGGCGTGAGCGGGCCGCACAATCCCACGATCGTCTCCTCGGGCACGCTGGTGGCGAGCGGCGCTGGCGGCAGCGTCGCCATCGTGGGCAACGATGCCGTGACCGTGGAAGGCGCGGTCAATGCCGCGGGCAACTATACGGTTTCCGGCAAGACCGTGACCCTGGGCAAGGCGGCAACCACCGTGACCCAGCAGGCCGGCGGCCAGATCGCCGTGACCGCGACGGGCGGCGACATCACCGGCCTCGGCACGCTGACGGCCTTGTCGGATTCGGGCGGTCTGGGCGGCGGGAGCCTGACCCTCGATGCATCGACCGGAACCCTCGATCTTGCCGCGACGACGACCCTGCGCGCAGGGCCGGTCGGGCAATCCGACCTGCGCCTGCTGTTCGATACGACGCCCGACCTGACCCTGGGCGGCATTGCCGCGAACACCATTTATGCCAACGGCACCGCGGGCACGATCGCCAATGGCGGGAGCATCGTTGCCGGGGGCGCGATCAGTTCCGTCGCCTCGCTGGATATCCGTTCGACAACGGGCAATGTGACCCTCGCCAGCGTTGGCGTGGTCGGGGCCGGCAACAGCCTTGCGATCACCACCACCGATCCGGCCGGCGATATCTCGGCAAGCGAGCAACTGGGAAACACGGGGGCGCTGACCGTGAGTGCCGGGCATGACGCCGGCCTCGCCAGCCTGGTTGCCGGCAGCGTGAGCGTGACGGCGGGCAATGCGGCAACCGTGGCGGGGGCGGTCACTTCCGGTGCGGACTATGCGGTAACCGCCAGGCGCGTGATCCTTGGCGCCAATGCCACGGCAATGACCCAGCAGGCCCAAGGCCAGGTCTGGATCAAGGCGACCGGCGGCGACATTGCCGGGCGCGGATCGCTGGTCCTGCGCGCGAACAGCGATGGGCTTGGGGCTGAACTGCTCAAGCTTGAGGCCAGCAACGCCCTGGCCCTTGCCGGCACCACCACGCTGGAAGGCGGGCCGGCGCGGCAATCGGCGGTGAGCCTGCTGTTTGATACGAGCAAGGCCCAGGCCTTGGGCGCGATTTCGGCGCTGGAGATCAACAGCAACGCCAACGTCGGCGGGCTGGTTTCGAGCGCGGCCGCCCTGACCTTTGGCGGCAAGCTGACCAGCACCAACGCGCTGGCGATCACCACCAGCCTGGGCACCCTGGACCTGGCCGGCGCCGAGGTGACCGGCAGCGGCAATGCGCTGCAACTGACCACCACGGCGCCGGGCGGGCTGGACGTGACCAGCAGCGCCGCGCTGGTGGCCGATGGCAACGTGGCGATCTCGGCGCAGCGCTCGGTCGCCGTGGGCGATGTCACTTCGGTCCATGGTTTGATCGACCTTGCGGCCGTGACCGGATCTCTGGCCGCCGGGGCGCTGGATGCCGGACTCCATGCCAAGGGCACGGCGGCGGCGGCGGCGACGACCGGGAGCCTGACCACCGGCACCTATGCGGATATCGCGGGTGCCTCGGTCAGCGTCGGGGCGGCGAATGTCGGCACCACGCTCACCCTTGCGGCCAGCAATGGCGCGGTGGCTTCGGCTGGGGGCACGGTCGGCAACGACGTGAGCATCACCGCCGTGGCCGCCCTGCCGGCGGACGGGACATTCACGCTGTCCGCGCCATTGGCGCTGGGCACGGCGGCCGTGGGCACCGGCAATCTCGCGGTCACCACCAGCGGCACGATGACCCTGGCCTCGCTGACGACCAGCCGGGGGCAGATCGCGCTGACCTCCACCGGCGGCGACATCCTGGGCGGCGCGGCGACCTTGACCGCCTCGGCACAAATCACGCTTGATGCCGCGCGCGACGCGGTGATCGGCACGGGCAACGCGCAAGGCGGTGCCTTCACCCTGGGCGCGGGCCGCGATGCCCAGGCCAGCGGCCTTTCGGCCAGCACCGACGTTCTGGTAACCGCCGGGCGCAATGCCGGGCTTGGCACGCTCACCGCCACGGGCGGCAAGGTTGACGTCAAGGCCACGGGAACCGCGCTGGTCGCGGGGGCTGTCACGGCGGCGACCGACTATGCGGTGAAGGGCAGCGCGGTGACCCTGGGCACGGCGGCGACGACCGTTCTGCAACAGGCCGGGGGGGCGGTGACCGTCACCGCCACGGCCACCGACGCGGCCGGCCTCGGCGCGCTGACCGTGCAGGCGAACAGCGATGCGATCGGGGCCGAGCTGCTGACCGTGGCGGCGCTGCGTTCGGCCCAGTTCGGCAGCGGCACCCTGCTCCAGGGCGGGCCGGGGCGGCAATCGGCGATCCAGCTGAACTTCGATACCGGCGCGGCGCAGGCGCTGGGCGCCCTTTCGGCGCTGGAGATCAACAGCAATGGCAACCTCGGCGGCTTGGTTTCCAGCGCTGCGGGGCTGACATTCGGCGGCAAGGTGACCAGCACCAATGCCCTGGCCATCACCACCAGCGGCGGCTCGCTGGCGCTGGCCGGCGCGCAGACGACCGGGGCCGGCGCGGCGCTGCAACTCACCACCACCGGGGCGGGCGGGGCCGATGTGACGAGCAGCGGTGCGCTGCTGGCCAGCGGCGACCTGACGATTTCGGCGCGCGGCAAGATCGGCATCGGCAATGCGACATCGACCGGCGGGCATATCGACCTGACGGCAATGTCCGGCCTGCTGTCGGCCGCCGCGCTCGATGCCGCTACCTCCGTCTATGCCCATGCCGCCACGTCGGGGCAGATCGGCGCGATCACGGCCGGCACCTTTGCGGACCTGCGCGCCAATTCGCTGATCTTCGGCGCGCTGGACCTGGGCACCAGCCTCTCGGCGGTGGCGGCGAACGGCAGCCTGGCCTCGGCGGGCGGGACGGTGGGCGGCGGAGCGACGATTTCGGCCACGCACACGATCCCCTCTGCCGGCACGGTGACCATCAACGCCCCGCTGACCGTGGGCACCACCGCGCCCGGAACGCTGCTGGTGAGCGCATCGGGCGATATCGCCGCGGCCAGCCTGCACAACCTTGCCGGCAGCGTCAGCCTCGTTTCCACCGGCGGGAGTGTGGGCGGACTGGCCCCGGCCAGCGCGCTTGACCTGGACGGCACCGGCGATGTCGCGGTGAGCGCGCTGCTCGATGCGCGCGTGGGCGCCGGCACGGCGACGGCCGGCACTTTCTCGCTGGTCGCCGGGCGCGACGCGGCCGGGGCAAGCCTGGTTGCAGGGGCCGACGTGGTGGTCGATGCCGGGCGTGATGCCAGCCTGGGCGCGCTTTCGGCCGGCGATGACGTGGACATCAAGGTGACCGGAACGGCCACCCTCGCCAGCGCGGTGACCACTGGCGCCGGGGCTGACGGCCCGGGCGAACCGGCGGCGCTGATCGGCCGGACCATCCGCCTGCGGATCGGCACGCTGGGCGGCGCGCTTGCCGGCGGCGGGCTGGTGGTGGGCGGGCTGACGGCAGCGGCGATCACCCTTGCCGCCGACCAGGGCGACATCCGCCTCGGCAGCCTCACCGCCCAGGCCGGCGACATCACCGCGACCGCAACCCTTGGTTCGGTGACGGGCCTGGCCAGCGGCTATGCGGCGCCCTCGGGCGGCCCCAGCCTGACCACCGCCGGCACCGTCATCATCGCCGATAGCGGCTCGATCGTGCTGGGCACGGTTTCGGCGCCGACCATCACCAGCAGCAACGTGGGTGCGCTCCAGATCGGCAATGCCCTGGTGGGCACGGCCACCCTGACCGCCTGGACCGACCTGGTGCTGGCCGCCGGCACGGCGAGCGGGGCGGTGTCCTTGCGGACCACCACGGGCACGGCGGGCGGCTTTGCCACGAGCGGAATGCTGGCACCCGGCTTCGGCGCGGCCAGTCTGGCCGCTTCGGCGGCGAACCGGCGGATCCAGGTCGATGCCCTGAACGGGGTCGCCCAACTGGGCGTGCTGGCGGCGGGCACGGGCGCGGGCGCACTGGCGGGCGACCAGCTGGCGGTGAACGCGAGGGCCATGACCCTTGCCAGCGGCTCGGCGGCGAACGGGGGCATGGCCTTGCGCGCCAGTACCGGCGGCATCGTGCTGGGCGCGGGCACGGCGCGCGGCAATCTTGTCGTCAATGCCCGGACCGATGCGGGCGTGACCAACGGCGCGGCGGCAACCGGCTCGCTGGTGATCCTGGCCGGCGGCAACGTGACCGCAGGGTCACTTGGCGCAGGGCGCGACGTTGCGGTGCGGGCCGGCGGCGATGCCGCGCTGGCCAGTGTCACGGCCGGCGACGACATCGATCTCCAGGCCGCCGGCACGCTGACCCTGGGCAGCGCCACGACCACTGCGGCGCCGGGCAGCGACGACAGCTTCGCCGCGCTTGATCCGGCCCAGGCCGGGACGGCCGGCGGCGTGGTGCCGGGCGCCGAGGACGCGGCTCTGGCGGGAAGCAATGTTCGCCTGCGCGCCGCAACGCTCGATCCGGCGCTGAGCGGGGGCGGGGGCACGGGGCTGATCGTCGGCACCGGCTCGGCCGGTTCGTGGAGCGCCAGCGCAGCGGTCGGCGACCTGCGGCTGGGCAGCCTGACCGCGACCACGGGCGACATCGCCTTGACGGCCACGCTGGGTTCGGTGACGGGCCTCGCCAGCGCCTATGCCGCGCCCACCGGCGGGGCCGCGGTAACCACGCCGGGCAAGTTCCTGCTGGGCATTTCCGGCAGCGGCGCGCTGGGCACGGTCAGCGCCGGATCGGTGACCATGCTGGGCGCGGCCAACAGCCTGCGGATCGGCTCGGTCACGGCCGGATCGCTTACCCTTTCCGCCACCAACACGATTGAGCTTGGCCGCGCCGCGATCACTGGCAGCGCGAATCTGGCTACCACAGGCGGGCCGGCGGCGGCCGATGGCCCGGGCGGGTTCGGTGGCGCAGGCCTTATGGCAACGGCGGGGAACGTGGCGGTGAGCGCGGCGAAAACCATCGCGCTAGCCGCGGCCACCGCCAGTTCGCCGACGGGCATGATCACCGTTGCTTCGGCCGGGATCGATCTGCAGGCGCAGGTTCGGGCCGGGCGCGTGGTGACCCTCGTCAACAGCGGCAGCGGGGGCACATTCGTCGGAGCGATCCCCGGTTCGCCCACGCCGCCGGGAGAACAGGCCGGCTATGTCCTGACCCAGGCCGAGATGGACCGGATCGAGGCGCCCACGGTGGAAGTCAATTCGCGCGGACAGGCGCTGCAACTGGGCGCCTATGCGATCGGGGCCAGTACCGGGCCGACCGCGCTGCGGTTCCTGGGGACCGGCGCCGTGGCGATCCTGGGCCTGGTTTCGGGAAGCGGGACCGGCGCGCTCCAGATCGGCGGGGCCAGCGGCTCGGCGCCCGATCCGCTCAACCCGGTGGACCCCGCCAGCCTGGCCGCCAGCATCGCGGGCCATGCCGCGGCCGGCAAGCTGATCGCCTTCGACCAGGGCACGGTCGATCTGCGGGCGCGGCGGATCACCTTCGCCTCGAACACGCTGATTGGCGACTATGCCGCGGCCAGCGATGCCCAGGCGGCGCTGGACGTGGCGAACCCCGGCTCGCTGCTCTATCTCGGGGCGGGGCTCGAACCGGGGCTGACCTATCTGAGCGCGCGGACCCTGCAGGTCAGCTATGCCGATTTCGCCCTGTTCCAGAACACCCAGGCCACGACAGGCGGCGGCGTGGCGCTCAACCAGCTGGCCACGCCCCAGCCAGGTGCGCGGGCGCTGGCCCTGTTCAGCACGGGCAACACCGGCACCAACAGCTTCGCCCTGTTCGGATCGATCAATGGCTTCGTCGGCCGCCCGGCGGGGCTGCTCCCCAATGGCGCGCTGGAGATCTACACCGTGACCGGGGCGAACCGGTTCATCCGGGTGCGCCAGGCCAATTCGCGGGTAAACGGCTGCGTGATCGGTTCGCCCGACAAGGGCTGCCTGATCATCGATGCCCCTCGGCCCGATCTCAACCTGCAGGACGAGCGCAAGATGCAACTGTTCGCCCAGGACGATGGCGACGGCGCGCTGATCAATCCCTTGGTCGGGCGCGGCAACGAAGGGCTGATCGTCGGCGTGGCCGATGCGCCCCTGGCCGTGCCTGCCGCTCCCGAGTGCAATCCGGCCGAGGCCGATTGCCCGGCGCCGCAAGGAGCACGGTAATGGGCGCGGCAGGCCAGGGATCGGGCATGAGCCTTCGCGCCGGGATCGCCCTGGCGGCCTCGGTTGCGCTGGGCGCGCTGGCTGCCGGCCCGGCCCGGGCGCGGAGCCTGGCCGACCATCAGGCGCCCGAACGCTTCGTTCTGGGAACCAACGGCACCTCCGACGTCTGCGTGGCGACCCGCCAGTGGACCCAGGGCAGCGGACCGATCCTGCGGGCCGAGGCCCAGCCCTTCGCGATCACCTGCAATGGCCTGGCCGCGGCCGAGGCCCAGGCCTATGTCAGCCCGGCGGGCGCGCCAAGTCCCGGCACCGACCTGTGCGGGGGCATGGTGACCGTAACCCTGGCCGGGATCGGCCCGGCCGAGGCGCGGCGCTGCTTCGACCAGCGGCTGGGCAAGCTGGCGATCGACCTGCGCTTCACCGTGAAGGGCCACACGTTTCATGGCGCGGCGGTGGAGCCGAGCCTGGGCGTTCTGGCTGCCGCACTGCGGGTGATCGTCAGGGGTGATCGGCCGCCGGCGCCCGGCGTTGCTCCGGCCAGCGGGATCGACCTTGCGGCCATTCCCGCCGCGCCCCAGGGGCTGGTCGTCACCCAGGGCGGAAACGTCACCCCCGAGGCGGCGTTGAGCGAGGGGCTGGCGGCGATGCAATCGGGCCGGATGCTCGATGCCTCGCGCATCCTGAACGACGCCCTCCGCGCCTTCGCCGGATCGGAGGCCGGCACCCGGATCGACCTGCGGCTGGCGGCGGGCCTCGCCGATTCCAACCTCAGCCAGTTCGAGCTGGCCGACCAGCACTTTGCCGTGGCCGGCGATCTCCTGCGCGCCAATCCGGGGATCGCGAGCGGTGCCCAGCGCGAGAAGCAGTTGCTGACCTATCGCGGGCTGCACCTGATCAACCAGCGCCAGTGGACCGAGGCGATCGCCGTCCTGACCAGCGGAGCGGCGAGCGACGAGACCGGGACCACGCTTGGCCCCGAAATGGTCAATCGCCTGAACGAGGAAGCCGCGGTCGGGCAGGACGCGCTGCAAAGCTCGCTCAGCGATGCCACGCTGCTGTCGCGCAACCTGGTCGAAGCGCAGCGCGACTGGGCGCTGAGCGTAGCCTATCTCGGGCTCGGCCGGGTGGCCGAGGCGGACCGGGCGCTGGATGCCGCCGCCGGCGCGGCGCGGGTTTCGATCCAGCGGATCGCGCCGGAGCGGATCGTGTGGATGCGCGCCGCGATCGAGCGGCAGAAGGGCCGGGTGCTCTCGCGCCAGGGGCGGATCGACCCGGCGCTGGTCCATCTCGACTGCGCGATCGCGGCCCTGCGGGGGCGCGTGCCCGCGGCGGGGGCGTGTGTGTTCGGCTCGGGCCGGCCGGTGCCCGATACCTACCAGAACGCGGCCCTGCTGGTCGAAACCCAGTTGGAGCGCGCCAGCATTGCCGCGCGCAGCGCTGGGCATTCGCCGGCCTCGGTGCTGCGCGACTATGACGCGGCCCTGGCCTCGCTCGCCAATCTCACCGGGGCGGGCTATGTCTCGCTCGCCTCGCTGGAACGCTATTTCGCGCTGCTGACCCGGGCGCCGGCCAGTGCCGAGCGTGACGAGGATTTCTTCCGCGCCATGCAGATGACCGGCGAGCCGGCCATCGCCCGCGAATACGCGCAGTTGCAGAAGGTGGTCTCGGCCAGCCCCGAAGTGGGCGACCTGCTGCGCCAGCGCAGCCTGCTGGAGCGCCAGCTGATCCGCCTGCGGACCGCGATCACCGATGCCGAGGGCGGCGATGCGGCCATGCGCGATCGTCTCGCCCAGGATCGCCAGGCGGCCGATGGCGCCCTGGCCGAGGTCAACGCGAAACTGCTCGCCACCAACGGCATCGGCGCCCTGCAGGATACCCCGGCCACCGTGGCCAGCATCCGCGCCGCGCTGGGGCCGGGCGAGGCCTATCTCAAGCTCGTCGCGCTGGACCAGGCGATGTTCGGCATCGTGATCGGCAAGGAGCAAACCGCGATCTATCAGGTCGGCCGGAGCCTGGCCGAGGTGGAACGCCTGGCCGAGCGGGTGCTGGCCAGCGCGCGGGCCGGCGAAGGGGTGATCCGGCCATTCGATGTCCAGGGCGCCGCCGATCTCTATGCGATGATCGCCGGGCCGGCCGCGGGCAACCTCGTCGCGGCGAGCCGGGTGATCTACAACCCGGCCGGAGCCTTGCGCCGCCTGCCGCTGGCGATCCTGGTCGATGATCGCGCCTCGGCCGCGGCCTACGGGCGGCAGCGGCTGAAGGGGGATTACAGCCAGGTGGCCTTCGTCGCCCGGCGCGCGGAGACCGCCGTGGCGCTTTCGCCCCGCGCCTTCCTGCGAAGCCGCCTCGACCTTGGTCCGTCGAATGCGCCCTTGCCCTTCCTCGGGCTGGGCGAGAACGCGGAAGCCGAGCCGGCGCCCTCGGCTGCGCTGGCCGCGCGGCGGATGCCGTTCGATTGTTCGGTCACCTATGGCGAATGGGCGCAGCGGATCGCCGGGGCGCGGCCGGTCAGTGCCCACGAGATCGGCGTGGCCGCCCGGGCGCTGGGCCTGGCCGACGCGCCCGAGATCGTGCGGGCCGATTTCACCGACGTGAACCTGGTGTCCGGCCCGGCCAGCACCCGGCTCGACCAGTACCAGATCCTCCATTTCGCCACCCACGGCCTGCCCGAGACCGAGGTGCCGATGGACCAGTGCGTGATGCGCCTGCCGCCGGCCCTGGTCACCACCCTGGCCGCGCCCGAGGCCGACGGCACGGTGGCCTCCGACGGGTTCCTATCCTTCGACGAGGTCGCGCGGCTGCGGCTCAACGCCAACCTGGTGGTGCTTTCGGCCTGCGATACCGCCGCCAGCGCCAGTGCGCGAACCGCGCTCAGGGCCGGGGTGGAAGGGTCCTCCCAGGCGCTCGACGGGCTGGTGCGCTCATTCATCGCCGCCCGGGCCCGTGCGGTCATGGCCACCTTCTGGGCCGTGCCGGCGATCCCGCAGAGCGATGACCTGATGGCCGCCTTCTACAGCGCGGGGCGCACCGGCTCGATCGCCTATGCGCTCAAGACCGCTCAGGGCGTGCTCGAAGCCCAGCCGCGCTTCTCCCACCCCTATTTCTGGGGCGCCTACTTCGTGGTGGGCGACGGGGCCAAGTCGATGCTTTCGCCGCGGGTCGCGGCACGATGAGGGAAAGGGGGACGGCTGCCGATGACCATGATCGCAGGGCCAGCCACAAGTCGCGCAATCCGGCGCGAAGATCGATGGGCGGCGATCGGCCGAGGGCCAGGCGCCCTGGCCGCGCTATCCGCCCACCATCACCGTGGGGCAGCCCAGCACCAGCACGCCGCCATGCGCGGTCAGGTCGCCAATGCGGGCCTGGGGCATATTCATGGTGATCACCGTGCCGCTGCCCTTGGCGATGGTATCGGGCGGACCGGCGCAGACGCACATATCCGAGACGCGCGCGGCGGGCAGGCCGCCGATCATGACCGTGGGCGCGCCGGGACCGGTGACCGGCCCGCCGACATGGGGCACCGTTCCGGTGACCATCGGGCAAGTGTGCATATCGGTCAATCGCGAGGCCGGGGGCATGATATCAGTCTCCGTGACAGCCTATTAGCATGGTTTCCAGTACGATACAAAAACAAGTGGAGTGTTTCTGCAAACCGGCTAGGTTCACGGCCAAGTAACGCGCGGATGGGGTGGTATCGTGCTGGTCGATGAAGAAAGGCGTGAGGCGCTGCTGGCGCCGATCTTCGAGAGCGTCGGGATCGACGGTCGTGAGGATGAGGGCGCGGCGGGCGATCTGCTGCGCGAGATCCGTTCGCAGCGCAAGGCGCTGGTCCGGCTCGAACAGGCCGCGGCCATGGTCGACGAGGATGTCGACATTCCCGAAGGCGCCTGGGACTGGGAAACCATCGGCGAGAACGCGCTCGACTATCTGGCGACCCACGGCAAGGACCTGGAAGCCGGGGCCGTGCTGATCGAGGCAGCCGCGCGCGGCGAAGGGCTGGGTGATCTGGCCGCCGCGCTGGAGGCCGTGGCCGACATGGTCGAGGCCTGGTGGGACCAGGGTCTGTTCCCGGTCGAGGATGATGACGGCGTGGAAACCCGCTTCCAGCCGCTCTCGGGGCTGAGCGGCGGGAGCCAGGACAAGGACGGCGCGCTGATCCTGCCCTTGCGGCGGCTGACGATCGCGCCGTCGGGGCTGCGACTGCTCGACAAGGTGCGCGGCGATGGCCTGATGGAGAGTTCGCAGTCGCTGTCCGGCGATGCCAAGGCCGCCAGGATGGAAGAGGCCCAGCAGGCCTATCATCGCATCACCGAGGCCGTGCGCCGCACCCCGGCCTCGCAGCTTGCCACCGTCGCGGCGACCGCGCAGCGCTGTGAGCAGGCCTGGCAGCGGATGATCGGCTTCATCGCCGAGCGAACCTCGCCGCGCCTGCCGGCCGCTTCGCGGCTGACCGACGAATTGCGCGGGCTTTCAGCCTGGCTTGCCTCGCTGGCGCCGGAACAGGCCGGCGCGGACGGCGTGGCCGCGGCCCCGACAGGCGATGCGGACGAAGGGGCGGCGCCAGCCGGCGGTCCAGCCGGAGGTAATGCCGGCGCTGCCGCGGGCGGGGGCTTCGTGGCCGGGCGGATCACCCGGCGCGAGGATGCCCTTGCCGCCGTGTCTGCCGCGGCGGATTACTTTCAATTGCACGAACCGTTGTCGCCGCTCGGCTCGACCCTGCGCGAGGTTGACCGACGCGCGCGATTGAGTCTTCATGACTTGTTAGCCGAATTAATTCCCGACGATTCGGCCAGGAACGACTTTTACTGGCGATCGGGTATTCGACCGCCAGCCCAGCCCAGTAATGATATCTGGGGTGATCAGTAATTTACGGGTCGGCGCCCGGCGCCAGCCCACCACGCGAGAACAGGCCAGCCTCTAACAGATCAGGAGACGAATATGTCGGACTCTGTGCATGACAAACTGAAGCGGGTCCGCAAGCCGCGGGTCCATATCACCTACGACGTGGAGACCGAGGGTGCTCAGGTGGTGAAGGAACTGCCTTTCGTCGTCGGCGTGATGGGGGATTTCTCGGGCGACAGCGCGGTCGCCAAGAAGTCGCTCAAGGAGCGCAAGTTCATCGATCTCAAGAAGGACAAGTTCGACCAGGTCATGGCGCGGATCGAACCGGGCGTGAAAATGAAGGTCGAAAACACGATCGAGAAGAACGGCAAGGAATTCGAGGTCAACCTCAAGTTCAAGTCGATGGACGATTTCGAGCCGGAAAAGATCGTCGAGCAGGTCGAGCCGCTTCGCAAGCTGATGGAAACGCGCAACCGCCTGCGTGACCTGATGGCCAAGGCCGACGGCTCGGAGCAGCTCGAAAGCCTGCTCGAACAGATTCTCGCCGACCAGGACAAGCTGGGCGAGCTGCAGAAGCAGCTTGGCATCGGCGGCAGCGATTCAGCGGAGTAAGATGATGGCCGACGGTGAAACCCAGGGCGCTGCCAGCGCCCAGACGACCACGCTCGACGCGACCACCAGCCTGCTTGACGAAGCGATCAGCGTCACCAAGCAGACCGAGCCGGGCCGCGTCGAGGAATTGATGCGGACGCTCGCCGAAGAAGCGATGAGCGGCACGGTCCAGTTCAACAAGAACATGACCGTGACCCTGCGCGAGGCGATCGCCAAGATCGACGAGCAGATTTCCGCGCAGCTCGCCGCGATCATGCACCAGGACAAGTTCAAGACCCTAGAAGGCTCGTGGCGCGGGCTCAACTATCTCGTCAAGAACAGCGAGATCGGCGAGAGCCTGAAGGTCCAGGTGCTCAACGTCACCAAGAAGGAGATCGCCAACGATCTCGCCAAGGCGACCGACTTCGACCAGAGCACCCTGTTCAAGAAGGTTTATGAAGAGCAGTTCGGCATGGCCGGTGGCCAGCCGTTCGGCGCGCTGGTCGGCGACTTCTACTTCTCCAAGAGCGCCGACGATGTCGAACTGTTGCAGAACATCGCCAGCGTGGCCGCCTCGGGCTTCACGCCGTTCATCTCGGCGGCGGACTCCAAGCTGTTCGGCATGGACAGCTACACCGAGCTGTCGAACCCGATGGACCTCAAGCAGCAGTTCGAGACCGCCGACTATATCAAGTGGAACTCGTTCCGCGCCTCGGAAGATTCCCGCTTTGTCACCCTGACCATGCCCAAGGTGCTGGCGCGCCTGCCCTATGGCGCGGATACCAAGCCGGTCGAGGCTTTCGCCTATGAGGAAGCCCCGCGCGAGCATGGCGCACCCAAGCCCATGGCGCATGACGACTATTGCTGGATGAACGCAAGCTATGCGCTTGCCGCGCGCATGACCGATGCCTTCGCCCAGTATGGCTGGTGCACCGCGATCCGCGGGGCCGAGGGCGGCGGCAAGGTTTCCAACCTGCCGACCCACGTGTTCCATTCCGACGACGGCGATCTCGATTCCAAGTGCCCGACCGAGATCGGCATTACCGACCGCCGCGAAAAGGAACTGTCGGACCTCGGCTTCCTGCCGCTGTGCCACTACAAGAATACCGACTATTCGGTGTTCTTCGGGGCGCAGACCACGCAGAAGCCCAAGAAGTACGACCGCCCCGAGGCCACCGCGAATGCCGCGATCTCGGCCCGCCTGCCCTATATCATGGCGACCAGCCGGTTTGCCCATTACCTGAAGGTGATGGCGCGCGACAAGATCGGCTCGTTCATGGAGGCGAGCGATTGCGAGGTCTGGCTCAACCGCTGGATCGCCAACTATGTCGACGCCACCGAGGGCGCCGGCCAGGAAGCGCGGGCCAAGTATCCGCTGCGCGAGGCGCGCGTGGAGGTGCGCGAGGTGGAAGGTTCGCCGGGGTCCTACTCGGCCATCGCCCACCTGCGCCCGTGGCTGCAGTTCGAGGAACTGACCACCTCGATGCGCCTGGTGGCGAGCATCCCCAAGGCCTCGTGAACGCCTGATCGCCGGAGCGGGCCAGACCTATGGTGGCCGACTGCGCCAAAAGTGCCGGTCCTTCCGGCGATGATGCCGGAAGGACCGGCCCGGCGCAGGACGGTCTGGCGCCGGGGCCGGGCGACTGGTCGATCGAGGGCGGCCCGCGCAAAGCTGCGCCAGGGGATTCCGGTGCGGTTTCCGGCGGCCTTGCCGAAGCGGATGGCCTTGTCGGTTCGCACGCCGAGCCCGGAACCGATGCCGGCCTTGCGGGCGACGCGGTATCGGCGGGAGGGCCGTCAGCAAGCGGCTCGGCGGCTGGCGACAGCGTGACCGGCGGGGACATGGCCGATGCGGGCTTGCCGGATCAGGACCTGGCCGAAGGCCCGTCGGATCCCGATGATCCGCTTGCCCTTGCGCTGGCCGCGACTGGGGATGCGGAAATAGCGGTCCTTTCCGGGGCCGCCGGCCTGGCCGCTGGCGAGGAACCGCCTCGCGCTGACGTTTTGCAGAATAGCTTCGGGAGGGCTGGTCCCGATCCGGCGGAGGCGGCGCGCCGCGCCGCGGTTCGCGCTTCGGCCGAGCGGCTGATTGCCGCGCTTGACCGGGCCTTGGGCGCGACGCTCGACGCCATCCTCCATCACCCCGAGTTCCAGCGCCTGGAGGCCTTGTGGCGCGGGGTCCACTGGCTGGTTTCCGGGCTTGAAGACCCGATGGTCAAGGTCCGCATCCTCGACGTGCGCTGGACCGAGATCGCCCGCGACCTCGAACGCGCGCTCGATTTCGACCAGTCGCGCCTGTTCGACCTGGTCTACAACCAGGAATTCGGGATGCCGGGGGGCGAGCCCTATGGCGTGATGCTGGTTGATCATGCGGTGTCGCACCGGCTTGGCCGGGAAACCCGGGTGGATGATATCGCCGTGCTGGAAAGCCTGGCCGACGTGGCGGCGGCGGCGTTCTGCCCGTTCATCTTCGGCGCCGATCCCACCGTGCTGGGGCTGGAGGACTTCGCCGAACTGGACCTGCGCCAGGATCTTTCCCCGACCTTGCAGGACCCGGCCTTCGCCCGCTGGAACCGGATGCGCGCGCGGCCCGACAGCCGCTTCCTCGGCGTGGTCATGCCGCGGTTGCTGGCCCGGCCGCTTCACCGCGGGCGTGACCATCCCCGGCTCGGCTTCGTCTATGACGAGGGCGCCGAGGGGGCAAACGATCTCCTGTGGCTCAACGGGGGCTTCGCGCTTGCCCATGTCGCCACCCGGGCGATGAGCCGCTACCGCTGGCCCGCCGCCATCCGTGGCACTGTCCCGCGCGGGGAAGGGGGGCTGATCGACGGCCCGGCCCGCCAGTTCCTGCCGAGCGACCGGGAAGGCCTGGTGGCCCGCTTCGCGGTGGAGAACGCCGTTTCGGAAGACCAGGAAGTGGCGCTCAACGAGGCCGGGATCATTGCCATCCGTGGGCTCCACCTCACCGGCATGGCCGCGTTCCTCAACCTGCCCAGCCTGCACAAGCCCCCGCGCTACGACAACGAGGCCGGCACCATGAACGCCAAGATGGGGGCCATGCTCAACTACATCTTCTGCGTGGCCCGCTTTGCCCACTACATCAAGGTCATGGCGCGCGACTGGGTGGGCAAGTACCAGGGCCGCGACGAGTGCGAGCAACTGCTCCAGACCTGGCTGAGCAGTTATGTCACCGGCAGCGACGATGCGACCCCGGAAACCCGGGTGCGCTATCCGCTGCGCGAGGGCCGGGTCAGCGTGGTCGAGATTCCCGGCAAGCCCGGCAGCTTCGGCTGCGAGGTGGCGATCCGCCCGCATTACCAGCTGGACCAGATCGCCTCGGAATTCCGCCTGACCACGGTGATCGCTTCAGGGCAGGGAGGCTGACGCGACATGGCCAGAGGCATCACCCACAGCCTGCTCGATCGCCTGGTCGACGATGAACCCGAACGCGCGATCGAGCCGGCCGAGAGCGACGCCCGGGCGCTCGAACGCTACAAGGTGGGCCTGCGCCGCGACCTGGAGGCCTTGCTCAATTCCAAGCGGCCCGACCTTGCCGCCTTCGAGCGCTATCCCGAGATCGAGCAGACCGTGACCGGCTTCGGCATCGCCGACATCAGCACCGAGGACTTGGCCACCCAGGGCGCGCGCGACCGGGTTCGGCGCATGGTCGCCCAGGCGATCCGCATCCACGAGAGCCGGCTGACCGATGTCGATGTCGAGATCGACGACGGGCCGACCTCCACCGGCATCCGCCTGCGGATCAGCGCCCAGCTGAGCCTCACCCGCGGCAAGGATACCGTGGTATACGAAGCCAATGTCCGGCCGGGCGACCGCGCCATTGCCGTTAGCCTGACAGGTTGAAACCGACGTGATCGACGAACTGATCGAATACTACCAGCGCGAACTGGCCTTCCTGCGGAACAACGCCGGGGCTTTCGCCGACGCGCATCCCAAGATCGCCTCGCGCCTGCGGATGACCCGCGAATCCCTGGAGGATCCGCACGTGGGCCGGCTGATCGAATCGGTCGCCTTCCTCAACGCGCGGCTGCGCCACAAGCTCGACGAGGACTATGCCGAGCTGTCCGATGCCCTGCTGCTGACGCTCTATCCCCACCTGCTCCAGCCGCTGCCGTCGCTGATGATCACCCGGCTCGAACCCGGCCCCGATCTCGACAAGCCCGCGCTGGTGCCCGCCGGCACCCAGCTGCTGACCGAGGATGTGGACGGCGAGCCATGCCGCTATCGGCTGTGCAGCGATGTCACCCTGCTGCCGCTGAAGCTGACCGGCGCCTCGATGATCGGCCCGCCGTTCGAAGGCCCGGCGGTGGGCATGGGCGCGGCGCGCGGATTGCTGCGCCTGACCCTGGAGACCACCCGGCCGGAAATCGCCATCTCCGCGCTGGAACTGGACTCGCTCAGGTTCTTCATCAAGAGCGATGCCCGCCGCGCCCAGATCCTGCTGGAGCAACTGGGCGCCAACCTGCTCGGCGTGGCCGTGGCGCAGAACCCGGCCGATCCGCGCGCGGTCCTGCTCGAACCGGGGGCGGTGCGCCTGCTGGGCCTTGACGAGGACGAGCTGCTGCTCCCCCAGCGCGAGACCGACCGCAAGACCTATGCCCTGTTGCAGGAGCATTTCGCCTATCCCCACAAGCACCTGTTCTTCGAGATTGCGGGCCTTTCGCGCCGCACTCTCGACCTTTCCGGCAACCAGCTGGAACTGTTCCTCTATTTCGACCGCCTGTCGCCCGAGCTTGAGCGGGTGGTCCGGCCCGACGATTTCGAGTTGTTCGCCGCGCCCGCGGTCAACCTGTTCGAGATGGATGCCGAGCCGATCCATCTCGATCATTCGGCGCTGGAATACCGGATCATTCCCAGCGCCCAGCGCGAGGACGCGATCGAGGTTCAGGCCGTGGGCGAGGTGATCCTCCAGACCGCCGGGGGCGAACGAATCCCGGTGCCCTCGCTCTATTCGCTCGAACCCGGCTCGCCCCAGCGCGGCTCGCAATACCATGCGGTCACTCGGCGCAGCAGCTTCAGTCCGGGCGGCGGCGATGACGTGTTTCTCTCCATCGCCGATCTCGGCGGCGAGCTTCTGGCCGACGAGACCGTGGTGATCCACACCGCGATCCTGGCCACCAACCGCGACCTGCCGGCGCGCCTGCCGTTTGGCGGCGGGCGACCCTACCTGTCGGTCGCCGGCACGATCAACGGGTTGGCCGGCGCCCATGCCCTGATGAAGCCCACCGCCACCCGCCGCCCGGCGCGGCGCAAGGCGGCGAACTGGAAGCTGATCGGCCAGCTCTCGCTCAATTACCTCAGCTTCGTGGGCGGTCCGGCGGGGGCCAAGGCCTTGCGCGAAGTCCTGGCGCTCTACGATGTCGTCGAAACCACCGAGAGCGCGCACCTGCGCGAGCGGCTGGTTGGCATCGCCGCGGCGCCGGGGGTGGCGCGGCTGCGGCTGCGCGGCCATGCGGCGCTGTCCTCGGGCATCGACGTGACCCTGGAGATCGACGACGACCGGCTTTCTGGCTCGGGTTCGTTCCTGCTATGCGCGGTGATCGAGCGGTTCCTCGCGGGGATCTGCGCGATGAACAGCTTCGTGCGGGTGTCGGCCCGCCTCCAGGGCGAGGCCGAGCCGTGGAAGACCTGGCGGCCGCGCATCGGCGACCGGCAACTGGTCTGATGGCGATGGGGCAGAAGGTCGCCGTCCTGTCGGACCGCCTGCGCCAACGGCTGCGCCGTGCCACCCTGCCCCAGGCCGCGCGGGTGGTGGAGGAACTGGCCGCACGTGCGGGCCGGCCGGCGGAAGTGGGCCACGATGCGGTTCCGTCAGAGGAACCGCTGCGCTTTGCCGCCTCGGAACGGATGCACCTGGTGGCCGGCGACCTGGCGCGGGTCGAACCGGCCGGCGAGGATGGCCGGGGCGCGCCGGTGCGCCTGGTGGCCAACGTGCTGGGCCTGGCCGGGGCCAGCCCGGCCCTGCCGGCGCCCTACAGCGAGATGCAACTGGCGCGGCGCCGGGCCAGGGACTGGTCGTTCGCCGATTTCCTCAACATCTTCGATCACCGCGCCCTGTCATTCTTCTACCGGATCGTTCGCAAGTACAGCTGGACCTTGCTGGCCGAGCGCGGGCGGCGCGGGGCGGGCGATCCCGTCCAGCAGTTGCTGGTGGCCTTGGGCGGCCTTTCGGTCGAAGGGCTGCGCGAGCGGCTCGACCTGCCGGATGCGGCCCTGGTCACGCTCACCGCCCATCTCGCCGACAGCCGGCGCAGCGCGCGCAGCGTGGAGACCATCCTGCGAACGGCCACCGGCCTGCCGCTGCGGGTGATCGAGGCCTGCCCGGTGTGGATGAGCGTGCCCCGGGCCGAGCAGACCCGGATCGGGCTGTGCGGCCAATTCGCCCAGCTTGGCGACGATCCGGCCGGGGATGGCGAGGGCGGCACGGGCGGACTCGGCGGGGCGGCGATGATCGGCGCCTCGGTGCTCGACGTGCAGCACCACTACACGGTGGAGATCGGTCCGCTGGGCTATGGCGAGCTCCATGATTTCTGTGCCCGGCCCGACAAGCGCCGGGTGCTCAGCCAATTGTGCATCCTGGCGGCCGGGCTGGAACAACGTCCCTCGCTCAGGCTGTTGATTCCGGTCGATGAAATTCCCGAGTTGCAACTGGGGCGGGAAGGTTCGGAGGCGTTGCTCGGTTGGACCACCTGGCTCGGCCGGCCGGAGGGGCGCGGGGGAATTGCGGCGGACTGTGCCATTCCGATCTCCGAGGCGGCAATCTGCTGAAAAAATCGTTTGAGCGGGGGTGAGGGTTCCACTAGTCTGCAGAAGTATTCGGTCGCATTTTTTGGTGGTCGGATGAGTGAGCAATTCACCATCCTCAATCCAGTCCCGCGAGGCGGCGCGTGATCTGCGTGGTCATACGCCTTTCGGGATTGCTTTGGCATTTGGGGGTGTGTGGGGCTGATGCAGTTCAACCTGAAAAGTCTGATCGGTCGGCTTGACGATACCTGCCGCGCCGCGCTCGAAGGGGCCGCCGGCCTGGCGCTGTCGCGCACCAATTACGATGTCGAGATCGAGCACTGGCTGATCAAGCTGATGGATCGGCAGACCTGTGACATCCCGCTGATCCTCTCTCATTTCGAAGTCGATGCCGGGCGGCTCGGGCAGGATATCCTGCGCCAGGTCGATCGCTTCAAGACCGGCAACGGCCGTGCTCCGGCGATCGCGCCCAACGTGGTCAAGCTGCTGCGCGAGGCCTGGCTGGTCGCATCGGTCGAATATGGCGCCAGCGCGGTGCGCTCTGGGCACCTGCTGGTCGCGCTCCTCGGGAATGACGAACTGGCCCGCGTGGCGCGCGATGCCAGCTCGCACTTCGCTAAGATTCCGCCCGAAACGCTCAAGGATGCCTTGGTCAAGATCACCGCGGCCTCGGAAGAGGCGGCTGGAAGCCTGGCCGCGCCCGCCGCGGGCGAGGGGGCTTCCTCCGGTGGCGGCGGCGGTTCCGGCGGGATCGCGTCGGGCGGCTCGCTCGACAAATTCTGCATCGATCTCACCCAGCAGGCGCGCGAGGGCAAGATCGATCCGATCTTCGGGCGCGATCCGGAAATCCGCCAGATCGTCGACATCCTCACCCGTCGCCGCCAGAACAACCCGATCCTGACCGGCGAGGCCGGGGTGGGCAAGACCGCGGTGGTCGAAGGTTTCGCCCTCCGGATCGTCCAGGGTGACGTGCCGGAGGCGCTGAAGAACATCCGCCTGCTCTCGCTCGACCTCGGGCTGCTCCAGGCCGGGGCGGGGATCAAGGGCGAGTTCGAGAACCGCCTGAAATCGGTGATCGAGGAGGTGAAGAAATCGCCCACCCCGATCATCATGTTCATCGACGAGGCGCATACCCTGATCGGCGCCGGCGGGGCGGAAGGCCAGAACGACGCGGCCAACCTGCTCAAGCCCGCCCTCGCGCGCGGCGAGATGCGGACCATCGCCGCCACGACCTGGGCCGAATACAAGAAATACTTCGAGAAGGATCCGGCGCTGACCCGGCGCTTCCAGGTGGTCAAGGTGGAGGAACCGGCCGAGGGGCTGGCCGTGGCCATGCTGCGCGGGCTGGTGCCGGTGCTGGAGAAGCACCACGGGGTGCGAATCCTGGGCGAGGCGCTGGAGGCGGCTTCAACCCTTTCGCATCGCTATATCACCGGGCGGCAGTTGCCGGACAAGGCGATCTCCCTGCTCGATACGGCCTGCGCCCGGGTGGGCATCAGCCAGGCGGCAACCCCGGCGCCGGTGGAAGACCTGGAACGCCAGCTTGGCCTGCTCGCGTCCGAAGTCGCCATGCTGGAGCGCGAGGCCAAGGGCGGGGCCGACGTGGCCGCCGCGCTGGAAGCCAAGGCGGTCGAGCGGGCCGATATCGAAGCCCGCAAGGCCGAACTGTCCGAGCGCTGGCAGACCGAGCTGGCCGCGGTCAACAAGGTCATCGCCGCGCGCGACGCGGTCACGGCAGCTGCCGCCGGCAGCCCCGAGGCTGAAACCGCCGTCGCGGCCCTGCGCGAAGCCCAGGCGGACCTGGCCCCGATCCAGGGCGAGACCCCGATGATCTTCGACGTGGTCGATCGCAACGTGGTGGCCGAAGTGCTGGCCGGGTGGACCGGGATTCCGGTCGGCCGCATGGTCAGTGACGAGATCCGTTCGGTGCTGTCGGTGGCCGATCAGCTGGCCAACCGCATCAAGGGCCAGTCCTACGCGCTCGACATCATCGCCCAGACCGTGCGGACCGCCCGCGCGGGCCTCGCCGATCCGCGCAAGCCATTGGGGGTGTTCCTGTTCTGCGGGACCTCCGGCGTCGGCAAGACCGAAACGGCCCTTGCCCTTGCCGAACTGCTCTATGGCGGCGAACAGAACGTCACCACCATCAACATGAGCGAGTTCAAGGAGGAGCACAAGGTCTCCACCCTGGTCGGCGCGGCCCCGGGCTATGTCGGCTATGGCGAGGGCGGGGTGCTGACCGAGGCTGTGCGGCGCAAGCCCTATTCGGTGATCCTGCTCGACGAGATGGAGAAGGCCCATCCGGGCGTGCAGGACGTGTTCTACCAGGTGTTCGACAAGGGGATGCTCAAGGACGGGCAGGGCCGCGACATCGATTTCAAGAACACGCTGATCATCATGACCTCCAACGCCGGGACCGACACGATCGAGGCGCTGTGCCGGGATGCCGAGGTCCTGCCCGATCCGGAGGAACTGGCCCAGGAACTGCGCCCGGCCCTGCTCGATTACTTCAAGCCAGCCTTCCTCGGCCGCGTGGTCACCGTGCCCTACTTCCCGCTGCCGCCGCACATCCTGCGCGAAATCGTGGTAATCAGCCTCGAACGCATTCGCAAGCGGATCGAGGCCAACTATGCCGCTACTTTCGGATGGGACGATGATCTCCTTGACGCTCTGGTGGCGCGGTGTACTGAAGTCGAAAGCGGGGCGCGCAATATTGAGAACATATTGAAGCGGGGGCTGCTGGCCGATCTGGCGGGGCAACTCCTCGAATTGCGTGCGGAAGGCCAGGATGTCAGCCATGTCCAGGTTGGCCCGGGCGCGGACGTTGACTACGCGATCACGATTACCTGACCTGCAAGTTATTGTTTTGGATCGATCATTACGGCGCTAGGTCATGAATTGGCCAATGCCCCGGGAAAGTACCGAAGGAGGAACATATGTCCATTTTCCTGAAGTTCGACAGCATCAAGGGCAGCTCGACCGACGCCAAGTTCAAGGACCAGATCGAGCTTCACAGCTTCCAGTGGGGCGCGGGCGTGGCCACCAGCAACTCGCATGGTGGTGACCGCACAACCGGCAAGGCCAGCGTTTCCGAGATCACCGCGACCAAGTCGGTCGACAAGTCGACCGAACTTCTGTTCAAGTCGCTGCTGCTGGGCAAGTCGGTCGGCAAGGGGCTGATTTCCTTCACCGCCACCAGCAATGGCGAGAACGTCGCCTATGCCACGCTGACGGTCGAGGAAGTGATCATCTCGGGCCTGAGCATGAGCTCGGGCGGTGGCAACGATATGCCGTCGGAATCGATCTCGCTGAACTTCACCAAGTTCGACTGGTCGTTCACCGGCCGCGATGCCAAGCAGGGCGGCAGCCCGACGCACCTGATCTACAGCATCATGGAATCCAAGCTCGGGTAAGTCTATGGATCAAGGCCCGGACTCGCCAGGCGGCGTGGTCCGGGCCAGCCCGCGGCCGGGCTGCCAGCGGATGCCACAAGGAACGCCATGGCAGAACATTTTCTCAATCTCCGCGAGCTCGCCGGCGAGCCGGTGGGCGATTATGCGCTGTTGAGCTTCCATGGCCGCGAAGCCATTTCCGAGCCCTATGAGTATACGATCGAGCTGCACACCCTGGCGCGGCCCGATCTGACCAAGTGGATCGGCCAGCTCGCCGAATTCGACGTCAGCCCGCAATATGGCCAGAGCCGGGTCTTCGCCGGACGGATCTATGCCGCGCGGATGATCAATGCCGATGGCAATCCGCGCGTGCAGGTCAGCATCGGCCCTGCCTGGCAGGCGCTGGCCTATACCCGTGGCACCCAGTTCTTCCAGGACCGCACCAGCATCGACATCCTCGATGCGATGACCACCGACCTGACCGGCTATGTGAAGAAGCTGAACGTCAGCCCGGCGCCGCCGGCGCGCGGCTATGCCGTGCGCTTCGACGAGAGCGAGCTGGCCTTCCTCGATCGGCTGCTGGCCCATGACGGGATCATGTATTTCTTCGAATATGACCGTCGGGCCGGCAATTTCCGCAACAAGATGGTCATCACCAACCAGCCGGCCGACTATATCGAGGTGGCCGGCGGCGCGATCCACAAGTCGGACGGTTCGCTCCATTCGCTCGAACGCCAGTTCACCGCCGCGCCGCGCGGATCGAGCCACGCCTCCTACAACCAGAACAAGCTCGACCAGCCGTTCATCAAGCCCGGCGTGTCGAGCGCGAGCTGGGGCGCGGTCTATTCCAGCACCTACGATACCCTGGGCCACGAGGCCAAGGCGCCCGGCGATCTCTCGACCCGCGCCACGGCCGAGGACCAGTACCAGGAGCAGATCGCCGACGTGGTCTCGGGCAACTCCACCGAGCCGACCTTCTGCGCCGGCGGGCGGGTGCAACTGCACGATGCCGGGATGCCGGTACCGCAGCGGGTGGTCCTGACCAGCGTGATCCATTCCGCCTTCGATGGCTGGGCGCTGCCCGATGCCGCGCCGTCGTCCTACAGCAACCGGTTCACCGCCATCGACGCCAACCGCACCTGGCGTCCCCCCGTAGGCCAGCCCGATCGCCACGCGCGCGGCCCGGTGCTGGGCCTGATCCAGGACGAGACCAGCGCGATGGGCCTCACCATCGTCGACGACCAGTGGCGCGTGCCGGTCAAGTTCCCCGGCACGCGCGAGTTCGATCGCAAGGGGAACAAGCATTACATCTGGCTGCCGGTCCAGCAGCAATGGGCGCATTCAACCCACGGGGCGCAGTTCATCCCGCGCATCGGCACCCAGGTGATCGTCGATTTCCTCTATGGCAATCCCGACCTGCCGTTCGTCGCGGGCACGCTCTACAATCCCGCGCAGCCCTATCCCTTCGACCCGACCTCGACCCCGACCCAGACCGGCTGGCGCTCGGTCACCGACGGCAATGGCGAGATCGTCCAGCAGTTCCGCTTCGAGGACAAGCCCGGCAAGGAGGAGATCTATCTCTCCACCGACCGCGACTATCGCCGCGAGATCAAGCACGACGATTGGGGCACGGTCGACAACAACCAGACGCTGGAGGTCAAGAAGGACCGCTCGCGCAAGGTGGGCGGCAAGGAGACCGTGGAGGTCACGGATACCCGCACGATCACGGTAACCGGCAAGAACAAGCTGGAATCGATGAACGAGATCGAGCTGGTCGTCGGGCCGTGCAGCATCAAGCTGACCACCTCGGGGATCGAGATCAAGGCGCCGCAGATCAAGATCAGCGCCGATGCCAAGCTGGAGATGCAGGCCGGCGGCCAGGCCACGCTCAAGGCGCCGATGACCCAGGTCAACGCCGATGCCACGCTCATCCTCAAGGGCGGCATGGTTTTGATCAACTGATGCCCGAAATCTGATATGACATCCGCCATGGCCACCGCACCCGCCATCCCCCTGCGCTTCCAGCGCGCCGAGTTCGAGAGCAAGGCCGATCTCTCGCCGCAGGGGCGGGCGGTGCTTGCCGCCAATCCGCATCCCACCCGGCTGATCGAAGCGCTTGGCGCGGCGAAGCTGGATCGCGATGCGGTCCATGCCCTGGCGCTGATGCTGCCGCACCGGCAGGTGGTGTGGTGGGGCTGCCTCGCCGCGCGGCTCCTGCCTGATCTTGACCGGCGCAAGACCGATCTGGCCGCCATCGCCGCGGCCGAGGCCTGGACCCAGAATCCCGCGCCGGCCCAGGCCGAACAGGCCGCCCAGGCCGCCGACCAGGCCGACCGCGACCTTGGCCCGGCCTGGGTGGCCACCGCCGCCGGCTGGGCCGGTCCCTCGCTCGCGCCGCGCGGCCAGTCGGCCGTCCCGCCGCCGCCGCACCTTCCGGGCACCGCCGTCCGCACCGCGCTGGTCCTGCTGATGCTCGAGCCGGCCCTGCAGGGCCGGGTCTCCCATGCCGACTGGCTGGAACTGGGCCTGGCCCTGATGCGCGGCGAAAACGGGTCAGCCGCGCAAGGGCAGCTGCGCCGCCGCCTGTTCGAGCCGGCAGCCTGACGCACGACCATGTGGACCCTGCTCCTATCCCGCGCCTCCGATCCGCCGGGCACCTATTTCGACCGCCGCCAGCTCGATGCCGGCGAGATGAAGATCGGGCGCAGCGCCAAGACTTGCGACATCGTCCTGCCCAACGACGATGGCCTGATCTCGCGCGAGCATTGCACCGTGCTGGCCAGCGGGCTTGATCTGTTCGTGACCGATACCAGCAAGAATGGGGTGGCGCTCAACGATCCGGCAGCGCGGATCGTGCCGCACCAGGCCGTGCCGGTGCGCCCGCATGACCGGCTGATCATCAACGATTTCGTGATCACTATCGTGACCGCCGCCGAAGGGGCCGGGGTCGGGCTGGTGGCGCCGCCGCCGCCGCCGGTGCCGGGGTTCGACGCGCCGCCCGCCGGGGGCCATGACGTTTGGTTCGATCCCCCCGCCGATCCGATCTGGCAGGATGGCCCCGGGCTGGGCGGGGGCATGGATGGCGGGCTTGGTGGCAGTTTGGGCGGCGGGCTTGGTGGCGGCCTGGGCGGCGGGGCGGTCCACGATTTCCTCGCCGGGGGCAATGCCTTCTTCGACGATCCGCTGGCCGGCGCCGGCGATTCGCGCCACCCGCCCGACTTCGGCTTTTCGCAAGGCATGGGGGAAGCCTTCGTCCGCCCGATCATGGCCGAACCGCTGCCCGGCGCGGCCGACTATGCCATCCCCGAGGACTGGGCGGCCACGCCGGTGGGCGGGGCGGCGCCCGACCCGTTCGGCACCCCCGATCCCTTCGCGCCCGATCCGTTCGGGGCGCCGCCTGCCGCCCCGCCGCCGGCGCCCGGTTTCCGGGCGGGCGATCCGTTCGCCGGCTTTGCCGAGCCACCCGCCGCGCCCCAGCCTGCCGTCCCCCCCGCCGGGGCCACCGCCGGGCAGCAGGGCGGGGCGGACTGGGCGGCCTTCCACGAAGGTGCCGGCCTCTCGCCCGAGGAGCTTCAGCTTCCCCCCGATGCGATGTATCGGCTCGGGGTGATGTACCGCCAGGTGGTCCTCGGCCTGTGCGACATCCTCCAGGACCGCGCGGCCTTCAAGGACGAGTTCCGGGTTGAGCGCACCCAGCTTTCCATCGGGCGCAACAATCCGCTCAAGCACCTGCCGGCGATCGATGCGGCAAAGGTGCTGATCGGCAAGTCCCTGCCCGGCTTCATGGACACCGAGGAGGCGGTTCGCACCTCGTTCGAGGACCTGAAGAAGCACCAGCTGGCCATGCTGGCCGGCGTCCAGCGCGCCCTGCTGGTGGCCTTCGACCGCCTGTCGCCCGCCGAGATCGAGAAGTTCACCGAAAAGGCCGCCGCCCACAAGAAGGGGCTGTTCGGCCACAAGCCCGATACCTGGGGAACCTATGTCACCGTGTTCGAGGCGCTCAAGCGCGATGCCACGTCGAATGCCAACGGCGTGATGAGCGTGGCCTTCCGCGAGGGCTATGAAAACTTCATGAAGCAACTACGGTAAGTTGGGTCCGGTTTTCGGGGCGCCACACGGGGGATTCTGGTTTTGACTTGGGAAAACAAGCCAGTCTGGTCGGAAGGGATGTTCCTGCGGCCGCAACATTTCCAGCAGTTCGAGCGCTTTGTCGGCGCCCAACTGGAATCTCGGGTGCGGCCGCTGGTTTCCCACGGCTATGGCCTGGCCGATCTCCAGTTCGCGCCGGGGCCGTTGCAGACCGGCAAGCTCCAGCTCGCGCGCTGCGCCGGGGTGTTCGACGACGGCACCCCGTTCCGCGTGCCCGAGGAAACCGCCGCCCCGCTCCCGCTCGAGATCACCCGCGACACGCGCGATTGCATCATCCACCTGTGCATCCCGGAAAGCCGGGCCGGCACCGCCGATGTCGCGCTCGATGCCTCTGCCCAGGCCGAGACCCGCTATCGCGCCGAGGAATTCGAGGCGGCCGATACCGTCTATGGCGGCGCCTCGCGGGTGCCGCTCAATGTCGGCCGGCTCCAGCTTTCGCTACGCTCGGAGGCCGAGGGGCTGGATGGCTATACCACCCTGCCACTAGCCCGCGTGGTTGAGCGGCGGGCCGACGATTCGGTCGTGCTCGATCCGGGCTTCATCCCCTGCGGGCTGGTGGTCGGCGCCAGTCCGGTCCTCTCGGGCTTCCTCACCGAGCTGGAAGGGATGCTCCACCAGCGCGGCGAGGCGATCGCCGGGCGGCTCGGCACGCCGGGCGCCAAGGCCGTGGCCGACATCACCGATTTCCTCATGCTGATGACGATCAACCGGGCCGAGGCGCTGATCAAGCACCTGATGGTCATGCCCGCGGTCCATCCGGCCGATTTCTACGGAATGCTCTGCGCGCTCGCTGGCGAGGTTTCGACCTTCACCGCCAGTTCCAACCGGCCCCAGTTCATGCCGCTCTATTCGCACCGCGAGCAGCGGGTCTGCTTCGATGCGGTCATGGCCGACCTGCGCCGCTCGCTCAGCAAGGTGTTCGAGCAGAGCGCGGTGGCCATCCCGCTCGAACAGCGCGCCTATGGCATTTCGGTCGGCCAGATCCAGGATCGCTCGCTGTTCACCACGGCCCAGTTCGTCCTCGCCGTGCGCGCCGGGGTCGATACCGAGCAGATCCGCGCCAACATCCCGCGCCGCGCCAAGATCGGCTCGGTCGAACATATCCGCGACCTGGTCATGCGCCAGTTGCCCGGCGCCGAACTCTATCCCATGCCGGCCGAACCCCGGCAGATCCCGTTCCGCGCGAACACGGTCTATTTCAGCATCAACAGCCGGCACGAGCAGTGGCAGGCCGTTCGCACCTCGGGTGCGGTGGCCCTGCACGTGGCCGGGGAAATCCCCGGCCTTGAACTCGAGATGTGGGCGATACGAGGCGCGCAGCCATGAGCGACGACAACGACGACGCCACCGTCTTTCGCCCCGGATCGGGCGGCGGGACGCCGGCCAGTGGGGTGCCAGGTGGTGGGGTGCCGTCCGGTGGGGCAGGGGCCACGCCGCCGCCGCCGGGCGCTCCGCAATGGGCGCCGCCGCCGCCGGCCGCCGGCTATACCCCGCCGTCGCCGCGCACGCTCCAGGCCGAGCCCGGCAATGCCCCTGTCGCGGAACTCAACTTCGCCGGGCCGGAGCCCGATCTCTATGGCCCGGAACCGCTGGTGGCCGCGGCCGGCCGGCTGATCCACCTTGCCAGCCACGTGCGGACCATGCCGATCGGCCCCGCGCTGGAGCCGCTGCGCCGGTTGTGCATTCAGGAGCTGGAAGCCTTCGCCAAGCGCGCCCGCGAGCTGGGGCTGGAGGCCAAGTCGGTCCAGCTCGCGCACTATATCCTGTGCGCCTTCCTCGATGATGCGGTGATGTCGACCCCATGGGGCGCCACCAGTCCGTGGTCGCGCCAGAGCCTGCTTGCCGCCTATCACAACGATACCCAGGGCGGCGATCGGATGTTCTCTTTTGCCGAACAGATGGAGCGTGATCCCGGCCGCGAGCCGCGGCTGGTCGAACTGCTCTATCAGTGCCTGTCGCTGGGCTTCGAAGGCCGCGCCGCGCTCGATCCGCGCGGGGCTTCGCTGCTGAATGACCGGCGCGCGCGGCTGGCGGCGCTGATCCAGCGCCAGCGCGGCGGCCAGCCGGCCGACCTTTCGCCGCAGTGGCGCGGCCAGGAGGTCTCGGCCGGGCCGTTCGCTCCCGCGATCCCGCTGTGGGCGATCCTCTCGGCCATTGCGGTGGTCGCCCTTATCATCTTTTCCGCCCTGCTGTTCCGCCTGTCGAGCAAGGCCGACGTGGCGATCGAGGGGCTGGACCGCGCGGTGGGCCACCAGGCGCCCGCCGCCCCGCCGCCCCCGCCGCAGAGCGCGACCCCGCTGTTCGAGCAGTTCCGGCAGATCCTCAAGCCCGACATCGATTCGGGCCGCCTCGAAGTGGTGCGCGAGGGCAACGAGATCGTCGTGCGGCTGCACAACCAGGGGCTGTTCGGTTCCGCCCAGGCCGAACCCGCCTCGGAATGGAGCGACACCTTCGGCCGGCTCGCCCAGGCGGCAAACCTCACCAAGGGGCCGATCCGGGTGGAGGGCCACACCGACGACCAGGCCATCCGCAGCCTGGCCTTCCCGTCGAACCAGGAACTGTCGGAGGCCCGCGCCCAGTCCGTGGCCGGCGCCATCGAAAGCGCGGGCCTGGCCGACAAGGGCCGCGTTTCCACCGCAGGCCTGGGATCCACCCGGCCGATCGGCGACAATGCGACCGATGACGGGCGGCGGGCGAACCGGCGCGTCGAACTGCGCGTCGCCAACGACATCGAGTGGCGCTGAGGCGCGGGAGCAGGGGCATGGACACGCTGAAAAACCTCTTCCGCAATCGCTGGTTCTGGCGGGTGATCGCCGCGCTCACCCTGGGCGTGATCGTCTGGTTCATCGGGCCGCTGGTTGCGATCGGCTCGTGGCGGCCACTGGGCTGGTGGCTGGCGCGACTGGTCTTCGCCCTGCTGCCGCTGGTGGTGGTCGGCGTCCTGGCCCTGCTCGCCCGGCGCAAGGCGCAGAAGGCAAACGCCGCGCTGATCGAGGCGCTCCAGCCCGATCCCGTGGCGGCCGAGCGCGACGAGGTGGCCGGCAAGCTGGCCGAGGCGCTGGGGATGCTCAAGTCGGCCCGCCTCGGCTCGCGCCAGACCTATGCCTACCAGCTGCCGTGGTATGTGGTGATCGGCCCCTCGGGCGCCGGCAAGACCACCGCGCTGCTCAACTGCGGCCTGAACTTCCCGACCGCCGTGGCCGGCGAATACCGCGCCCTGCGCGGCCAGCCGATCACCCCCAACTGTGACTGGTGGTTCACCGACGAGGCCGTGCTGATCGACACGGCCGGGCGCTATGTCACCCAGGACATCGATGCCAGGGCCGATGCCGAAGGCTGGAAATCCTTCCTCGACCTGCTCAAGGCCCACCGCCCGCTCCAGCCGCTCAACGGCATCATCGTGGCGATCCCGGCAACCGACCTTGCGGATGCCCGCAAGATGGCCGCCCATGCCGAACACGTCCGCGCCCGCCTTGCCGAAATCGGCGGCACCCTGGGCCAGGACCTGCCGGTCTATCTGCTCGTCACCAAGACCGACCTGCTCTCGGGCTTCCGCGAATATTTCGCGCGCAGCACCGATGCCGAGAGCGACCAGGTGATGGGCGTCACCGTGCCCGGTAGCGATCCCGATGCAGCCGCGATCCTCAGCGGTTTCGATGGGCTTGTAACCAGCATTTCGGCGCGCGTGGTCGAACGGATGCAGCTCGAGCCGCAGATGCACCTGCGCGCGGCCATCGCCAGCTTCCCGGCCCAGCTCGCCTCGCTGCGTGGCCCACTGGCCGGGCTGGTCGCCGCGCTTGGCCAGAAGAGCCGGTTCGACCAGCCGGCCCGCCTGCGCGGCGTCTATTTCGCCTCGGCGATCCAGACCGGCAATCCGGTTGACCGCCTGCTGCTCAGCGCCGGCCAGCCGGCCAGCGCCTCGGGCTTCAGCGTCGGGCAGGGCCGCTCCTACTTCCTGCGGCGCTTCTTCTCCGACCTAGTCTTCCCCGAACAGGGCATGGCCGGGCGCAGCCCCCAGGCGGAAAAGCGGGCGAGGCAGCGCTACATGGTCTCGATTGCCGCCTCGGTGGCCACCTTCGCGATCTGCCTCGGCATCTGGACCTGGGGCTATTTCCGCAATTCCGACCTGATCGAGACGGTCTACCAGACCACGGCCGACTATCAGCAGGCCGCCAGCCAGGGTGCCGGGATCGACCAGGACCTGGCCGTGCTGGGCGTGCTGGGCAAGGCCACGGCCGATATGCAGGCGGCCGGCGATTTCGCGCTTGGCCTGGGCCAGGGCGGGCGGCTTTCGGGCGATCTCAAGGGCATCTACGGGCGCGACCTGGGCCGGCGGCTGACCCCGCTGCTCGCCAGCCTCGCCCAGGAACGGATGGCCGCGAACACGACCCAGCCGGCCGCTCTCTATGATGATCTCAAGTCCTACCTCGTGCTCGGCGGACGTGGGCCGGAGCTGGGCGAACAGGTCGTCGCCTGGGTCCAGTCGGCCTGGGTGGCGCGGGGCGGGGCGGGATCGGAAGTCCAGGCCGGCGAACTGGCCCGCCACACCGCGGCCCTGTTCGACGGCAACTTCAAACCCACCCCGATCGACGATGGCGCGGTCGAATCTGCCCGCACCGTGCTGCGAAGCCAGCCGGCGGCGGTGCGCGTCTATGGCCGCCTGAAGACCAAGGCGCTGGAAAGCGGCGAGCAGATGTGGACCGCGCGCGAGAACGCCGGGCCGCAGCCCGACCTGTTCTTCGCCGCCGATGGCGCCTTCGCGCCGGGCGCGGGCGTGCCGGCCCTGTTCACCCGGGCCGGCTACGACAAGCTGTTCCTGCCGATCGTCGCCCAGGGCACCAAGCTGCTCGAGGAGGAGAAATGGGTGGTCGGCGATACCGGCTCGGCCCAGCTCTCGCCGGCCGAGATGGCGTCGCTGCGGTCCGACCTGGAGAAGCTCTACTTCGCCGAGTTCATTTCGCGCTGGCAGTCCTACCTCGCCTCGATCCAGCTCAAGAAGGTCGGCTCGCTGGCCGAGAACGTGCAGCGCCTGCGCGATGGGGCCGGGCCGCTTTCGCCGATCAAGCCCCTGCTCAAGGCCATCGCCAAGGCCACCGACATGACCTCGGCCACGGCCGCGGCCGGGGTGCAGATGCCGCAGCCGTCCAGCGTGCTGGGCAACGTGGCGATGAATGCCGCCGCCGCCCATGCGCCGGTCCTGTCCACCGGCCGGCCCGAGGCGGTTGCCGCCTTCCTGCCCTTGCGGACCTTCGTGGGCGGGGGCGACGGCGCGCCGGTCGATGCCCTGCTGCAAACCATGACCCAGCTGGCTGACAAGCTGAACCTGATCTCGGTCATGCCGGGCAGCGGCGGCGATGCGGGATCGCAGCAGGCGACCGAGGCCAAGGCGCTGATCCTCCAGCTTGACCAGAGCGGCTCGGGCCTGCCGCTGCCGGCGGGCCTGTGGGCCAAGGGCGTGGCCAGCGATGCCAGCGTGGCACTGGGCGGGCAGCGGCTCGCCCAGATGGGCGCGGCGCTCAGCGCCAGTTTCGGTGATGCCTGCGCGCAGACCCTGGTGCGGGCCTATCCGATCCAGCCAGGGGCGGCGGTCGATCTCGCCGTTGCGGACTTCACGGTTTTTTTTTCCCCGCAGGGCCGGTTCGCCAGGTTCGTGGCGGATGAAGTCGGGTCCTATATCGACCGCGCCGGCCCGGTCTGGACCGCCAAGCCCAATGCCGCCGAGGTGGGGCTGACCGAAGGCAATGTCCGCGCGCTCCAGGCGGCCGATGCGATCACCCACACCTTCTTCGCCGCCGATCCCAATTCGCCCCGGCTGACCTACCAGATCGAACCGGTTGCCCTCAATGGAGCGGCGGCGGTCACCATCGAGGCCGATGGCCAGAAGCTGACCTATGACGGCAAGTCGCCGATCCCGGCCACGTTCAACTGGCCCGGCTCCGGCGGCGCCTCGGTCAACTTCGCGCCGGCGGCGGGCGGGGCACCGCAGACCCGCACCTGGCCGGGTGCCTGGGCGGTGTTCCGCATGGCCAAGGTCGCCGCGATCCGCGCCGGAGCCAGCCCGGTGATCGGCGAAGGCAGCCTCACCCAGGCCGGGGCGCGGTTCGATTTCCGCATCCGCACCTTTGCCGGGGCGAACCCCTTCGTGGTCGATCCCTTCGTCAAGGTCAGCTGCCCCAATAGCCCGAGCGCCGCGCCCGTGGGCGCCTGATGGTGGTGTAACGCTGCCCGCGCGGCAGGGCGGCGCGGCTTCCATCGTTTCCATGTCCGACGGCAAGGGCGGGCTTCAGGCCCGCTCCTTGTCATGGCCCCGCCGTGCCTCGCGCGCTGGCGGGCGCGACGCTTTGCGGTTGACAGGCCCGGCGCACGATATGTAGTATATGCTTCATAACGAAGAATCGCCATACCACTGGCCGGACCTGGGCTGCCAGCCCGGCCCCGATCTCACACGGGAGCAGGACCATGCGTTTCGCTGTCACATACAACCTCGAATACGTCCCCGAAGTGCACAAGACCCCGCAGAACTACTGCAACCAGATCCTGGAGCAGTCGGTCCTGCTGGAGAAGCTCGGCTTCGATGGCGTGTGGTATTCCGAGCATCACACCGGCCGCTATTCGTTCGGCAATCCGGCGGTCATGGCCACGGCCGCCGCCATGCGGACCAGCCGGATCAAGGTCGGCACGGGCGTTTCGCTGCTGCCGCTGCACCAGCCGGTGTTCCTCGCCGAGGAATATGCCCTGCTCGACGTGCTGAGCGGCGGCCGCCTCGAATATGGCATCGGCCGCGGCTACCTGAAGCACGAATATGACTGGGTGGGCGTGCCCGCCGAGGAAAGCCACGGCCGTTATCACGAAATCATGGATTTCCTGGAACGCGCCTGGACTGAGGACGGCAAGATCGATTTCGACGGCCAGTATTACCAGATCAAGGGCTACGATTGCTTCCCCAAGCCGATCCAGCAGCCGCTCCCGCCAATTTATGCCTCGGCCGGGGCGACCATGGAAAGCTTCCGCTGGGCGGGAGAGCGCGGCTATCACCTGGGCACGGTGTTCTTCCTGCCCGACATCAGCCACCTGCCCGAGGGGATCGCCAGCTACAAGGAGGCGCTGGTCGCCAATGGCCATGAACCGGCTACCCGCGAGGTCATGGCGATCACCCAGATGTATTGCCACGAAAACCACGAGACCGCGCTGCGCGACGGGCGCACCTATGCCAACAACTACTACCGCCACTTCGCCAAGCTGGGCGGCGTGGGTCCGCAGAACCCGGTCTACACCTATTACAACGAAGCCGACGCGCTCGACATGAACGCACGCGGGCAGACCCTGATCGGCAGCCCCGATGCCCTGTGCCAACAGATTGCCCGCTACCAGCGCGACTATGGCCTCGACTACCTGATGATCGAGGTGGCGCAGGGCGGCGCGCCGCACGAAAACGTGTGCCACGCGCTCGAAGTCTTCGCCCGCGAGGTCATGCCCCATTTCCAGAAGGAACTGGTCAGCGCTTGATCCTGTGAGCCGGTCCGGGGGACTTGCCCCGGCCGGCTTTCGGCGACGGCTGGATCAGCCCTGCCAGAGCGATTGGGAGATCATCGTCATGATGGTCTCGCGCACTGCGTCCTTTGATGCGCCACTGCCGGAAAACAGGAGCGGGCGCAGGATCACGCTGGCCGCGACCATGCCAAAGGCGAGGCGCACGGCGATATCGGCATCGAATGGCGGCTTTTCCCCTCGCGCGGTGTAGCTGGCGAGAATCTCGCGGGCCGCCTGTTCGAAAGTGCGTTCAAGGCCGGCAAGCGGCACCGATTCCTGATCGTCACCATTGGGGTTCACCAGGGCGAGGGCCGTGAATACCTCGCGGTGCTGGTCGAAGAAGTCGAACAGTTCGCCCGACATATGCTTGGGATCACGCGCTGTGGCGGCATTGTCCATCACCTTCTGGCGCTCTTCCACGAAGCGGTGGATGATGTCCTCGAAGGGTGCGGACACCGCGGCATCATAGAGGTTGGCCTTGCTGCCGAAATGCCGGAACAGCAGGGTTTCGCTGACATCGGCGACCCGGGCGATCTCCTGGGTGGTGGTGCCGGCATAGCCGCGGTCGGCAAAGAGCTGGAGCGCGGCGGCGCGGATCTTCTCGAGAATCTCGGCCTGGCTGCGCCGCGGCCTCCGCCGTCTGGGCGCCTCGGTCTTGGTCATCTCTCCAACAGTTCCCATCGCGGCCCGCCTTCAGCCAATTTTCCAGAAATCGCGGCGCTTCTATCTGGATAGGCGGGAAAGTCCAAGCTCGCGAACCGGCGGCCCGGCCGGCTTGCCCGAACGGGCATTGACAGCCGGTGGCAGCGTAAGTAGTAAATACTACACGATGGCGGCAGGGGCGTCGTCTCACACTTCCCGGCAGGGAAGGGGGCGGCGCCACACAAGGACCGCAACGCGAGAGGATGCACTCCATGGCCGTTATCACCGCGCTGGACGCGGATCGCCTGATCGATGCCGATGCCTATCATCGCCACGGTTATCCCTGGGAAATCTGGGCACGGCTGCGCCGCGAAGCCCCCCTCAGCCGCATGGTGACCTCCAGCGGCGAGGCCTATTGGGCCGTGACCCGTTACAAGGACCTCATCGATATCGAGCGCAACGCCGCGGTCTTCCTCAACGAGCCGCGCATGGTGATGGATGCCAGCCAGGGCGAAATCCCGATCCGGATGATCGTCAACATGGACCCGCCCGATCATGGCGCCTACCGCAAGCTGGTCAACGCCCGCTTCATGCCGCGCAACATCGCGGCGGTGCAGGATTTCGTCGACGAGGTGGTCAACCGCACGCTCGATCATGCCATGGCGCTGGGCGACCAGGTGTTCGATCTCCAGGAAGTCTTGTGCAATCCCGTGCCCACGGCGGTCATCTCGCGGTTCCTGGGCGTGTCCGACGATCTGGCGCCCAGCATCCATGACTGGACCAACCAGTCGCTCTATCCCGGCGATCCCGAGATCGCGCGCGGCCGCCCGCCCGAACAGGTGCGGACCGAGGCGATCCAGGCGATGTTCGCGGTCTACCGCGACCTGTTCGAGGAGCGCCGCGCCGCCCCGCGCGACGACCTGCTGACCGACCTGCTCAATTCGCGCATCAACGATGCGCCGATGCCCGACATCGAGCTCTATTCCTGGTGCTACATCCTGACGCTCGCCGGGCACGAAACCACCCAGAGCACCTTCGGCGCGGCGATCCACACCTTCATGCAGCATCCCGACCAGCTGGCCCTGCTGCGCGCCGATCCCGACCTGATCCCCGGCGCGATCGAGGAAGTGCTGCGCTATGTCTCGCCGGCGATCCATTTCTGCCGGACCGCCCGCCACGATGTCGAGATCAACGGCCAGACCATTCCGGCCGGCGAGCCGCTGGTCCTGTTCTATCCCTCGGCCAACCACGACGACGCGGCGTTCGAGCGGCCCGACGAGTTCGACATTACCCGCACCAGCAATCGCCATGTCGCCTTCGGTTCCGGGCCGCACCAGTGCCTCGGGATGCATCTGGCGCGGCTAGAGCTGCGGATCATGCTGACCCGGTTCCTCGAACGGGTGGAGAGCGTCGAGCCGGCGGGCACGCCCACGGCGGTTCATTCCTGCGTGGTGGGCGGCTTTCGCAAGTACCCGGTCCGCATGAAGGTTCGCCCGCGCGCCTGATGCGGCGCGCGCGGCCGGCGACAGGTTGCCCACAGGGAGAGCGACGAATGGGGAACAGCGAGCGGGTCCTGGCCTATATCCGAGCCTGGGAAGAAAAGTCGGTGGAGGATATCCTTGCCCGGATGACCCCGGATGCGGTCTGGCAGAACACCGGCCTGCCCGATGCGATCGGGCACGATGCGATCCGCGCGGTGGCCGCCGCTTTCCTGGGCGATGCGGAAGTGGTCGAATTCACCGTCCATGCCATTGCCGAAACCGCCGACGGCAAGGTGTTCACCGAGCGGACCGACCGGTTCGAGGGGCCGCGGGGCAATTTCGTGATCCCGGTCAACGGCGTGTTCGAATTTTCGGGCGACCTGATCTGCGCTTGGCGCGACTATTTCGATCCCGGCCCGTTCAAGGCCGGCTAGACCGCGCCACCGAAACCCGCCGTCACTGCCGAGCGCCGCTCCCGATGGGGCGGCGTTTTGCGTGGCCGCGTGCTGGACGCGCCCGCCACCCAGCCGTGCTTGCGGGGGTTGCTTGTGGATCTTTGGAAAATTGGTCGGGACGAGAGGATTCGAACCTCCGACCCCCACACCCCCAGTGTGATGCGCTACCAGGCTGCGCTACGTCCCGACCGGAGCGGCGCCTATAGGCAGCAGTTCGCGCCGATGCAAGCGCTCTGCGTTGCCCTGTGTGTGATGGTGTGTGCGGTGGCGGTGGAGATGGGGGCAGGGCGGCGCGTGATATGGGCCGGCGCGTTGCCACTGGCGGGCATTGCTGCTAACCGCCCGGCGATTGAATGCCTTATCGGCCCGCCCGGGCCACCTTGCGACGAAAGCCTTGTCCCGCCCATGAGCACTGCCACTCTCGCCATCCTTTCTGCCGCCGCCGCGGGTGCGCCGCCGGCCTGGACCACGTTCATCCCCTTCGTCGGCATGGGCCTGGTGTTCTACTTCTTCCTGCTGCGCCCGCAGATGCAGCAGCAGAAGGCGCAGCGGGCCAAGATCGACGGGCTCAAGAAGGGCGACCAGGTGGTGACCGCCGGCGGCCTGATCGGCCGGGTGCTCAAGGTTGACGACGCCCATGTCGAGCTTGAACTGGGCGTCAACGTGAAGGTCCGCGCCGTGCGCTCGACCATTGCCGACGTGCTCCAGCCCGCCGGCAAGCCCGCGAACGACTGAGCCTCGCCGACTGACCGTCGCGACAGGACCATCAAGGCGAGGATCGCCCGACCATGCTCGATTTCCCCCGCTGGAAGCAGGCGTTCTACTGGGCGATTGCCGCCCTGGCCATGCTGGCCGCGCTGCCCTCGCTGTTCGCCTTCTCCAACCTGCGCTGGCCCTCGGTCCTGCCGCGCCCCGAGGTCAACCTCGGGCTTGACCTTGCCGGCGGCAGCCACATCCTGCTTGAGGCCAATCCGGATCAGGTGAAGCGCCAGCGGCTGGAAGCGATGGACGAGAACGTCCGCCAGAAGCTCAAGACCGAGGCGCCCGATGTGGCCGTGGGCGACATCTCGACCCTGGGCGGCACGGTCAGCTTCATGGTCGAGAACCCGGCCCAGCTCGACAAGGCCCGCGAGGCCGTCCTCCCGCTCACCCGGGGCGTGGGCATGAGCGGCCAGCGCGACTGGGACATCGGCGTGCTCGATGGCAACCGCATCGTCCTCACCCCCACCCAGGCCGGGATCGACGCCGATGTCGGCCGGGCGATGGATACGGCCACCGAAGTGGTCCGCAAGCGCATCGACGCCCTGGGCACCCGCGAGCCGACCATCATCCGCCAGGGCGCCCAGCGCATCGTGGTGCAGGTGCCGGGCCTCAAGGATCCCGAAGCGCTCAAGAGCCTGCTCGGGCAGACCGCCAAGCTCGAATTCAAGCTGGTCGATTCGACCGCCAGCCCGACCGACATCGCCCAAGGCATCGTGCCGCCCGGCAGCGAGATCGTCCCCTGCATGGACGCCCGCTCGTGCGGCGGGGTTCCGGCCATCGCCGTGCGCCGCCTCGGCGGGATCAAGGGCGACCAGCTGACCGACGCGCGCCAGTCGAACAACAGCCAGACCAACGAACCCATCGTCAACATCACCTTCAATGCCGAAGGGGGCGCCAAGTTCGCCCGGCTCACCACCGAGAACACCGGCAAGCCCTTTGCGATCATTCTCGACAACAAGGTGATCTCGGCCCCCCGCATCAATGAGCCGATCCTGGGCGGCAGCGCTCAGATTTCGGGCAGCTTCACCACTGAAAGCGCCAACCAGCTGGCGATCTCGCTGCGCTCGGGCGCGCTGCCGGTCGATCTCAAGGTGGTCGAGGAGCGCACGGTCGGGCCTGATCTTGGCGCCGATTCGATTCGGAAGGGCGGCATCGCCATGCTGGTCGGCACGGCGGCGCTGATGACCTTCATCCTCATCACCTACGGCCGCTTCGGGGTCTATGCGATCTTCGCGCTGATCGTGAACGTGATGATGATCCTGGGGATCATGGCCGTGGCCAACACCACGCTGACCCTGCCCGGCATCGCCGGCTTCGTGCTGACCATCGGCGCCGCGGTCGATGCCAACGTGCTGATCAACGAACGCATCCGCGAGGAACGCCATCGCGGCCGCCGCGTCTTCCAGGCGGTGGAGATGGGCTACAAGGAAGCCAGCCGGGCGATCTTCGATGCCAACATCACCAACGTCATCGCCGCCGCGCTGATGTTCTTCTTCGGCTCCGGCCCGGTGAAGGGCTTCGCGGTGGTGCTGGTGATCGGCATCTGCACCTCGGTGTTCACCGCCGTGACCATGACCCGGATGTGGGTGGCCAACTGGCTGCGCCGCACCCGTCCCGCCGATCTCGTGCTGTAAGGGAGAGCCTCGCCATGAAATTGCTCAAGCTCGTCCCCGATCACACCAACATCCGCTTCCTGCGCTGGCGGGTGCCGTTCTACGTGGTCAGCGTCCTCCTGATGGCGGCCTCGATCGCGCTGGTCGCTACCAAGGGGCTGAACATGGGCGTCGACTTCGTCGGCGGCCAGATGATCCGCGTGACCTTCGTCCAGTCGCCCGCCGCGCCCGTGGCGCAGCTGCGCGGCGAGGTTGCCAGCCTTGGCTATGGCGAACCGATCATCCAGCAGTTCGGCAAGCCCAACGAGGTGTCGATCCGGATGAAGCTGCCGGCCGGGTCCGACCATGACGCAGGCCTGGCCGATGCCATGGCCAAGCGCATCACCACCGACATCAAGGCCCGCCATGCCGATGCGCGGATCGATGGCGTCGATTCGGTGTCGGGCAAGGTCTCCAAGGAGCTGGGGTGGACCGCGTTCCAGGCGCTCGGCCTCGCCGCGCTGGCGGTGGCCGCCTATATCTGGCTGCGTTTCGAATGGCAGTTCGGCGTGGGCGCCCTGCTCAGCCTGGTCCACGACGTGACCCTGACCCTGGGCCTCTTCGCGCTGACCGGGCTGGAGTTCGATCTCAACATCGTGGCGGCCCTGCTGACGCTCATCGGCTATTCGCTCAACGATACCATCGTGGTCTACGACCGCATCCGCGAGAACCTGAAGAAGTTCCGCAAGATGCCGATGCCCGAATTGCTCGATCTCTCGGTCAACGAAACGCTCGCGCGCACCCTGGTTACCTCGCTGTCGATGCTGATCACCCTGGTGGCCCTGCTGCTGCTGGGGCCGGACGTGATCTTCGGCTTCACCGCGGCGATCACCTTCGGCATTTTCGTTGGCACCTACTCCTCGATCTACATGGCCTCGCCGATCCTGATCTGGCTCAAGGTCAACCCGAAGAGCTTCGTGCCGACCGAGAGCGACACCGACCGCCAGGAACGCCTCGCGCGCGAACGGGGCTAACGGCCTGCCAGCCGCTGCCAATGGGAAACCAGGGCAGCGGCATTGGCTTCCCAACTGAACCCTTCGGCCCCGCGCAGCACGGCTTCGCGCGGGGGCGGTTCGGCCAGCAGTTCGGCCACCGCCGCCGCGATTTCGGCGCCATCGCGCCCGGCAAAGCGGCCGAAGGCGGGATTGGTGATCAGTTCGCGCGCGCCGGGGATCGGCGTGGTCACCACCGGCGTTCCGCAGGCCAGCGCCTCCACCCAGGCATTGGCAAGGCCTTCGCTGGCGCTGGGCAGCACGAAAACGTCGGCCGCGCCCAGCACCACCGGCAGCTCGCCATGGGGAACCGGGCCAAGGAAACGCACCCGCTCGCCCAGGCCCAGCCGCTCGGCCCGGGCGCGCAAGGACGGCTCGTCGGCGCCGCCGCCGGCCAGCACCAGGATCGCCCCCGGAAGCTGCGCCAGGGCGTCGATGGCGAAGCGCTGGCCCTTGCGGTCGATCAGTGCGCCCACGCTGGCCAGGATCGACGCATCGGCCGGCAGGCCAAGGCGCGCGCGGCAGTCTGCCCGGTCGAGCGGGCGGAACAGGGTGCGGTCCAGCCCGGTGCGGTGCAGGGCGATGCGTTCGCGCGGCATTCCCAGCGCGGCCATGTCGTCGGCCAGGCCTTGCGAAACCGCCAGCAGGCCTTGCGCGGCCTGTCCCGCGCCAAGCACCTGGCGCGCGGTATCGCCGCGCGCGCCCCAGTGGTGGATGTCGGCGCCGCGCGCCTTGATCGAGACCGGCAGGCCCAGCGCCTTGCCGATCCGAACGGCCGCCGGGCCATCGGGATAGAAGAACTGGGCATCCACCACGTCGAAGGGGCGCTCGGCATGGAGCCGGCGCGCCAGCGGCAGCACGGCGCGCGCCACGGCCATGGCGTTGAACCGCCCGCCGATCACCGGGATCAGCCGGAAGCGGGGCCGGATCACGCGAACCCCGCCGCGCTCCTCGCTATCCGGCAGGGCGGCCAGCGCCCGGTAGCGCGGGTGGAGCGAGAGCGGGAAGGGGGGCAGGCCAAGCGGACTGGCCAGGGTCAGATCGACGTCGCCGCGCCTGGTCACCGCTTCCATCTGGCGCGCCACGAAGACCCCGAAATTGGGCGCGGCCCGGTTGGGATAGAGCGTGGCGAGCGAGAGCACCCGCAGGCGCGCGCCGCTGCTCACAGCGGGCGCACCAGCATCTCCGCCACGGCCAGCCACACCGGGTTGTCGATGATCACCTGGCGCTGGCCGCGCCCCGGCGGCAGGATGGCCACGCGCCGTCCGTCCCGGTCGATCAGCCGGCCGAAGGCGAAGCGCCCGCCCGGGCGCGGGGCCAGGACATCGCGGTTGACCAGCCGGCCCCAGGTCCTGTCGTCACCCACCTGGCGCAGCCACAACTGGTCGCCGGCCTGGTATTCGCCGCCGCTGGTCTCGACCGCGAGAGCCACCAGCGGGCCATCCTCGGCCAGTTGGGTGGGCAGGATCGCATCGCGCGGGACGGCCAGCGGTTCGGCCCCGCCATCGGCCAGCCGCGCCACGATTTTCGGCTGGCTCGCCTCGGCGCCGCGCACCAGCAGTTCCGGCTCCACGCCCAGCGCCGCGCCGATCCGGTTCATCCAGGCGAGCGAGAGCTGGCGCATCCCGGTTTCGAGCCGCCCGATGGTCTGCGCCGTGGTCGGCGGCAAGCAGCGGGCGGCAACGTCGGCCAGGGTCAGCCCCTTTTCCTTGCGGATGTCGCGGATGCGGTTGATCATGGCTGGCTCCTTGCTCCAGAGCTAACCATATTGGTTTTTTCGCTTTCCTACAAGCATGGCCGCCGGGCACCTGTGCCCCATCAGCCACGAAGGGGGACGAATCGATGCGGCAGGAACTGGTGGAGCGCGAGTTGACGGCGGCGGGTCCCGGCACGGCGGCCCCGCGCAAGGGCCGGCGCAGCGTGACCGTGAACCTCGCGGAAAGCCCGGTGACCTGGCTTCACGCCCACGGCCACATCGACGATCGCCAGCTCGCCGCCGGCGAATGCCTGCGCCGCGATTTCGAGATGGCCCAGCTTGGCCCGTCCTTGACCATGAGCTGGGAACCGGTGCGCCTGTCGGGCGGTGGCGGCGCGCGGATGAACCCGACCGAGCGCCAGATGGCCGCGAAGGAGCGCTTCGACGGGGCCGTGGCCAGTGCCGGCAACGGGCTGGCCGACATCCTGTGGCGGGTGGTCTGCTCGGGCGAGAGCCTGGCCATGGCCGAACGCGCCCTGGCCTGGCCGGCGCGCAGCGGCAAGCTGGTCCTGCGCTTCGCGCTCGACCGGGTGGCCAGCTTCTACCGGATCGGCTGAGGGGCAGTCAGCCTTCGACCTGCTCGGCCAGGTCCAGCCAGCGTTCTTCCGCCGCCTCCTTGTCGGCGCGGACCTTGTCGAGCGCGGCCATGATCGCGGCGAATTTCGCCGGATCGCGGGCATAGAGATCGGGATCGGCCAGTTGCGCCTCGCCCCGGGCGATGGCGGCGTCGAATTCGGCGATCCGCTCGGGCAGGGTGTCGTAGTCGCGCTGGTCCTTGTATGACAGCTTGCCCTTCCGCGCCGCCGGCGGCGGGGCTGACGGCGCGGCCGGGGTGGCGGCGGCCTTCGGCGTGGGGCGGGCCGGCGCCGTGCGCGCCTTGCGCTGGCGTTCCCACTCGGCATAGCCACCGGCCACGATATCGACCCGGCCCGAACCGTCGAGCCCCAGGGTGACGGTGACCGTGCGATCGAGGAAATCGCGGTCGTGGCTGACGATCAGCACCGTGCCGTCATAGTCCGCGATCACTTCCTGGAGCAGGTCGAGCGTTTCGAGATCGAGGTCGTTGGTCGGCTCGTCGAGCACCAGCAGGTTCGAGAGGCGGGCGAATTCGCGCGCCAGCAGCAGGCGCGAACGCTCGCCGCCCGAAAGCGTGCCGACCCGGGCATCGACGAGGCCGGGATCGAACAGGAAGTCCTTGAGATAGCCCTGCACGTGCTTGCGGACCCCGCGCACGTCGACCCAGTCACCCCCTTCGGCCAGCACGTCGCGCACCCGCTTCTCGGGGGAGAGCAGGCTGCGCTGCTGGTCGATCATCACGCCGGTAAGGGTTTTCGCCAGGGTAACCGTGCCCTCGTCGGGCGCGAGTTCGCCGGTGAGCAGCTTGAGCAGCGTGGTCTTGCCCGCGCCGTTCGCGCCCACCAGGCCGATCCGGTCGCCCCGGGTGATCCGCAGCGAGAAGTCCTTGATGATCGGGCGCTCGCCAAACCTCTTGGACACCTTGTCCGCCACGATCACCGCCTTGGACTTGGCATCGTCGTTGCCCAGCGCCAGCTTGGCCGTGCCCTGGGGCGAGAGCATGGCCGCGCGCTGGGCGCGCATTTCCCACAACTTTTCCAGCCGGCCCTGGTTGCGCTTGCGCCGGGCGGTGACCCCGCGTTCGAGCCAGTGGGCCTCGATCTTGAGCTTGGCGTCAAGCTTGTCCGCCGCGCGGGCTTCCTCGGCGTAGACCTGTTCCATCCACGCCTCGTAGCCGCCGAAGCCGATTTCCTTGCGGCGCAGCGAGCCGCGATCGAGCCAGATGGTCGCCTTGGTCAGCCGCTCAAGGAAAGTGCGGTCATGGCTGATCACCACGAAGGCGCCGTTATAGCGCGAGAGCCAGCCCTCCAGCCAGTCGATCGCGGCCAGATCGAGGTGGTTGGTCGGCTCGTCGAGCAGCAGGAGGTCGGGCTCGGAGGCCAGCGCGCGGGCCAGGGCAGCGCGGCGCCGCTCGCCCCCGCTGGCGCTGTCGGCCTTGCGGGTCATGTCGATGCCGAGCTGGCCGGCGATGGCTTCCACCTCGTGGCGCGGTGGGGCATCGGGGCCATGCAGCGCGAAGTCGAGCAGGGTGTCGTGGCCGGTGAAGAACGGGTCCTGTTCCAGGGTCACGATCCGCGTGCCCGGCTGGATCGCGCGCTTGCCCTTGTCGGCCTCCACCGCGCCCGAAATCAGGCGCAGCAAGGTGGTCTTGCCCGCGCCGTTGCGGCCGATCAGGGCCAGCCGGTCACGCGGGGCGATATGAAGGTCGAGGTCGCGGAAAAGCCAGCCCGAGCCCTGTTGCAGGCTCAGGCCTTCCCACGAAAGGATCGGTGCGGCGGCCATCGCGGCGCGTTAGGGGAGGGGCCGCGCGTTGACAAGCATCCGCATCGACAGGCATCAGCATGGACAGGCATCCGCATGGACAGGGGTGGCCGCACCGCCATGCCTTGCGCTCCCGATGCGCTTCGTTTTCCTTTATTCACTAGCCGTTCAACGCCTGCCGGATATCCCAGTGCCAGTCATGAAGCGCCTTGTCCTCCTTTCCGCCCTTGTCGCCGCCGCGCTCGCGCCGGCGGCCGATGCCGCCAGCCCCGGCGACGCGCAGGGGCAGGTTCGCCGCGAAATGCGCGCCGGCACGGTCCTGCCGCTGCGCCAGATCGAGCAGATGGTCCTGCCGGCCATGCCCGGGATGCAGTATCTCGGGCCGGAGTACGATCCCATCGCCATGGCCTATCGCCTCAAGTTCATTCACGAGGGCCGGGTGGTCTTCGTCGATGTTGATGCCCGCTCGGGCCAGATCATCTCGCGCCATTGAGCGGGCCGGGGACTTGGCGGATCGCTTGACGCTCCCCAGCTTTGACCGCAAGACCCGGCCATATCCGGCGCCTTGCGCCGCGCCGCAACAGGGAACAGAGCGATGCGTATCCTGATCGTCGAGGACGAACCCACGCTGGGCCGCCAGCTCAAGACCACGCTTGAGCAGACCGGCTATGCCGTCGACCTCTCCACCGACGGCGAGGACGGCCACTACATGGGCGCCTCCGAGGACTATGACGCGGTCGTGCTCGATCTCGGCCTGCCCGAGATCGATGGCCTCACCGTGCTGGGAATGTGGCGCAAGGAAGGCCGCAGCTTCCCGGTGCTGGTGCTGACCGCGCGCGATTCCTGGTCCGACAAGGTGGCCGGGCTGGATGCCGGCGCCGATGATTATCTCGCCAAGCCGTTCCAGACCGAGGAACTGATCGCCCGCCTGCGCGCGCTCATCCGCCGCGCCTCGGGCAATTCGTCAAGCGAACTGATCGCCGGCAACGTGCGGCTGGATACCCGCTCGGGCCGGGTCACGCTCAAGGGCGAGCCGGTCAAGCTCACCGCCCAGGAATACAAGCTCCTGTCCTACCTGCTCCACCACAAGGGCAAGGTGGTCAGCCGCACCGAGCTGATCGAACACATCTACGATCAGGACTTCGATCGCGATTCCAACACCATCGAGGTTTTCGTCACCCGTATCCGCAAGAAGCTGGGCGCCGATGTGATCACCACGATCCGCGGGCTGGGCTACAGCCTCGACGATCCGGCCGAAGCCCGGCGTGGTTAAGATGCGTGGCTGACGAAGCCGCATCCCCCCAGCCGACCCGCCCCCACACCGGCTCGCTTTCCCGCCGGATGATGCTCATCGCGGCGGGCTGGATCTCGATCCTGCTGCTGCTTGGCGGCATCGGGCTGGATCGCACGCTGACCGGGCTGATCACCCGCAATTTCGATGACCAGCTGGGCTATATGCTCACCGCCATGGTCGGCTCGGCCGAAATCGGTCCCGATGGCGAGGTGTTCTTCAACCGGCCGCTGGGCGACCAGCGCTTTCTTGAACCCAATTCCGGCCTCTACTGGCAGATCAGCGGCAAGGGCCACGATGATTTCCCCTCGCGCTCGCTGTGGGATCGCACGCTCAAGGTAGATACCGGCCACTTCGATACTGTCCCCCACGTCTATGACAGCGCCCAGTTCCAGGGCGAGCCGCTGCGGATCATGGAACGCTCGATCATCCTGCCCGGCAACGACACCAGGTGGTGGTTCGTCGTGGCGCAAAGCCGCACCGCGCTGGATGATCAGATCAAGCGCATCCGGCTGATCCTGGTCTGGTCGTTCATCGTCCTGGGGGCGGGGCTGTTCCTGATGGCGGGCCTGCAGACCTGGTATGGCCTTGGCCCGTTGCGGCGCGTGCGCCGGGCGATCCAGAAGATGCGGACCACCGGCGCCAACCGCGTCACCGATCCGCTCCCGCTCGAAGTGCAGCCCCTGGTCGATGAACTCAACGGCCTGCTCGCCCATGCCGAACGCCAGGCCGAGGAAGCGCGCACCCATGCCGGCAATCTCGCCCACGCCCTGAAAACCCCGCTGACCGTGGTGATGAACGCGGCCACCGCCCATGCGGCCGATCTTGCCGACACGGTGATCCGCGAGGCGGCGGTGATGCGCCGCCAGGTCGATCACCATCTCGCCCGCGCGCGCGCCGTGGGCCGCCGCGCCGTCGGCCTGTCGCGTGCCGGGGTGTGGGACAGCGTCGAGGCCGTGCTGCGCGCGGTCACCCGGCTCCACGAGGCCACCCGCTTCGACCTTGATGGCAACCGCGAGGCGGCGGTCGCCATCGAGCGGCAGGATCTTGACGAGATCCTCGGCAATCTCATCGAGAACGCGGCCAAATATGGCGGCGGCTCGGTCTTCGTCACGGTCGACGCCGCGCCGGCTGATCCGCGCTGGTGCGAGATCTGGGTGGAAGACGATGGCCGCGGCATCCCGCCCGAAGCGCGCACCCGCATCTTCGATCGCGGCGCGCGGCTGGATACCGGCAAGCCGGGCACGGGCCTGGGCCTGGCCATCGTGCGCGACGTCGCGGAAATCTACGGCGGCGCGGTGGACCTGGGCGTGAGCGAGGACCTGGGCGGGCTGCTGGTTCGCCTGCGCCTGCCTCGGGCGCAGGGTTAGTCAGCCTGCCCGCTGCGGCAGGAGGCCGCTTCGTGGCCGTTCAGCGCCCGTCCTTGGCCTGGTGATGGTGGCGGATCACCTCGTCGATGATGAAGCGGATGAACTTCTCGCCGAAATCGGGATCGAGCTGGGCATCTTCGGCCAGGCGGCGCAGGCGGGTGATCTGGCGTTCCTCGCGGCCGGGATCGGACGGCGCAAGATCGTGCTCGGCCTTGTAGGCGCCCACCGCCTTGGTGATGCGGAACCGCTCGGCCAGCATATGGATCAGCGCGGCGTCGATATTGTCGATGCTGGCGCGGAACGAGGCCAGGATCGGATCGGGAGCGGGATCGGCGGGCTGGCCGGGGCGAGGGGCGGCGGCGGGGGCGGTTTCCTGGGTCATCGTCTTGCGCGCTAGCACGGGAATGGCTGCGAATCCAAGCTTGCCATCCGCGCTGCCAGCGCCCAAGGGAGCCGCGCGATGAGCGCAGACGTGATCCCCCTCCGCCCCCGCCCGAGCGAGCCTTCGCTGGCCCCGCTGCTGGCGCTGACCGCGCCCGGCATGAACGCGGTGAACGCCATCATCCTCGATCGGATGCAGAGCGAGATCCCGCTGATCCCGGCGCTGGCTGGCCATCTCATTTCCGGCGGCGGCAAGCGGATGCGCCCGATGCTGACCATCGCCGGCGCGGCCCTGTGCGACTATCAGGGCACCCGCCACCACAAGCTCGCCGCCGCGGTCGAATTCATCCACACCGCCACGCTCCTGCATGATGACGTGGTCGATGGCTCGGATATGCGTCGGGGCAAGGAAACCGCCAACATCGTCTATGGCAACCCGGCCACCGTGCTGGTCGGCGATTTCCTGTTCACCCGCAGCTTCGAGCTGATGGTGGAGGATGGCAGCCTCAAGGTGCTCAAGATCCTCTCCAGCGCCAGCTCGATCATCGCGGAAGGCGAGGTTGACCAGCTCACCGCCCAGCGCAAGGTCGAAACGGGCGAGGAGCATTATCTCCAGATCATCGGCGCGAAAACCGCCGCCCTGTTCGCCGCCGCCACCCGCATCGCGGCCGTCGTCGCCGAACGCTCCGAGGCGGAAGAACAGGCGCTCGATGCCTATGGCCGCAACCTGGGCATTGCCTTCCAGCTGGTCGACGATGCGATCGACTATGATTCCGAAGCCTCGGAAATGGGCAAGGGCAAGGGCGATGATTTCCGCGACGGCAAGATGACCCTGCCGGTCATCCTCGCCTATGCCCGCGGCACGGCCGAGGAACGCCAGTTCTGGCAGGACGCCATCGCCGGTTTCACCACCGCCGATGAAGACCTTGCCCACGCGGTCGCCCTCATCGCCAAGTACGATACGGTTTCCGCCACCCGCGAACGCGCCCGCCACTACGCCCAGCGCGCGATCGACGCCATCGCCGGCTTCCCGGCCGGCCCGGCCCGCAGCGCCATGGCCGAAGCCGCCGAATTCGCCGTGGCGCGGCGGTATTGACCTATCGTCGTCCCGGGTTCGACCCGGGACCGCTGGCCAACGCGAAGCTGGGATGCTCGTCTGAAGCGCCTGGTTCACGGTCTCGGAACCGACACCGGTCCCGGGTCAAGCCCGGGACGACGCTACCGACAGTCGACGAAAACCCGTCACCCCGAGCTTGATCCGGGGGCCGTCTCCTGGCATTCGCCTCGGCCTACCGCACCGGCACCATCAGGTGGGCATAGGGCGTTCCCGCCCACATCACGTAGGGCGCCTTGGTGTCGGGCCGCGGACTGGCCGGATAGCCCGCCAGCAAGGCCTGCGATCCCACCACCATCACGTGCGGCCCGGTGCTGATCCACGCCCCGTCGGGCCTGGTCGCATAGGGATCGACATTGCTCGCATCGGTCCCGCCTTCCAGCATATACATCAGCCCCGGCTTGCCCTCCGGCGGCGGCTTGTGGCCCATCCAGGCCATGGCCCAGTCCATCGCGTTGGCATCCATGCACATCGGGTCCGGCCCCGGCGTGGCGGGGTTGTCCGGCATACAGGTGAAGCCGTTGGTGCCCGGGCGCAGGGTGGTCATCGAACCATCGGCATTGGCGCGCACGATGGTCGCATGGGCAGCGACCGCCACCGGGGCGGCGGACATCGCGCTGCGGACCGGATCGGCACGCGGCGCTGCCTTGGGGCTCGCCTGCGCGGGGGCGATGGCAAGGCTGAAGGACAGCGCGATCAGGGCACGAGCAGAGGTCTTCATGGCATCCTCCTGTTGGCAGCGCCTTGCCCGGCGCTGGCCCTCCCGGCCCGAAACGCATAACGCGGGCAAAATGTCCCGCAGCACGCTCCCGATCCACGCCGTCCTGCCTGATTTGCTCGCCGCCCTGCGCGCGCGCGCCGCGGCGGTGCTGATCGCGCCGCCCGGCGCCGGCAAGACCACGGCCGTCGCGCCCGCGCTGCTGGCCGAGCCGTGGTGCACCGGCAGCGTCATCGTCCTCTCCCCCCGCCGCGTCGCCGCCCGCGCCGCGGCCGAGCGCATGGCCGAACTCATGGGCGAGGCTGCCGGCGAGACCATCGGCTATCTCACCCGCCTCGACAGCAAGCGCTCCGCCAGAACCCGCGTGCTGGTGATGACCGAGGCGATCTTCGTGGCCACCATCCTCAAGGACCCCGAACTGTCCGGCGTTTCCGCCGTCCTGTTCGACGAGGCCCACGAGCGCCACCTCGACAGCGACCTTGGCCTCGCCCTCGCGGTCGAGAGCCAGCAGGTCCTGCGCGACGACCTGCGCCTGGTGGTCATGTCGGCCACGCTCGATGGCCAGCGCTTCGCCGCCCTGCTCGATGGCGCCCCGGTGATCGAGAGCGAGGGCAAGGCCTGGCCGTTGGCGATCCGCTGGCTCGGCGCCCGTCCCGAGCTGCGCCTCGACGATGCCATGGCCTCGGCAATCGCCACCGCCTGGCGCGAACAGGGGGAGGGCGACCTGCTCGCCTTCCTGCCCGGCGTCGGCGAGATCGAGCGGCTGCGCGAGAAGCTGGTGCAGCGCCTGCCCCAGGCGCTTGTATTGCCGTTGCATGGCCAATGCGACCCCGCTGCCCAGCGCGCCGCGATCCGCCGCGATCCCGAGGGGCGGCGACGGATCGTCCTCGCCACGGCCATCGCCGAAACCTCGCTAACCCTCGATGGCGTAAGCATTGTCGTCGATGCCGGCCTCTCGCGCCGGGCCGAATTCGACAAGGCCGCCGGCGTCACCCGCCTCGTCACCCACCGCGCCAGCCAGGCCAGCGCCGCCCAGCGCGCCGGCCGCGCCGCAAGGCAGGGGCCGGGCGTGGCCTACCGCCTGTGGGAGGAAGCCGCCCATGCCGGCCGCCCGGCCTTCGAGCCGCCCGAGATCCTCGTCTCCGATCTCGCCCCACTGGCACTGACCCTCGCCCAATGGGGTGCGGGCGATGCGGCCGCCATGGCCTGGCTCGATCCCCCGCCGCCCCCGGCCATGGCCGCCGCCCACGCGCTCCTCCTCAGCCTCGGTGCGCTTGACGAAGGCGGGCGGATCACGCCGCACGGTAGCGCCATGGCCGCCCTGCCGCTGGAGCCGCGTCTCGCCCATATGCTGCTCCACGCCGCCCGCCACGGCGCGGCCGGGGATGCCGCAGCCCTCGCGCTCCTGTTGCAGGAACGCGGCCTCGGCGGGCGCAGCGACGATCTGCACCTGCGCTTCGATACCTGGCAGCGTGATCGCTCGCCCCGCGCCCAGGCCTCGCGCAAGCTGGCCGAACGCTGGGCGCGGCAGGCTCCGCAAGGGTCGGGCGATGGCCTGCCACTGGCTGCGATCCTGGCCGAAGGCTTCCCCGACCTCATCGCCCGCCGCCGCGATCCTTCGGGCGAACTGTGGCTGACCGCCGGGGGCAGGGGGCTGCGGCTCGATCCGGCCAGCCCGCTGATCCGCGCCGAATGGCTGGCCGTGGGCGAGGCCCAGGGCGAGGCCAGGGGCGCGCGGATCACCGGCGCAATCGCGCTGACAGAGGCCGAGGTCACGCGCTGGCTCGGCCACCGGATCGAGCGGGCCAGCACCCTGCGCTGGGTGGCCGAGGAGCGCCGGGTGGAAGCCCTGCTGGAGCAGCGTCTGGGGGCCATTGTCCTCGCGCGCGGGTCCGATCCAAACCCCGATCCGGCGGCGATCGCCCGCTTCCTGGCCGACAAGGTCCGCGCCGAGGGGCTGGGGTTGCTTCCGCTGTCGCCGGCCAGTCGCGCCCTGCTCACCCGCGCCGCCCACGCCGGCCTTGCCGCGCTGGCCGAGGAAGCCTTGCAGGCGGAGGTCGGCGATTGGCTGCTCCCGCTGCTTGGCCGCCGGCTGGATGACCTGCCCAGGGGCAAGCTCCACGAGGCCTTGCTCGCCCGGCTGGACCATGCCCAGCGCCAGCAGCTCGATGCGCTGGCCCCGCCCAGCTTTCGCAGCCCGGCGGGCACCAGCCATGAAATCGACTATGCCGATCCCGGCGGCCCTTCGGTGGAGGTCCGCGTCCAGGCGCTGTTCGGGCTGGATCGCCACCCCACCTACGGCAAGCCCCCGCAACCGCTCCTGCTCAAGCTGACCGATCCGGGCGGCAAGCCGCTCCAGACCACCCGTGATCTTCCCGGGTTCTGGCGCGGTTCGTGGCGCGATGTCGTCAAGGATGCCAAGGGCCGCTACCCCAAGCACCGCTGGCCGGACCAGCCGTGGACCGAGGATCCCAGCCTCAAGACGAAGAATGCCTTCGAGCGGCAACGCAAGTAGCGCGTTTGCGCGAAGCGGATAACCTTCCCCCTTGATTCCCGCGTCGTTTCGCCCGAAAGCGCCGACATGACCGCCCGTATCTATCAGCGCCCGAAGAACGCCATGCAGTCCGGCAAGGCCCGCACCGACACCTGGGTGCTCGAATTCGCGCCGGCCGAGGCCCGCCGCGCCGATCCGCTGATGGGCTGGTCGGGCTCGGGTGATACGCAGAGCCAGGTCGTGCTCCAGTTCGCCAGCCAGGCGGAGGCCCAGGCCTATGCGGATCGCCACGGGATCGCGGCCCGCGCTGCTGCCACGCCGCCCCGGCGCCTCAAGCTGCAGGCCTACGCCGACAATTTCCGCTGAACCGGAAAGGGTGGGTGGGCCGATAGTCGCACCTGTCGGGCACATCGGAAATCTTGGGCGCCGGGCGTCTTGCGAGTTGCGCGCGCTCCGCTTATCTCGCGGCCATGGCTATCCGCGAAATCATCGAAACCCCCGATCCGCAGCTCAAGCAGGTCTCGACCAAGGTTGAATCCTTCGACGAGTCCCTGCGGACCCTTGTCGCCGATATGTTCGAGACGATGTATGATGCCCCCGGCATCGGCCTCGCCGCGATCCAGGTCGGCGTGCCGCTGCGGGTGGTGACCATCGACCTCCAGCCCGAAGACGAGGACGCCGAGCCGGAAACCTGCACCGCCCATGGCGATCACGAACACACCCACCAGCCGCGCAAGCTGGAACCGCGGGTGTTCATCAACCCCGAGATCGTCTCGGTGAGCGAGGACCTGGCGATCTACCAGGAAGGCTGCCTCTCGGTCCCCGAGATCTACGCCGAGGTCGAACGCCCCGCCACGCTGCGCGCCCGCTGGCAGGACCTTGATGGCAAGGCCCACGAGGAAGACATCGACGGCCTGCTGGCCACCTGCCTCCAGCACGAGCTGGACCACCTGGAGGGCATCCTGTTCATCGATCACCTCTCGCGCCTGAAGCGCAACATGGCGCTCAAGAAGCTGGAAAAGCTGCGGAAGGCGGCCTGATCCGGCCCGTCCGCGCAGGCCACTTGCCATGCGGGTAATTGGCGGATAAGTTCATGGTTCGTTCCATTTAGGGGCAGCGCCGTGAACGCCGAAATCCTCAGTTTCTTCACCCTGCTGCTCGGCCTTGGCGCTGGGGTTGCGCTTGGCTGGTTCCTGGGCAACCGGCCCGTGGCGGAATGGCGCGAACGCTTTGCCGCGCGCGATCTCGATGCGCGCGAGCTGGATGAGAAGTTCCGCCGCGCGATCACCGAACTGGCCACGGCGAGTGAGCGGGCGGCGAGGGCCGACGATCTGGCCCAGCGCGCCGACGAGGCCGCCCGGCGGCTGGAGCAATCGCGCGCCGATCATGCCGCCCAGCTCGAAGCCGCGCGCCTCGCGCGGGAACAGGTGCTCCATGAAAAGGCCGTCATCGGTGCCGAACTTGCGGGCCTGAAGGCCGATGCGGCCAATTTCGAGGAGCAGAAGCGCCTGTTGATCGAAGCGCAGGAGGCGCTTCGCAAGGAATTCGAGAACGCCGGCAACCGCGTGCTCGAAAAGGCGCAGGAAACCTTCCTCCGGCGCGCGCAGGAACGTTTTTCCGAAAGCGAGAAGGCCAGCGCCGAACGCATCGCCACCCTGCTCGCGCCGGTCGGCCAGCGGCTGCAAAGCTACGAGGAGCAGGTCGCCGGGCTGGAAGCGAGGCGGGTCGATGCCTTCGGCCAGCTGTTCGGCCAGATCGAGGCGCTGCGCGCCGGCCAGGAACAGGTGCGGGCCGAGGCGCAGCGGCTGGGCAATTCGCTCACCAATGCCCCCAAGGCGCGGGGCCGCTGGGGCGAACGGGCCTTGCAGAACGTGCTCGAACAGTGCGGCCTATCCGAACATACCGATTTCGTCACCGAGCATTCGGTCAACACTGATGACGGCCGCCTGCGCCCCGATGCGATCATCCGCATCCCCGGCCAGAAGAGCCTGATCGTCGATGCCAAGGTTTCCCTGAACGCCTACCAGGAAGCCTTCGAGGCCAATGACGATGCCGTTCGCAAGGCCGCGCTGGATCAGCACGCCCGCTCGATGCGGAGCCACGTGCAGACGCTGGGCGCCAAGTCCTACCAGAGCCAGTTCGACGAGGCGCCGGACTATGTGGTGATGTTCGTGCCGGGCGAGCATTTCGTTGCCGCCGCATTGGAACACGATCCGGAACTGTGGGACTTTGCCTTCCGCAACAAGGTCCTGCTGGCAACGCCCACCAACCTGGTGGCGATCGCGCGCACCGTGGCCGAAGTCTGGCGCCAGGATACCATCGCGCGCGAGGCGGTGGAGATCGGCAAGGCCGGGGCGGAACTGTACGACCGGCTGCGCGTGGCCTCGGAACACCTCAAGCGGGTGGGCGGCGGGCTCAATTCGGCGGTGGAGAACTACAACCGGTTCGTCTCCAGCTTCGAACGCAATGTCCTGACCTCGGGCAAGCGCCTGCGCGACAAGGGCATCGCCATCGGCGCCCGCGAGATCGAGGACGTGCCCCTGGTCGACAGCACGCCGCGCTATGCCGAGATCGCCGGGGCCGGAAGCGAACCCGAGGTGTTGCCGATCCCCGAAACGGAGTGATCCGGCGGGCCGCTGCCCACGGCAAAACAAAACCCCCGCCGTTGCGGGCGGGGGTGAAAGGCAAATGGGAGGGGCAACGCCGAAGCGTCACGCTGCCGTCCTAGCCGCAACTTGCTGTGCGCCCGGTGAACGGGCGGCTAGGTGGTTTTCGCGGTCAGGCCTGGCTTTCGGGTGCCAGCGCGGCAAGCGCTTCGTAGGCGAGGACGGCGCCGGCGATGGCGGCGTTGAGGCTGTCGGCCCGGCCGCGCATCGGGATCGTTACCCGCAGGTCGCAGGCCTGCTCGTAATCCTCGGGCAGGCCGCGCGATTCGTTGCCGATCACCAGGAAGCAGGGCGCGGCATAGGGCGCGCCGCGATAGGGCACGGCCTCGCGCAGCGAGGCGGCGACCAGCTGGCCCGGTCCGGCGCGCAGCCAGGGCAGAAACTCGTCCCAGCGTGCCCGCGCCAGCCGCTGGGTGAAGATCGCCCCCATGCTCGCGCGCACGGCTTCCACCGAAAAGGGGTCGGCGCAATCGTCGAGCAGGATCAGCCCGCCCGCGCCAACCGCGTCGCAGGTTCGCAGCATGGTGCCCAGGTTCCCCGGATCGCGCATGGCCTGGGCCACCAGCCACAGCGGCGCGGCCGCGCGGTCCAGCCCGGCAAGGGCCGTGTCGAATTCGGGGAAGACCCCGGCAACGGCCTGGGGATTGTCCTTGCCGGTGATCTTTTCGAGAATGTCCTCGCCGGTCTCGATCACCTCGCCGCCGGCGGCCAGCACGTCGGCTTCAAGGGCGGCCAGCAGGGGATGGTCGTCGCGCCCGCGGGCCATGACCAGCAGTTCGGGCAGGCGCCCGCTCTCGCGCGCATCGGTCAGCAGGCGCAGACCTTCGGCAAGGAACCGGCCCTCGCGCTTGCGATGCTTCTTGTCCCTGAGCGAGCGCAGGAACTTGACGGTCGGATTGGAAAAGCCCGTGATGAGGCGGCGGTCGGCCACTGGTTCAATCTTCGCCGAAGCCGTCCTTCACCAGACCCACCAGCTTGGGCAGGATCTGGTCGGCAGTCTCGCCCTCGACGCATATCTCGATGGTGTCGCCCTTGGCGGCGCCCAGCATCATCAGGCCCAGGATCGAGCCGCCATTGGCGCTGGTGCCATCCTTGGCCACGGTGACGGCAAGGCCATCAGGCAGCCGCGACACGGCATTGACGAACTTGGCGCTGGCCCGCGCGTGCAGGCCCCGCTGGTTCACGATTTCGACCACTTCGCTTGGCATCGCCCCCAAGATCCCCTTTTATCGCTGCCCCTCAGGCGTCCTGGCCCAGGAACTCGCTTGCGATCGTGATGTAGTTGCGCCCGGCATCGCGGGCTGCGACCGTGGCATCGACCACGTTCATGGTCCGCCGTGCGCCGGCCAGGCGGATCAGCATGGGCAGGTTGATCCCGGCGATCACTTCCACCCGGCCCGCCTCCATCAGCGAGATCGCGAGGTTCGATGGGGTGCCGCCGAACAGGTCGGTGAGGATGATCGCGCCCTGGCCGCTATCGACCGCGCGAATCGCATCGGCGATTTCCTTGCGGCGGCGCTCCATGTCGTCGTTCGGGCCGATGCACACGGTGGCCACCGCTTCCTGCCGGCCGACCACGTGCTGCATGGCGTGAACGAATTCCTCGGCAAGCCTGCCGTGGGTCACGAGGATCAGCCCGATCATGAAGGGATAGCGCTCCGAATGGCCTCGGCTGGTGATGTCCGCCATGCGGGACGCCGGGGGTATTTGACCTTGCTCACGACTTGCCGCCTTCTACCAGATCGGCGGCGCGCGCGCTCAGGTTGCGATGCAGCAATGTGGGCGAAAATCCCGCCTCGCGCAAGGCCGCGGCCATCTGTTCGGCCACGAAGACCGAGCGATGCCGGCCGCCGGTGCAGCCGAAGGCCACGTGGACATAGGGTTTGCCCTGGGCTTCGTAGCGCGGCAGCAGCAGCAGCAGCAGGTCGCGGATGCGGGCGAAAGCCTCGCCATAGGCGGGATCGCGCGAGATATATTCGCCCACCGCGGCATCCTGTCCGGTCAGCGGGCGCAGCACCGGGTCCCAGTGGGGATTGTCGAGGAAGCGCATATCGAACACGAGATCGGCCACTGGCGGCATCCCGCGCGAAAAGCCGAAGCTGGACAGCGTCACTGTCAGCCGGGGCGGGGTTTCGGGGGCAAACCGCTCGCGGATCACCTGCTGGAGCTGATTGGCGGTGAAATCAGTGGTGACCACCACCATGTCGGCCCAGCGTCGCAGGGGTTCGAGCAGTTCGCGCTCGGCGGCGATGCCCGAGCTGGCGGGCATATCGCTGGCCATGGGGTGGCGGCGCCGCGTCTCGTTGTAGCGGCGCTCCAGTTCCTGTCCCGAACAGTCGAGAAACAGGGTGGTCACCTCTAGGTCGGCCCGGCCGGACAGCGCCTTCACCCGTTCGATGATCCGGTGCGGATCGAACCCGCGGGTGCGCGAATCGAAGCCGATCGCCAGCGGGACGCGCGTATCGCGCTGGGCATTGTCCTTGGGCGAGACGAGCTGTTCGAGCAGGCGGATCGGGAAATTGTCGATCGTTTCCCAGCCCAGGTCCTCCAGCACCTTGAGCACGGTCGACTTTCCCGCGCCGAGCAAGCCGGTAACCAGCAGGACCCGCTGGCGGCCATCGACGGCGCACTGGCCGGCCTCACGGGAATCGCGGCCGGATCCGCCTTCGGAATCGCTCTCGGACTCTGCGCTCATTGGCGCTGATGTGGGCTTGCGCGCCGGGCTTGTAAACCGGCCCTTCAATCGCGCCCGAAACGGGCCAGCGCGGCCAGCGCCCTGAGCGCGAGCACCGGACTGTCGGGCCACAGCCGCACCAGGGGCAGGGCGAGGCCGAGCAGGGGCACCACGTCCGGCCCGTGGGGCAGCCGCTCGGCCGCCTGGTCAAGCCGCGCCACCAGCGCCACCGGCACCCGCTGAGCCACCGGATAGCGCAGCAGGCCGACATTGCGAACTTCCAGAAGGCCGGCAATCGCCGGGGCCGGGCTGGCCAGCAGGTGGCCGCCCTCCACCACGAGCGCCACGCCATCGTCGCCCACCAGCGTGGCGCCGCGATCGATCAGGGCCAGGGCCAGGCTCGACTTGCCGCTGCCCGGCGCCCCCTCGATCAGCAGCGCGCGGCCTTCGATCGCCACGCAACTGGCCTGGTGCAGCATCATTCGGCCTCCGGAAGTTCGATGACCAGGCAGGCGCCCGGCTTGCCATCGGGCCGGTCCTGCGCGGTGAGCGTGCCATCGTGGGCCTGGACGATGGTTCGGGCAATGGCGAGGCCAAGCCCGCTGTGGCTCCCGAAATCCTCGCCTTCCGGGCGCACCGAGTGGAACCGCTCGAACACCTTGTGCCGTTCTTCCGGGGCGATGCCCGGCCCTTCGTCGCACACCGAAACCCGCACCCGCCCCCCGGCGCTGCTGGTGGCGAGAACGATTTCCCCGCCGGGGGGCGAGAACGAGGCGGCATTGTCGAGCAGGTTGACCAGCACCCGCTCGAGCCGTGCCGGATCGCCCAGCGCCCGGCAGCGCTGGCCATCGTGGCGCAGCTCCAGCCGGGCCGGTTCATCAACTCCGCGCTCGGCCCGGCTGCGGGCCAGAGCCTGGGTGAGGGCGATGAGATCGACCGGCTCGAACCGGGTGCGTGAGAGTTCGGCATCGATCCGGCTGGCATCGGCGATCTCGGTCACCAGCCGGTCGATCCGGCGCACGTCGTGGGCGGCGATGCGGATCAGCTCCGCGCGCAGGGCCGGGTCCTCCACCTTGTCCAGGGTATCGACCGCGCTGCGAAGGCTCGCGAGCGGGTTCTTGATCTCGTGGGCCACATCGGCGGCAAAGCTTTCCACCGCGTCGATCCGCTGGCGCAGGGCCGCGCTCATGTCGGAGACGGCGCGGGCGAGCAGGCCGATCTCGTCGCCGCGCTCGGGCAGGCGGGGGACCACCACCTCGCGCTCGCGCCCCAGGCGCACGCGCTGGGCGGCGCGGCTCAGCAATTGCAGCGGCTGGACGATGGTGCGCGCCAGGAACAGCGAGAGCTGGATCGAGATGACCAGCGCGATGCCAACGATGATCGCCAGGGTTTGCCGGGCATAGCGCACCTTTTCCACGATATCGCGGGCGTTGCGGGTGGTGAGCAGAACCTCGCCGCGCTCGCCATAGGGCACGGCGGCGGTGATCACCGGGGTGCGGTCGGGCGCGGCGCGCAGCCGCACCGCCGCCTCGCCGGTCTCGCGCGCCTCGCGGATTTCGGGCCAGGCATCGGCGGTGGCGATGGCCGGCTCGACATAGTCGGGCGGGGCTGCGGCGCCCGACAGGCGGTCCATCGCGGCATCGAGCCCGCGAGCGACCTGCATGGTCCACGGCTCCTTGGCCGGATCGGCAAAGGTGAAGGCCGGCTCGTCGGCGATGACGAAGGAATCGGCCAGTTGCCGGCCCCGGGCATCGTAGACCCGCAGGCGCAGCACCTGCTCGCTGCCGATCCGCGCGATCAGCGGCTTGCGTTCGCTGCGCGGAGTTTCCGCCAGGGCATCGGCCACGATCAACGCCTCCGAGCGGGCCAGCTTGAAGCGTTCGGCGATCAGCTGCTTGCGGTAGGTATCAAGGTAGATCACGCTGGCGCCCATCAGCCCGAGCACGATCAGGTTGACCGCAAGGATGCGGCTGGTCAGCGAAAACCGCCGGGTCCAGAACAGCCGCCCCGGGGCGCCCTGGGCCGGACCCTCAACCATCGGCAAAGGAATAGCCCGCGCCATAGAGCGTCTCGATCCCCGAGAACTGCGGATCGGCCTCGCGGAACTTGCGCCGCAGCCGCTTGATGTGGCTGTCGATCGTGCGATCGTCGACGAAGACATCGTCGCTGTAGGCCGCATCCATCAGCTGGTTGCGGCTTTTGACCACGCCCGGCCTGGTCGCCAAGGCTTCGAGGATGAGGAACTCGGTGACGGTGAGCGCCACGGGCCGGTCGTCCCACAGCACCTGGTGGCGCAGCGGGTCCATGACCAGCCGGCCACGGCGGACCACCTGGCTTTCGGCCTCGCTCGCCTCGTCCCGGGGCTTGCCGGGCAATTCGGTGCGGCGCAGGATCGCGCGGATGCGGGCGACCAGCAGGCGCTGGCTGAACGGCTTGGCGATATAATCGTCGGCGCCCAGCGCGAGCCCGCGCGCCTCGTCGATCTCCTCGTCCTTGGAGGTGAGGAAGATCACCGGCAGCCGGCTTTTCTCGCGCAGCGCCTGAAGCAGGGCGAAGCCATCCATCCGCGGCATCTTGATGTCGAAGATGGCCAGGTCTGGCGGATTCTCCAGCAGGCTCTTCAGCGCGGTCTGCCCGTCGGTGTAGAGCCGGGTGGCGAAGCCTTCGGCCTGGAGCGCGATCGAGACCGTGGTGAGGATGTTGCGGTCATCGTCGACCAGCGCGATCGTGTGCTGGCGCGCCTCGCCCGATGGCGGGGCATCTGCCGGATGGTAGTGGGCATCGTGGCTTGGGGCCATGGCGGACAACTTCTCGATCGGCCGATTTGCGGGTGGGCCGCGCGCGGTAAAAATAGGCTGGTGGCGTGGCTTAGCCGGGCGGCGCGCCCTGTTGCAACCGTGCTGCACTCCTGCGCGGAACCGCCTGATGGATTTGACGCTTCTTCACCGCTGGACTATGCGCGGCCCCGAATCTCGCATACCTATGCACCGATCGGACAACGGGCTTTGCCCGGCGCTCGTTCGGCCCCGCGCCACCGGCCTCAGCGCCACCGATCCAACGTGGAGATGACATTGACCTCTGCCCTTTCCTTCCCGCTCGATAAGCAAGGCATTTCCACCCACGCGACGATCTTCGCCAACCTCGGCACCGCGCCGCTGGTCGAACACGCTGTTCGCAACGGGGAAGGGCAGTTGGCCAAGGACGGCCCGTTCGTCGTCGCCACCGGCCAGCACACCGGCCGCTCGGCCAAGGACAAGTTCATCGTCCGCGATTCGGTGACCGAGGACACCATCTGGTGGGGCAAGACCAACGTTCCCATGACCCCGGAGCACTTCGCCAACCTCAAGGCCGATTTCCTCGCCGCCCTGGGCCAGAAGGACAAGCTCTACGTGGCCGACCTGTTCGGCGGCTCGCAGGTCGATCACCGCGTGAACGTGCGCGTGATCAACGAATTCGCCTGGCACAACCTGTTCATCCGCACCCTGCTGGTGCGTCCCACGGCCGATGATCTCAACGGCTTCATCCCCGAATACACCATCATCGACCTGCCCAGCTTCCGCGCCGATCCCGAGCGCCACGGTTCGCGCAGCGAAACGGTCATCGCGGTCAACTTCTCGGAGAAGCTGATCCTGATCGGCGGCACCGCCTATGCCGGCGAGATGAAGAAGTCGGTCTTCGGCATCCTGAACTACCTCCTGCCGGTCAAGGGCGTGATGCCGATGCACTGTTCGGCCAACATCGGCCCCGATGGCAAGACCGCGGTGTTCTTCGGCCTTTCCGGCACCGGCAAGACCACGCTCTCGGCCGATGCCAGCCGCACGCTGATCGGCGATGACGAGCATGGTTGGTCGGATACCGCCGTGTTCAACTTCGAGGGCGGCTGCTACGCCAAGATGATCCGCCTCTCGGCCGAGGCCGAGCCTGAGATCTTCGCCACCACCAAGCGCTTCGGCACGGTGCTGGAGAACGTGGTGATCGACGCCGAAACGCGCGAGATCGACTTGGATGATGCCACCCTGGCTGAAAACAGCCGCGGGTCTTACCCGATCGACTTCATCCCGAACTGCTCCGAGCAGAACCTCGGGCCGGTCCCGGCGAACCTGATCTTCCTCACCGCCGATGCTTATGGCGTGCTGCCCCCGATCGCGCGGCTCACGCCGGAACAGGCGATGTATCACTTCCTCTCGGGCTATACCGCGCGTGTCGCCGGCACCGAGATCGGCGTGACCGAGCCGGAAGCCACCTTCTCCACCTGCTTCGGCGGCCCGTTCATGCCGCGCCACCCCTCGGTCTATGGCAACCTGCTCAAGGAGCGGATCGCCAAGGGCGGGGTGAAGTGCTGGCTGGTCAACACCGGCTGGTCGGGCGGCAAGGCCACGATGGAAGGGATCAAGCGGATGCCGATCAAGGCCACCCGCGCCCTGCTCAACGCCGCGCTCGACGGCAGCCTCAACGAGGCCGAATTCCGCAAGGACCCGAACTTCGGCTTCGAGGTTCCGGTCGCGGTCAACGGGGTGGACAGCAAGCTGCTCGATCCGCGCGGCGCCTGGGCCGATCCGGCCGCCTATGACAAGACCGCCGAGGAGCTGGTCCGCAAGTTCGTCGAGAACTTCGCCCAGTTCGAGGCCCATGTCGATGAAGGCGTCCGCCAGGCCGCCCCGGTGGTGACCGTCGCCGCCTGATCTTTTTTCGGAAGACCCGGGCCGTGGACCAGGCCCGGGCCTTCCGGGAAATGGTCTCCATCGAATTTACTTGCGTGAAGACCGGCCGGCAGAAACCCTGCGGGCCGGTCTTTTTCACGCAAGGATGTTGCCGATGAGCCTGCTCGATGGCCTGCTTGGCCAGGTTGCCCAGAATGTCGATGTCGCAGGCCTTGCCGCCAAGGTCGGGCTGGATCCGGCCATGGCCGAAAAGGCCATCGCCGCGCTGGGAGCGGCCCATGCCGCCCCGGAAGACACCATCGGCCTCGCCGCACAGAAGACCGGGCTAGATCCGGCGGTCCTTTCGCAGATCGTCGGCCAGATCGGCGGCGAAGGCTCACTTGGCCAGTTGTCCGGCCTGATCCAGGGCAATCCGGCGCTATCGGGCCTGGCCGGGATGCTCGACCGCAACGGCGACGGCAACCCGCTCGACGATCTGGCCGGGATGGCCAAGGGCTTGTTCGGCAAGGGCTGATCGCGTTAGGGGGCGGGCCATGCAGGAAACCGCCCTCTCGCTCGCCGTGCTCATGGTCATCGCCCTGCCGCTGGGCGCCCTGGCGTTGTGGCGCAGGGGCGGCTCGCGCAAGCAGGCGCTGCTGATGCTGGCGCTGGCCGCGATCCTGGCCGCCAATGTGGCAATCTGGGTGCTGCCCACCCGGGACGGCGCCAGCCTTTCGCAGCAAACCCCGCGCTGATCGCCGCCAGCGGACCTCACCCGAAATAGCCGGCCCGGCCGGCTGCTGCCCGCTTGGCGGATGCCGGTTTCAAATGTAACCTGATACCGGACGATCATGGCGGAGGATGCCGGTGCCCTACGATGCACACGACCAGGCGGTCATGGACCGGATCAACCGCTACATCGACGCGGCCAATGCCCAGTTTCCCGACCGGACCGTGGCCGAAAAGCTGGAATGGTGCTGGTCGCAGAACATCAAGGAGCGCGAGAGCGATTCCCGCAATACCGTTGGCCGGGACGCGGACTACTATTTCGCCTCCCGCCACGTCATCGCCGCCGACAGTTCGGCATTCGCCAAGGCCGCCCACTATGCCGGCGGCTTCGTGGCAACGGTCGGCTACATCGACCTCAAGCTCATCACGACCATTCCCGGGGTTGACCGGATTCCGGGCGTCGATACCTTGATGCGCACCGATCCCGACAAGCCCAATGCCCCGCCGGGCGGCCTGGAGTGGGAACTGCGCGGCGCCAACGACGGCTTCCGCGATACCGGGGCCAACCGGACCGACGTGATCAGGCACCTCTCGGGCGACGGCCCCGCCGCCATGCCGCCGCCGTCACCGGCGGCCGGGCCGGACATGAGCCTGCGCTGAGCCGACGTTCAGCGGATCGTGCACTCGGGGCTGAGCCGGAAGTCGAGATACTTGTCGACCGAGAGCATCATGTCATCGAGCTCGTTCTCGAAGAAATGGTTGGCGCGCGGGATCTCGTCGTGGTGGATGGTGATGTGCTTCTGGGTCCGCAGCTTGTCGACCAGCTTCTGCACCGAATTGGGCGTCACCACCGTATCGGCCGCGCCCTGGACGATGATGCCCGAGGCGGGGCAGGGCGCGAGGAAGCTGAAATCGTACATATTGGCCGGCGGGTTGACCGAGATGAACCCGCGGATCTCGGGGCGGCGCATCAGGAGCTGCATCCCGATCAGCGCGCCGAACGAATAGCCCGCGATCCAGGTCGTGCTGGCTTCGGGGTGGATCGACTGCACCCAATCGAGCGCGGCGGCGGCATCCGAAAGCTCGCCGATGCCGTTGTCGAAGCTGCCCTGGCTGCGGCCCACGCCGCGAAAGTTGAAGCGCAGGGTGGCAAAACCGCGCGCCACGAAGGTCTTGTAGAGCTGCATCGTGATGCGATCGTTCATCGTCCCGCCAGCCTGCGGGTGCGGATGCAGGATCATGGCGACGGGCGCGCGCGGGCGCGAAGCGGGCTGGAAACGCCCTTCCAGGCGGCCTTCGGGTCCGGGAAAGATGACAGATGGCATGGCTGGGCTGGTGCTCGCGAAGTTGAAGCCCTTCCGCTGCGTCCGCCTGCCTGTTTGCAGCCGGAGCGGTCGGGGCTGTGAATGGGAGGAGACCGCTATATAGAAAGCGCCGTCCCGAAAGCAACGCTTGCGCCATATGACCGTCATTTCCTCTGCCGCCATGCCGCTCTACCTCGATCACGCGGCCACCACGCCGCTGCTGGCCGAGGCGCGCGCGGCCCTGCTTGCCGGGTTTGACCGCTGGGCCAATCCGTCCAGCCCCCATGCCCCCGGCCGGGCGGCGCGGGCGCTGCTCGAAGATGCGCGCGGGCGGCTGAAGGCGGCGCTGGGCTGGGCCGGCGAGGTGGTGTTCACCTCGGGCGCGAGCGAGGCCTTGGCCCTGGCGATCCACGGCAGCGCGCTGCCGCTCGCCGCCGTATCCGCGGTGGAGCACGAGGCCGTGCTGCGCCATGCCGGCGCGGCGGCGCGCCTGCCGACCGACGCGTGCGGGCTGGTCCGCCCGGCCGATTGCGCCCTGGTGGGCCTCGTCGCGGTCCAGCAGGCCAACAACGAAACCGGAGTGCTCCAGCCGCTCCACGCCATTGCCGAGGCCGTGCGGGGCGCGGGTGGGCGGCTGCTGGCCGACTGCGCGCAAGGCGCGGGCAAGCTGGCCCTGCCGGATGCCGATCTCATCGCCCTGTCGGCCCACAAGTTCGGTGGCCCGGTCGGCGTGGGCGCGCTGCTGGTGCGCGATTGGGCCATGCTGCGGCCCACCGGCGGGCAGGAGCGCGGCTATCGCGGCGGCACGGAAAACCTGCCGGGCGTTCTCGCCATGGTGGCAGCGCTGGAAGCCGGGGCCGATTGGCTCGATCGGGCCGTGGCCCTGCGTGATCGGCTTGATGCGGGGCTGGTTGCCGCCGGGGGAGAAGTGATCGCGGGAGAAACCGCGCGGGTGCCCACCATCGGCGCCTATCGGATGCCCGGCCGCTCGGCCCGCGCCCAGCTGATCGGGTTCGACGCGCAGGGCATCGCTGTTTCGGCCGGCAGCGCCTGTTCCTCGGGCAGCCTGAAGACCAGCCATGTCCTGGCCGCCATGGGCCTGGAGCCGGCGGCGGCGGGCGAGGTCATCCGCGTCAGCCTGGGCCGGGAGACGAGCGCGGCCGATATCGACCGGTTCGTCGCCGCCTGGGCCGGAATGAAGGACCGCCGATGATCTACCTCGATTACCAGGCGACCACGCCGCTCGCGCCCGAAGCGCGCGAGGCCATGCTGCCGTGGCTGGCCGGGCCGGACAGTTCGGGCTTTGCCAATCCCCACAGCGCCCACCGTCCGGGCCGGCTCGCCGCGGCGGCGGTGGAGATCGCGCGCGAACAGGTCGCCGCCCTGCTGCCGCCGGGCGGGCGGGTGGTCTTCACCAGCGGGGCGACCGAGGCGCTCAACCTTGCCATCTTCGGCTCCGGCGCGACGCGGATCGCGGTGAGCGGGATCGAACACGCCGCCGTGCTGGAAACCGCCCGCGTGGCCGATCCCGGGCTTGCCGTGCTCCCGGTGGACGCGGCGGGGCTGGTCGATCCGGAGGTGCCCCTGCCCGAGGGGGCCGGGCTGGTCGCGGTGATGCAGGTCAACAACGAGATCGGCACGATCCAGCCGATCGCGCGCCTCGCCGCGCGCGCCCGGGCCGCGGGCGCGCTGTTCCTGTGCGATGCGGTGCAGGGCGCGGGCAAGCTGGCCGCGCCCGAAGGCGCGGACCTGATCGCGATTTCCGCCCACAAGCTCCATGGCCCCAAGGGGATCGGCGCGCTGTGGGTGCGCGATGGCGTCCGGCTTGCGCCGCAGGTCCATGGCGGCGGGCAGGAAGGCGGCCTGCGCTCGGGCACGCTCAGCCCTGCGCTGTGCGCCGGATTCGGGGCTGCGGCGAAACTGGCTGTCGCGCGTCGCGTGGTCGATGCCGCCCACGTGGAAGCGCTGTGGCACGCCGCCCGGGCCGGCTTGCCCGGCTTCATCCTCAATGGCGCCGCTGCCCCGCGCTGGCACGGCAATCTCAATGTGCGGCGCGATGGTCTTGATGTTGCCAGATTAATGTCGGATTTGCGGGATATGGCCTTTTCCGCCGGCTCGGCCTGTGCCAGTGGTTCGGGCAAGCCCAGCCATGTGCTGCGGGCAATCGGGCTCAGCGAAAAGGAAGCCCGAAGTTCGATCAGGCTCGGCTTCGGTCGCTACACGGGGATGGCTGAGGTGGCTGAGGCCTGCGCGCGGATTGTCGCGGCGGCTGAAGCGCAGTAGCCTGGTCCACGGGGAACGCACGCAGCATGGTATCGGTCTGTTTCATCACTCCTGAAGGCGAACGGATCAGCCGCGAGGCGGAATCCGGCGCGCGGCTGCTCGAAGTCGGCCAGGCCGCCGGCCTGCCGCTGGAAGGCACCTGCGAAGGCCAGATGGCCTGTTCCACCTGCCACGTCGTGATCGCCGCCCAGTGGTTCGATCGCCTCGCCCCCGCGTCCGAGGAGGAGGAGGATATGCTCGACCTGGCCGCCGGCGTCACTCGCACCAGCCGGCTGTCGTGCCAGATCGTGCTGGACGAGGCGCTTGACGGGATCGAGGTGCACATTCCCGGCGAAGCGCGGGATATGCAGCGCCGCTGACCGCGTTCCTATCCGCCCAGCGCGTCGATCAGGGCGCGGGACAAGGCGGGGATATCCGTTGAATCCCGGCTGGTGATCAGGTTTCCGTCGACCAGCACGCCCTCGTCGAACACCTGGGCTCCGGCGTTTTCCAGGTCGGAACGGATGGATGGCCAAGCGGTCACGCCCCGGCCTTCCACGATATCGGCCTCCGCCAGCAGGCTGGGGCCGTGGCAGATCGCAGCGATCGGCTTGTCGGCCGCGTCGAATTCCTCGATCAGGCAGAGCACCTCGTCCTCCAGCCGCAGGGCATCGGGGTTCATCTGCCCGCCCGGGAGCAGCAGCCCGTCGAAATCCTCGGCCTCCACTTCGCCAAGCGCGGCGTCGACCGCCACGCTCTGGCCCCAGTCATGATGGTGCCAGCCCCGAATCTTGCCTTGCTTGGGGCTGGCGACGACCGTTTCGATCCCGGCGGCCTCCAGGGCTTTTCTCGGCTCCAGCAATTCGCACTGCTCGAAGCCATCGGTGGCCAGGATCAACACGCGCCTGACCGTCCTGCATTCGTTCATTAGGTACTCCCGATGTCACGCCCCTGTGCCCAAATGAGCGGGGGATGGGGATAGTTCCCGGGATTCCCATCGGCCGCTGCCCTTGCTAGGGCTGCCCAACCATGCCGAGCCCAACGATCGATGAGCCCGATCCCTTCGACGCAATCGTCGATGCGCCGTTCGACAGCGCCCTGTCCGAGCGTTACCTGGTCTATGCCCTGTCAACGATTACAGCGCGGTCCCTGCCAGACCTGCGCGATGGTCTGAAGCCGGTCCACCGCCGCCTGTTGTGGGCCATGCGCCAGCTCAAGCTCGATCCCGCCGGCGCCTTCAAGAAATCGGCGCGCGTGGTCGGCGACGTGATCGGCAAGTATCACCCGCATGGCGATGCCAGCGTCTACGATGCGATGGTCCGCCTCGCCCAGGATTTCTCGCTGCGTTACCCGCTGGTCGAAGGCCAGGGCAATTTCGGCAACATCGACGGCGATAATGCCGCCGCCTACCGCTATACCGAAGCCCGCCTGACGAAGACCGCGATCCGCCTGATGGCCGGGCTTGATGAAGGCACGGTCGACTATATCCCCACCTACAACGGCGAGGAGGAAGAGCCGGAGATCTTCCCCGGCCTGTTCCCCAATCTCCTCGCCAATGGCGCCAGTGGCATCGCCGTGGGCATGGCCACCAACATTCCCAGCCACAACGTCGCGGAAATCGTCGACGCCACCCTGCTGCTGATCGACAATCCCCAGGTCGAACACGCGCAACTCATGGAGGTGTTCCACGGCCCCGACCTGCCCACCGGCGGCGTGGTGGTCGATAGCCCGGCCGCGATCAGCGCCGCCTACGAAACCGGCAAGGGCTCGATGCGGGTGCGCGGGCGCTTCTCCACCGGGCGCGACGATGGTGGCGAGTGGGAGGACAGCGGGATCGAGAAGCTGGGCAGCGGCCAGTGGCAACTGGTCGTCTCGGAAATCCCCTACCAGGTCCAGAAGGGCAAGCTGATCGAGCAGGTGGCCCAGCTCATCGCCGACCGCAAGCTGCCGATCCTCGAAGACGTGCGCGATGAAAGCGACGAGCAGCTGCGGATCGTCTTCGTGCCCAAAAGCCGCAACGTCGATCCCGAGCTGCTCAAGGAAAGCCTGTTCCGGCTGACCGATCTGGAAGTGCGCTTCGGGCTCAACCTCAACGTCCTCGATGCCCACCGCACCCCCGGCGTGCTCGGCCTCAAGCTGCTGCTCCAGGAATGGGTGATCGCCCAGATCGACATCCTGATCCGCCGCAGCCGCCACCGCCTCGAGAAGATTTCCGCCCGGCTCGAACTGCTCGAAGGCTACATCGTTGCCTTCCTCAACCTTGACCGGATCATCGAGATCATCCGCACCGAGGATGAGCCCAAGCCGATCATGATGGCCGAATTCGGCCTGACCGACCGCCAGGCCGAGGCCATCCTCAATATGCGCCTGCGCTCGTTGCGGAAGCTGGAGGAAATGGAGCTGCGCCAGGAGCGCGACGAGCTGCTGGCCGAGCAGGAGGAGCTCAACAAGCTGCTCGACAGCCCGGCCCGCCAGCGCACCCGGCTCAAGCGCGATCTCGCCGCCCTTCGCAAGGACTATGGCCCGGAAACCGCGCTTGGCCGCCGCCGCACCACCATCGCCGAAGCCGCGCCCACGCGCGAATTCTCGATGGACGCGATGATCGAGAAGGCTCCGGTCACGGTGATCCTCTCGGCGCGCGGCTGGATCAGGGGCGCCAGCGGCCACGAGCCGCTCGATCGCGAATACAAGTTCAAGGAAGGCGATGGCCCGGCCTTCGCGCTTCACGCGCAGACCACCGACAAGCTGCTGATCGCCTGCGACAATGGCCGGTTCTACACGCTGGGGGCCGACAAGCTGCCCTCGGCGCGCGGGTTTGGCGAGCCGATCCGCACCATGCTCGATATCGATGCCGAGGCGCAGATCGTCGCGCTGGTGGTTCACCGGGCCGGCGCGCAGCTGCTGCTGGCCAGCAATCTGGGGCGCGGGTTCGTCGCGGAATCGGCCGAACTTCTGGCCGAAACCCGCAAGGGCCGCGCCGTGATGACCACCAAGCCCGGCGTGCGCCTGTGCGTGGTGCGCGAGATCCCCGAAAGCCACGATCACATCGCCGTGGTGGGCGATAACCGCAAGCTGGTGGTGTTCAGCCTGTCCGAGATGCCGCTCCTCGCCAAGGGGCAGGGGGTCGCCCTCCAGCGCTACCGCGACGGCGGTATGGCCGATGCGACCACCTTCCGGCTGGATGAAGGCCTGTCGTGGAAGATGGGCGGCGAGACCGGGCGCACCCGCACCGAAAGCGATATGCGGCTGTGGAAGGTGGCGCGGGGCGCTGCCGGCCGGATGCCGCCCAACGGCTTCCCGCGCGACAACCGGTTCTGATCGCGGCGCGGCTCAGCTTTCGCCCGCCGCTCCGCTACCGTGACGCCCGGCGCCCTGATCCCCGTCACCTTGCGGGTGATGCGGCACCAGGATCAGGGTCTGCCCCTCCACCCGCCACGAGGCGAGGCGCGAGAGGAAGTTCATCCCCAGCACGCTGGTCCCCTCCATCCCGGGGGCGACCACGGCATCGAGATCACGCGCCACCACGTTGCCCAGGCTCAGTTCGCCGATCGTCACTACCTGCGCGGGCACGGTGCCGTTGGCCGTCCGCAGCAGCACCGGCTGGCGCAGCGCCTGCGGCTCCAGCCTGGCACTCTCGGCGATGGCCGGGCTGATCGCGGTCAGCGTTGCCCCGGTGTCCACCAGGAAGCGGTGCGGCACCCCGTTGACCCTGGCCTTGATCCAGAAATGCCCGTCACGCGCCAGCGGCACCCGGGTCTCGCTGCCGCTCACCGTCTGCTCGGGTTGGCCTAGTTGCGGCAGGCCCAGTTGCGGAAGGCTCAGCTCGCTGCCGTGGCCGATCCGCACCACCTGCATGATGGTCAGCATCAGCGCACCGAACAGGCCGACATGGCCGATCGCGCGCACCAGTCCGCCGAGCAGCGGCGAAAGGTGGCGCAGCAGTCCGCCCGCCAGCACCAGCGCCATCGCGCCAAGCGCGAGCGCCAGCAGCGGCTGGGCCAAAAGGGCGGAGAGGAGCGCAGCCAGGTCCATGGGCCAGGCCTTCTAGCACGCCAGGCCTTCTAGCACGAATGCCTTGCCGCAGGCTGACTGATCGACCCGGCGCTCAGGAATCGAGCGCCTCGTCGAGCAGCACTTGCACCCGCGCGGCGTCCGGGAAGCCCTCAGCCACCCAGCGCGCTTCCACCGCGCGCAGCACCCGCGCCACCTGTGGCCCCGCGCCCACGCCCCGGGCAACCACGTCGGCCCCCTTGATCGGCAGGCGGGGAATGTCCCAGTTCTCCAGCGCGGCGAGGTCGCGCCCGGCCAGCAACAGGCGGTCGATCGCCTCGGCGCGGCCCAGCCGATAGGCCAGGGCGCGGGCATTGTCGGCCGGATCGCCGGCGCGCGCCGCCGCCGTCGCCAGCCGCTTGCGCTGGGCGGTGGACAGGCGCAGCCGCGCGGCCACCTGCTCGGCCGTGGCCGGATCGGGCGGCAGCAGCGCGGCTAGCCGGCGCATGGGATCGGGCGCCACCCCGGCCGCGCGCTCGGCGCTCACCAGTGCCGCCAGCCGGTCGGGATCGCCTTCCGGCAGGATCACCCCCAGCACGCCAAGATGCGCCATGCGCGCCAGGGTCGGGGCCGGATCGGGCAGGGCCAGCAGGTTGAGCAATTCCATCGCGATCCGTTCGCGCGAGAGGCCTTTGAGCGTGGCCGCCAGTTCCGCGCAGGCGCTCTCGCTTGCCACATCGGCCGGGGCCGAGCCGAACCGCGCCTGGAAGCGGAAGAAGCGCAGGATCCGCAGGTGATCCTCGCGGATGCGCTGGCGGGCATCGCCGATGAACCGCACGTGCCGCCCGGCGAGGTCCGCCAGCCCGCCGAACCAGTCGAACACCTCGCGGCTGACGGGATCGGCATAGAGCGCGTTGATGGTGAAATCGCGCCGCGCCGCATCGTCCTGCCAGTCCTGTGCATAGGCGATGGTCGCCCGGCGCCCGTCGGTCGACACGTCGTGGCGCAGGGTCGTGATCTCCACCGGGCCTTGCGCGAGGATCGCGGTGACCGTGCCATGGGCGATGCCGGTGGGCACCGTGCGGATGCCCGCCGCGGCCAGCCGCTCGACCACCGCTTCGGGGGCGAGCGGCGTCGCCATGTCGATGTCCTTGACCGCCAGGCCCAGCAGGGTGTCGCGCACCGCCCCGCCGACATAGCGGGCATTGTCCGGCCCCAGCGCCGCCACCAGCGCCGCCAGGTCCGCCCGCGCGGTCCACGCCGCCGCCGGGAGGCGCGCGCTCATTGCCGCGCCCTCAGCCATGCCAGCCGAGCCGGCGCGAGAGGTTGACCATCAGTGCGCCCGTCACGCCCCATATGCGGTGTTCCTGCCAGAAGATTTCCCAGAACGTGGCCGAGCCTTTGGGGAAATCGCGCGTGGCGCGCTTCTGGTTGGCCGGGTTGAACACGTGATCGAGCGGCGCCTCGAACCACTGGGCCACCTCGGTGGGGTTGGGCACCAGTTCGAGATCGGCCGGGACCACGCCGATCACCGGGGTGATTGCATAGCCGGTGCGGGTGCGGAACAGGTCGCTTTCGCCCACGATCCGCACGGCCTCGGGCGGAATGCCCAGCTCCTCGTGCGCCTCGCGCAGGGCCGCCTCGACCGGGCTTTCGCCCGGATCCAGCTTGCCGCCGGGAAAGGCTACCTGGCCGGGATGGGCGCGCATATTGGAGGGCCGGTGGATCAGCAGGACGCCGGGTTCCGCGCGCTCGGTGATCGCCACCAGCACCGCCGCATCGCGCAGCACCGTGCCCGCCGGATGCCCATGGTCGCCAGCCAGCTCGATGTCGGTCCGGGCATGGCCGGCCTCATGCAGGTCGAGCAGGCGGGAGAACAGCGCGCTCATGCCGGCACCAGCGAAAAGCGCCGGCCCTGGCTGGTCACGCACCAGTCGTCGCCCTCATCCAGCGCCAGATCGGCCAACTGGGCATAGGTGCTGCGGTTGAGCCGGGCCTCGCAGCCATGGCGGACGGCAAGGTACAGTGCGGGCACCGCAGCATCGCCCGCCGCGCGCAAGGGGTGGTCGGGGCCGGCCAGCACGATGTCGTCGGTGTTGAGCCGGAAGGCGAGGCCGCCTGCCCCCGAACCATCGGCGCGGCGCACCACGTCGGTGGCGATGAAGGCGGCATCGGCCACCGCTATGGCAAGGCGCTGGTGCGGGGTCATCAGCCAGTGCCGTCCGTCCCCGTCGCGCACCAGCAGGCCGGCAAAGGCGCGGATCATGGCCGGGCGGGTGATCTCCCCGCCTTCGTGAAACCACCGGCCATCGGCGCGGATTTCCATGTGGCTCTCGCCCGTTTCGACCGGCGCCCACTGGTCCAGCGGCGGCAGGCGCCGCGCGGCGACCTCGGCGGCGATGTCGGCCAGCGACAGCGCGGCAAGTTCGGGCGGCGGCTCATAGGGCATGGCCCGGCGATGCCATCGCCGGGGCCGGGGTGCAAGGGCGCGTAAGCGAAGATCGGGGGGCGAAGGCGCGAGCGAAGGGGCGCCGCTCAGCGCAGCCAGGGGCCAAGCGTGCCTTCTGGCGGCAGGACCGCCGGATTGTCACAGCGCACCAGCAGGCGGTGCTTCACGTAAGGCCCGGGCAGCGACCAGCCCTGCGTGCCCGCATTGGCGAAACCCCAGCGGCCATAATATTCCGGATCGCCGATCATCACCTGCGGCAAGGGCGCGCGCGGATCGAGCGCGGCGAGGCTCGCGGTCATCAGCGCCTTGCCATAGCCCTGGCTCTGGTGCTCGGGCAGGACCGCCACCGGGCCGACCATGATCATGGGATGGGCGCGCCCGGCGGGATCGGTCAGCGCCACCGGCCAGCACTGGATGGTGCCGACCAGCATCTCGTCCCGGTCCAGCGCGGCGAACGACAGGCCGGGCAGCCACTCGGTTCCCGCGCGCACCTTGTAGGCGGTGCGCTGGTGGCGCTCGGGTTCGAAGGCGCGGTCGAGCAGGGCTTCGACCAGCGCCGGATCGACCGCATCGAGCGGAATGAGATTGGCTGCGGACATAGGGCCGCGCCGATAAGGCCTATCCCCCGGCGGCGCAACGCTTCTCTGCGGCCATTCGCGCAGGCCATCTGCGCTCTGGCGCCCACTTGTCCACGCAGGCGCGGGCAGGGCGGCTTGCCGACCCTTGCCGCCGGCGCGATAGGGGGCGGGTGACCGTGGAATCGCCTTCAGCCCTGCCGTTCCCCCTCGCGCCCGGCGAACGGGTGGTGGCCGGGGTCGACGAGGCGGGCCGGGGGCCGCTGGCCGGCCCGGTGGTCGCCGCCGCCGTGGTCCTGTGCAAGCCGCGCCCGGCCGGGCTCGATGATTCCAAGAAGCTTTCCCGTAGCGCCCGCGCCCTCCTGGAAGAGCGGATCAAGCGCCGCTGCCTGTGGGCCGTGGGCGTTGTCTCGCCCCAGGAGATCGACCGGCTCAACATCTTCGGCGCCACCATGCTGGCCATGACCCTCGCGGTCGAAGGGCTCTGCGCGAAGCTCGGCGGCGACCCCCACGAAGTGCTGGTCGATGGCAATCTCACCCCCCACGGCCGGCGGGCGGAATGGCGCTGGCCGGCGCGGCCGATCGTTGGCGGCGATGCCATCGAGCCGTGCATCTCGGCCGCCTCGATCATTGCCAAGGAACACCGCGACCGCCTGATGCGCGAACACGCCGAGGCCCATCCGCACTATGGCTGGGAACGCAACGCCGGCTACGGCACGCCCGAACACCTCGCCGCCCTGCGCCAGCACGGCCCGACCCCGCTCCACCGCCGCTCCTTCGCGCCGGTGGCCCAACTGGTCCTGCTCTGACCCGGTCCCGATTTTGGGCCGGCTCAGCCCCAGGCCATCCGGTTCATGCTGGCCAGATAGGCCTGGAAGCGTTCTTCCATCGCTTCGGGGGAGGTCGGCAAGGTCCGTTCGCCGCCCGGCTCGCCGCCCTCGGCGGAGCCCTGCATATCCGCCTTGCTGTTGACCCGCGGATAGGGTTCGTCGGGAACCGGAACGCCCAGGAAACGGCACAGCGGCTCCCACCCGTCGGCGGCGCGGTGGACCAGCAGGCGCTCGGGCGGCAGGCCCGCGATCACCTCGTCGCGCCAGCGGTTGAACCAGTCGATCATGAAGTCGCGGTCATCGAGCCGGTCGACGAAGGGGCCGACCACCGCGCCCAGCATGAACTCGCGCACCGGGCTGTTGAGGAAGCCCGCGATGTTGCGGGGCGCGAAGATCGTCTCGCGCACCGAGGCATACCAGCTTTCCGCATCGCGGTCGGACAGGATGATCCGGGCCTCGGGATAGTGCGCCGCAAGCTCGCGCCAGTAGGTGCAGGTGGGATAGTCGACCGTGGCGTGGAAACCCTCGAACACCGCGTCCCAGTCCGGCCTGCCGGCCACCACCTCCAGCCACTGGGGCATCCGCTGCCGCGCGTGGCCCATGATCTCGGTCATGTGGTAGCACGGCCCGAAGCCCAGATGCTCGAGCGCCAGCTTGAGCGATAGCGTGCCGGTCCGACCCAATCCCGCGCCGATTACCTTGAGTGCCATGGTCCTGTCTCCCGGGGGCGCGTTCTGCTGACGCGGCTGTTTGGCCCAACCTGTCTCACCCGGGCCGCGATCACAAATTATTTGCGCGCCGCGTGTCGCGTGGCCCGACCACAGCATCTAGAGTCCCGACCCCACGGCGGGACTCTACCCCTTGTGTGGGACTCGTTCTGTTCCGCCTCGCCATTGGCCGAAAACCCAAGGAATCCCGCCGAGTCGCGACTTGACGGCGAGTCGCGGATGACTCATTCCGACGGTGTTATCCACAAGGGGCACTCACCAATGGCCGAGCTTCTGCTCAAGGAACGGACCGCGAAACCGCGCGAAAAGGCGCGGACCGCCGGCAAGGGTGCGCGCGAGGTGCGCGAGCTGCTGCCGCTGGGCCAGATCATTCCGGGCGATTGCATCGAGGCCATGCGCTCGCTGCCCACGGCCAGCGTCGACCTGGTCTTCGCCGATCCGCCCTACAACCTCCAGCTCGGCGGCGATCTCGCCCGCCCCGATGGCAGCCATGTCGATGCGGTGACCGACGCCTGGGACAAGTTCGACAGTTTCGCCGCCTACGATGCCTTCACCCGCGCCTGGCTGGCCGAGGCGCGCCGCGTGCTCAAGCCCACCGGCTCGCTGTGGGTGATCGGCTCCTACCACAACATCTTCCGCGTCGGCGCGATCCTCCAGGACATGGGCTTCTGGGTGCTCAACGACATCGTCTGGCGCAAGGCCAACCCCATGCCCAACTTCAAGGGCACCCGCTTCACCAATGCCCACGAAACCCTGATCTGGGCCTCCACCGGCGAGAAGGCGAAGTACACCTTCAACTACCGCGCGATGAAGACCCTGAACGACGAACTCCAGATGCGCTCCGACTGGGTCCTGCCGATCTGCTCGGGCCAGGAACGGCTGAAGAAGGGCGGGGCCAAGGTCCACCCCACGCAGAAGCCGGAGGCGCTGCTCTACCGGGTGATGCTGGCCACCTCGAACAAGGGCGACGTGATCCTCGATCCGTTCTTCGGCACCGGCACCACCGGCGCGGTGGCCAAGCGTTTGGGCCGCCAGTGGATCGGCTGCGAGCGCGAGGCCGCCTACCGCGAGGCCGCGCTTGAACGCATCGAGCTGGCCCTCCCGCTCGACGAGAGCGCGATCACCACCATGCAAAGCCCGCGCTCGGCCCCCAAGGTTGCCTTCGGCACCCTGGTGGAAACCGGCTGGATCGCCCCCGGCGCGCAGCTGTCCGATCGCAAGCGCCGCTTCGCCGCCACGGTCCGCGCCGATGGCTCGCTGGCCTGCGGGGCCGAAAGCGGCTCGATCCACGGCCTTGGCGCCAAGCTGCAAGGCGCGCCCTCGTGCAACGGCTGGTCGTTCTGGCACGTGGAGCACGAAGGCGCGTTCAAGCCGCTCGACGATCTGCGCCAGCTCTATCTCCTGGCGACCGAACCGTGATCCTGATCCTCGCCCTGGCCTGGGCCAGGCGGCAGCGCCGGCGCGCGCGATGACCGCCCATTACCTGCGCCCGATCGCGCTCGCCGAAAGCCCCCAGTCCGAACACGGCGCCGCCGTGCGGCTGGCCGGCGGGCTGGTCTTCGCCTGCCGCTTCGCCGTGATCGCGCGGACGGGCGGCAAGGTGGTCTCTCGCGAGGTCTACGGCGCGCGCGACCTTGAAGCCGCGCTCCCCGGCCTGCCGGATGAGATCGCCGCCCAGTGGGCCGATCTCCAGCGCACGACCGCGCCGCTGGCCTGCGGCGCCCGCACGATCCGGCTCGACCAGCCCCAGGTCATGGGCATCCTCAACGTCACGCCCGACAGTTTTTCCGACGGCGGCGAGTTCCTCGACAAGCCCGATGTTGCCCAGGCCCACGGCGCGGCCATGCTCGAAGCCGGCGCGGCGATCGTCGACATCGGCGGCGAATCCACCCGCCCCGGCGCGCCCGGCGTGTGGGAAGGCGATGAACTGAAGCGGGTGATTCCGGTGGTCGAGCGCCTGTCGGCCATGGGCGCCGCGATCAGCGTCGACACCCGCCGCGCCGCGGTGATGGAAGCGGCGCTGGCAGTCGGCGCCCACCTGTTCAACGATGTTTCCGCCCTGCGCCACGATCCCCGCAGCCTCGAACTTGCCGCCCGCTCGGGCGCGCCGGTGGTGCTGATGCACGCGCCGGGCGAGGGCGAGGATCTCCACGCCAATGCCGCCTATGCCGATCCGGTGCTTGATGTGTTCGACTGGCTGCGCGCCCGCCGCGACGAGGCGCTGGCCGCCGGCATTGCGCGCGACCGCATCATCCTCGATCCCGGCCTCGGTTTCGGCAAGTCGCTGGCCGGCAACCTCGCGCTGCTCAATGCCCTGCCGCTGTTCCATGCGCTGGGCCAGCCGCTGCTGGTCGGCGCCAGCCGCAAGCGGATGATCGGCGCGCTATCGGGCGAGGCGCCCGCCGGCCAGCGCCTCGGCGGCTCGATCGCGCTCGCGGTCAAGGCGCTCGATTCCGGGGTGCAACTGCTGCGGGTCCATGACGTGGCGGAAACCGTCCAGGCCTTGCGCGTCTGGCGCGGCCTGCGCGACGCGGCCCTGACCGACTTCGCGCAATTGCCGCTTTAGCGCTTGCGACCCAGGTCCGCTTCCCACCGCGAGGCGGGGACGACACGCGGCGCATTTTCGGCCGGTGCCGGCGCACGGGCAAGGTCCAGCGGGATGTCATCGTCGTTACGGCTGTCGGCGGCGTGGCAATCGCGCGCGGGAACCAGTTTCCAGCCCGTAAGCAGGGTTCCGGCCGGTTCGATGATGCTGTGCAGGCTCATGGGCAAGGGCAAGCTCCCGGAAGGCTCGGCTGACCCTTCCATGCCCGTTCAATCGGCCGCCCGGCGCCCGGTTCCCCCGCTCGTCGCATCGATCAGCGAAACGGCGATGAGCCGCACCAGCCAGACGGCAGCCGCCACCGCCTGCATGGCAAAACCGGCCGAAACGGCCCAGAACAGCGGGCCGTGAACCTGAGGCGTGCCAACCCCAAGCCCCAATGCAAGACAAGAAATCAGCAGGATCAGAAAGGCAAGCGCGGCGGCGGCGGCCGTCGGGATCGGGGTCATTGTTTCGATCTTCTCTTGATTGTCAGGCGGCGGAATCGATACCGAGTTCCGAAAGTTTGCGATAGAGCGTGGAGCGCCCGATCCCCAGCCGGCGGGCCACTTCGGTCATCCGCCCGCGATAGTGGCCGATCGCCAGCCGGATCACGTCCGCCTCGATCTCCTCAAGCGGCCGCAGGTTGCCATCGGGCGTGTAGAGCTGCACCCCGGGCGAGCCGTGAACCGCCTGGTTGCCCGGCGTCACCTGCTGCTCCACCCCCAGCATATTCGACAGCTGGGGGAAATCGGCTGCGGTCAGGGCATCGCCTTCGCAGAACACGCAGGCGCGAAACAGCGTGGCCTGGAGCTGGCGGACATTGCCCGGCCAGTCATAGGCGGCCAGCAGCGAAAGCGCGCCGTCGGTAATGCCCACCCGGCGCAGCCCCGGCTGTTCGCCGATCCGCGCCAGGAAATGGCGGGCGAGGGCCGAAATGTCCTGCGAGCGTTCGCGCAAAGGCGGCAGCATCACGCAAACGGGCGCCAGCAATTCGTGCAGGCCCGGCAGGAAGTGGCCGGTGGCGACAAGGTCGGCTAGCGGATAGTTGCTTGCCGCGATCAGGCGCACGTCCACCCGGAAAGAATGGCGCGCGCCGATCGGGCGAACGTCGCCGCGCTGGATCGATTCGAGCAGCCGATCCTGCACCGAAGCCGGCAGCCGGTCGATCTCGTCGAGCACCAGCGTGCCCCCGTCGCAATGCTGGAGCGCGCCGACCTGGCGATCGAAGGCGCCGGGAAAGGCGCCTTTTTCGTGGCCGAACAGCAGCGATTCGATCGAATTGGCCGGCGTTGCGCCCACGTTGACGATCCGCAGCGGCCCCTTGGCGCGCGGCGAGGCGGCGTGCATCGCGCGCACCACCATTTCCTTGCCGGTGCCGGTCTCGCCTTCGATGAGCACGTGACTGTGGCCGCGCGCGGCCTTGGCCGCCACGGCCAGCGCGGCGCGGAAGGTGGGCGCGGCGCCGATCATCGCATCGAAGCTGGGCGGGCCGGGCATCTTCTCGGTCAGCGGGGCCAGTTCGTCGCGCGGGGTCTCGCGGGTGGTGGCCGCGCGCAGGGCGTGCATCAGCCGCTCGGGCGCCACCGGCTTGATCAGGTAGTCGGTCGCGCCCGCGCGCATGGCTTCCACCGCCAATAGCGGCGATGCGCTGGCGGTCAGCATCAGGATGGGCAGGGCGGGGCGTCGCGCCTTCAGCTCGGCAATGAGATCGCAGGCCTCGTCGCCCGGCACCCACTGGTCGAGGATGATCGCGGAAAGCTGCATCCCCTGGCGCGTGCCCAAGGTGGCGATCGCCGTTTCGGAATCGCGCACAACCAGGGTGCGCCAGCCCTCGCGGGCGGCCAGCGCCGAAACCAGCCGACTCTGGGCCGGCTCGTCGTCGATCAGCATCAGCAGGCGCTGTTCGCTGTCGCCGGACGGGGTGCGCGTAATTGGTTCCACGTCCAATGGCCTAGCAGCGAAGGGTAAAAGGCAGCTTAAGCCTGACCGCGCCCTCCCGACCGCAGCGCCGGGGCCGGATTGGCGGTGCAGGGGGGCTTGGCTGGCGGCGCCGGGCAGGATAGAGCTTGCCCCGCAAGACTATCCCCCCGCCGCGCGCGGCTCACTTCAAGGGTAAGATCAACAATGGCTTCGTCGAACGATATCAAGTCCTCGCAGGAAACCTACACCGGTTTCCTCAGCGCCGCGAAGTGGGGCACGATCGCGGCCGTGCTGGTGGCGGCGCTGGTCGTTTTCCTGATCACCCGCTGATCAACCCGGGCGGGGGGGCGCAATGCGGCTGGCAGTCCTGCGCGAACGCGCGGCGGGCGAAACGCGCGTTGCCGCCACTCCCGAAACGGTGAAGAAATTCATCGCGCTGGGCGCCACCGTCGCGGTTGAACCGGGGGCAGGGGCCAGCGCCGCCATTCCCGATGCCGACTATGCGGCCGCCGGAGCGCAGCTTGTCGCCGATCCCACGGTCGGCGCCGAAATCGTGCTGTGCGTGCAGGGGCCGGAACCCGATCTGCTGGTGGGCCTGGCCCCCGGCGCCTGGATCGTCGGCGGCCTCGATCCTTTTGCAAGGGCCGATCGGGTGGAGGCTTGGGCCACGGCGGGGCTCGAAGCCCTGGCCATGGAATTCATGCCGCGCATCACCCGCGCGCAGTCCATGGACATTCTCTCCAGCCAGTCCAACCTTGCCGGCTACAAGGCCGTGATCGAAGCGGCCAATGCCTATGGCCGCGCCTTTCCGATGATGATGACCGCCGCCGGCACGGTTTCGGCGGCGCGGGTCTTCGTCATGGGCGTCGGCGTCGCGGGCCTCCAGGCCATCGCCACCGCCCGCCGCCTCGGCGCACAGGTTTCGGCCACCGACGTGCGCTCTGCCACGAGGGAGCAGATCCTCAGCCTCGGTGCCAAGCCGATCTTCGTGGAGAACGTGGCGGGGATCGAGGGCGAAGGCGCCGGCGGCTATGCCACCGAGATGAGCGCTGAATACCAGCAGGCCCAGGCCGAACTGGTGAGCGCGCACATCGCCAGACAGGACATCGTGATCACCACGGCCCTGATCCCGGGCCGCGCCGCGCCGCGCCTGATCACCGATGCCCAGATCGCCACGATGAAGCCGGGCAGCGTGATCTTCGATCTCGCCGCCCCGCAAGGCGGCAATGTCGAAGGCTCCGTGGCCGATCAGGTGGTTGAACGCCACGGCGTAAGAATCCTCGGCTTCAGCAACACGCCCGCGCGCCTGCCAGCCGATGCCTCGGCCCTCTACGCCCGCAACCTCTACAACTTCCTCTCCGCCTTCTGGGACAAGGAGGCGCAGCGGCCCGTGCTCGACGAGGAAATCGGCAACGCCGTGCGCCTCACGCAAGCCGGCAAGGTGGTCAGCGAGAGGCTGCTGGGGTGAGGGGAGGGGCCGCCCCCTCAGCCAGCGCTCCGCGCTGCCACGGTCGGTCACCCCAGAATCTCCCCCTCTGGGGGAGGTGGCCCGCCGCAGGCGGGTCGGAGGGGGACTGAATGGAAGACCACACCCCGCAAGCCCTCTCCGCCGCGCGCAGACTGCGCCGGCAGATGTCGTTGCCGGAAGGTCTGCTCTGGCAGCAACTGCGCCAACGGCCGATGGGCCTGAAATTCCGGAGCCAGCATCCGGTTGGCCCGTTCGTCGTCGACTTCTACTGCGCTGCTGCCTGCCTCGTCATCGAGGTGGATGGGGTCGCGCATGACCGGGGGGACCGGCCCGAGCGGGATGCCCGACGCGAAGCGTGGCTGTCCGAGCGCGGCCTTCGCCTGGTTCGCATAGCCGCCAGGGCAGTTCTCCGCGACCCTGCGGCGGTTGCCGATTCCATCGTTTCGCTATGCCTCGCGCCCCCTCCGTCAGCCGCTGGCGCGGCTGCCACCTCCCCCGGAGGGGGAGTCTCTTCCGGAGTTCCTTGCTGACATGGACTTCATTGCGATCCTCTCGATCTTCGTCATGGCCTGCTTCGTGGGCTATTACGTCGTCTGGTCGGTAACCCCGGCGCTGCACACGCCGCTGATGGCGGTGACCAACGCGATCTCCTCGGTGATCATCGTCGGCGCGCTGGTCGCCGGCGCCGCCAAGGGCGCGGCGGCGTCGTCCTGGCTCGGGCTGGCCGCGATCACCCTGGCCTCGATCAACATCTTCGGAGGCTTCGCGGTCACCGCGCGGATGCTGGCGATGTACAAGTCGAAGAGGAAGGGCTGAAGGGAATGGACCACACGATCCTCCCGCCCTGGGCGCTGCTGGCCTATCTCGGCTCCGGCGTGCTGTTCATCCTCGCGCTGCGCGGCCTGTCCTCGCCGGCCACCAGCCGGCTGGGCAACCGTTATGGCATGGTCGGCATGGCGCTGGCCGTCGCCACCACGCTGGCAACGCAAGCCCCGATCCCGCCGGGGGACTGGTGGCCCCGGCCCACGCCCGCCGATCTCGTGATCCTGGCGAAGATCCTCGCCGCCATCGGCCTCGGCGCGGTGATCGGCCTCACCACCGCGCGCCGCATCCAGATGACCGCGATGCCCCAGCTCGTCGCCGCCTTCCACAGCCTGGTGGGCCTTGCCGCCGTGCTGGTGGGCCTGGCCGCCTATCTCAATCCCCACGCCTTCGGCATTCTCCTGCCCTCGGGCGCGATCAACCCGGATAGCCGGGTGGAAATGGGCCTGGGCATTGCCATCGGCGCAATCACCTTTTCCGGCTCGGTCATCGCCTTCGCCAAGCTGAACGGCAACATGAGCGGGGCGCCGATCCTCCTGCCGGCGCGCCACGCGATCAACTTGGGCACCCTGCTGGCGATCCTCTGCCTCGTCGCCTGGTTCACCCACGATGAAAGCCTGTGGGTGGTCGCGGCGATCACCGCGCTCTCGTTCCTGATCGGCTTCCTGCTGATCATTCCCATCGGCGGGGCCGATATGCCGGTGGTCGTCTCGATGCTCAATTCCTATTCGGGCTGGGCGGCCGCCGCGATGGGCTTCACGCTCCACAACACCGCCATGATCATCACCGGGGCGCTGGTCGGCTCCTCGGGCGCGATCCTCTCCTACATCATGTGCAAGGCGATGAACCGCTCGTTCCTCTCGGTCATCGCCGGCGGCTTCGGCGCCGAGGCGGCCGTGGCCGGCGAAGCGCGCGAGCAGCGCCCGTGGAAGCGCGGGAGCGCGGAAGACGCCGCCTTCCTCCTCCAGGAAGCCGAAAACGTCATCATCATCCCTGGCTATGGCATGGCCGTCGCCCAGGCCCAGCACGTGCTGCGCGAGATGGGCGACCTGCTCAAGAAGCAAGGGGTCTCGGTCAAATATGCGATCCACCCGGTCGCCGGCCGGATGCCCGGGCACATGAACGTGCTGCTGGCCGAGGCCAATGTCCCCTATGACGAGGTGTTCGAGCTGGAAGACATCCAGGGCGAATTCGCCCAGTGCGACGTCGCCTTCATCATCGGCGCCAACGACGTGGTGAACCCGGCCGCCAAGACCGACAAGGCCAGCCCGATCTACGGGATGCCGGTGTTCGACGTGGAGAAGGCCAAGACCATCATGTTCATCAAGCGCTCGATGGGCGGGGTGGGCTATGCCGGGGTCGATAACGACGTGTTCTACATGGACCAGACCATGATGCTCCTGGCCGATGCCAAGAAGATGGTCGAGGATATCGTGAAGGCGCTCCAGCATTGAGGAAGCGAACGTGAAGCGGATGGCTTGCAGTGTCGTTGCAGCGGGCTTGCTGCTGTCGGGCTGTGTCGAACGGATCGCGGAAAGCCGGGTGCGCTCGGCGCTCGTCGAATCCGGCCTGTCGGCGGAAACCAGCGCCTGCATGGCCCGCCGCATGGTCGACCGGCTGACCATCGCCCAGCTCCGCAAGCTCCAGGCCCTGCGCGGCCCCAAGCGCTCGCTGGCCGACTATGTCGCCGCCGTCCGCAAGGTGGGCGACCGTGAAGTGCTGGAAGTCACCGCCAGTTCCGCCGCCCTGTGCGCGACCGGCCTTGGCTGATCCGCGACCAGGCGCAACCGACACGCTGGACCAATCGTCCCCGCCTGCCTAAGGGCAGCGGGAACGGGGGTTCACCACCAGTTTTCACGGGGAGATTGCGACCTTGCGCAAGCTTGGCCTCATCGGCGGTATGTCCTGGCTGTCGACACGCACCTATTACGATCACCTCAACCGGCTGGTCCAGGCCCGCAAGGGCCGCCAGTCGAGCGCGCCCCTGCTGATCGAAAGCCTCGATTACACCGATCTCCAGCGCCTCCAGACGGCCGAGGAATGGCGCCGCGCCGCCGGGGTCCTGGCCGATAGCGCCCGCCGCCTCGAAGCGGCCGGCGCCACCGCGCTGGTGATCGGCTCCAACGCCATGCACAAGGTCTATGACGAGGTGGCCGGCGCGGTCTCCGTGCCGGTGCTCCACATCGCCGATTGCGTGGCCGACCGCATGGCCCATGACGGCGCGCGCAAGGCCGCGCTGATCGGCACCCGCAATGTCATGGCCGAAACCTTCTATCGCCAGAAGCTGATCGCCCGCGACATCGAGCTGCTGCCGCCCGAGATGCGCTTCGTCGATGCGCTCGACCGGATCATCTACGACGAGCTGATGCTGGGCAAGGCCACCCGCCAGGCCGAGCGTGAGCTCAAGACCATGATGGTCGAACTCCAGCGCGCCGGCGCCCAGGCCGTGGTCCTGGGCTGCACCGAGCTGGAAATGGTCGTCGATGTCGATGCCAATGTCCTGCCGATCTACGATTGCACCCGCATCCATGCCGAATGCGCGGCGCAATGGATCCTGGGCGACTGATGGAGCAGGCCCGCGCGCCCTATGCCTGCGATCCCGCGCGCAGCCGGGGGCGCGAATTTGCCGCCGACGATACCGTGCCGCGCGGCCCGCGCGGCCCCTACCAGCGCGACCGCGACCGGATCATCCATTCGATCGCCTTCCGCCGCCTGCGTCACAAGACCCAGGTGTTCATCGCGCCCGATGGCGATCACTACCGGGTGCGGCTCACCCACAGCCTCGAAGTCGCCCAGATCGGCCGGACCATCGCCCGCGCGCTCGGCCTTGACGAAGACCTGACCGAAGCCCTGTGCCTCGCCCACGACATCGGCCATCCCCCCTTTGGCCACGCCGGCGAGGAAGCGCTCGACATCGCGCTGGCCGGGCAGGGCGGGTGGGATCACAACGCCCATTGCCTGCGGACGCTGATGCGGCTCGAAAGCCCCTATTGCGAATTCGACGGCCTCAATCTCACCTGGGAACTGCTCGAAGGCCTGGCCAAGCACAATGGCCCAGTTTCGCAGCCCAACTGGGCGCTTGCCGAACTCGATGCGGCCTGGCCGCTGGACCTTGGCGAATGGTCATGCCTCGAAGCCCAGGTCGCCAGCCTGGCCGACGATATCGCCTACGACAACCACGACATCGACGATGGCCTGCGGTCGGGCTTCCTCAAGCTCGACGAACTGCTCGCCCTCGATTTCGTCGCCGACCAGTGGCGCGCGGTGGAACGCCGCTTTCCGGGTGCCGAGCGCGATCGCCAGTTGCGCGAACTGGTGCGCGGCCAGATCGGCCTGATGGTCAACGATCTCATTGCCGAAACGCGCGGCCGCGCCGCGGGGATGGGCCGCGCCGCCGATGTCCGCAAGGCCGGCCGCGCCACCGCCGCCTTCTCGCCCGAACTCGCCGCCCGGGAGGCGCGCCTCAAGTCCTTCCTCTACGAGAAGGTCTACCTCCACGCCGAACAGCTCGCCACGGCGCAGCGGGCGCGCGAAGTTACCGCCACGCTGTTCGCCGCCTATTCCGCCGATCCCGCGCTGATGGGGCCGGGCTGGGCCGAACGGCTCCAGGAGGCCGAACCGGACCGCAGCCGGCACATCGCCGACTATCTCGCGGGCATGACCGACCGTTTCGCCATTTCCGCCTATGCGCGGATCACCGGGATCACGCCGGAAGGCCTGCAGAATGTCTGAGCGGGTGCGGATCTGCCTGGTCGGCGCGAGCGGCCTGGTCGGCTCGGCGCTGATCCGGGCCTGCGTCGGCCGCGCCGATGTGCGCCTGGTTGCCGTGGCCCGGCGCGAGCTTGATCTGCCGCCCGGCGCACGGATGGAAGTCCTGCTGGCCGATCCCGAACACTGGGGCGATGCAATCGCGGCGGCCCGCCCGCACAGCGTGGTCTCGGCCCTTGGCACCACCTGGGCCAGATCGGGCAAGGACGAGGCCGCCTTTCGCGCGGTCGATCAGGACCTGGTGCTTGCCTGCGCCCGCTGGGCGGTGGAGGCGGGCGCCCGTCAGTTCATCGCCATCTCCTCGGTCGGCGCCGATGCCGCGGCGCGCGGGCTTTACCTCAGGGTCAAGGGCGAGATGGAGGATGCCCTCGTCAAGGCGGGCGTGCCCCGGCTCGATATCGTCCGCCCGGGCCTGCTGCGCGGGCCGCGGGCCGAACGGCGCCCGCTCGAACGGCTCGGGCAGATCGTGGCGCCGCTGCTCGATCCGCTGCTGGGCGGCAATCGCGCGCGCTATCGCTCAATCCGGGCCGAAACCCTGGCCGAGGCGATCCTGGCCCTTGCCCACGAAAAGGCGCGCGGCCGGTTCGTCCATGAATGGCCCGCGCTCGATCGCCTGCTCAAGCGCCAGGCCTTCCAGGCCTCGATCCGCCAGCAGATGGTCACCGACTAAGCGGAGCCTGTGGAATAGTTTGCCGGTGCGCCAAGCCGCGCGTTGACTTCGCGCGCCGGCATCTCCAGCAGAAAAGCTGACGCTGACCGCGCGGGAGAGTCCGTTGCGAATCGCCGGCCCTTTCATTCGGGGCCATGGGGTTCGAAACGGCGCCGAAGGAGCAACCGCCCCGGAATCTCTCAGGCATCAGGGACCGCGTGGGGTCGATAGCGTCGCTCTGGAAAGTGCCCGCCCGGTTTCGGACGTGCCGCCGAAGGGGTAACCCGGTTTGCTGGCCCATGCGGGCGGGGAACGGGGGAAAGCTCTCAGGCTTCCGTGACAGAGGGGGCACGTGAACCGTGTGCCAATCCTGTGCGGAGCAGTCCTGTGCCTGATGATGCGGCCTTCGAAGAGGCCAACGACAATCTCGACGAACTTCCGGCCGAACCGGAAATGCTCCCGCTCGATGCCTGGCACCGCGCCCGCGGCGGCCGCATGGTGGATTTCGCCGGCTACTGGATGCCGGTCCAGTATGACGGGGAAGGTGGGGGCATCATCGCCGAACACCTGTGGACCCGCCACCACGCCGGCCTGTTCGACGTGTCGCACATGGGCCAGCTCGCCGTTTCGGGCGAAGGGGCCACCGCTGCGCTCGAAGCGATCCTGCCCGGCGACATTTCGGCGCTAAAGCCCGGCCGCCAGCGCTATTCGCTACTGCTCGACGAGGCCGGGGGCATTCTCGATGATCTCATGGTCACCAATCGCGGCGATCATTATTATCTCGTCGTCAACGGCGCGACCAAGTGGGACGATATTGCCCACCTGCGCGAATATCTGCCCGATGTGATCACCCTCAACCTGCTTGACGAACACGGCCTGCTCGCCCTGCAAGGGCCGGAAGCCGCCTCGGCGCTGGCCGCGCTCGGGCTGAAGCCCGCCTTCGCGGAAATGCCCGAGGTATCGGACCTCAAATTCATGCAGGCCGCCGCCTACCACTGGGGCGAAGTGCCGCTCGGCGTCAGCCGCTCGGGCTATACCGGGGAAGACGGCTACGAGATCTCGGTGCGCGCCGCCGACATCGCGGCGCTAGCCGATGCGCTCTGCGCCCAGCCGCAGGTTCGCCCGATCGGCCTTGGCGCGCGTGACAGCCTGCGCCTCGAAGCCGGCCTGCCGCTCTATGGCCACGATCTTTCGCCCGAAACCGATCCGGTGAGCGCGGGCCTGGCCTTTGCGATCAGCAAGCGCCGCCGGGCCGAGGGCGGGTTCCTGGGGGCCGATCCGGTGCTGGCCGCACTGGCCGCCGGCACGCCCGCGGTCCGCGTCGGCCTGGCCCTCGAAGGCCGTCAGGCGGCCCGCGAAGGCGCGCTGGTTTTTGCCGGGGATCAGGAAGTTGGCCGGCTGACTTCGGGTGGTTTCTCACCCAGCCTCAACCACCCCATCGCCATGGCCTATGTGGCCACCGCCCAGGCCGCGGAAGGCACCGCGCTCACCATCGAGGTGCGGGGCAAGCGCCTGCCCGCCCGCGTGGTCGCCATGCCCTTCGTCCCCCACCGCTATCACCGCTGAGGATCTCGCCATGACCACCTATTACACCAAGGATCACGAGTGGATCGCCGTCGCCGGTGACACCGGGACCGTGGGCATCACCGACTATGCCCAGGGCCAGCTCGGCGACATCACCTTCGTTGAACTGCCCGAGGCCGGCGCCACGGTGAAGCAGGGCGATGCGCCGTGCGTGGTCGACAGCGTCAAGGCCGCGTCCGATGTCTATGCGCCCGTCAGCGGCACGGTGACCGAGGCCAACGAGGCGCTGGCCGATGCCCCCGAACTGGTCAACACCGAGGCCGAGAGCGGCGGCTGGCTGTTCCGCCTGACCCTGGCCGATGCCGGGGAGCTGGCCGGCCTGATGGATCGCGCCGCCTACGACGACTACGTGAAAGGCCTGTAACCAGCCGTTCCTCCCCGCTTGCGGGGAGGGGGACCGCCGGGACGGCGGTGGCGAGTGTTCTGCCGCCACGCCGCGCCATCCGGCAAACCCCCACCACCACCCCGAGGGTGGCCCCCTCCCCACAGGTGGGGAGGATAAAGGAAGAACCGATGCGCTACCTGCCCCTCACACCTGCCGAGCGCGCGGATATGCTCCGCACGATCGGCGCCGGCTCGGTCGATGAGCTGTTCGTCGATGTGCCGCCCGAAGCGCGGCTCGATGGCCCGATCGCCGGCCTGCCCGGCCATGCCAGCGAAATGGCGGTGGAGCGGCACATGGCGCGGCTCGCGGCGGATAACCTGTCGGCCGGCAGCGCGCCGTTCTTCCTGGGCGCGGGCGCCTATCGCCACCATATTCCCGCCTCGGTCGATCACCTGATCCAGCGCGGAGAATTCCTCACCGCCTACACGCCCTACCAGCCCGAAATCGCGCAAGGCACGCTCCAGGTCCTGTTCGAGTTCCAGACCCAGGTCGCCCGCCTGTTCGGGACCGACGTGGCCAATGCCTCGATGTACGATGGCTCGACCGCGTGCTGGGAAGCGGTGGTCATGGCCGGGCGGATCACCCGGCGCAAGAAGGCGGTCCTTTCGGGCGGGCTGCACCCCCACTACGTCTCCACCGCGACGACGATGGCCCGGTTCACCGGCGACACGCTCGACACGCGCCTGCCCGACCTCTCGGCCGGACCGGACGATGCCGCGCTGATCGCCGCGATCGATGGTGAAACCTCCTGCGTCGTGGTCCAGTATCCCGATGTCCTGGGCCGCATTCCCGATCTGGCCGCCATTGCCGAAGCCGCCCATGCCCGGGGCGCCCTGCTGGTGGCGGTGGTGACCGAACCGGTCGCGCTCGGCCTGATCGAGGCGCCGGGCAAGCTGGGCGCCGATATCGTGGTCGGCGAAGGGCAGTCGCTTGGCGTCGGCCTCAATTTCGGCGGGCCTTACCTCGGGCTGTTCGGCTGCCGCGAGAAGTTCGTGCGCCAGATGCCGGGGCGCCTCGCCGGCCAGACGGTCGACGCCGATGGCAAGCGCGGCTTCGTGCTCACCCTCTCCACCCGCGAGCAGCATATCCGGCGCGAAAAGGCGACCAGCAATATCTGCACGAATTCCGGGCTTTGCGCCCTGGCCTTCTCGATCCACATGACCTTGCTGGGCGGGGAAGGGCTGGCCCGGCTCGCCCGGATCAACCACGAGCGCGCCCGCGCCACGGCACAGGCGCTGGCCCGGGTGCCCGGGGTGCAGGTGCTGAACGAGGCCTATGTCAACGAGTTCACCGTGATCCTCCCGCGCGATGCCCGCGAACTCGTGCGCGAACTGGCCGAATATGGCGTGCTGGGCGGGGTATCGCTCGGTCGGCTCTATCCCGAGGCCGAGGGGCTGCATGGCGCCCTGCTGGTCACCGCCACCGAAACCACCACCGATGACGATATCCACGCGCTCGCCACGATCCTGGCCGAGCTGCTGGTCGATACCCACGAAGGAGTGCCGACATGAGCGTCCCCAACGCCGCCGGCTGGCGCCCCGAACCGGGCGAGGCCGGCCAGGGCTCGCCCGTCATGCAGACCGCCAGCGGCGATCGCGGGCTGATGCTGGAAGAGCCGCTGATCTTCGAACTGGGCCGACCCGGCACCTGCGGCGTCGATTTCGACGGCCTGGGTGACGAGCCGACCGGCCAACCGGTGGCGGGCCTCGCCCGGTTCCTGCGCGCCGAGCCGCCGGCGCTCCCCGGGCTGACCGAGCCGGAAGCCGTGCGGCACTACACCCGCCTGTCGCGCCAGAACTATGCGATCGATCTCGGGCCGTTCCCGCTGGGCTCGTGCACGATGAAGCACAACCCGCGCCTCAACGAGAAGATGGCGCGCCTCCCCGGCTTTGCCGATGTCCACCCGCTCCAGCCGCAGCAGACCGTGCGCGGCGCGATCGGGGTGATCGTCGAGCTGGCGCAATGGCTGGTCACGCTCACGGGGATGCATTCTGTGGCGATGACCCCCAAGGCCGGCGCCCATGGCGAGCTGTGCGGCCTGCTGTGCATCCGCGCCGCGCTGGAAGCGCGCGGCGATGCCCGCGAGGTCATCCTTGTGCCCGAAAGCGCCCACGGCACCAATCCCGCCACGGCGGCCTTCGCCGGCTACCGGGTGGAGAACATCCCCGCCACGCCCGATGGCCGGGTCGATCTCGCCGCGCTCAAGTCCCGGCTCGGGCCGGATGTCGCCGCGGTGATGATCACCAACCCCAACACCTGCGGCCTGTTCGAGCGCGACATGAAGACCATCTCCGACGCGGTCCATGCCGTCGGCGCGCTGGTCTATTGCGACGGGGCGAACTTCAACGCCATCGTCGGCCGGGTCCGGCCCGGCGACCTTGGCATCGATGCGATGCACATCAACCTCCACAAGACCTTCTCCACCCCACACGGCGGCGGTGGTCCTGGTTCCGGCCCGGTGGTCCTGTCCGAAGCGCTCACCCCGTTTGCCCCGCTGCCCTTCGCGCAGGCCATGGCCGATGGCACCGTGCGCCTGATCGAGGAGGAGGATGCGCCCACCGATCACCCGCAGACCTTCGGGCGCATGGCCGCCTTCCACGGCCAGATGGGGATGTTCACCCGGGCGCTGACCTATATCCTCAGCCACGGTGCCGACGGCCTGCGCCAGGTGGCCGAAGACGCGGTGCTCAATGCCAACTACGTTCTGCGGAGCCTCGACGACGTGCTCGACGCGCCCTTCGGAAAGTCCGGCCCCTGTATGCACGAAGCCCTGTTCAGCGATGCCGATCATGGCCTTGGCGGGCTGCCGGAAGGCTTCACCACACTTGATATCGCCAAAGGCCTGATCGACGAGGGTTTCCACCCGATGACGGTCTATTTCCCGCTGGTGGTCCACGGCGCCATGCTGGTCGAACCCACCGAAACCGAGAGCAAGGCCGGGCTGGATCGCTTCATCACCGCGATGCGGAGCCTGGCTGCCCGCGCCCGCAATGCCGATCCTTCGCTCAAATCCGCGCCGCACCTCGCGCCGCGCCGCCGGCTTGACGAGACCCAGGCCGCGCGCAAGCCGGTGCTGGCCTGGCAGGGTTGATCCGGGGCGCCCGGCACAAGGGGGAAACCCCCGTGCCGGGCAGCAGCCTTAATGGTGCATGGCGTCCGATCCGGCCTGGCCGACCGACTGGATGTCGCGGCCGACGCCCTTGACGGTGTTGCAGGCGCTGGTGCCAAGTGCCACGCCGGCGATTGCCAGGGCGAGCAGGGTCTTGCGGAACATCGGTTGCTTTCCTCTTGATTGATCCCGGTTTTACCGTTGCCCCGGTTCCCGCCCAAGTCAACGGCGGCGCGGTCAAGGGAGGGTGATCAGTCGGCGTTCGGCGCGGTTTGCGGGTCGATCGCCGGCTGGCGGTGCAGCACCTGTTCGCGCCAGGCGATGACCAGTCCGGCGACGACGACGAAGGGCGCGCCCAGCCAGGTGGTGGCGGGCGGCAACTGGGCGAAGAACAGCCAGCCCCACAGCGTCGCCCAGACCAACTGCGAATAATCCATCACGATCACGCTCGAAACCGTGCCGAAGCGCAGGGCGGCGGTCATCAGCAGTTGGGCGAACAGGCCGGAAAGCCCGATCCCGCCGATCAGCAGCCATGACATCGCATCGTGGCTGGAGCCGCGCAGGACCAGCCCCGGCAGGAGCATCAGTGCGCCCAGCGCGGAAAAGTAGAACACGATCCGGATCGGCTCCTCGGTGCGCCCCAGGTCGCGCAGCTGGATCGAGACCAGCGCGACGAAGAAGGCCGCGCCTAGGCCTGCCGCCACGCCCAGCAAGGGCAGGTGCCCCCGGTCCGGCCCGGCGATGACCACCACCCCCAGCAGCCCCAGCAGCACCGCGCCCCAGCGCCACGGCCCCACGTGCTCGCCCAGAAACAGCGTGGCCAGCAACACCGCGAAGATCGGCGTGGTGAAGCTGAGCACGGTGGCCTCGGCCAGCGGCAGGATCAGCACCACGCCCAGGGTGAGGAACATCCCGCAGGTGCCGATCAGGGCGCGGCGGGCATGGACCAGGAACCGCCCCGTCTTCAGCCGGGCCAGTTCCCCGCGCGCGCCAAGCCAGGCCAGGATCAGGCAGCCGGGAATGAACTGACGCCAGAACATCGTTTCCGGCAGGGCGATCCCGCGCTCGCCGGCCAGCTTGACCAGCAGCAGCAGGGCCGAAAGCATGACCATGGCCATGAGTCGCAGGCCCAGGGCCAGGAAGGGTCGGTTTTGCCGGTGCACGGGCCGGCTTTAGCCCCGGGCGCGGCCGAGGCAAGGGCAGGGCGATCAATCCGCCTGATCAGCGGCCGCTGGCCGGGGCCGCCCCGCGCTCGTCCCGGAGCCGGTCCGGGACGAGGCGATGGTCAGAGGCAGGCTTCCAGATAGGCCTGGTCGAAGCCGAACTGGCGGGCCTTTTCCAGCGTATAGGGACGCAGGCCGGTCGAGCGGAACTCGCCGATGATCTTGCCGTCGTCGCTCTCGTCGAGATATTCGAACTTGAACAGTTCCTGCGTCACGATCACGTCGCCCTCCATCCCGATCACCTCGGTGATGTTGGTCGTGCGGCGGCTGCCGTCGCGCAGGCGCTTGACCTGGACGATGAGATCGACGCTTTCCGCGATCTGGCGGCTGATCGCTTCCTTGGGGATTTTGATGTCGCCCATCAGGATCATGTTTTCCATACGGCCAAGGCATTCGCGTGGGGAATTGGCGTGAAGCGTGCACATCGAGCCATCGTGGCCGGTGTTCATCGCGGCGAGGAGGTCGAAACACTCCGCGCCGCGGATTTCGCCCAGGATGATCCGGTCAGGGCGCATACGCAGCGCGTTCTTGACCAGGTCACCGATGGTGATCGCGCCCTGGCCTTCCAGGTTCGGCGGACGGGTTTCGAGCGGCAGCCAGTGCGGCTGCTGGAGGCGCAATTCGGCCGCGTCCTCGATGGTCAGCACGCGCTCGCCCGGATCGATCATCTTCGACAGGGCGTTGAGCATGGTGGTCTTGCCCGAACCCGTGCCGCCCGAGATGACCACGTTCATCCGGCAGGCGCCGGCGATCTTGAGCGCGGTCGCCATCTTGTCGGACATCGAACCGAAGTCGCGCAGCATATCGATGGTGATCGGCTTCTCGGAGAATTTACGGATCGAGATGGCCGTGCCGCGCAAGCTGAGCGGCGGGACGATGACGTTGACGCGGCTGCCGTCCTTGAGGCGGGCGTCGGCCAGCGGCGTGGTCTGGTCGACCCGGCGGCCAACCTGGTTGACGATGCGCTGGGCGATCTGGAACAGGTGGCTTTCGTCGCGGAAGCGGATCGGGGCAAGCTGAAGCTTGCCCTTCTTTTCGATGTAGGTCTGGTCCGGCCCGTTGACCATGATGTCGGACACGTCCGGATCGTTGAGCAGCTCTTCCAGCGGCCCGAAGCCCAGCAATTCGTCGATCAGCACCTTTTCCAGCGCGAACTGCTCGCGCCGGTTGAGGGTGATCTTCAGCTCGGCCAGCACTTCCAGGATGATCGGGCGGAATTCCTCCGACAGCTCGTCCTTGGACAGGGTCGCGGCCGCTTCGGGGTCGACGCGTTCAAGCAGGCGCGGCAGCACCTGCTCCTTGATCTTGTGAACCGAGGCCTCGAAACCCTCGGCCTCGTACTGGTTGCTGACGACGGTCGTGGCCCGTTCGGCCAGCCGCGACATCGCATCGCCCTTGCCATCCAGCGCGCCCATGCCGCCCATCGGATCGCCGGGGATCTGGGGGATCGGCGGGAAGGCTTCGGAGGGCATCGGCGGGCGCGGGGCGTCCGGCGGCGGCGCGGTCGACGACTTCATCGGCCGTGCCACGCCGAATTGCGGCCGGGCGCCGGGGCTCATCGCACCGATCCCGTTCTTCCGCCCGAATGCACTCATGTCGCCATCGTCCCTGTCTTGAACCCGCGAACCGGATAGTCCCGCGAACCTGCCGAATCCGCGATCTTGCGCCCCCCGCGACAAAACCGTGCCCCGGGCAACTTTCCCACGGTGAATCGGCCAGATGCGGTCGGCTCACTGCGGGTTTTCAGGATATATGGTTGAAACTTTGAAAACTTCCTAAATGCCGCTGCGGGCAATTGCCGGCCACTGGGGCAGAGGGCGGCAAACAGCCCCGCCATGATCTTGAAGCCGAAGGCAAATTCGAAAAGGGGCCGCATCATCACCCGGGAAATCGACCATCGGCGCGGATTGCTGCTCGCGCTCGCCGCCTTTGCCCTGCTCAGTTGCGGCGATGCGGTGATCAAGTCGATGGCCGGCGCCTGGCCGCCGCTGGGAGTCGCGGCCCTGCGCTACAGCTTCGGCATGGTGGGCCTGGGCGCGGTGGTCTACCGGCGCGAGGGGCTGTCGGGCTTCCGCACCCGGCGGCGCGGCTTCCAGGGGCTGCGCGGGGTCGGCATGGCCGGGGCCACCCTGGGCTTTTTCACCGCGATCTTCGTCATGCCGCTGGCCGATGCGGTGGCGATCGGCTTCGTCGGGCCGATGGTCACGGTCCTGCTGGCCGCGCTGTTCCTGGGAGAACCGGTGCGGCGGCGCTCGTGGCTGGCGATCGGCGCGGCCTTTGTCGGCGTGCTGGTCGTGCTGCGGCCCAACCTGCTCGCGCTCGGCCCGGTGGCGCTGCTGCCGCTGTTCGCCGCCGTGTCCAATGCCTTCTACATGATCGGCAACCGGCTGACGATCGGCGATGTCTCGATCCTCGCCCAGCAGTTCTTCGTGGCGGTGATCTGCGCGCCGATCCTGGTCGTGGCGGCGGTGATCGGCCACCTGTCCGGGCACCCGGGCTTCGCGTTGAGCCTTCCGGCCTGGCACGTCGTCGCCCGCTGCGCCCTGGTCGCCCTTTCGGCCAGCACCGCCCACTGGATGATCTTCCGGGCAACCATGCTGGCCGGGGCCGGGCCGATCGCCCCGATGGCCTATGTCCAGATCGTGGTGGTGAGCGCGATCGGCTGGCTGGCCTTCGGATCGACCCCGCAGCCGGCCAGCCTGGTTGGCATCGCAGTGATCGTGGCGGCGGGCCTCGTCCTGTGGCGCGGCGGCCAGGCGCCAGCGCCCCGGCTCGATCCGAAGCCCGATCTGACAGCCTGAGTTGGGCCGACCATGTCGGACGGTCGCACCGGAATATGTGAAAACCCCGGTAACCATGGTAGGCAAAGGCAAGGTAATTAACTTTCGGCAGTATGCCTTCCGAAGCCGGCGACATCTCGTCCGGACAGGGGGAACGTGTCGGTCCAGCCATGAACGAGCCGCTGCTGCAACACTTCCCCTGGCGTTGGGTGCTGTTCTGGCTGATCGCGCCCAATCTGGCCCTGATCCTGGCCTGGCCGATGGGCGGGCCGCCGATGGGCGATATCCTGCTGATCTCGGGCTGCATCGCGCTGATCTGCTCGCAGGCGCCCTGGCTGTGGGTGCGCCGCGTCTGCGCCCTGGCGCTCACGCCGGTCATGCTGACCTATTACATCTCGCGCAATTTCAACATCGACCTCGATCAGATCGCCAACGCGCCCACCTATTTCAGCCAGGCCGCGCCGCTGCGCTCGTCCATGTTCGTGGGAGCGGCCTGCGCGTCGGCGCTCTCGATGGCGATCACCTGGACCCAGATGCCGCGGGTGCCGCGTTTCACCACGCCGATGAACATCCTCCTCGGCTTCCTCGCGGTGACCGGGGTGATGCGCTTCGATGCCTATGCCACGGCCGCCACGCGCGGCAGCTATGATCTTGTCGTCGATGGCGCGGCCTTCTCCTCGGCCGTCACCGCCACGGGCCATGCCGGGGTTCCCGCCGATCGGCGCAACCTGGTGATCGTGCTGGTCGAAGGGCTGGGCCGCCCGGTGTCCCCGGCCGCCTCGGCCCTGTTCGCGGCCGATTGGGATCGCCCGCAATGGCGCGCGCGTTATGCCGTGAGCAGCGGGGCTGTGCCCTATTTCGGCGCCACCACCAGCGGCGAGATGCGCGAACTGTGCGGGCGCTGGAAGCTGGATGAAAGCGTGCCCTTCGCCCCCGGCGAATGCCTGCCGCAACGCTTCCGCGCCGCCGGCTACGAAACCACCGCGTTGCATGGCTTTGCCGGCGCCATGTTCGATCGTCGCCAATGGTGGCCCAGGGCGGGTTTCGATCATGTGGCCTTCGGCGCCGAACTGAAGCAGGCGGGCGCGCGTGCCTGTGGCGGGGTCTTCCCCGGCGCCTGCGATGTCGACGTGCCCGCCCAGATCGCCGCGCGCCTGAAAGCGGCATCCGCGCCGGGCGGACGGCCGCAGCTGGTCTACTGGGTCACGCTCAATTCGCACCTGCCGGTGATCGAGGATGCCAGCATCGGCACGGCCAACTGCCGCTACGGCGGCGAGGCACTGGCCGCCGAATCGCCCCTGCTGTGCCCGCTCTTCGCGGTTCACCACAATCTCGCCGATGCGCTCACCCGCATGGCGATGGACCCAGCCCTGCCGCCCACCGACTTCCTGATCGTGGGCGATCATATGCCGCCGTTCTTCGCCCGCGAGGCCCGGATGCGCTTCGATTCCCATCACGTCCCCTGGATCCTTCTCCAGTCCCGCCAGGGCAGGGCAGCGCAAGGCCGGCCGCCGGCCTGACCGGCGCACAGGCTTGGGGTAGGGCGGCAACTGGGCTAAGGCCGGTGGCCATGCGCCTGATCCCGTTCGCCTGTTCCCTCGCCCTCGCGCTCGCCCCCATCCGGCTTGCCGCCGCCACCGCCCTGCCGGATTGGCTGGCGGGCACCTGGGCGCGCCAGGACGGCGCCGCCTGGGCCGATGAGCTGTGGACCGCCCCGCGCGTGGCCCTGATGCTCGGCCTCGCCCGCGACGGGTTCGGCCCCGAGGTGAACGGGTGGACCTACCAGCGGATCGAACGCGCGCCCGATGGCGCCCTCGCGCTGGTCCTCCAGGACAAGGGCGGCGCGGCGGCGCGCTATCCGCTCGCCGTCGCGAGTGAGGCGGCGATCGAATTCGCCAACCCCGCCCGGCCATTCCCCCAGCGCATCCGCTACTGGCGCGAAGGGCAATTGCTGATGGTCGAGATGTCGCGGATCGATGGCAGCGACGCGCGCCGCTGGAACTACCGCCCGGTCGCCCCCCCGGTCGATTGAGCGCTTGCACAGCCGCTGTAGACCGCTTGCACCTGCGGTCCATTGTGGTCGTAAAGGGTGAAGTGACGCAGGCGGGGGCACTGGGCCACATAGGCCTTCACCAGTGCCACTGTCGCCGCATTGAGCGGGCGGGCGGGCAGCGGTTCCTGCATCACCACCACCTGCGGCGCCCAGGCCAGCACCCGTCGCACCTCGGCCATGGTGTCCAGCCCGCTGCTCGCCGCCTCGGCCTCGTCGAACTGGTGCGGGGCGAACAGCAGGGGCGTTGGCGGCGCCGATCCGGTCAGGGCCAGCAGCCAGGGCGAAAAGTTCCAGGCCAGTACCCGATGGTCCGGCGCCTCGCGCGTCACATAGGCCAGCAGGTCCGCCGAGGCCGCCCGCGACCGCGCCCGCGCGGCAAGGTCGAGTACGCCGGAATGCAGCAGCATGGCGGCCGCCAGCAAGCCCCAGGCCGGCAGGCCCAGGTCGCGCCGCGCGAAGAACGGCGCGGCCATCAGGCACAGCGGGGCAATCAGCGGCAGGGCATAGTGCAGGAACAGCGCCGGATAGGCGAGCAAGCCCAGCGCAGCCAAGGCGAGCCAGCAGGCGCCCAGCGCATAGGCCGGTGGCCAGCGGCGGACCGGCCCCATCGCCAGCGCTCCCATTCCCGCGAACAGCAGCGCCGGTGCCAGCAGCCGCAGCAAGGCACCATAGCGCGCCAGCAGCCCCCCCGCATCGTCATAGACCCGCCCGGCGTTGGACAGCACCAGCGCCTGCCACAGGGCGCCGAAATGGCCGATCGCCAGATACCAGGCACCGGCCAGCACCATCGGCATGGCCCCGGCCAGCCCCATCGCCGCGGCCCGGCCCAACAGCCGGGGCAGGGGAGCGCCTCCCCGCCAGGCGAGGACCAGAGCGGCGAGGCCAAAGCCGATCCCCTCCAGCGCGGCCGATTGCTTCATCGCGATCGCCAGCCCCGCACAGCCCATGCCGCCAATCACCCGGCGCGGGATTTCCCCCCGGGCAAGATCGGGCAGCGAGGCCGCGATGGTCCAGGCACAGGCCACCAGCAGCGGGTTGAACAGGATGGCGGCCTGCCCGCTCGCCCCGCCGAACCCGGTGACCAGCACCACGTAGGCCAGCCCGGCCAGCAGGCTGCCCTGCGCTCCGGCATGGGGCAGGGCGATGCGCTGCACGCCATAGGCAGCCAGCGCCGTGCAGGCCGTCGCGGCCAGCTGCACCGCCAGCATCGGCTGGGGCAGCAGCGCGGCGAGGGCATAGGCAAGGAACAGCGCCGGCGGCTTGCGGTCCCACAGGTCAACGTAAAGCACGGCCCCTTGAGCCAGGCGCTGGCCGGTGAGCAGGTAGAACTGGACGTCGACCTCGTAGTTCCAGTCCCCGAAGGTCGCGCAGCGCGTGGCGAAGGCGGCCAGCGCGAACAGGGCAAGCGCGGCCAAACGATGGCCGGCCACCAAGGCCAGCAGGTCTCCCGGCCTGCTGGCCGGCGCCGCGTCGTTTTCGGGTGATGACGCCATGGCCAAGCCGCTGCCCCTCTCGCGCCAACGGCATAACGCAAGAACGCCCGGCGGCAAGCCGCCAGGCGTTCGTGTTCACCGCAATCTGCGGGAAAACCGGGTGGGAGCCTTGAACGCCCCCGGCAGGTCAGCCCTCGACGTGCTCGGCCAGGACCGTCAGGCCATTGGCGCCGACTTCGGCGAAGCCGCCGGCCACCACGATCTCGTCCGGCGCACCGTTTTCGGTGCGATAGACCTTGAGCACACCGTCCTTGACGGTCGACATGAACGGGGCGTGGCCTTCCAGCACACCGAACTCGCCCTCGCTGCCGGGGACGACCACCATGTGGACGTCCTCGTTGCGGACAAGCCGGGCCGGGGTGACGAGTTCGAAGTGCAGCATCTTGGTCCTCTTCTCCCCTCCCGGAGACGGGAGGGGCCGGGGGTGAGCGAGGGCAGGCACGGCGCAGGTCCGCGGTCCACCCCAAACCCCTCCCGCCTGCGGGAGGGGCTCAGTCAGTCATCAGGCCTCTTCGGCCAGCTTCTTGGCCTTCTCGACCGCCTCGTCGATGCCGCCAACCATGTAGAAGGCCGCTTCGGGCAGGTGGTCGTATTCGCCGTCGACCACAGCCTTGAACGAGCGGACCGTGTCTTCGACCTGGACGAACTTGCCCGAGATGCCGGTGAACACTTCTGCCACGTGGAACGGCTGCGACAGGAAGCGCTGGATCTTGCGGGCGCGGGCGACGGTGAGCTTATCCTCTTCCGACAGTTCGTCCATGCCGAGAATGGCGATGATGTCCTGCAGCGACTTGTACTTCTGCAGCGTCTCCTGGACGCGGCGGGCGGTGTCGTAGTGCTCCTGGCCGACGACGGCCGGGGTCAGCACGCGGCTGGTGGAGTCGAGCGGGTCGACCGCCGGGTAGATGCCAAGCTCCGAGATCGCGCGGTTCAGCGTGGTCGTCGCGTCGAGGTGGGCGAACGAGGTGGCCGGCGCGGGGTCGGTAAGGTCGTCCGCGGGAACGTAAATCGCCTGGACCGAGGTGATCGAGCCCTTGGTGGTCGAGGTGATGCGTTCCTGCAGCGCGCCCATGTCGGTCGACAGGGTCGGCTGGTAGCCCACGGCCGAAGGAATACGACCCAGCAGCGCCGACACTTCCGAACCGGCCTGGGTGAAGCGGAAGATGTTGTCGACGAAGAACAGCACGTCCTGGCCTTCCTGGTCGCGGAAGTACTCGGCCATGGTCAGGCCCGAGAGCGCAACGCGGGCGCGGGCGCCCGGGGGCTCGTTCATCTGGCCGAAAACGAGCGCGACCTTGGAACCATCAGGGGTCGGGTTGCCGTCGGCGTCCTTGGCGATAACGCCGGCGTCGAGGAACTCGTGGTAAAGGTCGTTGCCTTCACGGGTGCGTTCGCCGACGCCCGCGAAGACCGAGACGCCGCCGTGGCCCTTGGCGATGTTGTTGATCAGCTCCTGGATGAGGACGGTCTTGCCGACGCCCGCGCCGCCGAACAGGCCGATCTTGCCGCCGCGCGCATAGGGGGCGAGAAGGTCGATGACCTTGATGCCGGTGACCAGGATGGCCGCTTCGGTCGACTGGTCGACGAATTCCGGAGCCTTGGCGTGAATCGGCGCCTTGAGGTCGCTGCCGACCGGGCCGCGCTCGTCGATCGGCTCGCCGATGACGTTGAGAATGCGCCCAAGGGTCTTGGGGCCGACCGGCACCGAGATCTGCGCGCCGGTGTCGGTCACGGGCTGGCCGCGGGTCAGGCCGTCGGTCGCGTCCATGGCGATGGTGCGAACCGTGTTCTCGCCGAGGTGCTGGGCAACCTCGAGGACCAGGCGGTTGCCGTTGTTGTCGGTCTCGAGGGCCGAGAGGATCGCCGGCAGTTCGCCGTCGAAGGTCACGTCGACGACGGCGCCGATGACCTGGCTGATCTTGCCGGTTGCGGTAGCTGCGGTAGCCATTTTCGTATCCTTGCCTTTAATCAGTCAGCTCAGAGCGCTTCCGCGCCGGCGATGATTTCGATGAGTTCGGTGGTGATCGCGGCCTGGCGGCTGCGGTTGTACTGGATGGTGAGCTTGTTGATCAGCTCGCCCGCATTGCGCGTCGCGTTGTCCATGGCGGTCATCGACGCGCCCTGTTCCGAAGCGTCGCGCTCAAGCAGGGCGCCGAACAGCTGGGTCTTGACGTAGCGCGGCAGCAGGTCCTCGAGGATTTCCTCCTCGCCAGGCTCGTATTCCACGGTGGCGCCAGACGTATCGGCCGCGGCCGGGGCGGGGACGGGCAGGATCTGCACGGTCACCGGATCCTGGGCGAGGGCCGACTTGAACACCGGATAGACCAGGTGCGCGACATCGAACTTGCCGGCATCGAACATCGCCACCAGTTCGCGCGCGATAGCCTCGGCCTCGGCGAAACCGGGGTTACGCACGGTGCTGGTGTCATATCCGGCCGTGATGCCATCGGGGAAATCGCGCTTGAGCGGCGCGCGACCCTTCTTGCCAACCAGGTAGAAGGTCACCTGCTTGCCGGCCGCGATCAGCGCCCGGGCCTGGGTGCGGGCCTCCTTGACGATGTTCGAGTTCAGGCCGCCGCACAGGCCCTTGTCGGTGTTGACCACCACCATCAGGTGGCGGGCATCCGAACCGGTGCCGCGCAGCAGCTTGGGCGCATTGTCCTGGCCAGCCACGCGCGAGGCGAGGCTGCCCATGACCTTGGCCAGCCGCTCGGCATAGGGGCGGGCGGCCTCGGCGGTCGCCTGCGCCTTACGCAGCTTGGCCGCCGCGACCATCTGCTTGGCCTTGGTGATCTTCTGGGTCGACTTGACCGAGTTGATCCGGCCCTTGAGTTCCTTCAGCGAGGCCATGACGGCTCCCTAATAGCTGCCACCCCGGCGGACCGGGGTGGCGCAAGTCTCAAAAAGCTCAGGCGAACTGCTTGGCGAAGGCATCGAGCGCCGCGACGGTCTTGGCCTTGGCTTCGTCGCCGAAGTCCTTGGTGTCGCGGATCAGGCCCAGCACGTCGGCGTGCTTGTCGTGCATGAAGCTGAGCATCTCGGCTTCATACTCGGTCACCCGGTTGACCGCGACGGCGTCGAGGTAGCCGTTGGTGCCGGCGAAGATCGAAACGGTCTGCTCCTCGAAGGCGAGCGGGCTGAACTGCTTCTGCTTGAGCAGCTCGGTCAGGCGCGCGCCGCGGTTCAGCAACTTCTGGGTCGAGGCGTCGAGGTCCGAACCGAACTGGGCGAAGGCCGCCATTTCGCGGTACTGCGCCAGCTCCAGCTTGATCGAGCCGGCCACCTTCTTCATCGCCTTGGTCTGGGCCGCGCCGCCGACGCGGGAGACCGAGAGGCCGACGTTGATCGCCGGGCGGACGCCCTGGTAGAACAGGCCGGTTTCAAGGAAGATCTGGCCGTCGGTGATCGAGATCACGTTGGTCGGAATGTAGGCCGAAACGTCACCGGCCTGGGTCTCGATGACCGGAAGCGCGGTGAGGCTGCCGCCGCCGTTGTCGTCGTTCATCTTCGCGGCGCGCTCGAGGAGGCGGCTGTGGAGATAGAACACGTCGCCCGGATAGGCTTCGCGGCCCGGCGGGCGACGCAGGAGGAGCGACATCTGGCGGTAGGCGACGGCCTGCTTGGAAAGGTCGTCGTAGACGATGACGGCGTGCATTCCGTTGTCGCGGAAGAACTCGCCCATGGTCGCGCCGGTGTAGGGGGCGAGGTACTGGAGCGGAGCCGGTTCCGAAGCGGTCGCGGCCACCACGATGGAGTATTCCATCGCGCCGTTCTCTTCGAGCTGGCGGACGATCTGCGCCACGGTCGAGCGCTTCTGGCCGACGGCGACATAGATGCAGTAGAGCTTCTTGCTCTCATCCGTGCCGGCGTTGGCTTCCTTCTGGTTGATGAAGGTGTCGATCGCGATCGCGGTCTTGCCGGTCTGGCGGTCACCGATGATCAGCTCGCGCTGGCCACGGCCGACGGGCACCAGGGCGTCGATCGCCTTGAGGCCGGTCTGCACCGGTTCGTGCACCGACTTGCGGGGAATGATGCCCGGAGCCTTGACTTCCACGCGCTGGCGCACGGCGTCAACGATCGGACCCTTGCCGTCGATCGGGTTGCCGAGCGCGTCGACGACGCGGCCGAGCAGACCCTTGCCGACCGGCACGTCGACGATGGTCTCGGTGCGCTTGACGGTGTCGCCTTCCTTGATCTCGGCGTCCGAGCCGAAGATCACGACGCCGACGTTGTCGGCTTCGAGGTTGAGGGCCATGCCCTTCACGCCATTGGCGAATTCGACCATTTCACCGGCCTGGACCTTGTCCAGCCCATGGATGCGGGCGATGCCGTCACCGACCGAAAGCACGGTGCCGACTTCCGAGACCTGGGCCTCGGTGCCGAAACTGGCGATCTGGTCCTTGATGACCTTCGAAATTTCTGCGGCGCGGATATCCATGGTATGCCTTTCTTAGCCCTTCATGGCCTGGGCAAGGGAATTGAGACGGGTGCGGATCGAGCTGTCGATCTGGGTGGACCCGATGCGGACGACGAGGCCGCCCAGGAGGTCCGGGTCGACGCTCGCCTTGAGCTTGACGGCGCGGCCTTCGCGCGCCTGCAGCTTGGCAGCAAGGGCGGCCAGCTGATCGTCGGCCAGCGGGTGGGCGCTGGTGACTTCGGCGGTGACTTCACCACGCTCGGCCGCGGCGATCGCGGCGAAGGCGCGAACGATCTCGGGCAGCGCCGCCAGGCGGCGGTTGCCGGCGAGAACGCCGAGGAAGTTCTTCGTGAGGGCCGAGAGCCCGAGCACGCCGGCCACGCCGTCCATCGCCGAGGCGGCGGCTTCGCGGCTGACCTTGGGGTTGCGGATGAGGGCGCCGAAATCCGACGAGGCGACCAGCGCCTGGCCGAGATTGTCGAGATCGCCTTCCACGGCGGCAACAAGGTTCTGCTCCCGCGCGAGCTCGAAGAGCGCCGCGGCGTAGCGCCCTTGTAGGCTGGCAGTAATGCCGCTGGAAGTGTCCACGCGCGTCGTATCCTTCTTTGTCCGTGTGGCTGAACGAACCGGGTGATCGCCAGAAGCGGGCAGCGCGAAAGGCAGCCCCCCTGTCGACGCCGCCGCGCCTAGCAATGAAATCCCGCAGATGCAAGGCATGGGGACGACTTGCCCGAAGCAAGGGAATTCCGGGCATTTTCCGTCCATGCGGCGCGGGCCGCACGGGTGGTTTGCCCGGTTTTCTGCCGAGCTGCCCCTGTTTGGGCCGGCCAACAGATTCGAGCTTGTTGCCCCGGCCGCCCCTATGGCGCTGGATGGCAGTCGAAGATCATCCGCTCGTTGGGCTGCGCCGGCAGCAGGGCGCGCAGGGCGGCCTGGGCATCGCCCAGCTTGCGCGCCTCCGGCTCGCCGGCGCCGCAGGCCGGGGCCGGGTACTTGCCCCGCTCGGCGCGGACCCTGGCCATGGTCTCCATGTCCAGCAGGTAACGATCCTGGCGATAGGTGCGGGTCGCCGGATCGAAGGCGGCGATGGTCACCGAATCCTCGCTGCCCGGGGCCAGCACCTTCGACCAGCCCTCGGCCCCCAGGCCATACTGGGTGCGCCCGTTGACGCAGCCATCCGGGCTCCAGTTCAGCGGCACGTCGGCCGTTTCCGAGACGGTGACCCGGCTGCGCTGGGGATTGAATACGCAGATGTAAGCCGCCTCGGCCGGCGGCGCGGCGCTGGCCCGGGGGGCGGCGGCCTCGCTCGCGGCGGCGACGATCTCGTGCGCGCGTTCGTCGATCCCGGCGATCGATGGCCGGGTGAACCAGGCGATCGGCGACAGGACCAGCAGCAGGGCCGTGGCGACGATCGCGGCCTTGCGCTCGCGCAGGCGGCGCTGCGGCCCCAGCCAGATTGCCGTGGCTCCGGTCGCCAGGGCCAGCAGCAGGGCCAGCCCGGCCAGCGCCAGGTGATTCTCGCGCGAGGCGATCACTTCCATCTCGGCCTGACGGGTGGCCGCCTGGAGCGCCGCGCTTGCCTTTGCGTCGTTGGCGCGCTGCTGCTCTTCCGAAAGCGCCCGCGCCCCGGCCTGGCGCTCGCGCTCGGCGGCGTCGAGATCGGCCAGGCTGCGGCACGGCTCGCCGGTGGCGCGCACGTTGACCCCGGCATTGGTCAGGAAGCGCATGATCTCGCGCATCGAGATGGCGAAGTAAAACTCCGAATCGGCGCTGGTGTCCGACGTGGTGCCGAACGAGTTGGCCCCGATCACCCGTCCGCAGGAATCCAGCAGCGGCCCGCCCGAATTGCCCGAACCGATCGGCGCGGTGTGGAGGATCGTCTCGAAGCCCTTGCTGGTCCGCCCGGCCGAAACCGCCCCGCGAGTCTTGACCGGGGCGACCGGGCTCATCAGGTCGGCCGGGTTCAGCCCCTGGGCCTGGTCGACATTGCCGGGATAGCCCACCGCATAGACGTCCTCGCCATCGGTGACCGCGCCGGTGAACAGGGTGGCCGGAACCAGCGCGCCCTTTTCGGTCAGGCGCAGCAGGGCCAGGTCGTTGCGCGGGGAAAAGGCGACGACCTTGGCGAAATAGCCGCTGCGCCCCTGCGAGGGCACGATCCCCGCGCGCATATTGGAATCCTCGGCCAGCGGCGCCACCACGTGGGCATTGGTCACCACCAGGTCCGGGGCGACGACGAAGCCCGAGCCATGGCCGATCAGCGAAACCCCCGAAGCCGTGCGCGAGATCAGCACTACCCGGACCACCGAGCGCGAGGCCGCGGCGATATCGGTCGGGTCCGCGCCCGCGCGTACCGGCAGGAGTGCCAGGGGCAGGGCCAGCAACAGGGCCAGCAGCAGGGCGGGCAGGGCGACGATCCGCTTCACCCGCGCGGCCTAGCCCATCGGGGCGTTTGACCGCAAGCGGCGGGACGCGCGCCGCCCACCGGCATGGCAGGGCTTCACCGGCGAGCGGAGCCCTGCCATGACTATGCCCATGCCCCTGCCGATCCCTCCCGTTTCCATCGATCCCGACGAGGCCTGGGATGCCGTGCGCGCCCGCGACCGGGCGTTCGACGGGCGGTTCGTGACCGGCGTCCTGTCCACCGGAATCTATTGCCGCCCGTCCTGCGCCGCCCGCCACCCGGCTCGGGCCAACGTCCGCTTCTTTGCCGACGGCGCGGCCGCCCGGGCCGCAGGGCTGCGGCCCTGCCGCCGCTGCCTGCCCGACCAGGTCGCCCGCGACGAGGAGGCGGTCCTCGCGGCCGTGGCGGCGATCAAGGCGGGCGCGCGGCCGGTGCTCGGCCAATTGGCAGCCGCCGCCGGCTATTCCGCCGGCCATTTCCAGCGCCTGTTCACCCGCGCCACCGGGCTTTCCCCGGCCGCCTATGCCCGCGCGCTGGCCGCCGATCGCGCCGCCGGCGCGCTCTCCTGCGAGGCGCGGGTCACCGATGCGATCTACGCCGCCGGCTATTCCGGGCCGTCCCGCTTCTATGCCGGCGCCGGCAGCCGGCTCGGCATGGCGCCATCGGCGTGGAACCGCGGCGGGGAAGGGGTCACGATCCGCTGGGCGGTCGTACCCACCAGCCTTGGCGCCATGCTGGTCGCCGCCACCGACAAGGGCGTCTGCCGCCTCGCCTTCGACGAGACCGGCGAGGACCTCGCCCGCCGCTTCCCGCGCGCCCTGCTGGTTGTGGGCGGGGCCGATTTCGCGCAGATGCTGGGCGAAGTGGTCGCGGCGGTGGAAGTGCCGGGCACGGGGGCTGCGATCCCGCTCGACGTGCGCGGCACCGCCTTCCAGGAAAAGGTCTGGCAAGCCCTGCGCGCGATCCCGCCAGGCGAAACCCGCAGCTATGCCCAGCTTGCCGCCGCCGCTGGCCACCCTGCTGCCGTGCGCGCCGCCGGCTCGGCCAATGGCGCCAACCCGGTCGCCGTGCTGATCCCCTGCCACCGGGTGATCCGCGCCAATGGCGATCCCGGCGGCTATGCCTGGGGCGAGGAGCGCAAGCGCGAGTTGTTGGAGCGGGAGAAGGGCATCAGCTAGGCTCCGCGCCAGTCCGGGTTCAGTCGCGCTCGCCAGCCTTCACCTGTTGCCACAGCGCTTCCTGGCGCCCCAGCGGCAGTTCGGCGAATACCTCGCCTTCAGCCTCAGAAATGGCTTCCATCCTCTTGAAACGACGCTCGAATTTGACATTGGCTGCGCGCAGCGCCTCTTCCGGGGCGATCCCCAGCGCGCGCACCGCGTTGACCGCGGCAAACAGCAGGTCGCCCGCTTCGGCAAACCGCTCCGCGTTCGATCCGGCCTCGGCCAGTTCCTGAAGTTCCTCGCGCACCTTGTCGGCTGGGCCGCTGAAATCGTCCCAGTCGAAGCCGACCCGCGCCGCGCGCTTCTGCAACTTCTCCGCGCGCATCAGCGCGGGCAGGGCCAGGGCCACCCCGTCGAGCGCGCTGGTTGCCCCCTTGGCTGCGCGTTCCTGGGCCTTGAGCTTCTCCCAGCGTGATTCACGGTCCGGTTCGGCTCCCGGAGTATCGCCAAACACGTGGGGATGGCGCGCCTCCATCTTGTCGGCAATCGCGGCGGCGACGTCGGCGAAGGCGAACAGGCCGGATTCCTCGGCCATCCGCGCATGAAACACCACCTGGAGCAGCAGGTCGCCCAGTTCATCCTTCAGCGCTGCCATGTCGTCGCGCTGGATCGCATCGGCCACTTCGTAGGCTTCCTCGATCGTGTAGGGCGCGATCGTGGCGAAGGTCTGGGCCAGGTCCCATTCGCAACCGCGCTGCGGATCACGCAGTCGGGCCATGATCCCCAGCAGGCGCGCCAGCGCCGGCTCATCTCCACCGGACGGCGGTCGCTGGTCACCAGTGGGGGCGAGAGTGGCTGATGGCGCGATCGGCGGATCTGCCGGTGATCCTGCGGGAGGCTCGACGGGGGACTCGGCAGGGGGGCGGTGATTGGCGCTCATCGAAACCGATCCATTGGAGTGATAATATATATTATGTAAAGTCAAGCCATGCCCAAGGCCGGCGCTCCCTCACGGACTTCCCCGGCCCAGAAGTCCGGCCAGACCGGCCACAACGCCGAAGATCACGGCCCAGAGCGCGCCGATCAACCATCGCTGCCGCGTTGTCAGCGCACGCACCCGGACGCTGCCACTGACCAGAACCATGGCCATGACCACTCCGAGCAAGGCAACGATCCGATCCCCATCCATCACGCCGCCCACCATCGCCTCAAGCTTCCAGTACCAGCCCATCGTAACCGACGAGCACGTGCCCGGGAATTTCCCCGCTGACCGTCGCATAGTCCATCGACCGGTCCATGTGGGTCAGCACCGCCAAACTGGCCCGCGAAGCCTCGGCCAATTCGAGCGCCATGGCGAGGTGTGCGTGGGTCGGATGCGGCTCGCGCTTGAGGCAGTCAATCACGAGAATATCGGCGCCGCTGAACAGGTCCACCATGTCGCGGTTGATCGCGCTGAAGTCCGTTGCGTAACCAATTGATTTTCCGTCAGCCTCGAAACGATAAGCGGTGCTCTGCGCCGGCCCGTGCTCCATCTGGCACCAGGCCACGCCAAACCCGGCGCACATCCGCAGCCGGTCCAGCGGCTCGATCGAGCAGATCGTGGAATAGCCGTGCTGCCCGGCAAAGACATAGCCGAAGCGGTTCCGCAGCCGCCGCACAGTTTCCTCGTGCCCATAGCCGGGCAACGGCCCGCCGCGGCCATAGCGCATGGGCCTGAGGTCATCGATGCCGTGGGTGTGATCGGCGTGATCGTGAGTCCAGAAAACGGCGTCGACCTGATAGATGCCGTTGGCCAGCAACTGGCTGCGAAGGTCCGGCGTGGTATCGACCAGCAGACGCGATCCCGCCGCGCTTTCCACCACGATCGACACCCGGCTGCGACGATTGCGCGGCTCGGCCGGATCGCATTCACCCCAGTCGCCGCGCCCGTCCGGCCCGCCGATCCGCGGCACCCCGGTGGAGGTGCCCGAGCCCAGCATGATCAGCTTCACGCCGCCCCCTCCAGGATAGCGCCCTCCAGGCCCGCTTTCTTGAACAGCCGCGCGAAATTGGCCGTGGTCGCCCTGGCCAGCGCTTCGGGGCTGATCCCCCGCAGGTCCGCCACGAACCGGGCCGTATCGGCCACGAAAGCCGGCTCGCACGGGCGCCCGCGATGCGGCACCGGCGCCAGGAATGGCGCATCGGTCTCGACCAGCAAGCGATCCTCCGGGATCACCTTGGCAATCTCCTGCAAGTCCTTGGCATTCTTGAATGTCACGATCCCGGAGAGCGAGATCGTCAGGCCGAGGTCCAGCATGGCCCGGGCAAAATCGGCCGAAGCGGTGAAGCAGTGGATCAAGGCCGGAAAGGCGCCGGCAGCCATCTCCTCGCGCAGGATCCGCGCGGTGTCGTCCTCGGCATCGCGGGTATGGACGATCAGCGGCAGCCCGGTTTCGCGGGCCGCGGCCACATGGACCCGGAACAAGGCCTGCTGCACCTGCCGATCGGAATGGTCGTAGTAGTAGTCGAGCCCGGTTTCTCCGATGGCGATCACCCGGGGATGATCCGCTGCCGCCAGCAGTGCCGCGGCGCCCAGATCGGCATGGTCGTCGGCCTCGTGGGGATGGATGCCCACGCTGGCCCAGACGTCGGCCTCGCGCTCGGCCACGCCGACGACATCGGCCCATTCGCGCTGGCGCGTGGAGATGTTGAGGAAGGCTCCCACCCCTGCCGCGCGCGCCCGTTCGAGCACGCCCTGCTGGTCCTCGACCAGGCCCTTGTAATTGAGGTGGCAGTGCGAATCGACGAGCATCAGGCCGGGTCTTCCTCCGCCGGCAGCTCCAGCCGCGGAAAGGCCGGGACCGGCGTGCCCAGCGGCTCACCCGTGGCCACGCGGCGGGCATACCAGCCCGCGTCCGCCAGCGCCGAAAGATCGCGCTCGTCCGACGGAATACCTAGCTGGTCCAACACCTTGCCCGCTGCCGTTGGCACAACGGGCGAGATTGCGATGGTGAGGTCGCGGATAGCCATGAACAGGGTCAGCAGCACGGCCCCCATCCGTTCCGGATCGGTCTTTTTCAACCCCCAGGGCGCCTGCTCGTCGATATAGGCGTTGCAGGCGAAGACGCCGCGCATCCACGCCTCGATGCCCACCGAGAAATTGAGCGCGGCGAATTCGCGCGGCAGTTCGACCGCGCAGGCATCGCGCACCTGGGTCAGCAGCGCTGCATCGGCATCCACCTGGGTGAACCCGACAAGTTTGCCATCCATGTTCTTGAAGATCATGGAACAAACCCGCTGAACCAGGTTGCCGAAGCTGTTCGCCAGTTCGGCATTGGCGCGGGTCACGATCGCTTCGGGCGAATAGGACCCGTCCTGCCCGAAGGCGACCTCGCGCATCAGGAAATAACGCAGGGTATCAACGCCGAACCGCTCGGCCAGGGCCAGCGGATCGGTGACGTTGCCGAGCGACTTCGATTCCTTCTGGCCCCGGTTGAGCAGGAACCCATGGCCATAGACCTGCTTGGGCAATGCAAGCCCCGCGCTCATCAGGAAGGCTGGCCAGTAGACCGAGTGGAACCGCACGATGTCCTTGCCGATCAGGTGCAGATCGGCCGGCCACCACTTGGCAAAGTGTCCGCCCTCGTCCGGAAAACCAAGCCCGGTCAGGTAGTTGGTCAGCGCATCTACCCACACGTACATGACATGGGCATCGCTGCCGGGAACCTTGATCCCCCAGTCGAAGCTGGTGCGCGACACCGAAAGATCGCGCAGGCCGCCTTCGACGAAGCGCATGATCTCGTTGCGGCGGCTGTCGGGCTGGAGAAATTCGGGATGGTCGCGGTAGAGCGCCAGCAGCGGCTCGGCATAGTTCGACAGGCGGAAGAACCAGCTTTCCTCGACCGTCCATTCCACCGGCGTGCCTTGCGGGGAAAGCTTTTCGCCCCCTTCCCCGGCGACAAGTTCGCTCTCGTCGTAATAGGCCTCGTCGCGGACCGAGTACCAGCCTTCGTAGCGATCGAGATAGAGATCGCCCTTGGCCTCCATCCGCCGCCACAGCTCCTGGGTGGACGCGTGGTGGCGCGGCTCGGTGGTGCGGATGAAGACGTCATAACTGACGTTCAAGGCATCGCACATATCAATGAAATATTGCGACATTTCATCGGCAAGCTGCTGCGGGGAAACGCCCAGGTCGCGGGCCTTCTGGGCCATCTTCAGGCCGTGTTCGTCGGTCCCGGTCTGGAAGCGCACGTCGCGGCCGGACAGGCGCTGGAACCGCGCGATCACATCGGCGGCGATCGCCTCGTAGGCGTGGCCGATATGCGGCTTGCCGTTGGGATAGGAGATCGCGGTGGTAAGATAAAAGGGTTCGGCCATGGTCCGCCAGTCAAGGAAATCAGGCGGCCTCTCTAGGCAGTGCCGCCGAGGCGAGCAACCCGCCGATTTCCATCGCCAGCAAGCCCGCATCATAGTTGTAGGTGGGAACCTGCGCGCTGAGCGTGGCCAGCGCGGCATGGGCATCGATCACGCGAAGGCGCTGCAACGGGCTTGCAACGGCCAGGCGCGCCGCCAGCACGGCCCGCGCCAGGTCCAGCGTGGCGAGCAGGCGGGGCCGATCGGGCCGCGCGCCGATTTCGCTGGCGAGCGCGCCGCGCAGGGTGAACTGGGGATCCCCTTCCCCGACCAGCCGCTCCATCAGGCCATGAACCGGACCAAGCTCCTGTTCGACGAAGCCTAGCGCGGCGCCGGGCGAGCCTTCGGCCGCGGCAACGGCGGCCGCGCGGGTGGCGCTGTCGGCCTGGGGGGCGGCGCCGCTCACCACCCGGGCGACGTCGGCATCGGGCAGCGCGGGGAAGCGCACGGTGCGGCAGCGTGAGCGGATCGTGGGCAGGAGGCGGCCCGGGCGGTGGGCGACCAGCAGGAAGAAGGTTCCGGCCGGCGGTTCCTCCAGGCTCTTGAGCAGGGCGTTGACCGCGCCCTTCTCCATGTCGTCGGCCGGGTCGATGATGATCGCGCGGCGCTCGCCCAGGGTCGGCCGGGTGGTCAGCCGGTGCTGGATGGCGCGCACCTGATCGACCGAGATGTTGCGCTTGGTCTGGTAGGGGCGGCCCTCGTCCTTCTTCTTCTGCTCCTCGTCATTGGCGGGAAGCGGGGCGAGTTCGAGCACGTCGGGGTGATGGTCGGGCTGGGGCACGCCGGCCTCGGCCACCAGTTCGCGCGCGGCGGCCCGGGCGAACAGCGCCTTGCCCAACCCCTGCTTGCCAGCGAGAATCCAGGCATGGTGCATCCGGCCCGAAGCCATGGCCCCGCGCCATTCGCGCCAGGCTTCCCCATGGCCGACAAGATCGTGGCCGAGCAGGGTCATGCCAGGCGCTCCACCGCGGCAAGGATCGCCGCCTGGGTTGCCTCGCGCGGGCCATTGCCGTCGATCACGGCGAAGCGGCCCGGATCCTGCGCGGCCAGGCCGCGGAAGGCCGCGCCGACGCGGGCGTGGTATTCCGCCGGTCGCCCGCCGATGCGATCGGCCTCGTCGCCATCGCGGTGGGCGATCCGGGCGGCAGCTTCCTCGGGGCTGACCTCGATCAGCAGGGTGAGATCGGGCAGCAGGCCAAGACTGCCGACGCGGTGGAGATCCAGCAGGTCGGCATCGGCCAGCCCCCCGCCTCCGCCCTGGTAGGCTCGGCTCGAATCGAGGAACCGGTCGCAGACCACCCATTGCCCCGCCGCCAGGGCCGGGCGGATCAGCCGCTCGACATGGTCGGAGCGGGCCGCCGCGAACAACAGCGCCTCGGCCCGAGGCAACCAGCCCCCGTCTTCCACATTCGGGCCGGCGGTGTCGAGCAGCAGCTTGCGGATCGCCTCGGCCCCCGCCGTGCCACCCGGCTCGCGGGTGACGACGACCTCGCGGCCGGCGGCGCGCAGCGCCTCGGCCAGCAGCCGCGCCTGGGTGGACTTGCCCGCCCCCTCGCCGCCTTCAAAGGCGATGAACCGCCCCTGTTCCATCACGAGACTAGCCCCGCCAGGCCGTTGAGCAGCCGCCGCCAGGGGCCGGCCCTGGCCACGTCGGCCCCGGCCACCAGCGGCACCCGTTCGGGCGCGCCCTGCCCCACCCGGATTTCCAGCGCGGCCACGGCATCGCCCTTGCGGATCGGCGCGGGCAGCGGCCCGTCATAGACGAGCCTGAGCGCGACGGGCTGGCGCAGCCCGCGCGGGCTGGCGGCGGAATAGGCGGCCGGGGCGACCAGCGGCACCGAGCGTGCCTCGCCATCCTGAACCCGGGCGCTGCCCACCGTGGTTCCGGCGGCGAACAGGGGCCGGCTGTCGAAGGCGGCAAAGCCCCAGTCCATCAGGTCGGCGGCGGCGCGGGCGCGATCCTGGTGGCGGTCGGCACCGCCGATCACCATGACGAGCCGCCGCCCGTTGCGGATCGCGGAACCGAGGAAGCCGTAGCCGGCCTGGTTGGTGAAGCCGGTCTTGATCCCGTCGGCCCCTTCCAGCTTGCCCAGGATCGGATCGTGGTTGTGCTGGGTGATCCCGTTCCAGGTGGCGGTCTCGTGGCCGACATAACGATGGTAGAGATCGGGATGGCGGCGGATCATCGCCGCGCCCAGGGTGGCAAGGTCGCGGGCGGTGACATAGGTCTGCCCTTCGTCCATCCAGCCGTTGGGCGTGCCGTAGTGGCTGTTGGTCATGCCAATGCGACGGGCCTCGGCATTCATCAGGGCCACCCAGTTGGCCACGCTTCCGGCCGCCCCTTCGGCCAGGACCACGCAGCCATCGTTGGCCGAAACATTGGCGATGCCCATCAGCAAATCGTGCACCGAAACGTCATGCTCGCGGTCGAGGAACATGGTCGAACCGACCGAATGCCAATGCTTCCAGGCCTCCGCGCTCATCCGGAAGGTTTGCGCCTCGTGCAATTGCCCTCGGGCGATCAGCTCGAAGGCGACATACAGCGTCATCACCTTGGTGATCGACGCGGGCATGAACCGGCGATCTGGCTCCTTGGCATAGAGCGTCTGGCCCGAGCCGAGATCGACCAGCAGGGCCACGGGGATCGGGGCCAGTGCGGCGGGCGGATTGCGCGGATCGGCCAGGGCCGCCTGGTCAACCGCCAGCGGCGCGCTGGCCGAGAGCGGCAGGGCGACGGCCAGGGCGGCACTCGTCAGAATAAACGGCAGGCTTTTCAAGTGCGTCCGGTCCCAACCTCAGGCAGAGGCTGACCAGAGCTTGCGCCGGATGTGGCGTCAGTCAGTCGGCCCGCTGGATTCGGGCATCGCTATAGCCCGCCCCCCGCGCCTTGGCGAGGGCACCGGCGGCCTCGGCCTGCCCGCCCAGCCCGGCGATGCGGACGCGGAACAGCTTGCCCGCCGGGGTGACCGTGCCGCCAACCTGCCGTGCGGCCTTTTCCGCCCTCTCGTGGGTGGAGAAGGCGCCTACCTGGACCACCAGGGCGCCCGGTTTGCCGGGGGCTGGCTTGGCGGCCGGCTGGGCAGTCGGCTTCGGGGCAGGTTGGGGAATCGGCCCAGTCCGGGGCGAGGCCGTAGCCGTGCCAGCGAGCTTCGGGGCGGGCGTGGCGGGCGCCCTGGGAGCGGCCACCGTCGGTTTGGCCGCGACCGCTGGTTGGGCATTCGCCGGCTTCGCGGCGATCGCCGCTGAGGGTGCGGCGGCCACCGGCGTTTCGGGCGGAGCCACCGGCGGCGGCACCAGCGCCGGATCCAGCTTTCGCAGGAGCACGTTCACCAGCGACATCGGCGTATCCATGCGGAGCGGCGCGGTCTGGCGGGCGCGCAGCAGGGCACGCTCCATCTCCGGCGGATTGACCCGGCGCACCCGCACCGGGGTGCGACCATCGGCGCCAAGCTGGACCGCGGCTCCTGCCGACAGCGCCACCAGGTCGTGCCCGGTCATCGGCCCGCGCCGTTCGACCCGGGCGAGGATGGTCCGCCCGGTCCTGAGCGAGGTGACCTCAACGTAGCTGGGCAGCGGCAGGGTGCGGTGGGCCAGCGAAATGCCGGGGCCGGCTTCCGCCCCTGCCCCTGCCCCCGCCCCGGCCTCCGCCACGGCATAGCCGACCTGGTCGTAATTCATCGTATCGGACGGGCTATAGGTCACCCCATCAACCGTGAACGGCGCGCCCAGCACCATCGGATAGTCGGCCGCCGGGCCGCTGGGGGCCAGCGGCGCGGGCGCCGGGGCGCGGGCCAGCAAGGGGGCGGCAAGCGCCCCGATCCCGCCGGCAGCCAGCGCAAGGGCAATCAGGCCGAGCGCGCTCGGACGGTCAACGGGCAATCTCATCTGCAAGCAACCCCACGGACAGTGCGTAGTAGTTCGAGCAGTTATATTCGAGGATGACCCGATAATTCCCGGTTAACAGGTAGGCGGTCTGCCCCGGCCCATCCGGTTCGAGCAGGGTGGCCATGACCGTGTCGCCGATTGGCGCCAGGGTCTGCACGCCGCGCGCGCGCCATTCGGCCACGGTCAGCCAGCGGGCATGGCGGGCATGGACCCGAGGGCAATCGGGCGCGGTCAGCCGCGAGGTCACCGCGCCGCGCGCGAAGCCGGCCGGGACCAGCGCCGGCACGCCCCAGGGCTGCCCGGCCCGCCAGCCGGCATCGCGGAAATAGTTGGCGATCGAGGCCAGGGTATCGGCGCGGCTGTGCCAGATATCACGATCGCCATCGCCATCGCCGTCGACCGCGAGGCGCAGGTACATCGAGGGCAGGAACTGCGGATTGCCGAAAGCCCCGGCCCACGAGCCCTTGAGCCGTTCGCGCGGCGTCCCCTGGTCGGCCATCTTGAGCACGGCGACGAATTCATCGGCGAACAGCTCGCGCCGGCGCCCTTCATAGGCCAGGGTGGCAAGCGAGCGGGCAAGGTCGAAATCGCCGGTATAGCGCCCGTAATTGGTCTCGTGCCCCCAGATCGCCAGGAGGATCGGCACGGGCACGCCGAACCGCGCCTCGATCCCGGGGGCAAGATCGGCGACGGCGGCGCGCATCTGCCGCCCGCCCGCGATGCGCGCCGCATCGACATGGGTGCGGCGATAGGGCGCGAAGGCCGGCGCGGCGGAACTGGTGGCGGACGATCCGGGCTGCGACCGATCGAGTGCGATCACCCGGGGATTGAAGGTCAGCCCGGCGGTCATCGCCGCGATGGTCGATTCGCGCACCCCATCGCCGCGCGCCCGGGCGGCGAGCAACTGGAGATAGCCCTGGAACCCCGCCTCCTCGCCGGGCGCGGCCGTTTCGGCCGGTGCCGCCGGGCCGGGGACACCCGGATCGCGCTCGACCTGGCCCTGCGATGGCCCGGCGACCAGCACCAGCGAGGCAAGCGAGGCACCCAGGAGACGCACGAACCGGAATGATGACTGCATGGCGGCACCTTTGCACAGGGCAAGGGCCATGGGAATCCCGCGCGGGCCATGTTTGCACGGCTCATCCCTGGCGAGCGACAAGGCGTGACAAATCCGCCGTGCGGCGCTAGCGGCGACTTGCCTCGCAGTGCGGACAGGTGGCCGAGTGGTTTAAGGCAGCGGTCTTGAAAACCGCCGTGGGCGCAAGCTCACCGTGGGTTCGAATCCCACCCTGTCCGCCAGCGCGATGGCTTTGGGCGCAGGCTGGACCATGCGCCAACCATGCTCGACAAACCGCTGAAAACCATTACGAAGTCGCGCAGGGACGAACCTGCGCGATCGCGGCCCATCGCGGCGCCGGGCGCGGGTGTCGGCAGGGATTCGGACGGAGCATCGTGCCAGGCATCACGCAAGAACCGCCATCGCGCTGGCGTGATCGCCTCAGCCGCCTGATCCTGCGTCAGCGCAGCCCTGCCCGCAAGCTCGCGCTGACCCTGGCCTGGCTGGCCCTTGCGACGATCGTGCGCTGGGCGCTCGATCAAGGCGCCATGGGCGTGCCGTTCCTCACCTTCTATCCGGTGGTGCTGGTCTCGGCCCTGCTGCTGGGCGGGCGCTATGCCGTGCTGAGCGCGGTGGCCTCGCTGCTCATCGCCCGGTTCCTGTTCTCCATCGACCCGCTGCACATGGCCGAAACGCCGGTGCGGGTGGCGATGTTCCTGCTCTATTGCCTGACGGTGAGCATTGTGGTCGTCGTCGGCGCCTTCGTTCGCCAGCTCCTGCTGGAAAGCGAGGCGCATATCGACCAGGCCGAGGCCTTCAACGCCGAATTGCAGCATCGCGCCCGCAATGCCCGGCAGGTGCTGCGCGCGCTGATCGGGCGCAGGCCGGCCCCCGGCGAGGATGCGGCCACCTACCATGCCAATCTCGTTGGCCGGCTCGAGGCCTATGGCAAGGCCAGCGACCTGCTGCGCCACGGGGCGATTGACAGCGCTGGCCTGGGCGAGCTGGTCGCCACCGCGACCGCCCCCTTCGATGACGGACGCATCCGCCGGTCGGGGCCGGATTGCCGGCTGCACAAGGCCACCGCCATGGCGCTGGTCATGGCCTTGCACGAACTGGCCACCAATGCGGTGAAGTACGGGGCGCTGTCCGCCGCCGCCGGAACGGTGGCGATCACCTGGCAGGTGCTTGGCGCCGGGCTCATCGGGCTTGAATGGCGCGAGGACGGCGGCCCCTCGGTCATCCCGCCCGTAAAGCGCGGGATGGGCTCGCGGCTCCTGCGCCCGCATGGCGGCCTTGCCGAAGTGGCGTTCGACTGGAACCCGGCCGGCCTCGTCTGCCGGATGAAACTCAATGGCGAGACTGCGGCCGCATCGTATACGGCCACTTAACCAGGCCCTGCTAGCAATCCCTTGCCGACAAGGGGAATGGCGGGCGCAGCGTGACCGAGATGGCGGGCAGGACCGGGACCGAACGGCATCGGGTGCGGGCGCGGCGTGCTCCGCTTACCCTCCCCTGCGACATCCGCCAGGGCCAGCGCCCCTGGGCGCGCAGCCGCCTGCTCAACCTGTCGGAAACCGGGTTCTGCATCGTCTGGCTGCCGGCGCTGGACCTGACCCGCGGGATGTGGCTGCGGATCCCCGGCCTGCAAGCGCTCAAGGCCAATATCCGCTGGCGCAGCGGCGCGACGATAGGCTGCGAATTCGAGCAGCGCCTGCATCCGGCCGTGTTCGACCACATCGTGCGCCAGGCCAATTCCGGTCCCGGTGGCCTGCCCGCACAGATGTGGTCGGCGTAATCCGTCGTGTGCGGAAATGGCCGGATGGCCTTTCCGCCCCCGATCAGATGTGGATCGCCCGGCCGTAGGCGGCGAGCACGCTTTCGTGCATCGCTTCCGAGATGGTCGGGTGCGGGAACACGCTCTGCATCAGTTCGGCCTCGGTGGTCTCCAGCGTGCGGCCGACCACGAAGCCCTGGATCATCTCGGTCACTTCCGCGCCGATCATGTGGGCGCCCAGCAGTTCGCCGGTCTTCGCGTCGAACACGGTCTTCACGAAGCCTTCCGGTTCGCCCAGCGCAATGGCCTTGCCGTTGCCGATGAACGGGAAATTGCCGACCTTCACCTCGTGGCCGGCTTCCCTGGCCCTGGCCTCGGTCAGCCCCACGCTGGCAATCTGGGGGTGGCAGTAGGTGCAGCCCGGGATGTTGCCCCGATCGAGCGGGTGCGGGTGAACCTCGGCATTGCCCAGTTCCTGCGCGATCGCCTCGGCGGCGGTGACGCCCTCGTGGCTGGCCTTGTGCGCGAGCCACGGCCCGTCGGTCACGTCGCCGATCGCCCAGACGCCGGGGACATTGGTGCGGCCATAGCCGTCGGTCTTGATGTGGAAGCGCTTGTCCGGCTCGATCCCCAGATCTTCCAGGCCGATGGCCTCGACATTGGGGACGATGCCCACGGCCACGATCACGTGGCTGAAGCTCTCGCTCGTCTCCTTGCCGTCCTTGTCCTTGATCGCCACGGTGACCGCATCGGCCCCGGGGGTGATCGCGCCGACGCTGGCCTTGGTGAGGATGGTCATGCCCTGCTTCTTCAGCGCCTTCTCGAGGAAGGCCGAAACTTCGGCATCTTCCACCGGCACGATCCGGTCCATCATCTCGACCACGGTAACCTGGCTGCCCATGTCGTTGTAGAAACTGGCAAACTCGATCCCGATAGCGCCCGAGCCGATCACCAGAAGCTTCGAGGGCAGTTCGCTCGGCGTCATCGCGTGGCGATAGGTCCAGATGCGCTGGCCATCGGACTTGGCCTTGGGCAATTCGCGGGCGCGGGCGCCGGTGGCGATGATGATGTGCTTGGCCTCAAGCACCTCGGTGCCCTTCTCGCCGGTGACTTCGAGCCGGCCCTTGCCCACCAGCTTGCCGGACCCCATGTGGACCGTGATCCGGTTCTTCTTCATCAGCCCGGTCACGCCCTTGTTGAGCTGGCTGGCCACGCCGCGCGAACGGGCAACGATGGCGGCAAGATCGGCGGTGATGTTGTCGGCGGCCAGGCCGTAGGCCTTGGCGTGCTTCATCTGGTTGAACACTTCGGCCGAACGCAGCAGCGCCTTGGTGGGGATGCAGCCCCAGTTGAGACAGATGCCGCCCAGGTTCTCGCGTTCCACGATCGCCGTCTTCAGCCCGAGCTGCGCCGCGCGGATTGCCGCGACATAGCCACCGGGACCCGAACCGAGAACAATCACGTCGTATGCTTCAGCCACAGACCTACTCCTGAGTGCCGGCGTTCAATCAACCAATCTCGGCCGCCCGTTATCGTCTAATGCCACGAAGGTGAACACCGCTTGCGTCACCTTGTGCTGTTCATCCTCGTAGCGATGCCTGCGCCACGCCTCGACCGCCATGGTGATCGAGGTGCGCCCGACGCGGGTGATCTCGCAATAGACCGACACCTCGTCGCCGACCTTGACCGGCAGGTGGAACTGCATCCCGTCCATCGCCACGGTCGCCACCGGCCCGCGCGCGCGGCGCGCCGCGATCAAGCCGGCCCCCATGTCCATCAGGCTCATCAGCCAGCCGCCAAAGATATCGCCATTGGCATTGGTATCGGCCGGCATGGCGGCGGTGCGGATGGCGGGTTCGCGGGTCATGCCGCAGGCCCGCCCGGCCGGGGGAGCGGCCGGGACGCGCCCATCAGGCCACCAGCCCCAGCGGCTTTTCGCACAGCTCGCGGAAGGCGGCCATCAGGCGCGCACCGTCGGCCCCATCCACCGCGCGGTGATCGAAGCTGCCGGTCACGGTCATGGCCTGGGCCACGCCCAGCGTGCCATCGCCCATGACCCAGGGCCGCTTCTCGCCCGCGCCCACCGCCAGGATGGTCGATTGCGGCGGGTTGATCACGGCGGTGAACTGCCTGATCCCCATCATGCCCATGTTGGAGATGCTGGCGGTTCCGCCCTGATATTCATCGGGCTGGAGCTTGCCCTCCTTGGCCCGCGCGCCCAGGTCCTTCATCGCCGCCGCGATCGAGGACAGGCTGCGCCCGTTGGCGTCCTGCACGATCGGGGTGATCAGGCCGCCGGGGATCGAGACGGCCACCGAAACGTCGGCGCGTTCATAACGGATGATCTCGTTGCCGGCGAAGGTCACGTTGCATTCGGGCACGGCGATCAGCGCCTTGCCCAGCGCCTTGATCAGCATATCGTTGACCGAAAGCTTCACGCCCTCGGCGGCGAGCGCGTCGTTCAGCTCGGCGCGCAGGGCCAGCAGCTTGTCGAGCCGCACGTCGACCGTGAGATAGATGTGCGGCGCTTCCTGCATCGACTGGGCCAGCCGCCGGGCGATGGTCTTCCGCATATTCGACAGGCGCTCCACCCGGTGCGGCACCCGCGCATCGAGCAGGGCCAGCGTTTCGGGTGCGGCGGCCTTGCTTCCGGCGGCAGCAGCAGCCGGCGCGACGGGGCGGGCGACGGGCGCGGCCGGGGCGGCGGGCGCCTTGGGAGCCGTGCCCGGGGCGATCCCTTCAAGGTCGGCGCGGACCACGCGGCCGTTCGGCCCGGTGCCCTTGATCGCCGCGATATCCACCCCGCGTTCCGCCGCGAGCCGGCGGGCCAGCGGACTGGCGACCAGACGCGCGCCAGCGGGAGCCTCGGCCCTGGCGGGGGCGGCCGGTGCGGACGCGGCCGGAGCCGTGGCCGCCGGCGCGGGTTCGGCCTTGGCGACAGCCGCCGGTTTTTCCGGCGCCGGAGCAGGGGCCGCAACCGCAGCGGGAGCAGGCGTTGCCGCTTCGTCGTCGCCGGCCAGCACGGCGATCACCGTGCCCACCTTGACCCCGCCCGTGCCGCCCGGAACGGTGATGGACTGGATCGTGCCCTCGTCCACCGCCTCGAATTCCATGGTCGCCTTGTCGGTCTCGATCTCGGCCAGAACGTCACCGGCGGCAACCCGATCTCCCTCCTTGACCAGCCACTTGGCTAGCGTACCCTCTTCCATGGTGGGCGAGAGTGCGGGCATCTTGATTTCGATCGGCATGGTCCGGCGCGCTCCGACAGGCTTCCTCTTCAAGAAGCGCTGGTGGACCGCCACGTCGGACGCCGCAAGGCGAAATGCCAATTTTTAGCCATATCGGCGATTTAATACGTAAGGCACCGCAAGATGAGAACCTATCTGGTGATCATGGACGAAACCGCCGAGGCCGGCACAGCCCTGCGCTTCGCCTCGCGCCGCGCGGCGAAAACCGGGGGCGACCTGCAACTGCTCGCGCTGGTCCCGCGCCAGCAGTTCGTCGCCTTCGGCGGGGTCCAGGCCACGATCGAGGAGGAAGCCCGCAGCCGCGCCGAGGTGCTGATCACCTCGCTGGCCGGCAACGTCTTTTCCGAAAGCGGCAAGATGCCGGCCATCGCCGTGCGCCAGGGCGATGGGGTCAAGGTCGTGACCGACTACCTGGCCGACCACCCCGAAGTGGCCGCCCTGGTGCTGGGCGCCGCCGCCGAAGGCAGCCCCGGCCCTCTGGTCACCTGGTTTTCAGGCGCCGGCATCGGCACCCTGCCCTGCCCGCTCTACATCGTCCCCGCCTCGCTTGATGAAAGCCGGCTCGACGATCTGAGTTGAACCGCGCGGCCCAACCGCAAGGGCGCGCCTGCGCCGCCTATTTGCGCCGGCGCCCCTGATGACGGATGTTCCCCGGCCGGCCGCGCTGGCCCACCACATGGCCGCCGCGCTTCTTCAGCACCATCGGCCGCCCGCGCTGCTCCACCCGGCCCTCGGCATCGGGCAGCTCGAACTTGAGCGCGCCGGTCAGCGGATTGGCCTCGGCCAGCCTGAGGTCCAGCACCTGGCCCACGGCATAGGTCTTGCGGCTTTCCCCGCCCACCAGCACCTGCGCCTTCTCGTCGAAGTGGAAATGCTCGTCGCCCAGGGTCGAGACCGGAACCAGCCCGTCGCCGCCAAGGCCGACGATCGTGGCGAAGAAGCCGAACTTGCGAACCCCGGTGATCCGGGTCGGGAAGACCTCGCCCACCCGCGCCGAAAGCCAGGCCGCGACATAGCGGTCGATCGTCTCGCGCTCGGCCATCATCGCCCGCCGCTCGGCCGTGCTGATCGCATCGGTCACGCGCGAAAGGTCGTGGCGGTCGCGCTCGGCCAGCCCTGAATGGGCCGGCACGCCGCCACCATCCCTTGGGCCGGCCAACGGCTGCTCCAGCCCGAAGGCATCGACCAGCGCGCGGTGGACCAGCAGGTCGGAATAGCGCCGGATGGGCGAAGTGAAATGCGCGTAGGAACCCAGCGCCAGGCCGAAGTGCCCGGCATTGCGCGGGCCGTAATAGGCCTGGGTCTGGCTGCGGAGCACGGCCTCCATCACCAGCAGCTTTTCGGTATCGTCGCCGATGTCCTTGAGCATCCGGTTGAACAGGCCCGGGGTGATCACCTGCCCCAGCGCCAGCTCGCGGTCGAAGGTGGCCAGATAGTCCTTCAGCGCCACCAGCTTCTCCCGGCTCGGCGGCTCGTGGATGCGGTAGACCACCGGAGCGGTGCGGCTTTCCAGCGCCTTGGCCGCGGCGACATTGGCCGAGATCATGAAATCCTCCACCACCCGGTGGGCATCGAGGCGTTCGCGCACCGCGATCTCGGCGATGCGCCCTTGCGGATCGAGCACCACCCGCCGCTCGGGCAGTTCGAGGTCCAGCGGATCGCGCGCGCCGCGCGCCTTTTCCAGCAGGCGCCAGGCGGCCCACAGGTTGGCAAGATGGGGCTGGGCCTCGCCCGCATCGATCCGCCGCTGGGCTTCCTCGTAGGCGATCACCTCGGCGATCCGCACCAGCGCGCGGGTGAAGCGGAACTCCTGCACCCGGCCATGCTCGTCGATCCGCATATGGCAGGCCATGGCCGCGCGATCCTCGCCCGAACGCAGCGAACAGACGTCGGCCGACAGCACCTCGGGCAGCATCGGCACCACCCGGTCGGGGAAATAGACCGAATTGCCGCGCTTCCTCGCCTCGCGGTCAAGCGCGGTGCCCGGGCGCACATAGAAGCTGACATCGGCAATCGCCACCACGGCCCTGAACCCGCCGGCGCCGTCCGGCTCGGCCCAGATCGCATCGTCATGGTCGCGCGCGTCGGAGGGGTCGATGGCGACGATCGGCAGGTGGCGCAGATCCTCGCGCGCTTCCGGCGCCAGGGCCAGCTGGGCGGCAACCTCGCCCTCCTCCAGCACCTCGCTGGCGAACACGTGGGGGATGCCATGCTTGTGGATGGCGATCAGGCTGAAGGCGCGCGGGGCCAGCGGATCGCCCAGCACGGCGGTGACTTTCACCCCATGCCGGGGCGAGCGCCCGGCCGGCTCGGCCAGGACCAGCTGGCCTTCCTCGGCCCCGCCCAGGTCGGAAATGGGCATGGCATTGCGAACGCGCTTGTCCACCGGGGCGAGCCAGCCTTTCCCCGTGCCGTCCAGTTCAACCACGCCCAGCACCTGCTCGTCATGAGCGGCCAGCTTCTTCATCGGATGGGCGATCAGGCCTTTCCCGGCCTCCTCGGTGCGCGCCAGCACCCGGTCGCCCGGCTTGAGCGCGGCCTCGCGCCGCCCCTTTTCCACCACCCGCAGGCGCGGCGGCGGCGTGGCGTCATCGGGCTGCCAGCTATCGGGAATGGCATAGGCCTCGCCATCCTCGATCTCGACCACGCGCAGCACGGTCACGCGCGGCACGCCGCCCATGCGGTGGAAGGCGCTGCGGTTGCCGTCGATCAGGCCTTCATCGGCCATGTCGCGCAGCAAGGCCTTGAGCTGGATCTTCTCCTGCCCCTTCAGCCCGAAGGCCTTGGCGATCTCGCGCTTGCCGGCCGGCTCGTCGGACTGAGCGATGAAGTCCAGCACCTGCTGGCGACTGGGCAGCCCGGGGGCATGGCGCGCGGGCTTGGGCTTGGGCTTGGGCTTGGGCTTCTTGCTGTGTTCCTTGGACATGGACAAGCCTTGGCCGCAAACCGCACGATTGACAATCGCGCGCCGCGCCCGACAGTTCCGGGCCATGCGAACTTCCTTGCGCGCCGCCCTGCTCCCCACCACCCTGCTGGCCGCCCCCGCTGCCGCCGCGCCTACGCTCGATGCGGTGATGGGGCCGGTCCTCACCCAGCCGGCCGATGCCGCCGCCATCGCCCGGCGCTGCGATTCCTGGATGGCCGCGATCGCCGCCCGCCAGGCCGCGCTCGAGGCCGAAACCGGCCCGGCCACCACGGTCCGCACGCTGCAAGCCTATGACGATATCGCCAACCTCATCGCCTCGGCCGCCGGCGAATTCGGAATGCTGCGCGAGGTCATGGCCGACGACGCCCGCCGCTCGGCCGCCGCCGCCTGCGAAGTGCGCGCCGCCAATGCCCAGACCCGCCTCACCCTTTCGCGCAAGGCCTATGACCGGCTGAAGGCGATCGCCCCGCCCGCCGATCCGGCCACCGCGCTCTATCTTTCCCGCACGCTCGGCACTTTCGAGCGCGCCGGCGTCGCCCTGCCCGAGGCCGATCGCGCCCGCGCCCAGGCGCTTCAGGATCGCATCGCCGAGGTGGGCACGGCCTTCGAGAAAGCCATCGCCGATGGCCGCAAGACCGTTCTGGCCGATCCTGCCGAGCTGGCCGGCCTGCCCGCCGATTTCCTCGCCGCCCACCCGCCGGGGCCGGACGGCAAGGTGGTGATCTCCACCGATTACCCCGACCTGTTCCCGGTCCTCGCCTATGCGACCAGCGAAAGCCTGCGCCGCCGGCTGTTCGAGGCCAATGTCACCCGCGCCTGGCCAGAAAACGATGCCCGGCTGCGCGATCTGCTCAACCTGCGCGATCAATTCGCCCGCCTGCTCGGCCGCAAGGACCACGCCAGCCTCACACTGGAAGACAAGATGCTCGACACCCCGGGCAAGGTCGAAACCCTCCTCGGACAGATGGCCGAGGCCGCCCGCCCGGCCAGCGACCGCGACTATGCCCGCAAGCTCGCCGTCTACCAGCTCGATCACCCCGGCGCGCAGGCCTTCCTGCCCTGGGACAATGCCTGGCTCACCAACCTCGTCCAGAAGCGCGATTTCGCCTATGACCGGCAGGAAGCGCGCCAATACTTCGCCTATGACCAGGTGCGCGACGGCATCCTCGCGCTGACCGCCGACCTGTTCGGGGTGACCATCCGGCCCTGGAAAACCTCGGTGTGGAACCCGCAGGTGGAAGCTTACGAGATGCTCGACCGCTCAGGCCCGCGCGCCGGAAAGGTCATCGGCCGGTTCTATTTCGACAGCCACCCGCGCCCCGGCAAGTACAACCACGCCAACATGATCAACCTGCGCCAGGGCGTCGCCGGCAAGGCGATTCCCGTCGGCGTCCTCGTCATGAACTTGCCGGCCGGCGGTCATGCCACCGGCCTGATGGAACATGGCGACGTCACCACCTTCCTCCACGAATTCGGCCATATGCTGCACCACCTGTTCGGCGGTCAGACCGCGCGCTGGGCCGGGCAAAGCGGGGTCGCCACCGAATGGGACTTCGTGGAAGCGCCCAGCCAGATGCTGGAAGAATGGGTCTACGACTACGATACCCTCGCCCGCTTCGCCAAAAACGCCAAAGGCGAAGCGATCCCGCGCGCGCTGGTCGAAAAGATGAACCGCGCCCGCTATTTCGACCAGGGCATGGCCGATATGCGCCAGCTTGCCCTGTCGAACATCTCGCTGCGCTATCACCAGGGACCGGCCCCGGCCGATCTCGGCGCCCGGATGCGCGAGCTGGACGCCCAGTACAACCCCCTGCCCGCCCCGGCCTTCAGCCAGTTCCAGGACAGCTTCGGCCACCTCAACGGCTATTCGGCGATCTACTACACCTACCGCTGGTCGAAGGTCATCGCCGACGACCTGTTCACCCGGTTCGCAAAGGAAGGCCTGCGAAACCCGGCCACCGCGCGCGACTATCGCCGCAAGGTTCTGGAACCGGGCGGAGCCAGGCCGGCGGCGGCGCTGGTGGCGGATTTCCTGGGGCGGCCGATCAGCCTCGATGCCTACCGGGCCGAGATGACGAAAGACCGGTGAGCGCGGAGCAAGTCCACAGTCCGGACGACCGGGCGCTCACCCGCGCGAGAGGTGATCGAGATCGCGCCAATGGCTGTCGTCGCGGCGGGTGAAACCGAGGTCGGTGGCGATGGCGTCAAGCTGTTGGTCGAGCCGCGCTTCCCAATCCACCATGAACAGCGGCAAGCGCACCGCCTTGCCCAGCGCGATGCCATCGGCCAGCGCATCGTACACATGGGGCATGGCCGCCGGGTAATGGAGCTGCGAGCGCATCAGGCGGGCGGCGCAGATGAAGTTGGGGATCAGGTTGAGGAAGTGGGCCAGAGCCGGCGTGAAATAGCCGGTGTCCGTCGCCCCGGTGGCGGTCGCGAGGGCCAGCTCGCCAAGGTCGTTGGCGCCATAGCCCGTGACGATGTGCTGGATGTCGTGGGTGTGCGCCCGCTGGATCAGGATGTAGTCCACGTCGTTGTCGATCTCGCGCTGGTCGCGGAATTCGATCTTCATGCCCGAGTTGAGCAGGAAATCACGGATCGCCGCGCCCAGCGTGCCAGGAGCATTGTGGGCCATGGCGGCCGGATCGTAGTGCGCGATCCGGCGGGCGCCCAGCCAGTCGCGGAATTCGGGATTGCCGGCCTTCTCGGCCTCCACGGCCTGGCAGAACTCGTCCGGGTCGATCACGTCGTAGACCGCGCGGAACATGGCCGGCTGGCAGTAGTTGAGCGGCAGGTCCGGCCCCATCCGGCGCAGCGAGGTCATCGCCCAGGCATCGCGGAACAGCGGGCTGTTGAGGAATTTGGAGCTCGAGGTCAGCACGCTGGAAACGGCCGGCTGCGTGCCACCGGTGAGATAGGCGGTTTCAGCCTTGCTGAACGGGCGCAGCATCCGTGGCGCGGGCAGCCCCTTGCCGGTCGACGCGGTCATGATTGGCGGCCTTTCCGGGCGGGCGCGCGGTCGATCATCCCCGGATTCACCCCTCGGACAGATCATTGAGGCGAAACCACTCACGATCATCGAAGCGGGTGAAGCCCAGATCAGTGGCGATGTCGTCCAGTTGCTGGTCGAGCCGCGCTCCCCAATCGACCATGAACAGCGGCTGGCGCAATTGCCGGCCGAAGGCGATCCCCGTGGCCATGGCATCATAGAGATGCGGCATCCCGGCTGGATAGTGCAGCTGCGTTCGCATCAGGGTCGAGGCGGCGATGAAGTTGGGGATCATGTTGAGGAAGTGGGCCAGCGCCGGGGTGAAATAGCTGGTGTCGGCCGCGCCGGTGGAAATCGCGAGCGCCACTTCCGACAGGTGGTTCAGCCCGAATCCGCTGACCATGTGCTGGATATCGTGCGTCTGCGCGCGCTGGATCAGGATATAGTCGATGTCGTTCTCGATCTCGCGCTGGTCGCGAAATTCGATCTTCATCCCCGAGTTCAGCAGGAAGTCGCGGATCGCCGCGCCTAGGGAGCCGGGCGCATGGTGGCCCATCTCGGCGGGATCGTAGTGCTCGATCCTGCGGGCGGCCAGCCAGTCGCGGAATTCAGGGTTGCAAGCCTTCTCGGCTTCCACCGCGGCGGCATATTCCTCCGGGTCGGTCACGTCGAACACGGCGTTGAACATGGCCGGCTGGCAATAGTTGAGCGGAACGTCCGGCCCCATCTTGCGAAGCGAGGTCATGGTCCAGGCATCGCGGAACAGCGGGCTGTTGAGAAATTTCGAGCTCGAGGTCAGCACGCTGGACACAGCCGGCTGCTTGCCCCCGGTGAGATAGGCGGTTTCGGCCTTGCTGAAGGGGCGCAGCATCTTGGGCGCCGCCTGGCGCTCCTGGGGAATCGCGGTCACGTTCCTCTCCTTGTCCCCGCAGAGGTCAGGCCCAAGGCCCGCCTTGCGGATTTTCGGAGTGAGCGTAACCGCTGCGGCCGACGAATCCCACCGCGAATTTGCGGCGCCGCCAAGCCCTCAGTAGCTGCGCGCCACGTAGATCGTCTCGACCGCCGGCTCGCCGGTGAACGGGCAAGTTCCGGCCGGCGCCGGCGCCCCCATCGGGGTGTTGCGGATGGTGAGCTTCAGCGCCTTCAGCCTGGCCACGACCGCCTCCAGCGCCTCGCCGGTGGGGCGCGACCAGCCCAGTTCGACCCAGCCGGGATAGCGGTTCTCTTCCGAGAAATAGTCGGCCAGGCCATCGAGGCTGGTGATCCCACGCTGGATCTGGGCATCGCGCCGGGCCGTGGCTTCGGCGTGGAGCGAGGCCTGCACGCTCTCCAGTTCGGCCACCGCATCGGCCAGGAAATCCTCGCGCGACTGGGCGGCGAAGTTCACCTTGCCATCCTCGCGCCACAGCCGGTCGCGGCGGAGGACCGAAACCTGCCCACCGGCCGCATCGCGTCCGCCGATCTCAAGCACCAGCGGCACGCCCTTCTTGACCCAGCCCCAGCGCTTCTGGGTGGCCTTGCCCGGTCGCTTGTCGAGCAGGACGCGCACCTTTTCGCCCAGCGCCACCTGTTTCGCCAGCGCGGCCCGCAGCTCCTCGCAATAGGCGAGCAGCGCCGCATCGCCATCGTCCTCGCGCAGCATGGGCAGGATCACGATCTGGTGCGGGGCGATCGCCGGGGGCACGCGCAGCCCGTCATCGTCGCCATGGGTCATGATCACGCCGCCGATGAGCCGCGTGGAGACGCCCCACGAGGTGGTGTGGCACAGCGCCTGGGAGCCCTCGCGGTTCTGGTACTGGATGCCGGCGGCCTCGGCGAACCCGGTGCCGAGATAGTGGCTGGTGCCGGCCTGGAGCGCCTTGCCATCCTGCATCATCGCCTCGATCGAATAGGTGGCGACCGCGCCGGGGAAGCGCTCGTTTTCCGGCTTCTCGCCGGCGATCACCGGCATGGCCAGCACGTCTTCCGAGAAGCTACGATACATCTCCAGCGCGCGCAGGGTTTCGTCCATCGCATCTGCCCGGTCGGCGTGGGCGGTGTGGCCTTCCTGCCAGAGGAATTCGCTGGTCCGCAGGAACATCCGGGTCCGCATTTCCCAGCGCACCACGTTGGCCCACTGGTTGGTGAGCAGCGGCAGGTCACGCCAGCTCTGCACCCAGCGCGCCATGGCCGCGCCGATCACGGTTTCCGAGGTCGGCCGCACGACCAGCGGCTCTTCCAGCTTCGCTTCGGGATCGGGCACAAGGCCGCCCTTGCCATCGGCCACGAGCCGGTGATGGGTGACGACCGCCATCTCCTTGGCAAAGCCCTCGACGTGCTCGGCTTCCTTGGCGAAGTAGGACAGCGGGATGAACAGCGGGAAGTAGCAGTTGGAAACGCCGGCTTCCTTGATCCGGCCATCCATGATCTGCTGGATGCGCTCCCAGATGCCATAGCCCCAGGGCTTGATCACCATGCAGCCGCGCACGCCGCTTTCCTCGGCCATCTCGGCCTCGGAAATCACTTCCTGGTACCAGGCGGCGAAATCGCCCTCCCGGGTGGTGGCAAGGGCGTGCTTGATGGCGGGCTTCTGAGCGGTCTGGTTCATGGCCGCGCTGTTAGCGGCTGAATGCGCCCCGGCCAAGCGGGTGATTGCCCGCCCGGCGCAAGCCGATCACTTGCCCAGTTCGTCGAGCTTCTTCTGCATCGCGTCCATCTGCGCCTTGATCAGTTCGAGCGGATCGACGCTGGGCGCGGGCGCGGGCTGTTCGGCGACCTTTTCCGCCGGCTTGTCGCCCGCGACGTGTTCGACCCCGGGCATGAAGGCAGCGGCGGCGGCCTTGAACATTTCCATGTTGCGCTGGGCGAGCGCCGCCAGCGGATTGTTGCCGAGGCTTTCCTCGAAGGCCTTCCGCAGCTTGAGCTGGTTCTCGCGGAAATGGTCCATCGAGGCTTCGAGGTAATGCGGCAGGAGCGACTGCATCGAATTGCCATACATGGCGATGAGCTGGCGCAGGAAGTTCACCGGCAGGATCTGCTCACCGCTGGAGGCTTCCTCCTCCATGATGATCTGGGTGAGGATCTGATGGGTGATGTCGGTCCCGGTCTTGGCGTCGACCACCTTGAAGTCGATCCCCTCGCGGGTCATCTTCGCCAGGTGATCGAGCGTGATGTAGCTCGACGAGCGGGTGTTGTAGAGCCGCCGGTTGGCGTACTTCTTGATGATCACGACGTCGCCGTCGTCGCCCGCTTTTCCAGCCATGACCCTCGCCATTGTTCCCGAATATCCGAATCGGCATCATCCTGCTAAGCCGATTTTGTGTGCAACGCAACAATCCCGCTTGTTGCACAGCAAAAGTGCACAAAAACCCGATGGCGCGGCCCGGGTGGAGCGGCGCTAACGTGCGAACCGGCGGCCCAGCGCGGTCAACAGCTCGTATTGCGAAAGGCCGGTCAGTTCGGCCGCTTGCGGCAGGGCATAGTCAAGGCTGACCCAGTCCCCCTCGCGCAGGGCCGGCGCCGCGCCCAGATCGATCACGGTCATGTCCATCGACACCCGCCCCAGCACCGGCAGGACCGCCCCCGCCCCACTGTCGCCGCGCGCCGCGCCCTTGCCCGACCAGCAGCGCAGGAAGCCATCGGCATAGCCCAGCGCGATCACCCCGATCCGCATCGGGCCGGTGGCGGTGAAGGTGGCGTTGTAGCCCACCGTATCGCCCGCCGCGATCTCGCGCACCTGGAGGATCGCGGCCTCCGGGCGGACGACCTGGCGGATATGCGGCGCCAGCGCGGCACAGGGCACCCCGCCGTAAAGCGCAAGGCCCGGGCGGGTGAGATCGCCGTGATAGTCCGCGCCCAGCATGATCCCGGCGCTGTTGGCCAGGCTCGCGCGGCGGTGGGGCAGGCGCTGGCGGGCCGCCATCCAGCGCTCCTGCTGGCGAGCGTTGAGCTCGGTTTCGTCTTCCGCCGCGGCCAGGTGCGAGAGCAGCACGTCGATTTCCAGCGCGGCGAGGCGCGGATCGCCCAGCGCGGCCATGGGCAGGCCAAGCCGGTTCATCCCGGTATCGACCATGACATGGCACGGCCCGCCCCCAGCGGCGAGCCAGCAGTCCACCTGGGTGAGCGAGTTCAGCACCGGTCGCACTCCGGTGGCCCGCGCCCATTGCGCTTCCGCGGCCGTCAGCGGGCCATGCAGCATGGCCAGGGCCGGGGCGGGAACCAGGGCCAGCAGCTCGGCCGCTTCCTGCCAGTGGGCCACGAAGAAATCGCGGCAACCCGCGCCAAGCAGGGCCGGCGCCACTCGCCGCGCGCCCGCGCCATAGGCATCCGCCTTGACCGCCGCCCCGGCGCTGGCCGCGCCCGAAAGCCGGTCCAGCGCGCGCCAGTTGGCGACGAGCGCTTCGAGATCGCAGTGCAGCCGCAGCGGCGCGGGCGGCACCGCTCCGAACGGCAGGTCCGGCTCAGTCGACATCGTCGGCGAAATCCCGCGGGGGGCCGTTCGGCAGACCCCAGGCCGCGACCAGGAAAGCCACCAGCACCACGCCCCAGGTATACCACAGGCCGCTGAAGGGATTGCCGGTCTTGGCCACGATGTAGGTGGAGATCAGCGGCAGGAAACCGCCGAAATAGCCGGTGCCGATATGATAGGGGATCGACATCGAACTGTAGCGCACGCGCGGCGGGAACATTTCGGCCAGCAGCGAGGCCACCGGGCCATAGGTCGCCCCCGAAAGCGCCATCAGCACCAGCAGCGCGCCGATGATCAGGAGCGATTGCCCCAGCCCCGGCGTCACCTTGGGCGCCGAGAACACGGGGCGGCCCGCCGCCTGTTCGATCCCGGCCTTGCGCGCCTTGGCACTGGCCCAGTCGATCCCCGACAGGTCGAGCGCCGCCCCGCCAACCTCCACCGCCAGCGCCGGGCCTTGCTTCAGGGTATAGGCGATGCCCGCCCCCGTGAAATCGCCCATCAGCTTGCCGCAATCGGTCCCCTGGTCCTTGGCGAAGGCATCATAGCCGCAATCGGGGCCGGCGATGGTCCACGGCGCGCTGCCGCCGGCCCGTTCGCCCGAGGCGCCGATCACCCAGTAGGCCGGGAACAGCAGCAGCAGCGTCAGCGCATAGCCGATCACGATCGGCTTCTTGCGGCCCCACTTGTCCGAAAGGTGGCCGAACAGGATGAAGAACCCGGTTCCCAGCAGGGCCGCGATCCCCACCAGGATTTCCGCCTTGGTATCCTCCACGTGCATGGTCGCCTTGATGAAGGCCAGGCCCGAGAACATCGCGGTATACCAGATCACCGTCAGCCCCGCGGCCACGCCGAACAGGGCGACGAGGATGCGCTTGCGGTTGCCGGGATAGGTGAAGCTCTCGACAAAGGGATTGCCGGCGATCTCGCCCTCTTCCTGCATGGCCACGAAGACCGGGCTTTCCGACAGCTTGAGCCGCATCCACAGCGAGATCGCCAGCAGCGCCAGGCTGATCACGAAGGGCACGCGCCAGCCCCAGGCCAGCCAGGTTTCCGGGGCCATCGCCGCCTTGCAGGCCAGGACCACCAGCAGGCTCAGCACGAAGCCGCCCACCACGCCGGCCTGGATGTAGCTGGTGAAATAGCCGCGCCGGGCAAAGGGCGAATGTTCGGCCACGTAGACCGCCGCCCCGCCATATTCGCCGCCCAGCGCCAGCCCCTGGAGCACGCGCAGCACGATCACCAGCCCCGGCGCCCACCAGCCGATCGCATCGGCGGAGGGAACCAGGCCAACCCCGGCCGTCGCCACGCCCATCAGCATGACGGTGACAAGGAAGGTGTACTTGCGCCCGAGCCGGTCGCCCAGGAAGCCGAACAGCACCGCGCCCAGCGGGCGGAAGCCGAAGCCCACCGCGAAGACCAGCCAGAACAGCAGCATCTCCAGCGTGGCATTGCCGGTCGGGAAGAAGGTTTTCGAAAGGATCGCGCCCAGCGTGCCGTAGATGAAGAAATCGTACCATTCGAACACGGTGCCCGCGGTCGAGGCCGCGATGATCAGGCGCATATCCTTGGCGCTGGGTTCAGCGTGAGCGGCGACCTGGCCCGGCGGCTGTGCGATGCTGGCGTTCATGTAATGGTCCCTCCCCCGGCTTTGCGCCCCATAAAACTGCGCCGCGTGTAGCCGGGGTTTCAGCCGGTTGGAAGGGCATCCAGCGCGGCGCGCCACGCCAGCATCACCGCGCCGTGGCGCGCCGGGTAATGACGCGCGGGCGCGATCGCGGCCAGCCCGGGCCAGTCCGGCAGGGGCGCGGCGCCGGCCAGCCAGGCGCAAAGGCCGGCCTCGGCCTCGGCGATGCGGGCGCGGGTCTGGCCGATCGCGCCTGCGGCGAACAGCGCGGCGCTGGCCTGGCCCACGGCGCAGGCTTGCGGGCGCAGGCCCAGCGCGGCGATCCGCCCCTCCTTGTCCAGCCGCAGCGAAATCGCCAGGGTGCTGCCGCAAGAGGCCGAACGCGCCTGTCCGGTGAACGGCATGGCCGGATCGTAGGGATGGCCGGCCAGCGAGGTGGCCAGCGCGAGCACCTCGGGCGTGTAGAGCTTGGCGGCGCTCACTTCTCGCGCAGGCGCTTGTGCTCGGCCGCCACCGCCTCGGCCCGGCGCTCGGCCAGGAGCTTGACCAGGCCATCGCTGCTGGCATTGATGAAGGGATAGGTGCGCGACTGGGTGATCCACTGCGGCCGGCCGTCCACCCCCCAGACCGTATCATAGCCCAGGACCAGGATCGAGAAGCCGACCACCGCGATCAGCATCCCCTTGACCGCACCGAAGCCAAACCCGATCACCCGGTCAACCGGGCCGAGCAGCGAGGCGCGGCTGGCCTGGCCCAAGTGCTTGGCCATGAGCCGCACGATCGCATAGGGCACCAGCAGCAGGGCGGCGAAGGCGAGCACGGGCGCCGCCCCCATCCGGTTGCCGACGAAGCCTTCCATCATGTGGGTCACGGCAGGGTGGGCATAGTGGATCGCCACAAGCGAAACCACCCAGGCGAACAGCGCCAGCACCTCCTGCACGAAGCCGCGCAGAAAGCCGGTGATCGCGCCCGTGGCGACCAGCACCAGTACTCCGATGTCAAATCCCGTCATTCCACACCGAAACTAGGGCTCGCCCACCACGCGGTCAACGAGGCGCGCAAGCATGGTCACCGCGTGTCGCCGCACGTCCGGCACATCCGATCCGCTTTCCAGCGGGGCATAGGCATCCGCGAAGCCCAGCTTGCCCGCCTCGCGCAGGCGGATGCCGGCATGGGCCACGGGCCGCACCTCGCCCGCGAGCGAAACCTCGCCGAACCAGATCGAGCCGGACGGCAGCGGCTTGTCGGCCAGGCCCGAAACGAGCGCGGCGGCCACGGCAAGGTCGGCCGCCGGATCGGCCAGGCGATAGCCTCCGGCCACGTTGAGATAGACTTCGGCGGAGGAGAAGTTCAGCCCGCAGCGCGCCTCCAGCACGGCCAGCAGCATGGCCAGCCGCCCGCTGTCCCAGCCCACCACCGCGCGGCGCGGGGTCGCCCCGCTTTGCAGCCGCACGATCAGCGCCTGGATTTCCACCAGCACCGGCCGCGTGCCCTCCATCGCCGGGAACACCGCGCTGCCCGGCACCGGATCGTCGCGCCCGGAAAGGAACAGGCTGGAGGGATTGCTCACCTCCTCCAGCCCCGCCCCGGCCATGGCGAAGACCCCGATCTCGTCGACCGGGCCGAAGCGGTTCTTCAGGCTCCTGAGGATGCGGTACTGGTGGCTGCGTTCGCCCTCGAAGGCCATGACCACGTCGACCATGTGCTCCAGCACGCGCGGCCCGGCAATGGTCCCGTCCTTGGTGACATGGCCCACCAGGACCAGCGCCGCGCCGCTCTGCTTGGCATAGCGGATCAGCTCGAAGGCGCAGCCACGCACCTGGCTGACCGTGCCGGGCGCCCCCTCGATCTGGTCGGAATGCATGGTCTGAATCGAATCGATCACCACCAGCGCGGGCGGGTCCATCTCGCCCAGCGTGGTGAGGATGTCGCGCACGCTGGTGGCCGAGGCGAGCCGTACCGGCGCCTTGCCCAGGCCCAGCCGCTCGGCCCTCAGGCGCACCTGGCCGGCCGCTTCCTCGCCGCTGATATAGACCACCGCCCCGCCCGCGCCCGCGATCCGCGCCGCGGCCTGGAGCAGCAGGGTGCTCTTCCCGATTCCCGGATCGCCGCCCATCAGGATGGCCGAGCCGGGAACCAGCCCGCCGCCCAGTGCGCGATCGAATTCGGCAAGGCCGGTGGAGCGCCGCTGCAGGACCTCGCCCACCCCATCGAGCGGCTCGAACATGATCGCCCGCCCGCCCGAAGACAGGTCATGCTTGGCGGAAAACACCGTCTGCGGCGCATCTTCCGTCAGCGTGTTCCATTCCCCGCAATCGGCGCACTGGCCCTGCCAGCGGAAGCTGACGGACCCGCAGGCGGAACAGACATAGCGACGCTTGGGCTTGGCCATGGCCCTCCCCTATAAGGAACGTAACAAGAACGCAATTGCCACGCGCACAATTTCTGTCCACACCCGTGCCATGAGGCAGAAAGAACTGCGGATTGCCCTGGTCTGCTACGGCGGGATCAGCCTTGCGGTCTATATGCACGGGGTCACCAAGGAGCTGTGGAAGCTCGTCCGGGCCAGCCGCGCGCTGCATTCGGGCGAGCCCTGCCCCGATGACGCCGCGCCAAGCGATACCGAACAGGTCTACCGCCGCCTCCTCGCCCATGCCGAGGACCACCACGGGATGCGCCTGCGCGTCCTGGCCGATATCGTCGCGGGGGCCAGCGCGGGCGGGATCAACGGGGTGTTCCTGGCCCAGGCGATCCATTCCGGGCAAAGCCTCGAACCGCTGACCGAGCTGTGGCTGGAGCGCGCCGACGTCGACGTGCTGATCGACCCCTCGGCCAAGCCGTGGTGGCGCTTCGCCAAGTTCTGGGCTGCGCCGATCGTCTGGTTCGTGCTTACCCGCCCGGGCAATGTCGTGGCGCAAAGCGTCGCGCCCGAAACCCGCAAGGAAGTGCGCGCCAAGCTGTCGCGGCTGATCCGCTCGCGCTGGTTCGAACCGCCGTTCGGCGGCATCGGCTTCTCCCGCCTGATCGCCGACGCGCTGGAGGCCATGGCCCGCTCGGTGCATTGCCCGCCGCTGCTCCCCGCCGGCTACCCGCTCGACCTGTTCGTCACCGCAACCGACTTCAAGGGCCACGTCGAAACCATCCGCCTCCATTCCCCGCGCGAGGTGGAGGAATCCGAACACCGCCTGTCGATCGGCTTCCAGGCGCTCGTGCCGACCGAGCCGGGCCGCGACCTGGCCGATCCGCTAGAACTGGTTTTCGCCGCCCGCGCCACGGCCAGCTTCCCCGGCGCCTTCCCCGCGCTGCGCTTCGCCGAGATCGACCAGCTCGCCGCCGAGCGTGGCCGCGAATGGCCCACCCGCGCCGCCTTCGCCCGGCGCACCATGCCCGAACACGCGGCCACCGGCGATATCGAGGAAGTCTCGCTGATCGATGGCTCGGTGCTGGTCAATGCCCCCTTTGCCGATGCCATGGCCGTGCTCCGCAACCGCCCGGCCCAGCGCGAGGTCGATCGCCGCTTCGTCTACATCGATCCCCGGCCCGATCGGGTGGGCGGGCTGGAGCGCGGCGATCCGCGCCCGCCGGGCTGGTTCTCGGTGATCTTCGGCTCGCTTTCCTCGATCCCGCGCGAACAGCCGATCCGCGACAACCTCGACGTGCTCTCGGCCCAATCGCGCGAGATGGCCCGCCTGCGCGCGATCGTCGCCGCCCTGCGCCCCGAGGTCGAAACGGCGGTCGAACAGGCGCTGGGCCGCACCCTGTTCCTCGATCGGCCAACCGCGCCGCGCCTCCAGTACTGGCGCGACAAGGCGCATGAGGCCGCCAGGCGCAAGGGCGGCTATGCCTGGCACGCCTATCTCGAGGTCAAGGTTGCCGGCATCGTCGAGACCATCGCCGCCCTGGCCTGCCAGGCCGCGCCCGAACTGGCGCACGAAGCCGTGGTCGAAGCGCTCGAAGGCCATCTCCAGCGCCATGGCCTGGGCCGGCTGGCCTCGCCCGAGGGGCTGGTCAGCCCCGATGCGGTCACCTTTCTCAAGGCCCATGACCTCGCCTTCCGCATCCGCCGCCTGCGCCTGCTCGCCCGCCGCCTCAGCCAGGACTGGGACGGCGATCCCGACGTGACCGACGAGGCCCGCCACCAGGCGCGCGATGCGGTCTACCGCGCCCTGTCGCTCTATTTCGAGCGCGAGCCGCTGCCCCTGCTGGGCGAGGATTTCATCGCCAGCGCCGCCCACGCGCTGACCAACCCGGCGCAACTGCTCGATATCCTCGAAAAGCGCCGCCAGTTGCCCGCCACCGACCTGGTGGTCGATGCCCTGCTGGCCGACGCGCTGGGCAAGATGGTCCCGGCCCTGCGCCGCAAGGTCCTGCTCACCTACCTCGGCTTCCCCTGGTACGATGCCGTCACCCTGCCGCTGCTGCGCGGCGAGGGGCTGACCGAATTCGATCCGGTCAAAGTCGATCGCATCTCGCCCGACGATTGCACCGCGATCCGCCAGGGCGGCGCCCATGCCACCCTGCGCGGCGTGGAATTCTACAATTTCGGCGCCTTCTTCAGCCGCGCCTACCGCGAGAACGACTATCTGTGGGGCCGGCTCCACGGCGCCGAACGGATGATCGACCTGGTCGCCTCGGCCCTCCCCGGCGCCGAACCGCTGACCGCCGATGAACTTCGCCGCTTCAAGCGCGATGCCTTCCTCGCCATCCTCGCCGAGGAGGAAACCAAGCTCAAGGCCGATCCGGGGCTGGTGGCGGGGATCCGGGCTGAAGTGGAACGGGCGATGGCCTAGAAACGTCGTCCCGGGCTCGACCCGGGACTGATGTCAGCCCGATAGTAGCCCGCCCGGCCATCATACCACCATTGACTCCCAGCCAACCGCCGGCGGGTCATTCGCTCCAGCGAAATAGGCCAGAAAAACGGGAATGACCTCCTCCGCCAGGAACATGGATCCGCGCTTTTCGCCAACCTCGAGGAGTTTGGCCCACAGGTCGGAACGGCCCGCTTCATCCGGAAGGAGATTGCGGTTGATGGCGCGAAGGTGCCGGGCGGCAGATCCTTCCCGTTTTTCGACGACAAAGCCACGAATTGTCCGCAAGGTCTGCAGGTAATGCTGGTCGCCGCGCTCGATGATGACGTAGGCCTCTGTCCTCCGGCGGTTCGCTTCGGCGATGGCTTCGGCGATTCTGGCGGCATCGGGCCGCGCCATCTCCCCGGCCCAGCCGGTGATGACCTTGGCCGGTTGCTCCACCTCCCCCTACTCCGTCAGGTCGGTCCAGGCGTCCTTGAGCCGGTCAAAAAAACCGCGGCTCTGCGGGCATTCCTCGCCGGTCTCGGTTGCCTGCAATTCGCGCAACAGTTCCTTCTGGCGGGCAGTGAGCCTGGTGGGCGTTTCCACCTGGATCTCCATCACCATGTCGCCCCGGCCCCGGCCCTGCAATACCGGCATCCCGGCCCCGCGCTGGCGCAATTGCTTGCCCGACTGGATGCCGGCGGGAATCGCGATCTCGTGGCGGGTGCCGTCCAGACCCGGAATTTCGATCGACCCGCCCAGCGCCGCGGTGGTGAAGCTGATCGGCACCCGGGTGAGCAGGGTGGTCCCGTCGCGCTCGAACACCGGGTGGCGCTTCACGTGGATGAAGATGTAGAGATCGCCCGGCGGCGCGCCGAACGGTCCGGCCTCCCCCTTGCCCGAAAGCCGGATGCGGGTGCCGGTGTCGACGCCGGCGGGAATCTGCACGTCCAGTGTCTGGGGCTGGTCCACCCGGCCTTCGCCGCCACAGGCGCGGCACGGCTTCTCGATCACCTCGCCCCGGCCATGGCAGGTCGGACAGGTCCGCTCCACCATGAAGAACCCTTGCTGGGCGCGCACCTTGCCGTGGCCGCCGCACATGGTGCAGCGCCGGGTGCCGGTGCCGGGCGTGGCGCCCGATCCAGCGCAAGGCTCGCAACCGGCCGCCACCTCGATCTCGATCGTGGCGCTCTTGCCGTGGAAGGCCTCGTCGAGGCCGATTTCCATGTCGTAGCGCAGGTCCGCCCCGCGCCGGGCCTGGCGCTGGCCGCCGCCAAAGGCATTGCCGAAGATCGTCTCGAAGATATCGCCGATGTCGGAGAAACCTTCGCCGCCACCCTGAAACCCGCCCGGTCCGCCCTGCTGGAAGGCGGCATGGCCATAGCGATCATAGGCCGCGCGCTTCTGCGGGTCCTTCAGGCACTCGTAGGCGGCATTGATCTGCTTGAACCGGTTTTCCGATTCGCTGCAGCCCGGATTCTTGTCCGGGTGGAACTTCATCGCCAGCTTGCGATAAGCGGTCTTGAGCGTGGCATCGTCCGCGCCGCGCTCCACCTCGAGCAGTTCGTAAAAGTCGATTTCGGCTGACATTGCCCGCCCCTAAACGCATTCCGCCGCCCACGAAACGCGCAGGCGGCGGAAGCTGTGCATGGCCGATCAGGCCTTGTTGTCGTCGACTTCCGAGAACTCGGCGTCGACCACGTCGTCGTCACCGGCCGGCGCCCCATCGTGACCGGCACCGCCCGGCGACCCTTGCGCGGCCTGCTCCTTCTCGTAGATCGCCTGGCCCATCTTCATGGCCTTCTCTGTGAGCGCCTGGGTCTTGGCGGTCATCGCCTCGGTATCGCCGCTCTCGATCGCGGCCTTGGCCTCGGCGATGGCGGCTTCGATTTCGGCCTTCAGCGAAGGCTCGATCTTGTCGCCGTTCTCCTCAAGCTGGCGCTCGGTGGCATGGACCAGGCTGTCGGCGTTGTTGCGCGCCTCGGCCCCTTCGCGCCGCTTCTTGTCTTCCTCGGCGAACTGCTCGGCATCGCGCACCATCTGGTCGATGTCGGCGTCGGAAAGCCCGCCCGAGGCCTGGATGCGGATCTGCTGTTCCTTGCCGGTGCCCTTGTCCTTGGCCGAGACGTTGACGATGCCGTTGGCGTCGATGTCGAAGGTCACCTCGATCTGCGGCACGCCGCGCCGGGCGGGCGGAATGCCCAGCAGGTCGAACTGGCCCAGCAGCTTGTTGTCCTGCGCCATCTCGCGCTCGCCCTGGAACACGCGGATCGTCACCGCCTGCTGGTTGTCCTCGGCGGTGGAGTAGATCTGGCTCTTCTTGGTCGGGATCGTGGTATTGCGGTCGATCATCTTGGTCATGATCCCCCCCAGCGTCTCGATCCCCAGCGACAGCGGGGTGACATCGAGCAGCAGCACGTCCTTGACGTCGCCCTGGAGCACGCCGGCCTGGATCGCGGCGCCCATGGCGACGACTTCATCCGGGTTCACGCCGGTATGGGGTTCCTTGCCGAAGAACTCCTTCACCGCCTCGCGCACCTTGGGCATCCGGGTCATGCCGCCGACCAGCACGACCTCGTCGATGTCGCTGGCCTTCATGCCGGCATCGGCCAGGGCCTTCTGGCACGGCGCGATGGTGCGCTTGATGAGGTCGCCAACCATCTTTTCAAGGTCGGACCGGGTGATCGTTTCCACCAGGTGCAGCGGGGTGGTGCTGCCGCCTTCCATGCGGGCGGTGATGAACGGCAGGTTGATCTCGGTGGTCTGCGCGCTGGACAGCTCGATCTTGGCCTTCTCGGCGGCTTCCTTGAGCCGCTGGAGCGCCAGCTTGTCGGTGCGAAGGTCCATGCCCTCCTTCTTGCGGAACTGCTCGGCCAGGTATTCGACCACCTGGGTGTCGAAGTCCTCGCCGCCAAGGAAGGTGTCGCCGTTGGTGCTCTTCACCTCGAACACGCCGTCGCCGATCTCGAGGATGGACACGTCGAAGGTGCCGCCGCCAAGGTCGTAGACCGCGATGGTCTTGCCGTCGTTCTTTTCCAGGCCATAGGCCAGCGCGGCCGCGGTCGGCTCGTTGATGATCCGCAGCACTTCAAGGCCGGCGATCTGGCCGGCGTCCTTGGTCGCCTGGCGCTGGGCGTCGTTGAAGTAGGCCGGAACCGTGATGACAGCCTGGGTCACCGTCTCGCCAAGGTAGCTCTCGGCGGTTTCCTTCATCTTCTGGAGCGTGAAGGCGGAAATCTGGCTCGGGCTGTAGTCCTGCCCGCCGGCCTGGACCCAGGCATCGCCGTTCTTGCCCTTGACGATGTGGTAGGGGACCAGCTCGGTGTCCTTCTGGGTCACCGGATCGTCATAGCGGCGGCCGATCAGGCGCTTGACCGCGAAAATCGTGTTGTCGCCGTTGGTCACCGCCTGGCGCTTGGCCGGCTGACCGATCAGGCGCTCGCCGTCCTTGGTGAAGGCGACGATCGAAGGCGTGGTGCGCGCGCCTTCCGAATTCTCGATAACCTTGGGCTTCCCGCCGTCCATCACGGCAACGCAGCTGTTGGTGGTGCCGAGGTCAATACCGATGACTTTACCCATTATACCCCATTCCTCAGGTCGAATGTTGACACCGCGCGCAAGGCCTCCCCTATCGGGCAAGGCCGCTCGGCGGCTCTGTGACTGGCGGCGATATAGGTGCGCTTTCGCTTGGCACAAGAGCGCGCGCGCACTAGTTCGACGAGCGCACGCGCCCGAACCCGCAAGCGATCCTGAAAGGCTCACCGATGAACCGGTTTTCGCGACTTTCCCCGCTGCTGCTGCTGGCCGCTGTGGCGGCCTGCGGCTCCAACAGCCCCGAAACGGCACAGCCCGGCGAAGCGGCCACGGCGGCCGCCCCGGAAACGAAGCCGGGCCTTGCGCTTACCGGCGGCCGCCTTGTCCTGCCCGCCGTCAGCGGCAATCCGGGCGCGGCCTATTTCACGCTCGCCAACGGGTCCGCCAAGCCCGTCACCATCGCCGCGGTCGATGTCGCGGGGGCCGGCATGGTCATGCTGCACGAAACGAAACAGGTCGGCGGCCACTCCGAAATGGGCGCCCTGGCCGATCCCACCGCGGGGCCGGGCGAAACCCTCGCCTTCGCGCCCGGCGGCAAGCACGTCATGGTCATGGACCTGCCCGCCGGCCTCAAGCCCGGCGGCACGGTGGAGCTGACCCTGACCTTCGCCGATGGCGACAAGCTCTCCGCCCCGCTGACGATCGAAAGCCCGGGCGGCCAGTGAACCGCGAGGCCTGCCTGCTCCCCGCAGGAGGCGACCGCCCGCTGACCCGGGGCGAGGCGGACCTGGTGCGCGAGGTCTTCGGGCAGGCGGTCGATCCCGCCCCGGTGCGCCTGCGCCGCCGCCGCTGGTTTCCCTTCCAGCCGCGCGGAACGGTCATGGCGCCTTGCGGCCATGTCCATTTCCACCCGCAAGGACCGCACTACAGCGACGATTTCGCCGCAGAAGGCCCGGCCTTGCGCGGCCTGTTCGTCCACGAGATGGTCCACGTGTGGCAGGCGCAAACGCGCGGCCGGCTATGGCTCCCGCTGATGCGCCACCCCTTCTGCCGCTATGACTACACTGTGAAACCGGGCTGGCCGCTGGTGCGCTATGGCATCGAACAGCAGGCCGAGATCGTGCGCCACTGGTATCTGGCAATATCTGGAACGCCGGCGCGCGGGGCTCCGCCACTGGAGGCGCTGCAAACGGTCGTGCCGTTTACGAACAGTTGAGCTTTGGCGAATATTTTCCGGGCCATGGCAAGTCCCTCGCCGGAAAATTCCCTTCACCTGTGGCGCAGTCGCGCCATCGATGCCTTCGCCAGTGCCGAAGCGTCGATCGATCTGCTGCTGCGAAAGGCAAATCTGCCCTCGAAGGGCGACCTGCTGAGCGCAAGAATTGAGCGCCTGCGCAAAGCCAAACCGTCCGCCGGTTGGCCGGAAGAGCGCAAGAACAAGCTCAATCAGATCCTCGTCGAACTGGCCGCGCTGTTGCCGCTTCGCAACGACATTGTTCACGCGCCCATGATCGTGAGAACGGACAGAGATCAGGCCATTGCATGCTTCGCCAATCCGACTTTGCAGTGCGAATTTTCGCGCTTCACACGCGAAGTACCAGCACCACGCCTCCAAGCCTTGGCGGGAAAGGCAAGCTATCTCGCCAAGGCACTGGAAGCCGTCTGATCAGCAGCGCACCTCGTATTCGCGCCCATCGCGCGAAACGCGGTAGCAGCGCCCGTCCTTCTTGATCAGCGAACCCACCGCCGCGCCGGCCGCCGCGCCAACCACCGCGCCGGTCCCGCCGCCCACCAGCGCTCCGCCCAGCCCGCCAACCGCGGCGCCTTCCACGCCGTAATTGCTCGCACAGCCGCTCAGCGCCAGGGCGCCGGCAGCTGCCATGGGAATGAAATACCGTGAAACCATGATCCGTTCTCCATTGCCCTGTTCGCTGAGGAAATGAGCAATGACGCGGGCCAGTTCCCGCCTGCGGCCCCCACTTGAACGAGGCCCTCCCTCACTTCGTCATTGCGAGGAGCGAAGCGACGAAGCAATCCAGAGCCATGCAGCGCGAATTCCAGCCCGCAGTCTACATCATGGCCAACCGGCGCAACGGCACGATCTACGTGGGCGTCACGTCAAACCTGCGCCAGCGGGCATGGCAGCATCGGGAGGGCGCGCTGGACGGCTTCACGAAGGAATTTGGCTGCAAGCTGCTGGTCTGGTTCGAGCTTCACGCCACGATGGAGCACGCCATCCTGCGCGAAAAGCAGCTCAAGGGCGGGTCGCGCAAACGCAAGCTGGCGCTGATCGAAGCGGGGAACCCGACCTGGCGCGACCTGTTCGCAGACATCTGCTCCTGATTCGCGCTGGAACTCGCCGAGCTTTCCATCGTCATTGCGAGGAGGCAAAGCCGACGAAGCAATCCAGGGCGGCGCGAACCGACCCTGGATTGCTTCGCTACGCTCGCAATGACGAAGATGGATGTGCGAGACAGGGCCCGTGCCCCGCCCCCGATCAGTCCGGCTTTTTGGCCACCGCCACCATCGCCGGCCGCAGCAGGCGGTCGCGGATCATGTAGCCGGCCTGCAATTCCTGGAGCACGGTGCCCGGCTCGGCATCGGCCGAGGGAATTTCCAGCATGGCCTGGTGCTGGTTGGGATCGAGCGGCAGGCCCATGGCGGCGATCCGGCTGATGCCGTGGCTGGCGAAAACCTTGTCGATCTCGCGGCCCGTGGCCTCGATCCCGGCCACGAGGTTCCTGAACCGGTCATCCTCGCGCAGGTCGGCCGGGATCGAACCGAGCGCGCGCGCCAGGTTGTCCGAAACCGACAGCACGTCGCGGGCAAAGGCCGTGGCGGCATAGGCCCGGCTGTCGGCTACTTCCTTTTCCATCCGTCGGCGCAGGTTCTGGGTTTCGGCCTTGGCGTAGAGCGTTTCCTGCCGCGAGGCTTCCAGTTCCTCGCGCAGCGCGTCCAGCTCGGCGCCCGAGCCGAGGCCGATGGTTTCCTCGGCCATCTCGGCCCCGCCGAGGTCGAGCACGTTCTCGTTTTCCGCGCCCCCGTTGGCTTCGGCACCATTGGCTTCGTCAACGCCAGAGGCTTGTGCGGTCGTCTCTTCGATCATGATTTCTATGTGTTCCAGCTTATCCGATGAGCTTGCCCATGGCCCCCATGTTGCTGAGGGCCTGCGCGGTGAAGTCCACCATGGGGACGAGCCGCGCATAATTCAATCGAGTCGGACCGATAACCCCCACCACGCCAACCACCCGGCCCTCGCGGTCGCGATAGGGCGAGGCGATCACCGCCGAACCCGAAAGCGCGAACAGCCGGTTTTCCGCGCCGATGAAGATCCGCGTCGCCTCGGCCTCGCGCGCCGCGTCGAGCAGGGCGGCCACCGACTGCTTGTTTTCCAGGTCGTCGAGCAGCGAACGCACCCGTTCCAGGTCGCCCAGCGCGGTCTCGTCGAGCAGGTTGGCCTGGCCGCGCACGATCAGCACCGGCCGCGCCTGGGCATCCTCGCTCCACACCGCCAGCCCGCGCTCCACCAGGTCGCGGCTGGCCGCATCCAGCGCGCTGCGCCCCGCCCCGATCTCCTCACCGATCGCCACGATCGCCTCGCCCAGAGTCCGCCCGGAAAGCCGCGCGGTCAGGTAGTTCGAGGCCTGCTGGAGGCTCGTGGCCGGGGTGCCCGGCGGCAGCGGGATCACCCGGTTCTCGATCCCGCCATCCTCGCTCACCAGCACCGCGAGAGCCTGGCCGGCGCCCAGCGGCACCAGCTGCAACTGCGAAAGCCGCGCTTCCCGGCGCGGCACCATGACCACGCCGGCCGCCGCCGAAAGCTCCGAAAGCACCGCGCTGGTCGCCGCCAGCGCCTGCTCGATCGGTCCCGGCTCGGCCAGCCGCCGCTCGATCGCCGCGCGCTCGTCGGCGGTCGGCTCGGCCACCTGCATCATGCCGTCCACGAACAGGCGCAGGCCCACGTCGGTCGGCATCCGCCCGGCGCTGGTATGGGGCGAGGCCAGCAGGCCCAGGCTTTCCAGGTCGTGCAGGACCGAACGGATCGAGGCCGGCGAAAGGTTGACCGTCGCCGCGCCCGCCAGCGCCTTGGAGCCGACCGGCTGGCCCGACGCGAGATAGCCCTCCACCACGAGACGGAAGATCTCGCGGGCGCGGGAATTGAGTTCGCTGATCGGAAGGCTGGCCATCATTTCTGTGCCCCAATGTAAGCCTCGCTCTTGCAGCCTCAAGCCCGAACCGCCAAACGCCCCCCAGCTTTGATCACCAGACTAAGGAATTCCCATGCGTCCCTCCGGTCGTGCCCCCGATGAAATGCGTGCCCTTTCGTTCGAGCCCCACTTCACCAAGCACGCCGAAGGCTCGGTGCTGGTGTCCTTCGGGCACACCAAGGTGATCTGCACCGCCTCGGTGGAAGAACGCGTGCCGCCGTTCCTGCGCGGCAAGGGCGAAGGCTGGGTCACGGCCGAATATTCGATGCTCCCGCGCGCCACCCACACCCGCGGCAGCCGCGAGGCGGCCAAGGGCAAGCAGTCGGGCCGCACCCAGGAAATCCAGCGCCTCATCGGCCGATCCCTGCGCGCCGTGGTCGATTTCAAGAAGCTGGGCGAACGTCAGATCACCCTGGACTGCGACGTGATCCAGGCCGATGGCGGCACCCGCACCGCCGCGATCTCGGGCGCCTGGGTGGCCCTGCGTATCGCGATCGACAAGCTGATGGCCGCCGGCCAGATCAAGGAAGATCCGCTCACCGCCCGCGTCGCCGCCGTTTCCTGTGGCATCTTCAAGGGCACCCCGGTCCTCGATCTCGATTATGACGAAGACAGCGCGGCCGATGCCGATGCCAATTTCGTCCTGATCGAAGGCGGCAAGATCGCCGAAGTCCAGGCCACGGCCGAAGGCGCGACCTACGACGAGGAAGGCCTCCTGCGCCTCCTGCGCCTCGCCCGGATCGGCTGCGACAACATCTTCGCGGCGCAAGCCACGGCGGCCGGGCGGTAAACCAACGCCGCGCATGAGGCTTCGCCAAGCTCAGCCTGAGCGGACCTGCTTTTTCACAAGTCCCGCTCGGCCTGAGCCTGTCGAAGGCCCACAGCACAACGCCCGAACCATCGGAAACGGCAAATGCCCAAGCTCACCGGCCAACTCGTCATCGCCACCCACAACGCGGGCAAGCTGCGCGAAATCTCGGCGCTGCTCGCCCCCCATGGCGTGGAATGCCTGTCCGCCGGCGATCTCGGCCTGCCGGAACCGGCCGAAACCGGCACCACTTTCGTCGAAAACGCCCTGATCAAGGCCCACGCCGCCGCCAGGGCCGCGAACCTTCCGGCCCTGGCCGACGATTCGGGCCTCTGCGTCCACGCGCTGGGCGGCCGCCCCGGCGTCTACACGGCGGACTGGGCCGAGCGGCAATGGTTCGAGGGCGAGAAGGGCCGCGACTGGTACATGGCCATGGGCAAGGTCGAAGGCCTGCTGTGCGAAATCGGCCCCAAGGTCGATCGTTCGGCCCACTTCGCCTGCGTCCTTGCCCTCGCCTGGCCCGATGGGGGCGAGGCCGTCCACGAAGGCACGGTGCAGGGCAGCCTCACCTGGCCACCGCGTGGGCAGCGCGGCTTCGGCTACGACCCGGTGTTCATCGCCAAGGGCATGGCCGAAACCTTCGCCGAGATCGATCCTGAGGAAAAACACCGCATCAGCCACCGCGCCGATGCCTTCGCCAAGCTGGTCGCCGCCCAGTTCGGCGGCTAGAAGGCCGCGATGACCACCGCAGCCGACCTGCGCCAGCGCGGCGATGCGGCCTTCCGGGCCGGGCGGCTGGGCGAAGCCATCGCGCTGCTGCGCCAGGCCAGCGCTCGCGATCCCGCCGATCCGCGCACCCAGGCGGTGCTGGGCCAAGCGCTCATCCGCGGCGGGCTGCTCCACGAAGGCTGCGCCATCCTCGCCACGGGCGCCGCCGCCCTGCTTGCCGCGAGTGCCGATTTCGCGCCGGTCCTTGCTTTGGCCGCCCTGCTCCAGCAATCGGGCGATCCGGCGCGCGCCCTGCCGCTGGCCGAAGCCGTTCTCGCCCGCCGCCCGGATGACGGCCAGGCTTTGGCCCTTGTCGCCACCACCTGTGCCCAGCTCGGCCACGGCGCCCGGGCGCGCGAGGCCGTGGCCCGGGCCTGCCGCCTCAGCCCCGCCGATCCGGCCCTGTCGGTCCTCGCCGCCTCCATCGCCAGCGACTTCGGCAATCCCGCCTTGGCCCGTGAAAGCCTCGCCGCCCTGCTCGCCGGCCCGCTCCCCCCGCGCGAAGCCTATCGCGCCAGCAAGGAACTGGCCCGCGCGGCTGACCGGCTGGGCGATTGGCCCGCCGTCTTCCCCGCGCTTGAACAGAGCGCAAGGTTCGCCGCCCACCTGCCCGAAGCCGCCGCGCTCGATCCCGGGCGCATCGCCCGCATCCTGGCGGCCGACAGCGCCGCGCTCGATCCCGCCATGCTGCGCCGCTGGCGGGATGACGGCCCGGCCGATGCCGCCACCACCCCGGTGTTCATCACCGGCTTCCTGCGCTCGGGCACCACCCTGCTCCAGGAAGTGTTCGGCGCCCATCCTGGCACCTGCGTGGCCGATGAAGCCCCGCTGATCGCCCTCCTCGCCGCCGAGTTCGAGCGCCGCTTTCCCGGCGCCGACAGCCGCGTGGCCCGGCTCGATCGCCTCGCCCCCGCCGACCGCGCGGCCCTACGCGCCTATTACCGCGCCGCCGCCGCCGCCCGCCTCGGCCCCGAGGCCGCCACCCGGCGCGTGGTCGACAAGTTCGCGCTCAACGTGATCGACCTGCCGCTGATCCTGCGCCTGTTTCCCGAAAGCGCGGTGCTGTTCATGGTCCGCGATCCGCGCGATGCCTGCCTTTCCGCGCTGCTCCAGGTCATGGTCCTCACCCCGGCCACGCTCAACCTGGTCGAGCCAGCTGGCGCAGCCGCCTTCCACGCGCTCATCTGCGGCCACTGGCGCCAGTGGCGCGATGCGGCGGCGGGCGCCCCCCTGGCCGAAGTGCGCTACGAAAGCCTCGTCAGCGATTTCGAACCCACCGTGCGCGCCGCCCTGGCCGTGACCGGGATTGATTGGCACCCGGCCATGCCCGCCTTCCACAAGGGCGCATCGGGCCGCTACATTGCCAGCCCCAGCCGGCTCCAGGTGGCCCAGCCCCTCGGCAACAGCGCGGTCGGCCGGTGGCGTCACCATGCCGCCGACTTTGCGCCGCTCATGCCCCATCTGGCGCCATCGCTCGAAGCGTGGGATTACCCTGAGGCATGAGCGCCCGCGCCCTCTATATCCACTGGCCGTTCTGCCTGAAGAAGTGCCCCTATTGCGACTTCAACAGCCATGTCCGCGATGGGGTCGACATCGCCCTGTGGCGCGAAAGCCTGCTGGCCGACCTGCGCCACGAGGCCGCGCTGACCGCCGGAAACCCTCTGGAATCGGTGTTCTTCGGCGGCGGCACTCCGTCCTTGATGCCGCCCGCGCTGGTCGAAAGCCTGCTGGCCGAGGCCGAACGCCTATGGGGCTTCGCGCCCGGCATCGAGATCACGCTCGAAGCCAATCCGTCCTCGGTCGAAGCCGAAAAGTTTGCCGATCTCGCCCGCGCCGGGGTCAACCGCGTGTCCCTCGGCCTGCAAGCGCTCGACGATGTGGCCCTCGGCTTCCTTGGCCGCCTCCACAACGTGGCCGAAAGCCTCAAGGCGCTGGCCACCGCGCAAGCCCATTTCGGCCGCGTCACCTTCGACCTGATCTACGCCCGGCCCGATCACACCCCCGAAGCCTGGGCCGCCGAGCTCGCCCGCGCCCTCGCCTTCGGCACCGGCCACCTCTCGCTCTACCAGCTCACCATCGAACCCGGCACGCGCTTCGCCACCATGGTCCGGCAAGGAGCCTTCACCCCGCTCGACGACGATCTCGCCGCAGACCTGTTCGCCCTCACCCGCGCAATGACTGCCAGCGCCGGCCTCCCCGCCTACGAGATCAGCAACCACGCCCGCCCGGGCGAGGAAAGCCGCCACAACCTCGCCTACTGGCGCTACCACGATTATGTCGGCGTCGGCCCCGGCGCCCATGGCCGGCGCGGCGGCATGGCCACGGTCCGCCACCGCAAGCCGGAGAACTGGCTCGAGGCCATTGCCAACACGGGCCACGGCCTCTCGGAAGAGCGCCCGCTCGGACGGTCGGAACAGGCCAGCGAAGCCCTCCTGATGGGCCTGCGCCTTGCCGAAGGGATCGACCTTGCGATGCTCTCCGCGCGCTTCGGCCTTGCCGAAACGGAGCTGGTCGATTGCAAGGGCGTTGCAATGTCGTTGCAGCAAGGCCTCGTCTGGCGGGACGGCAGCCGCATTGGGGTGACCGAAGCCGGGATGCCGGTGCTCGATGCCGTGCTGGGCGAAGTGGTCGCCGCCGGCCTGCTCGCTGCATGACCGGCTCGCTCCACACCCGCGCCGACCTGCTCGAAGCCTGGCATTCGCACCTTGCCCAGGGCCGCCGCCGCTCCCCCCACACCGTGCGCGCCTATGTCGCCACCGCCGCCCGCCTGCTCGATGCCCTGCAATTGCAGGACTGGCCGGCCATCGCCCGGCTGGATGCGGCCGATCTCAGGCGCCAGCTCGCCGCGCGCCGCGCCGATGGCCTCGGCAATGTTTCGGCCGCCCGCGAACTGTCTGCACTGAAAGCCTTTCTGGCCTTCGCCCGTGATCAGTCGGGCCAGCCCAACCCGGCCCCGCCTCGCCTGCGCGGCCCCCGGATCAAGAAGGGACTGCCCCGCCCGGTCACTCCGGACGAAGCGGTTCACCTGATGGAAACGGTCAGCGATCTCGCCTCGGACGACTGGATCGGCGCCCGCAACCGCGCGGTTCTGCTCCTGCTCTACGGCGCGGGCCTGCGGATCGCCGAAGCCCTGTCGCTCACCGCCGCCGCCCTGCCGCTGGGCGAGACGCTGGTGGTCACCGGCAAGGGCGGCAAGCAGCGCATGGTGCCCCTGCTCCCGATCGTGCGCGCCGGGGTTGCCGACTATGTTGGCAAGTGCCCGTGGCCGCTGGAAAAAACCGCGCCGCTGTTTCGCGGCGCCAAGGGTGGTCCGCTGTCGCAAGGGCTGGTCCAGAAGGCGATGGCCCGGGCGCGCATCGTGCTGGGCCTGCCCGCCACGGCCACGCCCCACGCCCTGCGCCACTCCTTCGCCACCCACCTGCTGGGCGCCGGGGCCGACCTCAGGAGCCTGCAGGAACTGCTCGGCCACGCCAGCCTCGGCTCGACCCAGATCTACACCAGGGTCGATGCCGCCACCCTGCTCGATGTCTACCGCAGCGCCCATCCGCGCGAACAATAGCCAGCTATTCCCGCGGCTTCCAGGTGATGACGCGCCACAGATACCAGGCCACGAACAGGCCGGTCAGCCCCGCCATGGCCCAGCCCAGCGCGCTGCCGAACCCGGCCAAATAGCGCGCCACCAGACGGCCGCCGTGGATCAGCAGGGTGTTCCACACCGCCGCCCCGGCGAAAGTAAAGACCAGGAACCGCCAGTGCTTCATGTGGGCAAGGCCGGCAGGGAGCGAGATCATCGTTCGCATGAAGGGGGAAAAGCGCATGGCGAAGACCACCCACTGGCCATGCCGGCGGAAGAAGGCCGTGGCTTGTTCCACGTCGTGCCATTCCATCGTCAGCCAGCGCCCCCAGCGGACGACGAAGGGGTGCAAGCGGGCATAGCCGAAGCGGTCGCCCAGCAGGAACCAGCAGTAGTTCCCGAAGGTGGAACCCACCGTGCCGACCAGAAGCAAGGGCCAGAAGGTCATCGAGCCGCGCGCCACGGCCACCCCGCCCAGCCCCATGATCAGCTCGGAGGGGATCGGCGGAAAGATGTTCTCCAGCGCCATCAGGGCCAGGATGCCCCAATAGCCGCCGGCCTCGATCAGGCGGATGATCCAGTCATTCATGGGCGTTCAAACGCATCCTTCGCCAAAGATCCTCCCCGTTTTCGTCCGAAGGACGCAAATGGGGAGGTGGCAGTCGCCGCAGGCGGCTGACGGAGGGGCATGGTCCCGGCCCCTCCCCCACCCGCTACGCGGGCGGTCCCCCTCCCCATTTGTGCCTCCGGCAAAAACAGGGAGGACCTGTTTATCCCCGCAGCATGGCGGCGTGGCGGGCCTCGATCGCGTCCCAGATCAGGCCGCCGGTATCGGTGCCGTTGAAGCGGTCGATCGCGACGATCCCGGTCGGGCTGGTGACGTTGATCTCGGTCAGCCATTCGCCGCCGATCACGTCGATCCCGACGAAGACCAGCCCCCTTTCCTTGAGCACCGGCCCCATGGCGGCGCAGATTTCCTCCTCGCGCGCGGTGAGCGTGGTGGCTTCCGCCGAACCGCCGACCGCAAGGTTCGAGCGGAATTCGCCCGCGCCGGGCCGCCGGTTGATGGCGCCGGCCACTTCGCCATCGACCAGCACGATCCGCTTGTCGCCCCTGGCCACGCCGGGGAGGAAGGGCTGGACCATGAACGGCTCCACCCAGGCATTGTGGAACATCTCGATGAGCGCGCCGAGGTTGCTGCCATCGGCCGGAATGCGGAACACCGCCTTGCCGCCATTGCCATGGAGCGGCTTGATCACCAGGTCGCCACCCATGTCCTTGGCGATCATCCGCGCCTGGAATTCCTTCACGTCCTCGATCCGCCGGGCCACGAGGGTCGGCGGCATGAACCGCGCGAAATCGAGCACCATGACCTTTTCCGGCGCATTGCGGACCGAGGCCGGATCGTTGACCACCAGCGTGGTCCCCGCCAGCCGTTCGAGGATATGGGTGCCGGTGATGTAGCCCAGGTCGAACGGCGGATCCTGGCGCATCAGAACCACGTCGATATCGGCGCCAAGATCGAGCTTGCGATAATCGCCCCGCTGGAAATGATCGCCAACCACGCGTTGCACGGTGACCGGCGCGGCCCAGCAGGTGATCCGGCCCATATCGTAGGCCAGGCTCGCCACGTCGTAGTGCCACAGCTCATGCCCGCGGGCCTGGGCGGCCAGCATCAGGTAGAAACTGGAATCGCCGGCGATATTGATCGTTTCCAGCGGGTCCATCTGGACCGCGACGCGCAGGGTCATGGGCAGGCCTTCGTGGGGTGTCTCGACTTCGCTCGACACGAACGGGTGTGAATTGTCCGTCCTCCTAGCCGGTCGCATCGCGCGAAGTCGAGATGCGTTCGCGCAAGGTCAGCCCAGCGAGGCGTTGGCGATGTGGCGCGGCCAGCGGCCCGGCGCAAGCAGGATCGCATCGATGCGGATATCCTCGCCGGCGTGGGCGAAGCGGGGAACCAGCGCCTCGGCCGCCGCCCTCACCCGCGCCAGCCGCCTGGCATCCAGCGCAAGGGCCAGGTCCGCTTCGGTGCGCCGCCATTTCACTTCCACGAAGGCCACGGTCCGCCCGCGCCGGGCGACAAGGTCAATCTCGCCGCGCGGGGTCTTCACCCGCCGCGCCACGATCCGCCAGCCCTTGAACCGCAGATACCAGGCCGCCAAGGTCTCGCCCTTGCGGCCACGCTGCTCGGCCTCGCGCCGCCTCACTTCAGCTCCAGCGCCCGCGCATAGAGCGCCTTGCGATCCAGCCCGGTGGCCTTGGCCACCTGCGCCGCCGCCTGGCTGGGCTTGTCGGTCGCCAGAGCCGCCAGCAGCATGGCATCGACATCGGCTTCAGCGGGCGGCCCAGCCTCGCCCGGCGGGCCGATCATCAGCACGATTTCGCCCTTCGCCGGATGGGCCGCATAGTGCGCCGCCAGGTCCGCCGCGCTGCCACTGCGGCATTCCTCGAATTTCTTGGTCAGCTCGCGCGCCACGGCCAACTCGCGGCCCGGCAAACCCTCGCCGATCGCGGCCAGGCTGTCGAGCAGGCGGGGCGCGGTCTCGTAGAACACCAGCGTCGCCTTCACCCCGCCCAGTTCCGCCAGCACCTCGCGCCGGGCCTTGTCCTTGCTGGGGAGGAAGCCGGCGAACAGGAACCGGTCGCTCGGCAGGCCGGCGAGCGTGAGCGCCACCACCGCCGCGCTCGGCCCGGGCAGGCTGGTGACGGCAATGCCCCGTTCGCGCGCGGCGCGCACCAGGCGGTAGCCCGGATCGGAGATCAGCGGCGTGCCCGCATCGCTCACCAGCGCCAGCGGCTGCTCGCTGGCGATCTGCAAAAGATGATCGCGGGTCGCCTCGCTGGCGTGATCGTCGTAGCGGATCATCCGCGCACTGATATCGAGGTGATGCAACAGCTTGCCGGTCACCCGCGTATCCTCGCAGGCTATCGCAGCCACGCCACGGAGTATCCCTGTGGCTCGCGGGGTGATATCCCCCAAGTTGCCAATGGGCGTGGCGACAATATAGAGCCCTGGCTCGAGCGGCGTGGTCATGATGGCGTCAATGAACCGGATCAAGGGGAGCTTGCAAGCGATGATCGGCCAAAATTCCGGGCTTTCCCGCCTTGCCCCTCGGTTCGATCGGCGCACGGCGGCGGCCCTGCTGGCCGCCACGCTGATGGCCGGCTGCGCCGCCGTCCCGCAAAAGCCTGCCGGAACCGCGCCCGCGCCCGAGCAACCCAGCGCCGCCGCGCTCCCGGCCGACCAGCAGCGCCACCGCGTGGCCCTGCTGGTGCCCTTGTCCGGTCCCAATGCCGCCGTGGGCCAGAGCCTTGCCAATGCAACGACAATGGCCCTGCTCGATACCAATGCCGAAAGCCTGCGGATCACAACCTACGATACCGCCGCCGGCCCCTCGGCCGCGGCCAACCGCGCGATTGCCGATGGCAACAAGCTGATCCTCGGGCCGCTGATGGGCGATGAAGTCGCCGCCGTTGCCCAGGTCGCCCGGCCGGCGCGGGTGCCGATCATTTCGTTCTCCAACGATGCCTCGGTGGCCGCGCCCGGCGCCTTCGTCATGGGCAGCCTGCCCGGCCAGTCGATCGCGCGCACGGTCCGCTATGCCCGCGCTCACGGCGCCAACCGCTTTGCCGCGCTGATTCCCGAAGGCGAATATGGCCAGCGCGCCGAGGCCGCCTTCAAGGCCGCCGTGGTCGAGGCCGGCGGCGCGATTGCCGGGATCGAAAGCTATGCCCGCACCAACACCTCGGTGATCAGCGCCGCCCGCCGGCTGAAGGTGCGCGGCGGGTTCGATGCGGTGCTGCTGGCCGATGGCGGGCGCATCGCCGGCCTGGCCGCGCCGGCCCTGCGCGGCGGCAAGCCCCCGGTGCGCCTGCTCGGCACCGAATTGTGGAGCGGCGACGGCGCGGTGCCGGCCAGCCCGGCGCTGTCCGGCGCGCTCTATGCCGCCGTGTCCGACGGGCGCTTCCGCCAGTTCGCCGAAAGCTACAAGACCCGCTTCGGCGCCCAGCCCTACCGCATCGCCACTCTGGGCTACGATGCCGTGCTGCTCACCCTGCGCGTGGCGCGCGACTGGAAGCCGGGCGCGGTGTTCCCGATGGCCCGGATCGGCGATCGCGGCGGATTCCTCGGCCTGGATGGCGCGTTCCGCTTCGCCGAGGCCGGCACGGTCCAGCGCGCCTTCGAGGTGAACGAGGTGCGCGCCGGCGGGGTTACCGTGGTCAGCCCGGCCCCGGCGCGGTTCCAGGACTGAAGGCGCCCGCCCCCAACCCTGACGATAACCCCCGCGCCCCGCTTGCGCGGGGAATCCCCCGCTCCCATAACCCGACCCATGTCCGACGATCTCTTCGACAAGCTCCCCGCCGCCGGTTCCGAGGCCTATGACGGCTCCGCCATCGAAGTGCTCGAAGGGCTGGAGCCGGTGCGCCGCCGCCCGGGGATGTATATCGGCGGGACCGACGAGCGCGCGCTTCACCACCTTGCCGCCGAAGTGCTCGACAATGCGATGGACGAGGCCGTGGCCGGCCATGCCAACCGGATCGAGGTCACGCTGGAGGAGGAACCCGGCAGCCCTGGGCGCCTGACCATCGCCGACAATGGCCGAGGCATCCCGGTTGACGAACACCCCAAGTTCCCCGGCAAGTCCGCGCTCGAGGTGATCCTCACCACGCTGCATTCGGGCGGCAAGTTTTCGGGCAAGGCCTATGCCACCAGCGGCGGCCTCCATGGCGTCGGCGTCTCGGTGGTCAACGCGCTGTCCACCCTCACCCGCATCGAGGTGGCCCGCAACAAGGAGCTCTACGCGCAGGAATTCTCGCGCGGGGTGCCCACCGGGCCATTGCGGAAGGTGGGCAATGCCCCCAACCGGCGCGGCACCCAGGTCACCTTCGTTCCCGATGTCGAGATCTTCGGCGCGGAGGCGAAGTTCAAGCCCGCCCGCCTGTTCCGCCTTGTGCGCTCGAAGGCCTATCTGTTTGCCGGCGTGGAAATCCGCTGGAAGTGCGCGCCCGCGCTGGCCAGCGAGGACGTGCCGGCCGAAGCCACCTTCCAGTTCCCGGGAGGCCTCGCCGATCACCTTGCCGAACAGATCGGCACCCGCGAATGCGTCACCACCCAGTTCTTCAAGGGCAGCCAGGATTTTCCGCCAAATCAACAAGGCGAGGGGGAACAGGGCCGGGTCGAATGGGCGATCGCCTGGCCGCTGTGGTCGGATGGCGCCTATTCCTACTACTGCAACACCATCCCCACCCCCGATGGCGGCACTCACGAACAGGGTCTGCGCGCCGCGCTCACCAAGGGCATCCGCGCCTTTGGCGAGCTGACCGGCCAGAAGAAGGCCAAGGACATCGCCCCCGAAGATGTGATCACCGGCAGCGAGGTCATGCTCTCGGTCTTCGTGCGCGATCCCCAGTTCCAGAGCCAGACCAAGGACCGCCTCACCAGCCCGGAAGCCGCCCGCATGGTCGAGAACGCGGTGCGCGATCACTTCGACCATTTCCTGACCGACAACATGGAGCGCGGGCGCGCCCTGCTCGGCCACGTGATGGAGCGGATGGACGAGCGGCTGCGGCGGAAAGCCGAGCGCGAGGTCAAGCGCAAGACCGCGACCAACGCCCGCAAGCTGCGCCTGCCCGGCAAGCTCACCGATTGTTCGGGCGAAGGCAGCGGCGAGACAGAGCTGTTCATCGTCGAAGGCGACAGCGCCGGCGGCAGCGCCAAGATGGCGCGCGATCGCAAGACCCAGGCGATCCTGCCGATCCGCGGCAAGATCCTCAACGTCGCCTCGGCCTCGGCCGACAAGATCCGCGGCAACAGCGAAATCGCCGACCTGCTGCTGGCGCTGGGCTGCGGCAGCCGGAAGGACTGCAACCCCGACAACCTGCGCTACGACCGCATCGTCATCATGACCGACGCCGACGTGGATGGCGCCCACATCGCCACCCTGCTGATGACCTTCTTCTTCCAGGAAATGCCCGAGGTCGTCCGGCGCGGCCACCTTTACCTTGCCCAGCCGCCGCTCTACCGGCTCACCGCCGGCAGCCAGTCGGCCTATGCCCGCGACGAACTGCACCGCGCCGAGCTGGAAGCGACGAAGTTCAAGGGCAAGAAGGTGGAAGTCTCGCGCTTCAAGGGTCTGGGCGAGATGAACCCGCAGCAATTGCGCGAAACCACCATGTCGCCGGCCTCGCGCGGCCTGCTGCGGATCACGCTCCCCGAAGCCCACGAACAGCGCTTCGCCGTGAAGGACCTGGTCGACCGCCTGATGGGCCGCGACCCGGCCCAACGCTTCATGTTCATCCAGAACCGCGCGGGCGAGGTGGACCGGGAAATGATCGACGCCTGAAGCGCTCAGTCCGCGCGGCGCATCACCGCCGAGGCCGTGGTCACCGCCCGGCCGCCGTCGCCGGCATCGACCAGGTCCACCCGCACGCCCAGCTTGCCCTCGCTGCCCGGCCAAGCCTCGCCGGTCAGGCGGAACGGGCCGCGCTTGCCGCGGGCCAGGAACATCACGTGCCAGGATTCCATCTGGAGCCGGTCGGTCCCGGCCAGGCGCGCGGCGAGATCGATGGCGGCGGCTTCCAGCGCGATATGCTGCGGCCCCATGTGCAGCGCCGCATCGGGCGAGGCCATATCGGGCGAGAGTTCGGGCAGGGTCCAGACCCCTGCGCTCTCGCGCTGCGCCCCGAACACCTGCCACAGCGGCGGCAGGTCGGGCGAATCAAGCACCTCCAGCCGGTTCTCCGGCATCTTGCCCAGCCCTTCGGGCGGGCGGCCGATGATCGCGCCCTGCCCCTCCATCAGCGCCAGCACCCGCGCCGGATTGTCGGCATCGACGATCCGTGAGCGGCTGAAGCCCAGCCGGGTGCCCTGCTTGAGGCAGTGCGAGGCCACCACCTCGATCCGCTTCACGCCGATGCCGGGATCGAGGATCTGGCACGAGTGGATCACCGGGTTGGGCACCGATTCCAGATCGGTCTGCCCGCCGCATTCGGGCGCCGAGATCGACAGCGGCGAGACCAGCAGGCCGCCAGCGGCGTTCCGCATATCGCGGCGCAGGGTCACCGTGTTGTCGACCGGCCCTGCGTTGAGCGAGCCGTGGTTGCGGCCGATGTAGCGATAGCTGAGCAGCCCGCTCCACCGCCGTTCCAGTTCCCTGGCATAGGCTGCCTTGTCGTGGGCCAGTTCGCGGATATCCTTGATCATGGCGCGCTCCCGATCAGGCCTGGCCGGGCTTGCCGCCGGTGAATGCCGCCCGCAGCCGCCCGGCCCAGGCCAGGAACGGGGCGACGATGATCCGCCCGACCCCATCGATCCGTTCGCCAGAGATCAGCCCGGTCAGCGGAAACTCGCCGGGCCGGGGGCGATGGTAGCGGCCCAGCACCATGTCGAACACCGGGAAGATATCGGCAAAATTGCAATCGGCGTGCTGCGGTTCGACCGAATGGTGCAGGCGGTGATACTGCGGCGTGGTCAGGATGCCATCGAGCCAGGGCAGTTCGATGCGGATGTTGGAATGGCACAGCGCCGACCACAGGTAGAGGAAGGTCTGCGAATAGATCGCCGCCTCCCCGCCCTCGCGGAAATCCATGTCGATGAACAGGCCCAGCGTCAGCACCGGGAAGAACGCCCGCCAGATCGTCTGCATGAAATTGTCGCGCACGATGGTGAACGGGTTCATCCAGCGATCGGCGTGATGGACCTTGTGCATATCCCACAAGGCCGGGACGAAATGCTCGAGCCGGTGCGAGGCGGCAAACCACAGGTCATAGGCCAGCAGCGGCACGAAGGTCAGCACGAGCACCCGCAGCACCGCGTCCACCCCGGCCACGCCGATGCCGATGTCCGCGGCCCGCACCAGGCTGAAATGGACGCCGGTCCATTGCGAAACCTGCCCCGCCAGCCCGCCGACCACCGCGGCCACCGGGATGAACAGGGCCATCTGCACCAGGCCCGCCGCCAGGTTGATGCCATAGGCCTTGGCCGGGATGTCCGGGTTGACCGGCCAGCGCCGGCCCGCCCAGACCAGCAGCGCCAGCCAGGCCACCACGACAATGGTCAGCACCTTCGGATCCATCGCACATCATCCCCTCTTGTGCCGCCGATTATCGCGCGAAACGCCGCCGCCAGCAAGGTGCCTGGCCGCGCACCGGCAGCGTGACCGAAACTTCGGGACAGCGCACCCGCGCTATCCTTGGCGCCACCCTCGGCCTTGGCCTCGGCCTTGCCCTTGCCCTTGGCCCGGGCGATGTCTAACCGGGGGGCAACAACTTGGCGGAAAGCACCATGCAGCGTTTCGAAGGCACCCAGAACTACGTCGCCACCGATGATCTCAAGGTCGCGGTCAATGCCGCGGTGCTCCTGCGCCGCCCCCTGCTGGTCAAGGGCGAGCCGGGCACCGGCAAGACCGTGCTGGCCCACGAGATCGCCAAGGCCACCGGCGCCCCGCTGATCGAATGGAACGTGAAGTCCACCACCAAGGCCCAGCAGGGGCTTTACGAATACGACGCGGTTGCCCGCCTGCGCGACGGCCAGTTGGGCGACGAGCGGGTGCACGACATTGCCAACTACATCCGCAAGGGCAAGCTGTGGGAGGCCTTCACCGCACCGCAGCTCCCGGTCCTGCTGATCGACGAGATCGACAAGGCCGACATCGAGTTTCCGAACGACCTGTTGCAGGAACTCGACCGGATGAGCTTCGATGTCTACGAAACCGGCGAGCGGATCGAGGCCAGGGAGCGCCCGATCGTGGTCATCACCTCGAATAACGAGAAGGACCTGCCCGACGCCTTCCTGCGCCGCTGCTTCTTCCACTACATCAAGTTCCCCGACCGCGAGACCATGCTCTCGATCATCGACGTGCACTTTCCCGGCATCCAGAAGGTGCTGGTCGCCAAGGCGATGGAGATCTTCTACGCCGTGCGCGACGTGCCCGGCCTCAAGAAGAAGCCCAGCACCTCCGAACTGCTCGACTGGCTCAAGCTGCTGCTGAACGAGGATATGCCGCTCGACGTGCTCCAGTCGAAGGATGCCACCAAGGCGATCCCGCCGCTCCACGGCGCGCTGCTCAAGAACGAACAGGACATCATGATGTTTGAACGCCTCGCCTTCATGGCCCGGCGCGGCAACTGACCCTCGCGGGCGAGGCGACCCATGCTCCTCAACTTCCTCGACGAGTTGCGCGCCGCGGGCATTCCCGCCGGCCTCAAGGAGCATCTCGTCCTGCTCGAGGCGCTTGACCGGCAGGTGATCGAGCAATCGCCCGAAGCCTTCTACTACCTATCCCGCGCCACCTTCGTGAAGGACGAAGGCCTGATCGACCGCTTCGACCAGGTCTTCGCCCGGGTCTTCAAGGGCGTGTTCAGCGACTATGGCCAGGAGAGCGTCGACCTTCCGGAGGAATGGCTGAAGGCCGTGGCCGAGAAGTTCCTCACCCCCGAGGAAATGGAAGCGATCAAGTCGCTCGGCTCGTGGGAGGAGATCATGGAGACGCTGAAGAAGCGTCTGGAGGAACAGCACGATCGCCACCAGGGCGGCAACAAGTGGATCGGCACCGGCGGGACCAGCCCCTTCGGCAACTCCGGCTACAACCCGGAAGGCGTGCGGATCGGCGGGGAATCGAAGCACAGGCGGGCCATCAAGGTGTGGGAGCAGCGCGAGTTCCAGAACCTCGACAGCACGAAGGAGCTTGGCACCCGCAACATCAAGGTGGCGCTCCGCCGCCTGCGCCGCTTCGCCCGCGAAGGGGCCGCCGACGAGCTCGATCTCGATGCCACGATCAGCGGCACGGCCAGGCAGGGCTGGCTCGACATCCGGATGCGGCCCGAGCGGCACAATGCGGTGAAGGTGCTGCTGTTCCTCGATGTCGGCGGCTCGATGGATCCCTATATCCGTATGGTCGAGGAGCTGTTCAGCGCCGCCACCACCGAGTTCAAGAACCTGGAATTCTTCTATTTCCACAACTGCCTCTACGAGAGCGTGTGGAAGGACAACCGCCTGCGCCACAACCAGCGCGAGCAGACCTGGAACGTGCTCCACAAGTTTGGCCATGACTACAAGGTGATCTTCGTCGGCGATGCCGCGATGAGCCCCTACGAGATCACCCAGAAGGGCGGCGCGGTCGATTACTACAACGAGGAGCCGGGCGCGGTCTGGCTCCAGCGGGTGATCAACACCTATCCCGCCACGGTATGGCTCAACCCGGCCAGCCAGAGCACCTGGGAATATACCCAGTCCACCCAGATGATCCGCCGGCTGGTGAACGACCGGATGTATCCCCTCACCCTTGGCGGGCTGGAAAGCGCGATGCGCGAACTCACCCGCAAGCGCGGCTAGGCGAAGCGATGACCGCCCCGCGCCAGCCCGCCCTGTTCATCGGCCACGGCTCGCCGATGACCGTGATCACCGACAATCCCGAGCGCCGCACCCTTGCCGCGCTGGGCCGGCGGCTGGAGCGCCCGCGCGCGATCCTGTGCATCACCGCCCACTGGGAAACCCGCGGCGCCACCCACCTCACCGCCGCCGGCCACCCGGCCACGGTCCACGATTTCCGGGGCTTTCCGCAGGAACTGTTCGATTGGCGCTATCCGGCTGAAAGCCCGCAATGGCTGGTCGATCGCACCGCCGGCCTGATCGGCGAAGTGCAGGTGCGGCGCGATGATGGCTGGGGCTACGATCACGGCGTCTGGGGCGTGCTCGACCTGCTGTTTCCGGGCGAACACCTGCCCACCGTGGCGATGAGCCTCGATCGCGCGCTGGCTCCGGCCGATTATCTCGCGCTGGGTGCGCGCCTTGCGCCCTTGCGCGATGAAGGCGTGATGATCGTGGGCAGCGGCAACGTGATCCACAACCTGGCCCTGTGGCGCCAGAGCCTGGGCACCCGCCCGGACTGGGCCGAGACCTTCCGCCAACGGACAACCACCGCGATGCTGGCCGGCGATCTTGCCACCCTCGCCCGTCTCGAACAGGCGGACGAGGCCGCGGCCCTCGCGGTGAACAGCGGCGAACATTACCTGCCCCTGCTCCCCGTGGCCGGCGCGCGCCTGCCGGGCGACGAGGTGGGCCTGTTCAACGATACCCTGGACGGCGCCCTGTCGATGACCAGCTACCTGGTGGGCGATACGAAGGTGCTGGCAGACTAAGCGTCGTCCCGGACGTGATCCGGGACCGCTGGCCGGCCGGGCGCAAGTTCGAGCCAGAACGACACCGGTCCCGGGTCAAGCCCGGGACGACGGGCGCACGTCAATAGATCAGCAGGTCGCGCGTTTCGGCCAGCCAGCGCGCTTCGTCCGGCCCGGCCACGGCATCGAGATCGCCCGGAGCCGCGCCGGCATCGTCCACCCATTCGCGCAGGGCCGGGCCGCCGTTGATCACGTCGATCGCCAGGCGGTCGAACTCGTATTCGTAAGGAAAATCGCGCCACAGCGGATAGTCGGGCACGAGGGTGCGGATCGCCTTGAAGGCCAGCGCCTGCAAGCGCCACGGGCGGAACGCGTGGTGATCGTAGAACGCCCCCTCGGCGTGGATCATCAGCGCGGAACACAGGCTTTTCGCGTGCTTGTGGAAGGTCGGCTCGAACCAGCATTCGCGCAGGGCGCAACCGGCGAGCCAGTGGGGCGCAAGCCGCACCATCTCGGCCAGCACCGCCTTCGCATCCACGTCGGGCGCGCCGAACAGGACTTCGAGCGGACGGGTCGTGCCGCGCCCTTCCGAAAGCGTGGCGCCCTCCAGCATAACCGTGCCGGCATAGGCCCGCGCCATGTTGAGGTTCCCCGCATTGGGGCTGGGGTTGATCCAGATCCGGCTCTCGGGCCAGCCAAAGCCCGGCCCGGTGTCGGGCGCCCAGCCCTCCATCGCGATCACCCGGTAATCGACGTCGAGCTTGAACTGGCGGATGAACCAGTGGCCCATTTCGCCCAGCGTCAAGCCGTGTCGCATCGGCATCGGCCCGGCGCCGACGAAGCTTTCCTGTCCGGGCAGCAGGATGATCCCTTCCACCGGCCGGCCGGCGGGATTGGGGCGATCCAGCACCCACACCGCCTTGCCGGCCTTCGCAGCCTCTTCCAGCAGATAGAGCAGCGTTGTGACGAAAGTGTAGATCCGGCAGCCCAGGTCCTGGAGGTCGAACAGGAAGACGTCGGCGCTGTCCATCATCCGCGCCGTGGGCCGGCGGACCTCGCCATAGAGGCTGAACACCGGGATGCCGAACTGCGGATCGATCTCGTCCGCGGTTTCCACCATGTTGTCCTGCTTGTCGCCCTTGAGCCCGTGTTGCGGGCCGAAGGCCGCGCTGAGGGAAATGTCGGGGCAGGCTGCCAGCGCGTCGAGCGAATGGACCAGCCGCTCGGTCACCGAGGCGGGATGGGCCACCAGGGCGACGCGTTTGCCGGCCAGTGGCGCGCGCAGGGTGGGGTCCGCCAGCAGGCGGTCGATGCCGAACTTCATGAACCATCCGGTGCCGCAAGCCGCGCGGCGAAGCAAGCCGGCGCGTGGAAATCGGCCTGGCCCGGCCCGTAGCGCAGCGCCCACAACGACCTGGTGCCGCCCTGCTCCTCGATCACCGCGCTGATCCCCACGTCCCACGGCAGCGGCGGCAAGCCGGCCATCGGCACCGAGGCATCGAAGATCAGCACGTTCCCGCCGCGCCGGATGGTCCCGTCCGGGCTGTGCGGCATCGCGCGCTCGGCCATGCCCGCGCGGTAGCCGGAAAAGTCGTAGGCGGCCCATTCCTCCGAGGGCGAGAGGTTCAGCTCGACATAAGCCGCACTGCCCGGTGAGCGCAGGAACAGCTCGAAGCAGGTGCGCTGCCACAGGCCATCGGCGCGCGCCTTGCCCGCGAAGGGCGGCACCACCACGCCGGCGCTGTCCGCCACCCGCCAGCGCACCCGCAGCCAGTTGCGGTCCAGCCCGATCACCGATGCGCTCACCGCGCTGACCCGATCCGGCGCGTGATCGGCGTGGGGGCTCAGGCTCAGCGTTTCCAATCGGGGAACTCCATGCTAACCGCCCCGCTCCACCCGGGAACCGTCATGACCGAATACAAATCCGCCCTCCTGCGCCTGCTTGCCGAACGCGGCTACATCCACCAGTTGACCGACCCCACCGGGCTCGACGAACTGGCCGCCACCCAGGTCATCCCCGGCTATATCGGCTTCGATGCCACCGCGCCATCGCTCCACGTGGGCAGCCTGGTGCAGATCATGATGCTGCGCCGGCTCCAGCAGGCCGGGCACAAGCCGATCGTGGTCATGGGCGGCGGCACCACCAAGGTGGGCGATCCTTCGGGCAAGGACGAAAGCCGCAGGATGCTTGACCAACAGGGCATCCAGGCCAACATCGCCTCGATCCGCACCGTGTTCGAGCGCCTGCTGACCTTCGGCGATGGCCCGACCGACGCGGTGATGGTCGATAACGACGAATGGCTGAGCCAGCTTGGCTACATCGACCTGCTCCGCACGGTCGGCCCGCACTTCACCATCAACCGGATGCTCACTTTCGATTCGGTGAAGCTGCGGCTCGATCGCGAGCAGCCGCTGACCTTCCTCGAATTCAACTACATGATCCTCCAGGCCTACGATTTCCGCGAACTGGCCCTGCGCCACGGCTGCCGCCTGCAGATGGGCGGATCGGACCAGTGGGGCAACATCATCAACGGCATCGAGCTGACCCGGCGGATGGAAGGCCGGGAGCTGTTCGGCCTGACCACGCCGCTGCTCACCACTGCCGATGGCGCCAAGATGGGCAAGACCGCCGCCGGCGCCGTCTGGCTCAACGAGGATGCCCTGCCGGCCTACGATTTCTGGCAATACTGGCGCAATGTCGATGATCGCGACGTCGGCCGCTTCCTCAAGCTGTTCACCGACCTGCCGCTCGATGAGATCGCCCGGCTCGAAGCGTTGCAGGGTAGCGAGATCAACGCCGCGAAGGTGGTGCTCGCCAATGCGGTGACCGCGCTGTGCCGGGGAGAGGATGCGGCCCGCGCCGCCGAAGCCACGGCCACGGCGACCTTCGCCGGCGGCGGCCTGGGCGAGGATCTGCCGGTGCTCGAAGTGCCCGCCGATGGCATGGTCCTGGTTGCCGCGCTCACCGGCATCGGCTTCACCGCCTCCAACGGCGAGGCCAAGCGCAAGGTTGCCGAGGGCGCGGTGCGGATCGATGATGCGCCCGCGACCGACCCGGCCCTGGTCCTCGCGCTTGCCCCCGGCGAAGAACGCAAGCTGAGCCTGGGCAAGAAGCGTCACGGAATCCTGCGCGGCGCCTAGGGATCTTCCCCGGGCGGCAGATTGTTGCCGCCAATTTACGAATTTTTCGGGATTTTCCGGCAATAGGGTGCCGTTCCGCCACAGGAAGGGAGCCTAGCCGGACATGGGTGCAGGTGCACAGCTATCGGTCACCGACTTGCGTCGGTCCACGCGACATCCGGTCAATTTCCGGGTGATCGGCGAACATCGTCAGCTGGGCGACGTCCACCTGCACATCGTCAACCTGTCGGCCCATGGCTTCATGGCCCAGGCCGGCGAAGGCAGCGACGGCCTGTTCGGGCTGGGCCGGGGCGAACGGCTGGTGATTCGCCTGCCCCACGTCGGCCGGATCGAGGCCCACCTGATCTGGACCACCGAGGACCGGGCCGGCTTCCAGTTCGAGCGGATCATCCGCGCCAACGAATTCTCCGCCCTGATCGACGCGCTCCAGCCCAACCCGCGCCTGCGCGCCCGCCGCTGAGGCGCGGGCACTCCCTCCCGCCACGATACCCGCTCCCACACCCCCGACAGCCAAGGGCCGCTTTGCGGGGGCCAAGCAAATCCGTTGTTGGCATGGTTCCGGCGCACTGCCATTCCAGTGGGGTGACTGAACCCTCCCGAGATTCCACGCCGGCCACCGCGCGATCCCCGCTGCACGTTGCCGACTATCGCCGGTTCTGGCTCACCCGCTTCTGCTCGGTGCTGGCCACCACCGGAATCGCGGTGGTCCTGGGCTGGCAGGTCTATGATGTCGCCCGCGCCGCCTATGGAATGAGCCCGGGCCAGGCCGCGTTCCAGCTTGGCATCATCGGCCTCGTCCAGTTCCTGCCGATGTTCGTGCTGGCGCCCTTCGCCGGCCTCATCGCCGACCGGTTCGATCGCCGTAAGGTCGGCGCGCTGGCCGTGGCCGTGGACTTCACCATGGCGCTGGCGCTGGCCGCGCTCACCACCTGGGGCACCCTGACCCTGCCCGCCCTGCTCGCGCTCGGCTCGCTGCACGGGGTGGCGCGAGCCTTCTTCGGCCCGTCGATCAGCGCGATCGGCCCCAGCATCCTGCCCGCCGCGCTGATCCCGCGCTCAGTCAGCCTCAATTCGATGGCCATGCAGATCGGCACGGTGGGCGGCCCGGCGGCCGGCGGCTTCCTCTATTCCGCCGCCCCTTCCGCCCCCTACTGGACCGCCGCCGGACTGCTTGCCGTGGCGATGGTCTGCATCCTGTCGATCAAGCCCTTCGCCAGGCCGGAGATGCGGACCGACCTCCACCCCTTGCGCCAGATCGCCGAGGGTTTCGCCTATGTCCGCCGGGCGCGGCTGCTGCTGGGCTGCATCACGCTCGATCTGTTCGCCGTGCTGCTGGCCGGGGCCACTGCCCTGCTGCCGGTCTATGCCCGCGACATCCTCACCTGGAACGGCCTCCCGGTTGGCCCCACCGGGCTGGGCCAGATGCGCGCAGCCCCCGCGGTCGGCGCCGCCGCTGTCGCCCTGCTGCTCTCGTTCCGCCCGATCGAACGCAACGTGGGCGTGAAGATGCTGTGGGCGGTGGTGGTCTTCGGACTGGTCACGGTGGTCTTCGGCCTTTCGCGCAACTACCTGCTTTCGCTGGCCATGCTGGTCCTGCTTGGCGCGGCCGACATGATCTCGATGTTCGTTCGCAGCGCCCTGGTCCAGCTCAGCACGCCCGATGCCATGCGCGGACGGATCGCCTCGATCTCGGGGCTGGCGATCTCGGCCTCCAACGAACTGGGCGAAATGCAGTCGGGCCTGGCCGCCGCGTTCCTCGGTCCCACGGGAGCGGTTGTCTTCGGCGGCATCGGCGCCATACTGATCACCGCAAGCTGGGCGCTGATCTTCCCGGAGCTGCGCCGGTCACGCAGCTTTGCCACGCATTATTCGGACCGTGCCCCGGCATGATCCGTCCATCCCCCACCAAGGAGCAAGCGACATGAAAGCGGCATCGATCCTCGCCACCATCGGCAATACCCCGCACGTCCGCCTCTCGCGCCTGTTTCCCGATCACGAAGTCTGGGTGAAGTGCGAGCGCGCCAATCCCGGCGGCTCGATCAAGGACCGCATCGCGCTGGCCATGGTCGAGGCGGCCGAGGCCGATGGCAGCCTCAAGCCGGGCGGCACGATCGTCGAACCGACCTCGGGCAACACCGGCATCGGCCTTGCCATGGTGGCCGCGGTCAAGGGCTACAAGCTGGTCCTGGTCATGCCCGATTCGATGTCGATCGAACGGCGCCGGCTGATGCTGGCCTATGGCGCCAGCTTCGATCTCACCCCGCGCGAAAAGGGCATGAAGGGCGCGATCGAGCGGGCAAAGGAGATCCTTGGCCAGGTGCCCGGCTCGTGGATGCCCCAGCAGTTCGAGAATGCCGCCAACATCGCGGTCCACGCCCGCACCACCGCGCAGGAAATCCTGGCCGACTTTGCCGATAGCCCGATCGATGCGGTGATTACCGGGGTCGGCACCGGCGGCCACCTCACCGCCTGCGCCGAAGTGCTCAAGGGCCAGTGGTCGGGGATGAAGGCCTATGCGGTCGAACCCACGCTCTCGCCGGTCATCTCCGGCGGCCAGCCCGGCCCCCACCCGATCCAGGGCATTGGCGCCGGCTTCATCCCCGGCAACCTCCATACCCAGGCGATCGACGGGGTGATCCAGGTCGATCCGGCCGAGGCCAAGGAATGGGCGCGCCGCTCGGCCCGCGAGGAAGGCCTGCTCGTCGGCATTTCCTCGGGCGCGACGCTTGCCGCCATCGCCCAGAAGCTGAAGGATCTGCCTGCCGGCAGCCGCGTGCTTGGCTTCAACTACGATACCGGCGAACGCTACCTCTCGGTGCCGGATTTCCTGCCCGAATGAGCCTGGAACCGGTCGCCTATGCCGATCGCGGCACCGCGCTGACCGGGTGGCTGGCCCGCCCGGCCGGCCCGGCGCGCGCCGCGCTGGTGCTCTTTCCCACCATCGTCAACCACTCGCCCGCTTCCGAACGGCGCGCGGCGATGCTGGCGGCGGAAGGCTTTGTCGTCCTCGTGGCCGACTATTACGGCGCCGCGGTGGACAGCGCGGAAACGGCCGGCGCGCTTTCGGCGGCGCTCAAGGCCGATGTCGATCACTTCCGCGCCCGCCTGTTCGCGGCGGTGGATGCCCTGCGCGCCCATCCCGCCGCCGCCGGCCTGCCGCTGGCGGCCGTGGGCTATTGCCAGGGCGGCCAGGCGGTGCTCGAACTGGCCCGCGCCGGGGCCGACCTCGCCTTCGTCGCCAGCTTCCACGGCCTGCTCTCCACCGGCCGCCGAGCCAGCCCGGCGGCTCCGCACAAGCCGCGCGTTCTCGTCTGCCACGGCGATGCCGATCCCATGGCCCCGCGCGGCGAAGTGCTGGCGCTGTGGGAGGAATTCGATGCCGCCGGCCTGAACTGGCACTTCCACAGCTATGCCGGCGTGCGCCACGGCTTCACCGATCCGGCCAACGCCCGGTCCACCCGCCCGGCCATCGCCTATGATGCCAGCGCCGATCGCCAGTCGTGGGCCGCGCTCCTCGGCTTTGCCGCCGAAGTGCTGCAAACCTAGGCCGTGGCGAAGGCCTCGGGCGGCAGGGCCATCATCGTCTCGGCGCCTGCCTCCAGCTTGCGGCGCAGGGCGCCGGCATCGGGGGTGAAACGCTCGCCGAAATAGCGCGCCGTGGTCAGCTTGGCCTCGTAGAACGCCGCTTCGCCGGCGCCGGCATCCAGCGCCGCGGTGGCCGTGCGGCCCATCCGCAGCCACATCAGGCCCAGGGCAACGATCCCGGTGATGTGCATATAGTGGTGCGCCCCGGCGCCGGCATTGTCCGGCCTGGTCATGGCATTCTGCATCAGCCACATCGTCGCGGCCTTCAGTTCGCCATTGGCCTTCTCCACCCGCCCAGCCAGGTCGGCGAGGCGCGCATCGCCCTTGGCGGCCTCGCACTGGCGATCCACCTTGTTGAAGAACAGCTGGATCGCCCGGCCCATGTTGGCCGGCAGCTTGCGGCCCACCAAGTCCATCGCCTGGACGCCATTGGCGCCCTCGTAGATCATGGTGATCCGGGCATCGCGGACGAATTGCTCCATCCCGTTTTCCACGATGAAGCCATGCCCGCCCCAGACCTGCTGCATGGCGGTGGCCGTGTCATAGCCCTTGTCGGTCCCATAGCCCTTGATCACCGGGGTCAGCAGGCCCAGCAGGTCATCGGCCTCCTGGCGCTCCTCCTCGGTGGGCGCCACCTGGACCAGGTCGGCCAGCAGCCCGCCCCACAGCGCCAAAGCGCGCATCCCCTCGGTGAAGGCCTTGGCGTCCATCAGCATCCGCCGCACGTCGGGGTGAACGAACAGCAGGTCGGCCGGCTGGCCCGGATCGGCCGCGCCGGAAAGCGCCCGGCCCTGCCGCCGCTCCAGCGCATAGGCCACCCCGTTCTGATAGGCGACCTCGGCCTGGGCCAGCCCCTGGATGCCCACGCCCAGGCGCGCCGCGTTCATCATGATGAACATGGCGGCCAGCCCCTTGTTCTCCTCGCCTACGAGAAAGCCCGTGGCCCCATCGTAATTCATCACGCAGGTGGCATTGCCGTGAATGCCCATCTTGTGCTCGATCGCCCCGCACGACACCGCATTGCGCGCGCCAAGCGCGCCATCGGCGCCCACCAGGAACTTGGGCACCACGAACAGCGAGATGCCGCGCGTGCCTTCCGGCGCATCGGGCAGCCGCGCCAGCACGAGGTGGATGATGTTGCCGGTCAGGTCATGCTCGCCGGCCGAGATGAAGATCTTGGTGCCGGTGATCGCGTGGCTGCCATCGCCATTGGGCACGGCCCTGGTGCGGATCAGGCCAAGGTCGGTGCCGCATTGCGGCTCGGTCAGGTTCATCGTGCCCGACCATTCCCCGCTGATCATCTTGGGCAGGTAGGTCTGCTGCAATTCGGCCGAAGCCTTGGCCAGCATCGCCCCCACCGCGCCGGTGGTGAGCTGCGAATACATCGAGAACGACTGGTTGGCGCTGGTCAGGAATTCCTCGAAGGCAAAGCCCAGCACATGGGGCAGCCCCTGCCCGCCAAAGGCCTCCGGCTGCGACAGGGTGCCCCAGCCCGAGGCCACGAACTGATCGTAGGCGGCCTTGAAGCCCGGCGGCGTGGCCACGCTGCCATCGGGGTCGCGCTGGCAGCCCGCCTGGTCGCCCGGCAGGTTCAGCGGCGCGCAGACTTCCGCCGCGAACTTGCCGCTTTCCTCCAGCACGGTGGCCACGAGGTCAGGTGTCGCCGCGGCGAAGCCGGGCAGGTCGACCAGATGGCCGATGTCCAGCACTTCATTGATGATGAAGCGCGCGTCGCGCACCGGGGCCTTGTAGGTCGGCATGGGTTCACTCCCTTGGCTGTCCCGCCAAGGTCGCGCCTGCCGCCCCGAAGGTCAACCGTTCCCGGTTTCAGCCATCAACGCGTTCGAGCCGGTCATCTTCCAGCAGGCGATAGAAGCAGGTCGCCGCGCCCGTGTGGCAGGCCGGACCGGCCGGCGTGCAGCGCAGGACCAGCGCGTCCTGGTCGCAGTCGACCAGGATCTGGTCGACGGTCAGCACATGGCCCGACGTTTCGCCCTTCATCCACAGCCGGCCGCGGCTGCGCGAGTGGAAGTGGGCCTTGCCGGTGCGCCGGGTGGCGGCCAGCGCTTCGGCATCCATGAAGGCCACCATCAGCACCCGGCCGCTGGCCGAATCGACCGCAACCGCGCTCATCAGGCCATTGCCGTCGAACTTCGGCATGAACACGCCGCCCTGTTCGCGCAGGGCATCATCGCTGGACATCGCGGAAAACTATCCTGTTGAGACAATCGTAACCAAGGTTTGTTGCACGATAACCACAACCCGTCACCAAAATCCATGGACGCCGCGCTTGGCTCTTTTCATTCGCGCCGATTCCATGAACACAAGCTGTGCAGACCAGCAATGGGATGCACCGCCAAGCCGGCGGCGCCAAGCAAGAGCGCCATGGTTCAGGGGTGGAAAAAGCAGCAGTGCCAGCCACGTAGCGAGGCACGCCGCACATGAGGGATCGGGCCAGGCGATCGTGGGGGCGATCGCCGAACTGCGCCAAGCAGGGTCCAACGGTTTCGTCACGAGGGCGCCCGGAACTTCGGTTCCGGGCGTTTCCTTTTTCAGCCGAATGGCCCGCCTCGCCCTGGTCCTGTCACCCTCAGGCGTGATCCAGGGCCTCATTCAGAACCCGCGAGAAACAGGCCACCACCACCCGCTTCGCTCCGGCCCGCTTGAGCACGCGCACGCAGGCCTCGGTCGTCGCCCCGCTGGTCAGCACGTCATCCACCAGCACCACATCGGCTCCGCGCAACTGGGCCGCGCGGCGCGGGTTCACCGCGATCGCGCCGGCCAGCGCCCGTTCGCGCGCCCTGGCCCCCAGCCCGCCCAGCACCGGCGTGGCCTTGCGCCGCACCAGCCCATCGACCACCAGCGCCGCGCCCCGTTCGCGCGCGATCGCCGCGCCCAGCAGGGCCGATTGGTTGTAGCCGCGCGCCCACAGCCGCCAGCGATGGAGCGGCACCGGCACCACCAGCCAGCCCGCGCCCGCCTGCGGCAGGCCGGGATGCATCAACCGCGCGGCCATCAGCCGGCCCAGGAACGGCGCGAGCGCCACCCGCCCGCCGCGCTTGAAGGCCAGCACCAGCCGCCGCGCCGGCTCGTTGTAGAGCGTGGCCGCCGCGATCCCGTCGTGAACCGGCGGCTCGGCCAGGCACGGCGCGCAGACCGCGCCTTCCGGCACGCCTTCGCCAAACGGGCGCTGGCACTTGGCGCAGGCCGGATCAGCCGGGATCGCCATCGCCCCCCAGCACTCGGCGCAGAGCCCCACCTGCTCGGCCAGCGGCGCCCCGCACAGCGGACAGCGTGGCGGGAAGAACAGATCGACGACCGGAGCGATGGCGGCAGGCACTTGCATGGGCTCCAGCATACGATTGCCGCCGCCCCCGGCAAGAGAAGCCTTGCCCCGCAGCCGAGTGCCGACCTATCCGGCGCACATGGCTAGCACCCCGCCGCAGATCTTTGCCCCCCAGCGCCGCGCCGCGATCCACCGCCGCATGGCCACGCTGCAACAGGCGCCCGACGCCGCGCGCTACCTCCACGCCGATATCGCCGAAGATACGGTGGAGCGGCTCGGCTTCCTGCGGCACCAACCGGGCCGCGTGCTGGTGCTGGGCGATGCCGGCGGCACTCTTGCCAGCGCGCTTGGCCCGACCGGCGCCGAACTTGTCGCGCCCCCGCCCGCCTTCTCGCTCGAACAGCCCTGGCCGATCGGCGGGTTCGACCTGATCGTCGCCGCGCTGGCCTTAGATACAACCAACGACCTCCCCGGCGCGCTCGTCCACGCGCGCATGGCCCTGGCGCCGGGTGGCCTGCTGCTGGCAACCCTGCTGGGCGCCGGCAGCCTGCCGGCCCTGCGCGCGATCATGCTCGCCGCCGATGCCGACCGGCCCAGCCCCCGCCTTCATCCCCAGATTGATGTTCGCGCCGGGGCGCAATTGCTCCAGCGGGCGGGCCTCGCCGATCCGGTAGCCGACAGCCGCAGCCTGACCGTGCGCTTCTCCAGCTTGCCGCGCCTGGTGGGCGACCTGCGCGAACAGGGGCTGTCCTCGGCCCTCGTGCGCGGCGGCCCGCCACTCACCCGCGCCGCCCACCGCCGCGCGCTCGGCGCCTTCACGGAACGCGCCGAGGCCGATGGCAAGGTGACCGAACGCTTCGAACTGCTCACCCTTTCGGGCTGGCTGCGCGGCTAGGGCTATTTGCCCAAAGCCGCCTGCGCCGCCGCCAACCGCGCGATCGGCACGCGATAGGGCGATGCCGAAACGTAATCGAGCCCCAGCCCCTCGCAGAAGTCGATGCTGGCCGGATCGCCGCCATGTTCGCCGCAGATGCCCAGCTTGAGGTCGCCTCGCGTGGCCCGGCCGCGCTCGGCGCCCAGCCGGATCAACTGGCCCACGCCCTCGATATCGAGGCTGACGAAGGGATCGCGCGGGTAGATCCCCTGCTCCACGTAAGGGGTCAGGAACCGCCCGGCATCGTCGCGGCTCACGCCCAAGGTCGTCTGCGTCAGGTCGTTGGTGCCGAACGAGAAGAACCGCGCCTCCTCGGCGATCTCGCCGGCCATCAGCGCGGCGCGCGGCAGTTCGATCATCGTGCCGACCAGGTAATCGAGCCTGCGGCCCTGTTCCGCGAAAACCTCTCCGGCAACCCGGTCCACCAGTTCGCGCAGGATCTGCAACTCGCGCCGCGTGCCCACCAGCGGGATCATCACCTCGGGCACCACGGCCGCGCCGCTTGCCGTCGAAACCTCGCAGGCCGCCTCGAAGATCGCGCGGGCCTGCATTTCGTAGATCTCGGGATAGGTGATCCCGAGGCGACAGCCGCGATGGCCCAGCATCGGGTTGAACTCGTGCAGTTCCTCGGCCCGGCGGCGCAGGGTATCGGCGCCGATGCCGATCGTGGCGGAAAGCTCGGCAAATTCGGCATCGCTATGCGGCAGAAATTCGTGCAGCGGCGGATCGAGCAAGCGGATGGTCACCGCCAGCCCAGCCATGATCTCGAACAATTCGCGGAAATCGGCGCGCTGTTCGGGCAGCAGCTTGGCCAGGGCGGCACGGCGGCCGCCCTCGTCCTCGGCCAGGATCATCTGGCGCACCGCGCTGATCCGGTCGGCCTGGAAGAACATATGCTCGGTCCGGCACAGGCCCACGCCCTCCGCGCCGAACTGGCGGGCGATCCGGCAGTCCTCCGGGGTCTCGGCATTGGCGCGAACCTTCATCCGGCGATACTTGTCGGCCATGCCCATCAGCACGGCAAAATCGCCGACCAGCTCCGGCTCCACCGTAGGCACGGCCCCGGCGATGATCGCCCCGGTCGATCCATCGAGCGTGATCACGTCGCCTTCCACCAGGTTGCGGTGGCCGATCCGCAGGGTGCGGGCGGCAAGATCGATCGAAACCGCCGAGCAGCCCGAAACGCACGGCCGGCCCATGCCGCGCGCCACCACGGCGGCGTGACTGGTCATGCCCCCGCGCGCGGTCACGATGCCCTTGGCCGCGTGCATCCCGTGGATATCCTCGGGGCTGGTCTCGGTCCGCACGAGGATCACCGCCTCGCCGCGCTCGGCGCGCTTTTCCGCCGTATCCGCATCGAGCACGATCGCGCCCGAAGCCGCGCCGGGGCTGGCCGGCAGGCCATAGGCCAGCACGTCGCGCGGGGCGGCAGGATCAAGCGTGGGGTGGAGCAACTGGTCGAGCGCCATGGGATCGACCCGGCGGATCGCGGTGGCCTCGTCGATCAGCCCCTCGGCCACCATGTCGACCGCCATCTTGAGCGCGGCCTTGGCCGTGCGCTTGCCCGAACGGGTCTGGAGCACGAACAGCCGCCCGCGCTCCACGGTGAACTCGATGTCCTGCATATCGCGGTAATGCCGCTCCAGCAGGTCGAACACCTGGGCCAGCTCGGCATAGACCTGCGGCATCGCCTCTTCCATCGAGGCCAGCTTGGCATTGGCCCGCTCACGCGCGGCGCGAGTCAGGTATTGCGGGGTGCGGATGCCGGCGACCACGTCCTCGCCCTGGGCGTTGATCAGGAACTCGCCGTAATAGGCCCGCTCGCCGGTGGCCGGATCGCGGGTGAAGGCCACGCCCGTGGCGCTGGTCTCGCCCATGTTGCCGAACACCATGGCCTGGACGGTGACCGCCGTGCCCCAGTCCGCCGGAATGGCATTGAGGCGCCGGTAGACCTTGGCCCGCTCCGACTGCCAGGATGCGAACACCGCCGCGATCGCGCCCCACAGCTGGGCCTGCACGTCCTCGGGGAAATCGGCCCCGGTCTCGCGCTTCACGATCTGCTTGTATTCGCTGACCAGTGCCTGCCAATGCTCGGTCGACAGGTCCAGATCGGCGTGGAAGTCATTGTCTTCCTTGACGATCTCCAGCGCATCTTCAAACAGGTGATGCGGCACGCCCAGCACCACGTCGCCATACATCTGGATGAACCGGCGATAGGAATCCCAGGCGAACCGCTCATCGCCCGAACCGGCGGCCAGCCCGACCACGGTCGCATCGTTGAGCCCGAGGTTGAGCACCGTGTCCATCATGCCCGGCATGGAAACCCGCGCGCCCGAACGCACCGAAACCAGCAGCGGATCAGCCGGATCGCCAAAGCGCTTGCCGGTGGCCTGCTCGATCCCGGCCACGGCAGCGGCCACGGCCTCGGCAATGCCGGCGGAGAAGTCGCCCTGGGCCAGGTAGCGCAGGCATTCCTCGGAGGAGATGGTGAAGCCCGGCGGCACCGGCAGCCCGATCGAGGCCATCTCGGCCAGGTTCGCGCCCTTGCCGCCCACCACGGCCTTGTCCCGCGCCCGCGAATCGCTGTTGGCTGCGCCGGCACCGAAACTGAATACGTATGCAATCACGCCCAAGTCCTCCCAATTCCGCGGTTTCACCAGCGGTCAGCTTATCCTTCGATGCGCGAGAAGTCGGCTACGTTGTGCACTGCGGCGCGGAAACGTGCAAGCAAATCCAGACGGAAGGCCCGCTTGTTCGCATCTGCGTCATTGACGGTGACCTGGTCGAAGAAGGCATCGATGGGGCCGCGCAGCGCCGCCAGCGCGGCCATGGCCCCGGCGAAATCCTCGGCCCCGACGGCTGCCTTCGCCGCCGGTTCCGCCCGGTCCAGCGCGGCGACCAGCGCGGCCTCGGCCGGCTCCAGCGCGTGCCCGGCCTGATGCATCAGCGCCCCGCGCGCCGCGGCCACCGCGCGCATATCGGGATCATCGACGTTCGACATCGGATCCTCGTCGCCCGAACGCGGAATTCGGGCCTCCACGCCCTGCCAATCCTCCTTCTTGAGGATATTGGCCGCACGCTTGTAGCCGGCATGGAGATTGGCCCCGTCCTCGGTGGCGACGAACGCCTGCAAGGCATGGACCCGCGCCAGCAGGCGCACCAGATCGTCCTCCCCGCCCAGCGCGAACACCGCGTCGATCAGGTCGTGCCGAACACCGGCTTCCTTTTGCTGGACCTTCAGACGGTCAGCGAAGAAGGCAAGGACATCGCCTTCCCCGATCCCGAACCGCAGGCCATTGGCCATGACGATCTGAATCATCCCCAGCGCCGCGCGGCGCAGGGCGAAGGGATCCTTGGAGCCGGTGGGCTTCTCGTCGATGGCGAAGAAGCTGCGGATCGTATCCAGCTTGTCCGCCAGCGCCACGGCCACGGTCACCGGCGCGGTGGGCACCTCGTCGCCCTGGCCGACCGGCTTGTAGTGATCGCGGATCGCATCGGAAACCGCATCGCCCAGACCTTCGGCGCGGGCATAATAACCACCCATAAGTCCTTGAAGTTCAGGAAATTCCCCAACCATCTCGGTAACCAGGTCGGCCTTGCACAGTTCGGCGGCCTTGCGGGCGAGAGCCGGATCGCAATTCGGCACAATCCCTTCGCTTGCCAGCCACTCGGCCAGCCGGGCCACCCGCTCGACCTTGTCGGCCACGGTACCCAGCTTTTCATGGAAGGTGATCCGGCCCAGCTTTTCGCCATGGACCGAGAGCGCCGTCTTGCGGTCCTGCTGCCAGAAGAACCGGGCATCCGAAAGCCGCGCGGCCAGCACCTTGCGGTTGCCGGCAACGATCCCCGCGCCCCCGTCGCTCGCTGCGATGTTCGCGGTGCAGACAAAGGCATTGGCCAGCTTGCCGGCACTGTCGCGGCAGATGAAATATTTCTGGTTGGTGCGCGCGGTCAGCTGGATCACTTCGGGCGGCACTTCGAGATAGGCCTCGTCGAAGCGGCCCAGCAGCGGCACCGGCCATTCGGTCAGCCCGGCGTTCTCGATCACCAGCCCTTCATCGTCGACCAGCGTGAGGCCCGCCGCCAGGGCCGCGGCCCGCGCCATCTCGCGCACCATGCCTTCGCGCTCCGCATGATCGACCAGCACGTGGCAGGCGCGCAGCTTCTCCACATAGTCGTCCGCGCCACCGATGGTGATCTCGCCGGGATGGTGGAAGCGGTGGCCCAGCGTGGCATAGCCCGAACGGACCCCGCCCACTTCGCAAGGCACCAGTTCCTCGCCCAGGATGGCGACGATGCTGGAAAGCGGGCGCACCCAGCGCAGGCTTTCGGTGGAGAGCGACGCCTTGCCCCAGCGCATGGATTTCGGCCACAGAAAGGCGCGGCAGATGGCGGGAATGGCCTCGGCCAGCACGTCCCTGGTCGCCCGGCCGGGCTTTTCGGTAACGGCAAACAGCACGCCGCCGCGTTCCACCAACTGGTCCTGGGTCAGCCCGGTCTTCCGCAGGAAGCCTTCCAGCGCCTGCGGCGGCGCGCCGACCTTGGGGCCTTTGACTTCCTCCGAGACCGCCGCCGTCGCCTGCGGCAGCCCGCGCGCGATCAGCGCGAGGCGGCGCGGCGTCGAATAGACGGTCAGCTCGCCCAGCGAAACGCCGGCGGCCTGCATCTGCTCGCGGAAAAGCTTTTCAAGGCTGGCCCGCGCGCCGGCCTGCATCCGGGCCGGGATTTCTTCCGAGCGCAGTTCGAGAAGGAAATCGCTCACAGGCTCCACTCCGGATACTTGGCCGCCCAGGCGTCCTTGTTCACCTCGATCCACGATTGGCACGAACCCTTGGCCAGATCGCGCACCCGGCCGATGTAGCTGGCCCGTTCCTGCACCGAGATCACCCCGCGCGCCTGCAGCAGGTTGAACAGGTGGCTGGCCTCGATCGCCTGGTCATAGGCGGCGAGCGGAACATTGGCCGCGATGCAGCGCTGGCACTCGGCCTCGGCCTTGGCGAAACCGTCGAACAGGGCAGTGGTGTCGGCCACCTCGAAATTGTACTTCGACATCTGGCGCTCGTTCTCGAGGAACACCTCGCCATAGGTCGTGCCGGCATTGTTGAACTTGAGGTCGTAGACCCAGTCCACGCCCTGGATGTACATCGCCAGACGCTCCAGCCCGTAGGTCAGCTCGCCCGCCACCGGCTTGCAGTCAAACCCGCCAACCTGCTGGAAATAGGTGAACTGGGTCACCTCCATCCCGTCGCACCAGACTTCCCAGCCCAGCCCCCAGGCGCCCAGCGTCGGGCTTTCCCAGTCGTCCTCCACGAAGCGGATGTCGTGGGCCAGCGGGTCCACGCCGATCGCGGCCAGGCTCTTGAGGTAAAGCTCCTGGAGGTTTTCCGGGTTGGGCTTCAGGATCACCTGGTACTGGTAATAGTGCTGGAGCCGGTTCGGGTTCTCGCCATAGCGCCCATCGGTGGGCCGCCGGCTCGGCTGGACATAGGCCGCGCTCCACGGCTCCGGCCCCAGCGCGCGCAGGGTGGTGGCGGGGTGAAAGGTGCCCGCGCCCATCCGCATATCGTAGGGCTGGAGGATGAGGCAGCCCTGCTCGCTCCAGAAGGCGTGGAGACGCAGGATCATGTCCTGAAAGGACAGGGGGGCGCCGGTCTTGCTGATAGCAGTCTCGCTCATAAGGGCGCCGCTTTGGCCGATGGCCGCGGCCAAATCAACCTCGCGGAACCGCCCGGCGTCCGCTCCCGGCGCGATTTCGTTCATCGAATGGCAGGGAAGCAGCCTATAGGCCGGCGCTCATGACGCGCCTCATCAAGCTCTTCGCCCTCATCCTCGCGCTGCTGGCCGGCTGGACCGTCCCGGCCTTGGCCGAAGTCCCCGCCGCCGCGCCGGCCGCCACCACCCCCGCCAGACCCGCGCTGTGGAAGATCGCCGACGCCGATACCACGATCTGGCTGTTCGGCACGATCCACGCCCTGCCGGCCGGGGTCGAGTGGTTCGAAGGCCCGGTCGCCGCCGCGATCAAGGGCGCCGACCAGCTCGTCACCGAAATCCCCGAAACCCCGCAGGACCAGATGAAGGCCGCCGTCCTCCAGAACGCGCTGCTGCCTGAGGGCAAGAGCCTGCGCGCCCTGCTGGCGCCGGCCACCCGCGCGAAATTCGAGCGCGCGCTCACCAAGTACGGCCTGCCGGTCGAGGCTTTCGACCGGTTCGAGCCGTGGTATGCCGCCGTCGCCCTCACCGCCCTGCCGCTCGCCCAGAGCGGCTATTCACCCGATAACGGCGTGGACGAGCGGATCGGCGCCGAAATGAAGCGCCTTGGCCGCGCCCGCATCGGCCTCGAAACCGCGCAGGACCAGTTCCGGATGTTCGCCGGCCTGCCCATGGCGGTCCAGAAGCGCTACCTTGCCGAGGTGCTCGACGGGATCGGCACCATGAACGAGGAACTCGCCGCGATCGTGCGCGAATGGACCGCCGGCAGCCCCGAACGCCTCGCCGCCCTGCTCAATGCCGACGAGGATGATCCGCACATGGTCAAAGCCCTGCTGACCGATCGCAACAAGACCTGGGCCGCCTGGCTCCAGAAGCGCCTCGCCCAGCCGGGCACGGTGTTCGTCGCGGTTGGCGCGGGGCATCTGGCCGGCAAGGATTCGGTGCAGGATGTCCTCGCCCGCGCCGGGCTGGCCGTCACCCGCGTGCAATGATGGGCCTGCAATGATGGGCCGGCTTGGCGTCATCCTCGCGGCGGCCCTGGCCCTCGCCGGCTGCGCCCGCCCGCTCCCCGCCGATCCGGCGCTGTGGGAGGTGACCGGCCCCCATGGCGAGCGCGCCTGGCTGTTCGGCACGATCCACGCGCTGGCCCGTCCGGTCGCCTGGCAAAGCCCCGGGGTCGCCGCCGCGCTCAACCAGGCCGACAGCCTGACGCTTGAAATCGCCGCGATCGACGATGATAGCCACACCGCGCAGGTCTTTGCCGCCAAGGCCGCCAGCCCCGGCCTGCCGCCGCTCGGCCAGCGCCTTCCGCCCGCGCTGCGCCCCGCCCTCGCCGCCCTGCTCAAGGCGCAAGGCCTGGCCGAAGCGCGCTTCGCCCAGACCGAAACCTGGGCCGTCGCACTCACTCTCGCGCAAGGGCAGATGCGCGGCCTCGATCCGGCCAACGGGGTGGACCGCGCGCTGGTCAGGGCCCGCCCGAACCTGCCCCGCCTCGAACTGGAAGGCGCCGAGGCGCAGCTGGCGATCTTCGATACCCTGCCCGAGGCCGAACAGCGCGATCTCCTCGCCGCTGTGGTCCGCGATGCCGGCCAGCCCGATGACGAGGCCCGGATCGCCGATGCCTGGCGCCAGGGCGACATGGCCGCCATCGCCAGCGCCACCCACCAGGGGCTGCTGGCCGATCCCGAACTGCGCGAAGCGCTCTATGCCGCGCGCAACCGGGCCTGGGCCGGCAAGCTCGAAGCCCTGCTGCGCGGCCGGCGCCACCCCTTCGTCGCGGTCGGCGCGGCGCACCTCGCGGGGGCCGACGGGATCCCCGCCCTCCTCGCCGCGCGCGGCTGGCAGGTCCGGCGGGTCGAATAGGGGCATTTCCCTTGCCTTGCGGGCACAATCCCGCTAACGGCCCGCGCTTCCCGTCATGGTCATCCCTGGAGGCGTGGCGGGAGAAAACGATCATTTCACGCATTCGAAAGGCAAGAGCATGAGCGAAACGCTTACCCTGCCGGCCGAGGCGCGCGATCGGGTTGGCAAGGGAGCCTCCCGCAGTCTGCGCCGCACTGGCCGTGTCCCCGCAGTCGTCTATGGTGAAAACCAGGCGCCGCAGAGCATTCACGTCGAAGAGAAGGAACTGCGTCGCCAGCTCGGCACCGGTCACTTCTTCAACTCGATCGTCGAGATCGTGGTTGGCGGCGAGACCGTTCGCACCCTGCCTAAGGACGTGGCCTTCCACCCCGTTTCGGATCGCCCGCTTCACGCGGACTTCCTGCGTATTTCGGCGGACCACAAGGTTCACGTGAACGTGCCGGTGGTCTTCGCCAACGAAGCAGCCTCGCCGGGCCTGAAGCGTGGCGGCGTGCTCAACATCGTGCTGCACGATCTCGACCTGGTCTGCGCGCCCGATGCGATCCCCGATGAAGTGGTGATCGATGTCACCGGCCTCGAAGTCGGCGCCTCGATCCACCTGCACAACGTCGATCTGCCGGCCGGCGTCACCGCCGCCCACGCCGATCGCGACGATACCATCGCCACCATCGTTGCCCCCTCGGGCCTCCGCAGCGAAGAAGGCGACAACAGCAAGACCGAAGGCGCCTGAGCCTCTTCGGTTGACGGGGGCGGCCAGCCCGCCCCATCAGAAAGCCGGGCCGCAGCGATGTGGCCCGGCTTTTCGTTGCCCGCTTTTCGCGCCAACGGCATTCCCTCACGCAAACGGAGAATGATGTGCAGCTCTGGGTCGGCCTCGGCAATCCCGGCGGGCAGTATGCGCTGCACCGGCACAACGTCGGCTTCATGGCGGTCGATACCATCGCCGAAGTCCACGGCTTCGGCCCGCCGCAGAAGAAGTTCCAAGGCTGGCTCCAGGAAGGCCGGATCGGCACCGAGAAGATCCTCCTGCTGAAACCGGCCACCTTCATGAACGAAAGCGGTCGCGCGGTGGGCGAAGCCCTGCGCTTCTACAAGCTGACACCGACCGATCTCACCGTCTTCCACGATGAACTCGATCTCGCCCCGATGAAGGTCAAGGTCCGCACCGGCGGCGGGCTGGCCGGCCACAATGGCCTGCGCTCGATCGACCAGCATCTCGGCCCCGATTTTCGCCGCGTGCGGATCGGCATCGGCCACCCCGGCCACAAGGACCGCGTGACCGGCCATGTCCTGGGCAACTATGCCAAGAGCGAGATGGACCCGCTGGCCGATATGCTGGGCGCCATCGCCGCCGAGGCACCATGGCTCGCCAAGGGCGACGACGTGCGCTTCATGAGCGACGTGGCCTCGCGCCAGGCGGGCTGATAATATCAGCGCGGTTTACAATTACCGGGTTTGCCACAAGCCGTTGACGATCCGACTTCCAGGTCGTCCGGGCATTTTCGTTCCCGGCTCGACCATGACGTTCGCGTCCAGGCTCACCGGCCCTGCGCTCTCCTCGCCGGCCTGCTCGCCGCCAAGGTGGCCTTGGCCAACACCGTCATCCTCCGCGCCTGCGGCGGGAGGAAACGGGCCGCCCCCACCGGGGAAGCGGCCCTCTTTCATGCCATCGGCGCCGCTTACCAGCCGCGATGATGCCCGCCATCGGCCAGGGCACCGCCGATGATCAGGCCAATGATCCCCGATGCCACGGCGGCCATCACGATGTCGCCATTGCGATCGCGGTAATAGCGATAGCCCGGGCGCGGCGGCGGCAGATCATAGGCACCGTAGTCAAGGATCACGTAGCTGTTGTCGCGCCAATAGGGGTAGCGTTGGCCCGAACGCCAGGCGCCCCGGTAGCCGTCGTAGCCGTAATGGCCGCCATAGTAGCGCCAGCGATGATCGCGATCGCGGTGGCCGCGCCAGTCGCCCCGGCGGTCGTCACGCCGGTCGAACTGGTCCGGGCGGCCATCGCGGTCACGGTCGCGGTTCCACTCGCGCCGGTCGGGCACGCCGTCGCGGTCGCTGTCGCGCCCGCCGTAATACTGGGCCGAAGCCGGAACCGCCGACATCACGCTGGCCACCGCCAGCAGGACGCCCATGCCACCCTTCAGGAACCTGTTCATCGTTCTTCTCCTCGAAGTCTTGAGAACCGATCCCATAATCCTCCCGCGTGCATGGCCACTGCGTGAACAAGAACAGGCCGCGCGCGGCAGACGGTGAGCGGAGCGCGTTGATACGCGGGCAATTTCTGTCGGAAGAGACTGGACTGCCCGGCCGGCTCAGCTGCGCTGCGCGGCCATCGTCCCCGCCGGTCTGGCCCCGGCCATGACGCCTGCAGGATTGAAAATTCGATGAAAACACCCGCCCACCGGGAAGGACCGGCAGGCAACTGGCCAAACCCCGCCCTCCCCGCTATGGCCCGCCCGAATTCAGCTTTATTGTCGGAGTATCAGATGGGTTTCCGTTGCGGGATCGTGGGCCTGCCCAATGTGGGCAAATCGACGCTGTTCAATGCCTTGACCGAAACCCAGGCGGCCCAGGCGGCCAACTATCCGTTCTGCACGATCGAACCCAATGTCGGCAATGTCGGCGTCCCAGACGCCCGGCTTGATCAGTTGGCCCAGATCGCCGGCAGCCAGAAGATCATCCCCACCCAGCTGGGCTTCGTCGACATCGCCGGCCTGGTGCGCGGCGCCTCCAAGGGCGAAGGCCTGGGCAACCAGTTCCTCGGCAACATCCGAGAGGTGGATGCCATCGTCCACGTCCTGCGCTGCTTCGAGAACGACGATATCCAGCACGTCGACAACAAGGTCGATCCGATCTCGGACGCCGATACGGTCGAGACCGAACTGATGCTGGCCGATCTGGAAAGCCTGGAGAAGCGCGTTCCCGCCGCGCAGAAGAAGGCGACCGGGGGCGACAAGGAAGCGAAGATCATGGCCTCGGTGCTCGGCCAGGCGCTCGATCTCCTGCGCGATGGCAAGCCCGCCCGCCTGACCAAGCCCAAGGACATCGAGGAAGCCCGCGTCTTCGCCCAGGCCCAGCTGCTCACCGCCAAGCCGGTGCTCTATGTCTGCAATGTCGAGGAGGAAAGCGCCGCGGATGGCAATGCCTTCTCCGCCCGGGTGTTCGAGAAGGCCAGGGCCGAAGGCGCCAACGCGGTGATCGTCTCGGCCGCGATCGAGGCCGAACTGGTCGGCATGGACGCCGATGAACGGCTCGTTTTCCTTGAGGAAATGGGCCTCCACGAAACCGGCCTCGCCCGCGTGATCCGCTCGGGCTACGACCTCTTGCACCTCATCACCTTCTTCACCGTCGGCCCCAAGGAAGCGCGCGCCTGGACGGTTGAGAAGGGCTCGAAGGCGCCCCAGGCGGCCGGCGCGATCCACTCCGATTTCGAGCGCGGCTTCATCCGCGCCGAAACCATCGCCTACGATGATTACATCGCGCTCGGCGGCGAATCCGGGGCCAAGGATGCCGGCAAGTTGCGCGCGGAAGGCAAGGAATACGTGGTGCAGGACGGCGACGTGCTGCACTTCCGCTTCAACGTCTGAGGCCGATTGCGGCAAGGCCCGGCGGCACCAGACGCCCGCCGGGTCACTTCCGGCCGAACAGTTTCTCGATGTCGGCGTGGGCAAGCTTCACCCAGGTCGGCCGGCCGTGGTTGCACTGGCCCGATCGCGGCGTGGCTTCCATCTCGCGCAGCAGGGCGTTCATCTCCGCGACCGAAAGGGCGCGGCCTGCCCGCACCGATCCGTGGCAGGCCATGGTCGCCAGCACATGATCGAGCCGCTCGCCCAGCAGCAGGGCATCGCCGTGCTGGGCGATATCGTCGGCCACGTCGCGCACCAGCGCCTTGATGTCGCCCCCGGCAAGCGGCGCGGGAACGGCGCGGACCAGCATGGCGTCCGGCCCGAACCGCTCCAGCGCCAGGCCATGTTCGGCCAGGCGCGGCGCGGCTTCCTCCAGCCGGTCGCAATCGGTCTCTTCCAGTTCGACCACTTCGGGGATCAGCAAGGCCTGGGAACTGGCGGCGGCCTGCCCGGCCCCGGCCGCCTTCAGCCGCTCCATCACCAGCCGCTCATGGGCGGCGTGCTGGTCGACGATGACCAGGCCATCGGCAGCCTCGGCCACGATGTAGGTCTGCGCCACCTGGCCGCGCGCCACGCCCAGGGGAAAGTCCTGCGCGCCCGCCACCAGCGGGACGGCCGCCTCGGCCCGGGCGGCCGGGGCCATCACGCCCTGCTCGTAGCCCCGCCACAAAGCACCGGATTCGCCAAGGCGCTGGCCTTGCGGGGCATATTGCCGGGCGAACAGCGAGGTGAGGCCGGGGGATGGGGCACCGGGCGCCTCCCCCGCCCCGCCCGCCGGCGGGAGAGCGGCAAGCGGTTCGGCCTGCCAATTGGCCATGGCGCCGCTCGCCACCGGCTGGGCGCTGCGCCCGGCCGCGCTGTCGAGCGCATGGCGCAGGCCTGATACGATGAAGCCCCGGACAAAGGCCGGATCGCGAAAGCGCACCTCGGTTTTCGCGGGATGCACGTTCACGTCCACCTCCTCGGGCGGCACTTCGAGGAACAGGGCCAGCACGGCATGGCGATCGCGCGCCAGCATATCGGCATAGGCGCCGCGCACTGCGCCGATCAGCAGGCGATCCTTTACCGGCCGGCCATTGACGAACAGATACTGGTGATCGGCCACGCCGCGATTGAAGGTGGGCAGGCCGGCGACCCCGGTGAGCCGGGCCCAAGTCCCGTTATTGGCGCCGCGCTCGGCCTCGATTGCCACGCCCTCGTCGGCCAGTTCGCGGGCGATGAGCTGGGCGACCCGGCGGGCCAGCCCTTCCCCGCCCGGCACCGCCAGCACCCGGCGGCCATCATGCTCCAGGGTGAACCCCACGTCGGGCCGGGCCATGGCCAGCCGGCGCACGACATCGAGGCAGGCGGCATATTCGCTGCGCGCGCTCCGCAGGAACTTGCGCCGCGCCGGCACCCGGCCGAACAGGTCCTCCACCCGGATGCGGGTTCCCGGCGGCAGGGCGGCCGGGCCTTCGGCCACCACCTCGCCATGATCGACCGTGCGCGACCAGCCGTCGGCCCTCCGCTCATCCTGAGCCTGTCGAAGGACCGGCCGGCTCTCGATGGTCAACCGCGCGACGCTCGCGATGGAGGGCAGCGCCTCGCCCCGGAAGCCCAGGGTGGCGACCTGCTCGATCGCTTCATCGGGCAGCTTGGAGGTGGCGTGGCGTTCCAGCGCCAGGGCGATCTCGTCCGGCGCCATGCCGCAACCGTCGTCGGTCACCTCGATTCTGTCGAGCCCGCCATTGGCGAGGCGCACCGCCACATGGCCGGCGCCGGCATCGATCGCATTCTCGACCAGCTCCTTGAGCGCGGAGGCCGGGCGCTCCACCACCTCGCCGGCGGCGATGCGGTTGACGAGGGTATCGGGGAGGCGGCGGATGACGGGCATGAAGGGGGTGTGCAGTCCTCGGGGACGAGAAGGGCCAGACTAGCGACGAACCGCCGGGAATTCGAGACGAGGCGGCGCAGTCTCCCCCGCTTTCGCGACAAATTTTTGGCCATCGGCCCACCCTTGCGCTAAGGAGCCGCATCCCCCACTCCGCTGGGCCGATCGCCGCACCTGCGGCATCGGGCGGCGGCAACCAGAAAACCACGGAATTCCATCGATGTCGTCCATGATGTCCCGATTCTTCAAGCTGGGCTCGCAGAACCTCGCGATCGACCTCGGCACCGCGAATACCCTCGTCTACGCCCAGGATCGTGGCATCGTGCTGAACGAACCCTCGGTCGTCGCGATCGAGACGATCAACGGCATCAAGAAGGTCAAGGCCGTCGGCGACGATGCCAAGATGATGATGGGCAAGACGCCCGACAATATCGAGGCGATCCGCCCCTTGCGCGATGGCGTCATCGCCGACATCGAGATCGCGGAAGAGATGATCAAGCACTTCATCCGCAAGGTGAACGGCAAGCGCTCGATGTTCCGTTATCCGGAAATCGTGATCTGCGTGCCCTCGGGCTCCACTTCGGTCGAACGCCGCGCGATCCGCGATGCGGCCTCCAATGCCGGGGCCAGCCAGGTGTTCCTGATCCTCGAACCGATGGCCGCCGCGATCGGCGCCGATATGCCGGTGACCGAGCCGGTCGGCTCGATGGTGGTCGATATCGGCGGCGGCACCACCGAGGTCGCCGTGCTCTCGCTGCGCGGCCTGGCCTATACCACCTCGGTCCGCGTCGGCGGCGACAAGATGGACGAAGCCATCGTCTCCTATGTGCGGCGCCACCACAACCTCCTGATCGGCGAGGCCACGGCCGAGCGGATCAAGAAGGACTATGGCTGCGCGGTGATCCCGGCCGATGGCGTGGGCGAAACGATCCACATCAAGGGCCGCGACCTGGTGAACGGCGTTCCCAAGGAAATCACCATCACCCAGGCGAACATCGCCGAGGCTCTCTCGGAACCGATCGGCGCCATCGTCGAGGGCGTGCGGATCGCGCTGGAAAACACCGCGCCCGAACTGGCGGCCGATATCGTCGACCAGGGCATCGTGCTGACCGGCGGCGGCGCCCTGATCAAGGGGCTGGACGACTATCTGCGCGAGGAAACCGGCCTGCCGGTGTCCATCGCCGAAGATCCGCTGTCCTGCGTGGCGCTCGGCACCGGCCGGGCCATGGAAGACCCGGTCTATCGCGGCGTCCTGATGACCGCCTGAGGCGGGGCCAGGCAGCAGAATTTCACGCAAGCGGCGTGGCGGGCAGGCTTAAAGGGGGGCTGCCCGGGGGCAGGTCCGCCGCTGAGGCCAGAGGCGAGGTAAGGAGCAGGGCATGGCGCCGCCGAACGCCCGGCGCACCGGCTTTTCCAGGCGGGCGCAATACGGGACCTTCTTCGGCTATCTCGCCGCGATCGCCGGCGCGCTGGCCGGTGCGCTCGTCCTGGTCGTGTCGCTGCTGAACCCCGGTGCCTTTGCCGCCTTGCGCGGAAGCGCGGCCGATGCCGCCGCGCCGGCCGGCCAGGTGGTCGCCGCCGGCCGCTCGGGCGGGCAGACGGTCATGGCCGGCCTGTGGGGCTATCTTTCCTGGGGGCCGCGCCATGCCGCGATGGAGCACGAGCTCCAGATCGCCCGCGTCCAGCTTGCCGAAGCCCGCGCCCTGGCCGATGAAAACCGCCGCCTCAAGGCGCTGGCCGGCCTTGCCCAGGCCGATTCCGGCCCGGTCGCCTTCGCCCGGCTGATCGATTCCACCGCCTCCAGCCCGCGCCGCTTCGCCACCCTTTCGGTCGGGCGCGACAAGGGAGTCACCGTGGGGATGCCGGTGCGCTCGCCGGCCGGCGTGGTTGGCCGGGTGCTCGAAGTCTCGGCGCGCACCGCGCGAATCCTGCTGATCACCGATCCCGAAAGCCTTCTGCCGGTCATGCGCGGGCGCGATGGGGTGCCCGCCTTTGCCCAGGGCCGCGGCGACGGCACGCTCCAGGTCCGGCTCGTCAGCCTCGGGATCAATCCGCTGAAGGTGGGCGATGTCCTTGTCACCTCCGGCTCGGGCGGGCTCTATGCGCCGGGCATGGCGGTTGGCGTGGTGGTTTCGCTCACCCGCGACGGCGCCATCGCCCGCGTGCTCAGCGATCCCACGCAAAGCGCCTTCGTCGCCATCTACCCGCCCTACGCGATCAGCGCGGGGATGCCCGAGGCGCTGGTCCCGGTAGCCCCGGCCACGCCGCCGTCGGGCAAGCCGGCCCACAAGAAGAAGCCGGCCGCGGTGGCGCCCTGATGCCCCGCTCCGGCCTCGATAGCGCGCCGGCCGCCGCGCGCCAGCTCAACCGGGCGCCCTCCCCCCTGCTCGCCCGCTCGGTGCCGTGGGTGGCGGTGATCCTCGGCTCGGTGGCTCAGACCCTGCCGGTAATCGCCTCGGCCCCGGTCATGCCGCCGCTGGGCTTCCTGTTCCTCGTCGGCTGGCGCCAGTTGCATCCCGGGCTGCTCCCGGTCTGGGCCGGCCTGCCGCTGGGCTTCGTCGATGATCTCTACAGCGGCCAGCCGCTGGGCTCGGCCATGCTGCTGTGGTCGGTGGCGATGATCGTGTTCGAAGTGATCGAGCAGCGCTTCCCCTGGCGCTCCTACCTGATGGACTGGCTGGTTGCCGCAGGCGTGATCGCTGCCTATCTCCTGCTCGCCTCCACTCTCGCCCAGGCCGGGCTGACCGGCAACCACATGACGGTACTGGCCCCGCAACTGGTGCTCTCGGTGCTGCTGCTCCCGCTGGTCGAGCGGTTCATCGCGGTGTGTGACCGCCTGCGCCTGTGGCGCTTCCGGTCGCTGGGGTAGCCACCATGTTCCGCTTCCTGCGGCGCGACCGCACCCGCCAGACCCTGGGACGACACATCTCTTCGGGAACCCTGGCCAACAGCTTTGACCGGCGCAGCGTGGTGGTCGGCGCGCTGCAGGGCGGGGTCGGAATGCTGCTCGCCGCGCGGATGGGCTGGATCGCGCTGGTCGAGAGTGACAAGTACCGCACCCTGTCGGAAAGCAACCGGGTCAACCTCTCGCTGATCCCGCCGCGCCGGGGCTGGATACTCGACCGCAACGGCCTGCCCATGGCCACCAACCGGACCGACTTCCGCGTCGATCTCGTGCCCGAACGCCTGCAGGACCCGGACAAGACCCTTGCCGAACTGGCGCAATTGCTCAGCCTGACCCCGGTCCAGCTCCAGGACCTTTCGGACAAGATCAAGCGCAGCCGCGGCTTCCAGCCTGTGGAAGTGGCCACCAAGCTCGGCATGGAGGCCTTTTCCGCCGTCAGCCTGCGCCTGCCCGAATTGCCCGGGGTGATCCCCCAGCGCGGGTTTTCGCGGTTCTATCCCACCGGCCCGGCGGTGGCCCACCTGATCGGCTATGTCGGCCCCGCCTCGGCCGACGACTACGAGAAGGACCGCAATCCCCTGCTCATCACGCCGGGCTACAAGGTTGGCAAGGACGGGCTGGAGAAGGCCTTCGAACCCACCTTGCGCGGCGTCCCCGGCGCGCGCCGCACCGAAGTCACCGCCACGGGCCGCGTGGTGCGCGATCTCGCCATGCGCGAGGATGTGCCGGGCAATCCGATCCGGCTCACCATCGATGGCGCCCTGCAGGACTATGCCGCCCGCCGCATCGGCCTGGAATCGGCCGCGGTCACGGTGATCGATTGCCACACCGGGGGCATTCTGGCCCTCGTTTCCATGCCAGCCTTCGATCCCAACAGCTTCGTGGGCGGGATCGGCCGCCTGCAATGGAAGATGCTGAACGAGGACGATCACGTCCCCCTGCTCAACAAGGCGCTGCGCGGGCTTTACCCGCCCGGATCGACCATGAAGCCGATGGCCACCCTCGCCCTCCAGCAGCACGGGGTCGATCCGGCGGAGCGGGTCAACTGCCCCGGCGGCTACCGGCTCGGCAGCCGGTTCTTCCGGTGCGACGCGGTCCACGGATCGGTCGATATGCGCCAGGCGATCGAGCACAGCTGCAACACCTATTTCTGGTCGATGGCCCACCGGGTCGGCTATGATGCGATCGCGCCGGTCGCCAGGCTGCTCGGGCTGGGCCAGGAATTCGAACTGCCCGGCACCAGGCAGCGCTACGGCACGATCCCCGACGCGGCCTGGAAGATGCGCCGCTACAAGCAGGAGTGGACCGCGGCGGATTCGCTCAACGCCTCGATCGGCCAGGGTTATGTCTCGGTCTCGCCGCTGCAACTCGCGGTGATGACCTCGCGCATCGCCTCGGGGCGCAATCTCAATCCCTCGTTGATGTTCGGCCAGCCCGCCACCCCCGGCCCGGCCCTGCCTTTCACCCCTGAACAGCTCGCCGTCGCCCATGACGGGATGTTCGCCGTGGTCAACGGCTCGGGCACGGGCGTTGGCAGCAAGCTCCAGCTCCCCGGCATCCAGATGGCCGGCAAGACCGGGACCGCTCAGGTCCGCGCGCTGACCAGCCGGGGCCACGTGGGCGACTGGAAATCGCGCGATCACTCACTGTTCATCGGCTATGCGCCGACCGACCGGCCGCGCTACGCGGTCTCGGTGGTGGTCGAACATGGCACTTTCGGCGCCCGCGCCGCCGCGCCGATCGCGCGCGACGTGCTGACCTTCCTGTTCGATCCGGGCCAGGCGTGGGACACGCTGCTCGCCATGGAAAAGACCTGGGGCGGCACCCCGATGGAGCGGATGGACGCGCGCTATCGCGCCTTCGCCGCGCAATATGGCACCACGGCGCCCAAGGTGGGCGACGACCAGGCCGTCCAGGCCGCGATTACCAAGGCCGACAATACCGAAGTGCCCGCCGCCGATGCCGGCACCACGCCCGATACCGCCCGCGAGGAACCCCCCGGGCCTGCCGTTTCGGCACCGGCCAAACCAACCGGTAGCGCCGCCCCGACCACAGCGGGACCAGGCTCGGCACCATCAGCAGGCCAGCCGAAATGAGCCCGAGCATCATCCCCGATCCGGTGGCGCGCCAGCCCTGGCCGGTCATCCTTCCCCTGCTTGCGCTGACCACCTTCGGCGCGACCGTGCTCTATTCGGCCGCCGGCGGCTCGCTGCGTCCCTGGGCGCTCACCCATTTCCTGCGCTTCTTCGTGTTCCTGGCCATGGCCATCGCCATCTCCCGGGTCCGCAAGGAGGTGTTCAAGCAGCTTGCCTATCCGATCTACGGGGTCATCGTGGTCCTACTGGTGCTGGTCGAGCTGGTTGGCGGGATCGGCGGGGGCAGCCAGCGCTGGCTCAACCTCGGATTCATGACCCTCCAGCCCTCGGAGCTGATGAAGCCGGGGATCGTGCTGGTCCTCGCCCGCTTCTACGACGACCTGCCCGCCTCGATGACCGCGAGCTGGCGCGCGCTGATCCCGGCCGCCACCCTGCTCGCCGTGCCCGCCGGCCTGGTCATCATCCAGCCCGATCTCGGCACGGGCCTGGCCATCACTTTCGGGGCGACAGTGGTGGTGTTCCTGGCCGGCGTGCCCTTGTGGTGGTTCATCAGCGCCGGCGCGGCCGTGGCGGTGATCGCGCCGGTCGCCTTCTTCACCGTGCTCCACGATTACCAGCGCCAGCGGGTGTTCGTGTTCCTCGATCCGTCCAAGGATCCGCTCGGCACCGGCTACCACATCCTCCAGTCGACCATCGCGATCGGCTCGGGCGGGTTCTTCGGCAAGGGCTTCGGCAACGGCTCGCAAAGCCACCTCGACTATCTGCCCGAAGCCCACACCGATTTCGTCTTCGCCACCATGGCCGAGGAATGGGGCATGGTCGGCGGCCTGTTCGTGATCGGGGTCTTCGCCTGGGTGCTGAACTGGGCGCTCCGGACCGCGCGCAACGCCAGTGGCCGGTTCGACCAATTGCTCGCCATGGGCATGGCCTTCACCATGTTCTTCTACGTCTGCATCAACCTGATGATGGTCATGGGGCTGGCCCCGGTGGTCGGCATTCCGCTGCCGTTCATGAGCCACGGCGGCTCCTCGATGATGACCAACATGATCTGCATCGGCACGATCATGGCGGTCGCCAACTGGAACCGCGAAGGCCCGCGCAGCCTCTCGTGAAGGGCAGCCAAATTTTTTGCGCCGGGCATGAAGATTGCCCCTTCCCATCCCGGATTTGGCCGCTATAGGGAGCGCTCCCGAGCGGAACTGCCCAAGCGGCGGCGCCTTTCGGAACCCCGGTAAGCCCGGTGTGGACGCATAGCTCAGTTGGTAGAGCAGCTGACTCTTAATCAGCGGGTCCTAGGTTCGAGCCCTAGTGCGTCCACCACTTCCCTTCAGATTTACCGCCGCTCAGGTGCCCCTGTCACATCGCGGAAGCCGTGTGGCCGGCTGCATTACCGCCGTCGCGCGTCCAGGTTGGCCCGGGCCGGCGCCCATCCCTTGCGGATGAACCCGGCTCCGGATCTCGGGTTTGCGCCAGACGAGCCGGCGATCAGAACCGCCCGCCGTTTACCGCAAGCAGCTGCCCCGAGGTGTAGGACGATTCGTCCGAGGCGAAATAGACGACCGCGCCGACCACCTCATCATTGCGCCCGCCGCGCCTGAGCGACACGCGCCGTTCGAACGCGCCCGCGCGCTTGGCGTCCTCCAGCGGATAGGCATCGCCGGTGATGATCGTGCCGGGCTGCACAGCATTGGCACGGATGTTGTCCTTGCCCCATTGCGCCGCCATGTTCTTGGTCAGCCACCACAGGCCGGCCTTGCCCATGCCATAGGCATCATAGCCCGGCGCCGGATCGAACCCGCATGACGAGGTGAAGGTGATGATGCTGGCCCCGCCGGCCGCGACCATCTTCGGGTGCAGGTTTCGCATCAGGCGCAGCAAGCCCCAGGTCTGGGCCTCGAACTGGTCGCGGAAATCGGCTTCCGAGGTCGACAGCAGATCGCCCATGCGCGGATGACTGGGCTGGCTGGAGAACACGACCACGTCGATCCCGCCGAAGGCATCCCAGGCCTCGCTGGCGAGCCGGTCCATGTCTTCGCCCTTGGTGAAATCCGCCGCAACGGTCGCCGCTCGCACGCCCAGCCCGCGGATTTCCTCGGCCAGCGGTGCGAGCTTGGCTGCGGTCCGGGTGGTCAGGATCAGGTCGGCGCCTTCCGAGGCCATCCCGCGGCACAGTTCCGAGCCCAGCAGCCCTCCGGCGCCCGTCATCAGCGCGCGCTTGCCCGTCAGTCTTCCCATGGTCTTGTTCCTGTTATCGTTGCTTCGCGCACCGTCCTGCTTTCCCGACCGGCCGCTTGTCAACTGGCGCCGCCCCGGCCATCGCCCAGACCGTCGGGAACAACCGGACCTTGCGGCACGGCCTGCGCCGGAAAAGCGCTTAGACGCCCAGCAGCCTGTAGCTGTCGTGGCGGGCGACCGAGTGGCTCAGGCGGTTGCTGAAGGTGTTGATGATCTCGCGCTTCACCGTTCGCGTGATCCCCCACAGGAAGAAGCCATAGACCGGGCTGACCCGATACTGCGCCCAGCCTTCCTCGTTGTCCGGCACCTCGCTGCCAAGGCTGCGCGCGGTCTCGAGGTAGTGGTTGACGAGATTGCGCTCTTCCTTCTCGGCCACATCCACCGGCAGGGTCGCGGCGATGTGGTAGGCAACGTCGAGCGCCCAGCCGCCGCGCTGCAACAGCTCGTAATCGATCAACCCCGCGCCGTCCTTCGTCTCGAAGGCATTGCCGGCGTGGCAATCGCCGTGGATCATGAACGGCCGCCGCCTGGCATCCACCGCCGACAGCGCCTTGAGGCCTTCGATCAGGCGCGTCGCGTCCTGCTGCGCCTCGGGAATGCCCGCCGCGCGCTCGTCATGGAGCAGGCCCTGGAGCATCTCGGGCTTCATGATCTGCGCCAACCAGTCGATCTGGCGGCCCATCCAGTCCATCTCCTCGACCGGACCGAGGGCCAGGTAGCTGGCGTGCAGCCGCGCCAGTTGCTCCAGCGTGGCGGCGGTGCGGTTGGCGTCGAACGGTTCGAGCGCGGAGCAGAAATGCACCCCCTGCTCGACCATGTCGCGCATATAGTGGATGGCGTGGCCGGCCTCGCGGTCGCAGGGCATGGCCACCGGGTCGGGGTGGCGGAAGCTCACCTTGTCGGCCAGCTCGGCATAGAACCGGGATTCGCGCACCGCCGTCGCCGTGGGCCGATCCTCTGCCCGGTCGAGATAGCCCTTGAGGCACAGGCCGATCGATTCCCCGCCCTCGAAATGCGCCCTAAAGCGCACAATGGTCGACTTGATGGTCTGGTTGATCTGGAGCGGATCGACCACCCCGACCCGGCTGACCCTGGCCCCCTTGCTGACCGGAACGAGGATCTCGCTCAACCACTCGGGATCAAGCGCGCCATCCAGCGTGCGGGGGATCGGGCGGGTCAGGGCCGGGGGCAAGGTCGTCGTCATCGCATCCATCCTACTTGCCCGCGCCCACGCCGCCATCGACCGGCACCTGGATGCCGGTGATGTTGATCGCCCAGTCTGACGCGAGGAACAGGGCCGCCTTGGCCGGTTCGGACGGATCGATGATGCGGCCCAGCGGCTGGAGCGTGGCCATCCGGTCGAGCATCGCCTGGGGCAGCGGGCCATTGGCGCCGATGCCGAAGCTGGTCGCCATGGTGCCGGGGTTGACGTTGTTGATGCGGATGTTCTTCGGCCCCAGCTCGATCGCCAGGGCGCGGGTCAGGTTGACGATCGCCCCTTTGGTCGCGCCATAGAGCGAGCCGCCCCAGCCGATCATCCCGGCCACCGAGGCGGTGTTGACGATCACCCCGCCCCGCTTGCCGCCATCGGCATCCTGCTTCTCGAACTGGGCGATGGCCGCTTGGCAGCCCAGCAGCACGCCCTTGACGTTGATCGCCAGCAGGCGGTCGATGTCGACATCGCTCGCCTCGAGGAAGCTCTTGGTCGCCCCGGTCGGGTGCATCGGCGAGGACACGCCGGCATTGTTGTACATGACGTCAAGCCGGCCATAGGCCTCCACCGCGGCCGCCACCGCCGCCTCGACATCGGCCCGCTGCGACACGTCGCAGCGCACCGCGATGGCCTCGCCGCCGGCCGCCTTCACCTCGTCGACCGTCCGGGCAACACCCTCTTCGTTGACATCGGCGCAGACCAGGCGCGCGCCATGCTCGGCAAACAGCAGCGCGGCCTGCCTGCCCACGCCCGAACCCGAGCCGGTGATGACGCAGCTCTTGCCGTCCAGAAGCTTCATGCAAACTCTCCCCGTATCCCGTGAATTCAGGCGCTGACGATGCTGAGCACCTGCACCTGCTGGTAGACCCGCACGCCCTCCGGCCCGCGCTCGCGGTTGACCCCGCTCACCCCCCAGCCGCCGCTGGAGGCATAGGCGCTGGTCAGCCCGCCGTTGACGTTGACCGTGCCGGTCCGCAGCCTCCGGGCCACGGCAGTGGCCTCGCGGGCATTGCCATAGACGTGGCCCGAAAGGCCGTAGATCGTGTCGTTGGCCATCTCGACTGCGTGGTCGAGGTCGCGGTAGCCGATCACGCAGACCACCGGGCCGAAGATCTCCTCCTGCGCGGCGGGGTTCTTGTTGTCGGGGACGTCAAGGATGGTCGGCTCGAAGAAGAAGCCGTTGCCCATGCCTTCCGGCCGCTTGCCGCCGGTGACCACCTTGCCACCGGCTTCCACCGCCGCCTTGACGAAATGCTCGCATCGATCTCGCTGCGCGGCGCTGATCACCGGGCCGAAGGTCGTCGTCGGATTGGCCGGATCGCCGATCTTCGCGGCGTGATTCAGCGCGCCGGCCATGGCCTGGAGCGCGGCTTCCTTGTGCTCCTGCGGCACGAAGATGCGGGTGCCCAGCACGCAGCCCTGCCCGGCATGGGCCATGCACACCATCGCCGCCGCACCGGCCGCCTGGGCCAAGGCATCGGGCAGGAAGATCTGCGCCGACTTGCCGCCCAGCTCGAGCTGGAGCTTCTTCATCGTCGGCGCGGCCTGGGCCATCACCGCGCGGCCCACCAACGACGAGCCGGTGAAGGCAATCATGTCGACGTCCTTGTGTTCCGACAGGATCACGCCGCCCTCGGCCCCCTTGTCGGCGATCACGTTGAGCACGCCCCTGGGCAGGCCGGCAGCCGCGGCGGCCTCACCGAAGATCAGCGCCGAAAGCGGGGTCAGGGGGCTGGGCCGCAGCACCACCGTGTTGCCGGCCAGCAGCGCGGGAACCACCTTCCACAGATTGGTATAGAAGGGGAAATTGTAGGCCGAGATCGCGCCGACCACGCCCACCGGGACATAGCTTCGCAGGCTCTGGCCCACCTTGCCCTGGGCGTTGAACCGTTCCGCGATGGGCAGCGGATTGTCCTCGAAGGCCGGGAGCGACTGGAATATCCCGATCACCTGGTAGCCATGCTGGATCGACATATCGACCTGCGCCGGCACCACCGTGCTCACCGGCGCGCCGGCTTCCAGCAAGGCCAGTTCCTTCAGCCGGTCACGGTTGGCGGCGAAGAAATCCATCAGCTTGCGAACCGCGGCCACGCGCTCGGCATCGGGCAGGCCCGACCAGCAGCCACTATCGAAGGCGCGGCGGGCGGCGGCGATCGCCTGCTCCACCTGCCCGGCAGACGCGCCGGGAAATTCGACGAAGGTCTCGCCGTTGCCCGGGTGCTCCACCGGCAGGGCCGTGCCCTCACCGCCGACATAAGCGCCGTCGATGTACATTCGGGTTTCGAGGGCGAACCTGGTCACGATCGGTTCCTTGACTGCGCTCGCCATGGCTCAGCCCTCCACCCGGTCGAACACGACCACCGGGATACGGCGGGTCGTGCGGGTCTGGTAGACGTCGTAGTTCGGCCACTTCTTGCAGGCCTCAGCCCACAGTTCCTCGCGCTCGGGGCTTTCGGCGGTGCGCGCGATGGTCTCGAACACGTCGCCCTTGATCTGCAGGGTGGCGTGGGGATCGGCCTGGAGGTTGAGATACCACAGCGGATGGTCGGGATGGCCACCCTGCGAGCCGATGATGAAGATCTTGCCCTTCGCCTCGGTGAAGATGATCGGGATCGTCCGCTTGAGGCCCGACTTGCGCCCCGTGGTGGTCAGCAGGCAGCAGGTGGCGCCGTTCCACTCATAGCCGGTCTCGCCGTTGGTCTCGCGATAGAGGCGCACGTGCTCGTCGCCGAGCAGGGCCATCGGGGTGCCGATCGCGCTTTTGCCGCCCTGTTCGCGCGCGGCCTTGAGCATCGCTTCATCGGGTTTGACCATGGGAATGTCCTTTCCAAATGTGTTCGGCGGCCGGGGCCGCGAGATGGGCTTGCCGCGCCGAATTGGCCGGCGCGGCGCAAACTGGGGGCAACGCTCTTGGCGCACACCCCGAAAACGGGCCGCGGCGTCGGGCCTATTTCAGCAACACGTGCAGCCCGGAAATGCCGCGCTGTTCCAGTCCGCCGGTCAGGTAGGGGGCGGGCTGGTCGGGATCGATCCGCAGATCGGGGAAATGGTCCATCAGGGCGTTGATCGCGACATACATCTCGCTCTCGGCGACATTGCGCCCCAGGCACATATGGGCGCCCACGCCAAAGCCGATGTGCTGCCTGAACGGGCGGTGGAGGTCATAGACGTCCGGGTTGTCCCAGCGCGGGGGATCGCGGTTGGCGGCGGCGAGGCAGATATCCACCACGCTTCCCGCCGGAATTTCCATGCCGCCGATCTCGGTATCCTGCACCGCAAGGCGGCTGAACATCGGGTTGTTGGGGTTCCAGCGCATCGATTCCTGGATCGCCGGCTCGACCAGGCTGCGGTCCGCCTTGACGTCTTCCCAGCGGCTGCGATCGACCAGCAGGGCATAGAGCACGATCCCCATCTGCCGCCAGGTCGTGCCCCCGCCGGCCAGCAGGAGCAGGCGGCAGAAGGTAACGATCTCCACGTCGTTCAGGGTGCGCGGCCCCTCGTCCGGCAGCTCGATCTCGGCGGCCAGCAGCCAGGAGATGATATCCTCGCCCGGCGCCTTGCGGCGCAGCTCGATCTGCTCGGTCACCATCCGGTCAACCGTGGCCATGCCCTCGGCCTGGGCCGCGCGGCCCGAACGGGTGCCCAGGCTGTTCACCAGCGCCTTGCGGAAGGCCAGCGCCTGTTCGCCGCGCAGGCCCACCGCGGCGGTGATGGTGTGCACCGGCACCCGCGCGCACAGGGTCATGTTGAGTTCGGCGCGGTCCTTCGCCTGGAGATTGCCGACGATGGCGCCCACGATCTCGTTGATCCAGCGATCGCGCCACATCCCCACGGCGCGCGGCTTGATGAACAGCGACTGGGCCGCCTTGCGATGGGCGAAGTGCTCGGGACTGTCCATTTCCAGGATGCCCAGCATTTTGAAATCGCCCGGGTTCATGTGGTAGACCCGGTTCGACAGGCGGACATTGTCGCGGAAAGTCTTCTCGGCCAGGTCATAGCCCAGCACCGCATAGCCCTGCCGGCCCTCCACCGTCATCCGGTGGCGATGGTAGAACGGCAGGCCCAACACCTCGCGCAGGAAGCCCTTGTGCACCGGCGCCCTGTCCCGCGCGGCGTTCATCAGCGGATAGGGATCCATCTCGAGGAAATTGCCGTTCTCGATCGCCTCCGAGCGGACATCGTACAACTCGTCGTAAAGCGAATCGTCTGCGTTCAATACGTCGCCCGGGGCGCCTGACATACCGATCCACTCCCGACAGGATTGCTCATCAACGATGCACGGCGGGGAAAAGCTCCCCCGCGCTCGTCGATCGACTGGCAAATTCGCAATTGCGGCCCGAAGTGTCAAGCCATCGATATGCCAGACAATTAAGAGCGCCGGGTTTCAATTCATTATTCATATGAGCCAATAGGCCTATGATATTTACCGGACGCTCCGAATGCTCTGCGTTTCAGCTTGCCGATCAGGCGTTGAGCCCGCCATTGATGCTGATGACCTGCCCGGTGATCTTCTCCGCCCCGCGCCCGCAGAGGAACAGCACCATCGGCGCGATGTCGCGCGGGGTCGGCAGGCCAAGACCGGCGCGCTTTTCCGCCGTGGCGGCGCGGCCATGCTGGATGAACCGCTCGAAGATCGGGGTATCGGCGACGAAGCTGGGCGAGATGCAGTGGACCCGCACCCTGTCGCGGGCCACCTCCATGGCAAGATTGCGAACGAAGCCCATGATCGCGGCATAGGCGCTCCCGATCATCGACTGGCGCGGCGCGGCGAACTTGCCGGCATCCGACGCGAAGGCGACGATCGTCCCTCCTTGGCGAGTGAGATAGGGCAGCGCGGCATGGCACAGCGCCTGGAAATTGCCGGCCACCGCGCCCAGCAGCCCCGCGTAATGTTCGGGCTGGGTTCCGGCGAACAGCCCCGTGGTCCCCGGCGCGCCGGTGATGGCGCAGGCGATCACCGCATCGAGCCGCCCCGCTTCGCCCGCCAGCTTGTCGACCATGGCCAGGATCGCGCCAGGCTCGGCATAGTCGGCCGGGGCCGCAAGGAACCGCCCGCCCGGAACGCGCGCCGCCAGCCGCTCGATCGCGCCAGCCACGCTGGCCGAGCTCGATCCGTGGACGCCGACCACGGCCCCGCGCTCCGCCGCCTGGGCCGCGATCTCGAAGCCGATCGCCCCGCTCGCGCCGGTTACGAGAATGACCGAGCCCGGTTCGATATCGCTCATGCCTTGAAACTCCCCCTGATGCCCGGCCCTCAAGCCAGATCGAGCAATTGCGGCCGCGCCGCGACATAGTCCTTCGTCACCTGCACGAAGGCCGCGCTCGACGGGTTGAGATGGTCCGGGTTCCAGATCATCGCCAGTTCCCACCGGCGATGGGGCGGATGGTCCGCGATCGGCAGGAAGCGGACATCGGGCGGCGGACGCATGGCGCAGGTGGCGGTGATCACGCTGCACCCCAGCCCCGCCCCGATCAGCCCCAGCATGACGCCGGTCTGGGTCACCTCCTGGACCACATTGGGCACGTGGCCCACGCTGTGGAAGATCGCCAGAGTCTCGGGAATGCCGCGCATCGACTTTTCGGGAGGGCGGATGAACGGCTGGCGCGCAAGCTCGGCCAGGGTGACCGATTCCTGCCGGGCGATGTCCCAGTGCGCCGGCACCGCCGCCACGAACAGCGAGCGCTCCACCACCAGCCGCTCGAAGCTGCCGCTGTATTCGCCGTGGCCCAGCACGAAGGCGATATCCAGGTCGCCCGCCAGCAGACGGTCCACCTGATTGCGCGAGATCATCTCCTCCAGCGTCAGCCGGGTGTCGGGATGGGCCTCGTGGAAGCTCACGATCAGCGACGGCAGGAAATTGTTGAGCGCGGCGCCGACGAAGCTGACCCGCACCTCGGTCGATCCAGACACCGCGCGCCGCGCCATCTTGCCCGCCAGTTCGGCCTGCATCAACGTGCGGCGCGCTTCCACCAGGAAAATCTGGCCGGCCTCGGTCAGTTCCACCCCCCGGCGCGAACGGTTGAACAGGACCACGCCCAGGTCGTCCTCCAGCCGCCGGATCGACTGGCTCACCGGCGGTTGCGCCATGTTCAGGCGGCGCGCGGCGCGCCCGAAATGCAATTCTTCCGCCACGGCCACGAAGTGCCGCATATGCCGCAAGTCCATCAGGTTCTACCCACCTTCCGATCCCGAATAGACTGAGCTCCGGGCCGTTCTTGCCGCCACAATAGGTCCGCTCCGAACGATATGGCAACGGGTGAGCGCATGAGCGTGTCAGCATTCGCCAATCACGACCTTTCCCAATATCAGAACATCGCCGTTTGATATTGGACGCCCCGCCGCCCCGACGCGACAAGTCTTGCCCCGCAACCTCGCGCTGGAAAGCCACGGCCATGGACCGCCCCGCCCCGCCCCTCACCGACCGCACCGCGGCTTATTGGCGATCCGGCGCCGATGGCGTGTTGCGGATCGCCCGGTGCAGCGCCTGCGGCTGGCGCCTTCATCCGCCGCGCCCGGTCTGCCCGCGCTGCCGGGGCCGCGAAATCGCCTTCCAGCCCGTCTCGGGCCGGGGCAAGGTCCACAGCTTCGCGATCAACCGCTACCAGTGGACCCCGGCGATCACCCCACCCTACATCATGGCCGAGGTCGAACTGGCCGAGCAGCCGGGCCTGCTGATCCTCAGCAACATCACCCATTGCGCGCTGGACGAGGTCCGTGTCGACATGGCGGTGACGGTCTGGTTCGAACGGACCGGCGAGGCGTGGATTCCCCTGTTCCGGCCGGAGGCGCGCCGATGATCGAGCAGAGCGCGCGCATCACCGGGCTTGGCATTTCCCGCATTGGCCGCCGGCTCGGGATCGATCCCTGGGTGCTCACCGCCGATGCCTGCCTCGCGGCGATCGCCGATGCCGGCCTCACGCCCGACGACATCGATGGCCTTGCCACCTATCCCGGCGCCTTCTGGTCCACCCCGGGCATCACCGGCGCCGGGGTCGACGACGTGCGCGCCATGCTCGGCATCCGCACCCGCTGGCATACTGGCGGTGGCGAACTGCCCGGCCAGCTCGGCTCGGTGATCAATGCCGTGCTGGCCGTGGCTGGCGGGCTGGCCAGCCATGTCCTGTGCTTCCGCACGGTCTGGGAATCGACCGCGCAGACCCGGATCGGCAGCCGCGCCGCCACGCTCAAGCAGGCTCCGCCGCGCGAGCATACGCAGTGGCTCGATCCCTATGGCGGGGGCTATTCCACCTACGGCGCGCTCCAGATGCAGCGCTATATGCACGAAAGCGGGGCCACCCGCGAGCAGCTCGGCCAGATCGCGGTCACGGCCCGCGCCCATGCCGCGCTCAACCCGCTGGCGGCCTATCGCGAACCGCTGACGCTCGAGGATTACCTCGGCGCACGGATGATCGCCGATCCCCTGTGCCTCTTCGATTGCGACGTGCCGATCGACGGTTCGGTCGCCTTCGTCGTGTCGCGGGCCGACGAAGGCCGGATCGACCTGTCGCGCGCCATCGCCTTCGAGGCGATCGGCTCGGCCGCCGGCTTCGCCGAAAGCGCCGCCATGCTCTGGTCACGCACCGCATTGAAGCCGGGCGACGTCCATCTGGCCGAACTGTACGACGGGTTCTCGATCCTCGCCATCACCTGGATGGAAGCCCTCGGCCTGGTCCCACCGCTTGCGGCGGGCAGGTTCATCGAAGGCGGCGAGGCGATTTCCCGCGGCGGCCCCCTGCCGCTCAACACCGGCGGCGGCCAGCTGTCGGGCGGGCGGCTCCACGGCTATGGCCAGCTCTATCAGGCCTGCCGGCAGTTGCGCGGCGAAGCCGGGGCCATGCAGCTACCCGCGCAGCCCGAGGTCGCCATCGTCAGCAGCGGCGCGTCGAGCTTCACCTCCTGCCTGCTGCTCTCCAGGCGCTGAGGCGAGCCTGCGCCGGTTATCCGGTGACCGCGCTGAGATCGAGATTGTAGACCTTCTGGGCATTGCCGCCGAACACCTTGCGCCGTTCCTCCTCGGTGAAAGCATCGGCGGCGCGGGTCATATAGTCCAGCGCGTCGGGATGGAGGCAGACCGGGTGGGGAAAGTCGGTCTGGAACATCACGTTGTCGATGCCGACATAGCGCGCGTCCTCGACCAGCCGGTTGCGCTCGAACCAGGAACACCCGTATATCTGCCGCCTGAACAGCTCGCGGGGCGGCACGTTCCATTTCACCCCAGCCTCGTGCATCTGGTACTCGATGCTTTCGAGGAAGAACGGAATCCAGCCGATCCCGCTCTCCACCGAAACGATCTTCAGCTTCGGAAACCGCTCCAGCCATAGCGACATGAAGATGTTGGCGAACAGCTTGTAGTTCGAGAAGAACATCATGGTGGAACCGAAGGCCAGCTTCTCGGTCGCGGTCTGGGTCGGCCAGTAGCCTTGCCCGAACCATTCGGTGTTGGAAAAGCCGCCGCCGATGTGGAAGTTCACCGGGATGTCATGGCCCTGGCACCATTCCCACAGCGGGGTCCAGTGCTCGTCGGCCAGCACCGGCAGGCCGTTGTTGTGCGGCTCGCTGTGGGTGTTGACCCCGCGCATCCCCATCAGCCGGCAGCGCTCGGCCTCGGCGAGGCATTCCTTCATGTCCCACCATGGCAGCATGATCATGCCATAGACGCGGTTGTCGGTCGCCGCCTGGAATTCGGCCAGCATATCGTTGTAGATCTTGGTGATCACCAGCCGCAGCTCGGGATCCACCCCCATGCCCTTCTGGTTCCCGAACCCCAGCAGGTTGGGATAGGCGATCTGGGCGGCGATGCCGTTCTGGTCCATGTAGGCGAGGCGCGCCTTGGGCTCGTGCGAGGCCGGATAGGCGTCCTCGAACGTCCAGTTGACCATCTCCATGCTGAAGGCCTTGGACCCGTCATGGCGGATGGTGCAGGTCGGGAAGGCCGGCCCCATCACCTTGTCGTGATCCATCACCCAGACGAGCCGCCCGTCCTTCTCCTTCACCTGCGGCACCCGGTCCCTGAATTTGGCCGGCGCGCGCGAGGTCCACAGGTCATAGGGTTCGGCCAGGTGCGTGTCGGCATCAACCACGGGAATGCCCGTGAATGCACGGGGCTTGACGAAAGCGTCCACCTTTCCAGATCCTTCCAGCTTGTTCTCGGCCACTGCGGCATTTGCCGCAATGTGGAAGCGCTCCGGGGCGTCGTCCAATATGGTTGGGCTGCGATCTGATATGATCGCGCTATGCGACGCGGCCCCGGCCCAACCATATGCCGGGGGTATCTCACCGTAGCGAATTCATATTGGCGCGGCGGCCGCTTTGGCCTGATGCCTGCCCAAAACCGGGCGCCGCGCCGCGCGCGCAGCGCCCCAACGAACGATCGGGAGACCTGGGTGGCCTACAACCTGCTGAGTGACGTCAAGGTCATCGAGCTGTCGATGTATGCCTTTGCCCCGGCCTGCGCGGCGGTCCTGTCGGACTGGGGGGCCGACGTGATCAAGGTCGTCCCCCCCGATTCCGCTGATCCGATGCGCGGCAATTCGATCGCCGGCCTGCCGCCTGTCGAGACCGGCATCTCGTTCATGTGGGAGCAGCTCAACCGCGGCAAGCGCTGTATGTGCATCGACGTGTCGCAGGCCGAGGGCCGCGACCTGCTGCTCAGGATCCTCGCCGATACCGACGTGTTCATCACCAACCTGCTGCCCGGCGCTCGCCGCCGCTTCGGGATCGACGTGGACGATGTCCGCAAGGTCAATCCCGGCATCATCTATGCCCGCGCCAGCGGCCACGGCGATCGCGGGCCGGAGCGCGAGAAAGGCGGGTTCGACCATACCGATTTCTGGGCGCGCACCGGCATCGGCCACGCCGCCTCGATGGCCGTGGGCGAATTCGTGCCCCAGGCCGGCCCGGCCATGGGCGACAGCGCCTCGGGCGCCTTCCTTGCCGGCGCCATCGCCGCCGCGCTCTATCAGCGCAGCCGCACCGGCGAAGGCGCGGAGATCGATGTTTCCCTGCTCTCCGCCGGCGTCTGGATGTTCGGCCCGGCGGTGATTGCCAGCCAGCTCTACGATATCGACACCATCCCCCGCTTCAGCCACGCCGAGCAGAAGAACGCGCTGGTCACCGCCTATGCAACGCGCGATGGCCGGCAGATCTATTTCTCCGGAATCCGCACCGACAAGGGCTTCCAGGAACTGGCCGACCTCATCGGCCATCCCGAACTCACCCACGACCCACGCTTCAACTCCAACCTGGCCCGGGTGGAGAATGTGCGCGATCTCATCGGCAAGCTCGACGAGATCTTCGCCACCCGCGACCTGGCCGATTGGGTGGGCCGGCTCCAGCCCTGCTCCACCCCCTGGGCCGTGGTCCAGAGCGCGCGCGAAGTCGCCACCGATCCGCAGGTCCTGGCCAATTCCTACGTGGTGACCGTGGAAGGCGAGGCCCGCCGCTACCCGGTCACCGGCAGCCCGGCCCAGTTCGACGGCGCCGCTCCCACCCTCACCCGCGCGCCCGATCACGGCGAACATACCGAGCAGATCCTCCTCGATCTCGGCCTGGCGTGGGACGAGGTGGAGCGCCTGAAGGCCGCCCGCGTGGTCAACTGAGATGACCCTCGACGAGCTGCTCGCCCGCGAAGCGATCCGCGATTGCCTGGCCCGGATCAGCCAGGCCGGCGACGCGAAGGACTATGCCACCTACGTCGCCTGCTTCACCCCCGATGGCGAACTGACCTTCGGCGAGGCCACCGCCCGCACCCGCGAGGGCATCCGCGCCCAGATGGAGCGCACCCTCGCCGCCCGCGTGGCACGCGGCGCAACCATGGTCCGCCATAGCGTCACCTCCACCGTGATCCGGCTTGCCGGGCCTGACCGTGCCGAGGTCCACTCCTATTTCCATGTCTACGGGGTCGCCGGCCCTGATCACTTCGGCGAATATGTCGACCAGTTCGCCCGCCACGAGGGCGAATGGCGCCTCGCCCGGCGCCGGATCGGGGTAGACTGGGTTTCGCCGTTCAGCCGCCATTCCCGCACGGGCTGAACCGCACCGCGCGCATCAAGGCAACCGGAGTGCAAAAACAGCTTGTATCGAAAGCCTAACGGTATGACTATTCGTGAATGCGGTTCACCAACCCGGCCTCCCGAGGCCCGACCCGCCCACAGATTTCATTCGAGAGGAGAGAACATGGCAAACAAGGTAGCATTCATCACCGGTGCCAGCCGCGGCATCGGCAAGGTCTGCGCGACCGAGCTGGCCGCCGCCGGCTTCGACGTGGCGATCACCGCGCGCACGGTCAAGGAAGGCGAGGAGCGCGAGCACAGCTCCACCATCAAGCGGTCCGATACCTCGGCCCTCCCCGGCAGCCTTGAGGGCACGATCGAACTGGTCCGCGCCCACGGCGTCCAGGGGCTGACCGTTCAGGCCGACCTGCTCGACCCGGCCTCGCTGGGCGCCGCCGTCACCACCGTGCTCGAACGCTGGGGCCGGATCGACGTCATCGTTCACAACGGCCGCTACATCGGCCCCGGCCACATGGACCGGCTGGCCGACACCCCGATCGAACTGATCCGCAAGCAGATCGAGGCCAATGCCATCGCTCCGCTGATCATCAACCAGCTTGCCCTGCCCTCAATGGTCAGGAACGGCGGCGGCACGATCGTCAACATCTCCTCCTCCTCGGGCTATTCCGATCCGCCGGCGGCGGCGGGCGATGGCGGCTGGGCGCTTGGCTATGGGATGTCGAAGGGCGCGATGCGCCGCATCTCGGGCATCCTCAAGCTCGAATATGCCGGCAAGAACATCAACTTCTTCGACGTCCAGCCTGGCTTCATCTCGACTGAGCGGATCAAGCAGGACATGGCCGGCTTCGGCTTCGACGCCAGCAAGGGCGCGCCCTGCGACGTTCCGGCCCGCGTCGTGCGCTGGCTGGTCACCAACCCCGAAGCGGCCAGGTACAACGGCATGAACATCGAAGGGCAGCAATTCTGCCACGAGATGGGCCTGATGCCCGAATGGCCGGGTCCGGCGCAGACCAGCGGGGTCAAGGCCGGCGCCGGCAACTATGACTGGTCGGGCTGGCGGATGAGCCAGGCGGCCCAGGGCAAGCCCTGGCTGCAGGCCTACGAGGAAAGCCTCTGAACCAACCGGGATCGCCGGGCCGCAAGGTCCGGCGATCCGCCTTTGGGCGCGGCGCAAACCAGCAAGGAAAATGACAATGGCAGGACGTCTGGAAAACAAGGTGATCGTGGTGGCCGGCGCGGGCAACATCGCCTCGGGGCTGGTCCCGCGCTTTGTCGCCGAAGGCGCCAGGGTCGTGCTCGGCGACATCGATCACGAGGCCGCCACCAGCCTTGCCCAGGCCGTCGATCCCTCCGGCGCCACGGTGGTGCCCACCCATCTCGACGGCGCCGACGAAGCCTCGGTCGCCGCCATCGTCGAGCTGGCGATGAGCCGCTTCGGCGCGCTCCACGGCTGCCACGCCAATTTCGCCATCACCCCGGATTCGCGCACCAAGGCGGGCGTGGTCGACCTGCCGATGGAAATCTGGGACGACATGATGCGGGTGAACGCGCGCGGCTATGTCCTGTGCACCCGGCTGGCCGTGCCCGCGATGATCGCCAGCGGCGGCGGCGCCATGCTCTATACCACCTCGGCCGATGCCTTCCGCGGCGCGCCGGTGCGCGTCGCCTACCAGATGAGCAAGGCCGCGATCCTCGCCCTGATGCGCCACACCGCCAGCCGCTATGGCCGCAAGGGCATTCGCGCCAATGCCATCTCGCCGGGCCTCACCCTCAACCCCGATGTGCCCTCGGGGATGTCGGCCGACCTGCTCCAGCGCCTGATGGACGATACCGCCCGGCTGACCGCCTTTCCCGACCGCGTCGGCCGCCCCGCCGACATCGCCTCGGCCGCGGCCTTCCTCCTGTCCGACGAAGGCAGCTACATCACCGGCCAGACCCTTGCCGTGGACGGCGGGCTGACCATGCGGAACTGACCGCGCCCATGCCCAGCCTCGAAACGCTCACCCGCCGCGCGCTCGACCAGGACCCGGCCACCCCCGTGCTCGAATACCAGGGCCGGCACCACACCTGGGGCGAACTGCGCGCGGTGGCCGATGCGGTGGGCGAGGCGCTGGTCGCCGCCGGCCTCGCCCGCGCCGCGCCGGTCGCCTTCGTGCCGCGCAACCGGCCCGCAGCGATCGCCGCCGAGCTGGGCATGGTCGTCCACGGCTTCACCATCCGCATGGTCCATGCCTTCCAGTCCGCCACCGGCATCGCCCGCGACGTCGCCCGCGCCGAAGTCGCCGCCGTGGTCGCCCAGCGCGAGGACTTCACCCCCGAACTGCTCGCCACGGTCCACCAACACGGCCTCGCCGCCGTCGCGCTCGACCTGATGGGGGCCAGCGTGGTCGAAGGGGCCGGGCGGTCCACCGCCAGCCCCCGCCCCAGCCCCGATGGCGAACCCCGGATCGAGGTCCACACCAGTGGCACCACCGGCCCGCCCAAGCACGTCGGCTTCAGCTTCGCCACGATCCAGCGCACGATGGTCGGCCAGAACAACCTGCTCGAAGCCCGCGCCGGCGAGAACGCGCCGCCGGTGTCGATGGCCTTTCCGCTGGGCAATATCTCGGGCGTCTACGGCACCCTCCCGCCGCTGCTCAACGGTTTCACCGCGATCCTCACCGACCGCTTCTCGCTGGACGACTGGCGCGCCTACCAGCGCCGGTTCAAGCCGGCCACCGCCAGCCTCCCGGCCGCGGGAATCCGCATGGTGCTCGACGCCGGCATCCCGAAGGAAGACCTGGCCCACATCAAGGCGATGATCACCGGGGCCGCCCCGCTCGATCCCGCCGTCCACCGCGCATTCGAACAGCACTACGGCATCCCGATCCTGCTGGTCTATGGCGCCACCGAATTCGGCGGCCCGGTCGCCCAGTGGGACCTCGCGCTTCACCGCGAATGGGGCGAGGCCAAGCACGGCAGCGTCGGCCGGCCCTATGGCGGCGCGCGGCTCCGCATCGTCGATCCCGAAACCGGCTCGGAGCTGCCGCCCGATGCGCCCGGCCTGATCGAGGTCGTCTCCCCGCGCGTCGGCGATCACTGGATTCGCACCACCGACATGGGCCGGATCGATGCCGACGGCTTCCTCTACCACCTCGGCCGGGCCGACGGCGCGATCATGCGCGGCGGGTTCAAGCTGGTGCCCGAAGTGATCGAGCGGGCGCTGCTGCTGCATCCGGGCGTGGCGGCGGCCGCGGTCGTCGGCATTCCCGATCCGCGGCTGGGGGAAGTCCCCGTCGCCGCGATCGAACCGGCCCGCGGCCAGCCCGCGCCAAGCCCGGCAGAGCTGGAAGCCCACCTGCGCGAACAGGTCTATGCCACCCATATCCCTGTAGACTGGCGGCTGGTCGACGAGCTCCCGCGCAACCGCTCGGTCAAGACCGACCTTGCCGCCGTGCGCGCGCTGTTCCCGCCGCGCGGCGCGCCGGACATATCCCGCCGGACATATTCCGATAGTATCAATCGGCGGCCAAATAATCTTTGACCCGCCCGGCCCCTTGGCGGATTTCCTCAAGCACCGGCGCGCTGGTGCCGCCCTCTCAAGGATGATCCCGTGGCCACAGTTCACCCGGCAACCGCCCGAGCGGACCAACCGATCGCCTACCGCACGATCTGCGCCGATTCCCACGTCAACCCGCCGCCCACCATGTGGGCCGAATACCTGCCCGCGAAGCTGCGCCAGTTCGCCCCCCAGGTCGAAGAGCGCGACGATGGCGACTACATCCTGTTCGAGGGCCGCGCCCGCAAGCTCAACCTGATCAATGCCCAGGCCGGCCGCGATCATCGCAATTTCAAGATGGAAGGCCGCCAGTCCGACCAGCGGCGCGGCATCTGGCTGGCGCCCGAACGAATCGCCGACATGGACACCGACGGGCTGGATGCCGTGGTCATGTTCGGCGGCGGCCCGCTCGGCACGCTGAACTCCGAACTCTATCACGAAAGCTTCAAGGCCTATAACCGCTGGCTGGCCGATTTCTGCGCCCATGATCGCCGCCGGCTGTGCCCGGTCGGCTATATCCCGATGCGCGATGTCGCGGAATCCATCGCCATGTTGAAAGACTGCGTCGCGCTCGGCTTCACCGCGATCAACATCCCCGCCTTTCCCTCGCCGCGCGAGGCGGTGGTGCCCAAGAATTTCGGCTTCCAGTCCTCGCTGGTTTCTCCGCAGGCCGCCGCGCTCACCGGCAATCCGTTTGGCGAACGCCAGTACGACCAGCCCGAATTCGATCCCTTCTGGCAAGCCGTGGTCGAACACGGCGTGGTGCTGACCATGCACCTGGGCGGCCGCTCGGTCCGCTTCGAGCAGAAGGACAAGATGCTCCCCGACATGATCATGAGCAAGCTGGCCATGGCCGAGCCCGCGGCGATCCTGATCTACGGCGGCGTGTTCATGCGCCACCCCGGCCTCAGGCTGGCCATGGTCGAAAGCGGCTCGGGCTGGATGGCCTTCGCGGCGGAATACATGGACCGCACCTGGGAAAAGCAGCGCTACTGGCTGGCCAGTCCGCTCACCGAGCCGCCCAGCCACTACATGGACCAGAACGTCTACACCTCGTTCATCAACGATCGCACCGCCGTCCTCCTGCGTAACCAGCCGGGCGCCAGGAACATCATGTGGTCGTCCGACTACCCCCATTCGGAGACCACCTTCCCCCGCTCGCACGAGGTCATCGCCCGCGACTTTGACGGCGTGCCCGAGGCCGACCGCCAGATGATCGTCTGCGGCCGCGCCCGCGCGCTGTTTCGCATCGGCGCCTAGGGCCACGGTCCAGCCCGGTTGCGCCCCGAAAAACCAGGCGCCGCGCCGGGGTCCGGGAGGCGATATGATCAGCATATCAGACCGGGTGGCGATCATATTGGACGATCGGCGATACGCCTCGCCATAGGCCCGAACACAGCCTAGTGTCGGCCACCGATACCGTCGCAGAAGCGCGCAATCGCGCCCGACGGCTCGATATGGCAAAGCGGGGAGAGCGCGCGAACATGAAACCGACCATCCGGCCCGGAACCCCGGCATGACCGGGCAGGCCATGCCCAAGGCAGACCATGCGGCGGCAGCCAGCGCGTCGCCGCAATCGCTCACGCCTCCGCCCCAGATCGAGGCCTTCCAGTCGCGGGTCACCCCCTATGCCTGCTGGGCGCTCGCGCTGCTGTTCCTGACCAACCTGTTCAATTACATCGATCGCCATGTCGTCGCCGTGGTCGCCACCAGCATCGCGCGCGACCTGCACCTCAGCGATGCCGATCTCGGCTTCCTGATGGGCACCGCCTTCGCCACGCTCTATGGCATCTTCGGCGTCGGCATGGGCCGGATCGCGGATTCCATCAGCCGCACCCGGCTGCTCGGTTCGGGACTGATCATCTGGTCGGGGATGACCGCGGCCTCCGGCATGGCCTTCAACTTCGTCTCGCTGGCCTCGGCCCGGGTTGGCGTCGGCATTGGCGAGGCCATCGCCAGCCCTTGCTCCCAGTCGCTGATTTCCGACTATTTCCCCGCGCGCAACCGTTCGCTTGCCATGGGCATCTATCTCGCCGCCGCGCCGCTGGGCGGTGCCGCCGCGATGGTCATCGGCGGGGCGATCATGCAGAACTGGGCCACCACCTGCGCCACCCTGCCCGGCACCCTGTGCCGGTTGAGCGACTGGCAGGCCACCTTCCTGGTGATGGGCCTGCCCGGCATCATCCTCGCCGCCATCGTCCTCGCCCTGCGCGAGCCCCGGCCGCGCCGGCAGGTCCTGCCAACCCGCCGGATCGTGATCCGCGAACTGTCGTCCACCGTGCCGCCGCTGACCTTCATCAACCTGTTCACGGCAGGCGGCGCCCAGGCGATCCGCAGGAACCTGGTGCTGATCGCCGGCATCGCCGCCGTGGCCCTGTCCATCGCCGCGCTCACCGGCGATTGGCTGCAATGGATCGCGATCGGCATCGGCGCTGTCTCGCTCGCCTCATGGGGCCAGTTGCTGCGGATGAGCGACCGCCCGCTCTACCGGCTGACCTTCGGCTCACGCACCGCGGTCTATGCGATCATCGGCGCCGCGCTCACCGGCACGTTCAGCGTCACCTTCGGAGCCTGGTCGATGCCCTTCGCCATCCGCGAACTGGGCGCATCGAAGGCCCAGATCGGCGCCTTTCTGGGCTTTGCCGGGCTGGTCGCATCGGTATCGAGCGCGCTGATCGGCGGCATTGTCAACGACAAGTGGAAGCGCCGTGATCCGCGCGCGCCGGTGTGGATGGCGCTGGTCAGCATGATCGGCCCGGTGATCCCGCTGATCGTCATGCTGCAGACGAAAAGCCTGATGACCTTCGCGGTCGGGTTCTTCTTCTTCCAGTTCCTCGCCCTCGCCTGGACCGGCGCCTTCGCCGCCTACATCCAGGATTCGGTCCTTCCCCGGATGCGCGCCACGGCCGCGGCGATCTTCGCGCTGGTCGTGATGCTGGTGTCGCTGGGCATCGGCCCCTATGCAGTCGGCAAGGTCAGCCAGTTGACCGGTTCGCTTACCACCGGGGTCTACAGTCTGCTGGTACTGATCCCGCTCGGCACCCCCTTCCTGATCGCCGCCGCGCGCCGGGTCGGACGCGAGACGCCGGAACTGCGCGCCGCCTGGGCCGTCGAAGCCGGCGAGGACATCTCTACCCTGTGAACCCGAGGAACCCTTCATGAGCGCCACCCCGGCCGCCGCCGCGAACCCGCCCATCGTCGCCCCCAATGTGCGCGATCTCGTCGATCTCGGCCGTGACCTGGCCACCTGGCTGGCCGGCAAGCTGCCCGGGGCCAGCGACATCCGCATCTCGGATCTCAAGTATCCGCTGGGCGCCGGGATGAGCCACGAGACCATCCTGTTCGACGCCGCCTGGCGCGAAGGCGGCGAGGCCCGCCAGCGCGGCATGGTCGTGCGGATCAAGCCGAGCTCGAAATTCGTCTACCAGGACGATATGTTCGTCCAGCAATACCAGCTGATGGAACTGATGCACCGCACCGGCGCCGTGCCGGTCGCCACCCCGCTGTGGTTCGAAAGCGATCCCACCCTGCTCGGCGCGCCGTTCTTCGTGATGGAAAAGGTCCACGGCCGGGTCTGCGTCACCTTCCCGCCCTATTGCCAGGAAGGCTGGCTGTTCGATTCCACCCCCGCCCAGCGCGCGGTGCTGTGGGAAGACAGCGTCCGCAAGCTGGCCGGCATCCAGACCGTGGGCATCGCCGATGCGCCCTTCCTCAACCTGCCGGGCACCTATGCGGAACCCTTCGACCAGGAGGTCGATCGCTTCGTCCGCTATCTCGACTGGGTCGATCCCAAGGGCGAACTGACCCTGCTGCGCCAGGGCTTTGACCGCCTGATGCAGCATCGTCCGGCCAATCGCCCGGAAGGCATCGTCTGGGGGGATTCGCGCCTCGGCAACATGATGGTCGGCGACGATTACAAGGTGGTTGCCGTGATGGACTGGGAACAGCCCTCGGTCGGCGGCGCGCTTCACGATCTGGGCTGGTGGCTCGCGATCGAGGAAATGCAGACCACCATGCGCGGCATCCCCCCGCTCGAAGGCATGGGCTCCACGGCGCAAACCATCCAGCTGTGGGAAGATGTCTGCGGCAAGTCCGCCGCCGATTGGCAGTGGTACGAAGCCTTCGCCGCCTTCAAGCTCGATGCGATCAGCGTCAAGATGATGCTCAACGGCGCGCTGGCGGGCCGCAGCATGGGCGATATCCGCTTTGGCGAACGCACCCGCGATGCCATGGCCAAGCACGGCGATTTCTTCCCCGGAGCCTGACTGCCGGCTTGACCGGCCCCCGCCCTTCCCGCCACCTTCCGCCCAACCGGCCGGAACGGGGGCGGGGCGCCTGCCCCCTTTCGGCCCAGACACAAGGGAGCGGGCCATGTACGATGTGATGGAAGGCGTGCGCGTGGTCGAGGTGGCCGAGCACACCTTCGTGCCGGCCGCGGCCATGCAACTGGCCGATTGGGGCGCCGACGTCATCAAGATCGAACGCACGTCCGGTGGCGGCGATCCGATGCGCTCGCTGGCCATCCCCAATCTCGAGGCCGGCGGCTACAACCCCTTCTTCGAGGCCGGCAATCGCGGCAAGCGCTCGCTCGCGCTTGACCTGCACCAGCCCGCCGGCCGCGAGATTCTCTATCGCCTGGTGAAAGAGGCCGATGTCTTCACCACCAACCTGCGCGCCGATGCGCGGGCCAAGCTGGGGATCGAGCCGGAAGACCTGTTCGCGATCAACCCCCGCCTGATCTACGCCCGGGGCACCGGCTATGGCCGCGAGGGACCGTTCGCCGCCCAGGGCGGGTTCGACAATCCCTCCACCTGGGTACGCGGCGGCCTGTCCTACCTCCACTCCCGCCCCGGCGAGGCGCCACCCTCGGCCGCGACCTCGATCGGCGATCTCACCGGCGGGATCACCACCGCCGGCGCGATCGCCGCGGCCCTGTTCCGGCGCGAGCGCACCGGCAAGGGCGCCGTGGTCGACAATGCGCTCTATGCGGTGGGCACCTACCTCAATTCCCAGATCATCGCGATGTCGAGCATGGGCATCCAGAAGGAACCCCAGAACATCCCGCGCGAGGACAGCTTCAGCCCGCTCGTCCTGATGTACCGCACGAAAGACGACCGCTGGCTCAACCTGTGCCTGCTGATGCCGCACTGGTGGCCCGATTTCTGCCGCCACATCGACCGCGAGGACCTGATCGCCGACGAACGCTTCGCCGATCCCAAGGCGCGCCACGCCAATCGCGGCGCCCTGATCGCCGAACTCGATGCGGTCTTCGCCACGCGCACCCTGGCACAATGGGTGAAGCGGCTGGAGACCATGGAAGGCGTCTGGGCGCCCTGCTTCAGCCCGGCCGAGGTTGCCGCCGATCCCCAGGCGCTGGTCAACGGCTTCGTCGTTCCGGTCGGCCCCGAAGCCGCGCCCGAATACATGGTCGGCTCCACTCCCTGCCAGTTCGACGAACGCCCGGTCGGTGCCCTGCGGCGCGGCCCCGCCTATGGCGAACACAGCGCGGAAATCCTCGCCAGCCTCGGCATCGCCGGCGCGGAACTGGAAAGCCTGCGCGAGGCCGGCGTGGTCCGCTGATCCGGCCAGATCCGACTTGTGCCGCCCCCACCCGGCGGCGCACACTGCGGCATAACACCCACCGCCGAACGACAATGGGGAAGAGGAGCCAATTGCCATGCAGGTCATGAGCGTCACCGGGCCGGTCGCGGCCGAGGACCTGGGGCCAACCCTGGTCCACGAACACATCATCATCGCGCTGCCCGGCGAGGAACTCGATCCCCGCTATGCCCCCAACCGCGAGCTGATCGTCCAGATCGCGGTCGAACGGCTCAAGGAACTCCACGGCCACGGCATCCGCACCCTCGTTGATCCCTGCCCGATCGAACTGGGGCGCGATCCGCAGCTCTATGCCGAAGTGTCGGAGAAGTCGGGCGTGCAGATCATCTTCGCCACCGGCTTCTACTTCGAGGCGCTCGGCATCCCCGGTTACTGGCGCGCGCGCGACACCGAGGAAATCGCCGAGTTCTACATCCACGAGCTGACCCACGGCGTCGGCAAGACCGGCCTCAGGCCCGGCGTCATCAAGGCCGCCACCGGCTTCGAGGTGAGCGACAACGAACGCCGCATCCTCGCCGCCGCCGCCCAGGCCCAGAAGGCGATGGGCTGCGCGATCATCACCCACACCGAGCACAGCCGCCACGGCGACGTCCAGCAGCAGATCTTCGCCGAAAACGGGGCCGATCCGGGCCGCATCCTGATCGGCCACCAGGACGAGCAGACCGCCTGGGAACCGATCCGCGACCTTGCCGCGCGCGGCACCTTCGTCGGCATCGACCGCGTCGGCACCGAAGCCCTCGCCCCCGACAGCCGCCGCGCCGATCATGCCGCCGCGCTCGTCAAGCACGGCTATGCCGGCCACCTGTGCCTCTCGCAGGACCGGGTCTGCACCCTCTCGGCCGCGCGCTTTCCGTTCCGCATCCCCCACGCGGCCAAGCTCGATCCGGTGCAATATATGCAGAACGGCCGCCCGCTCAGCTACGTGTTCACCGAATTCGCCGCGATGCTGCGCGAACGCGGCGTCAGCGATGTCGATCTCGACACCATCTTCCGCGCCAACCCGCGCCGCCTGCTGACCGGGATGCCATGATGACCACGACCTCCCAAGCGCACCACGCCGCATCCGTCGCCGAGGAATGGCGCCGCCACTGGCCGCTCGTTCTCGCCTGCGTCGTGGGCTTTGCCCTGCCCACGGTCGCCGTCAACGCCACCGGCGTGTTCATGGATCCGCTGCACAGGCAATTCGGCTGGAGCCGCACGCAGATCACCGCCGGGCTGACCGTGGCCGGCGTCCTCACCATCCCGCTGTCGCCCTTTGTCGGCTCGCTGATCGATCGCTGGGGCAGCCGCCGCATCGGCCTGCCGGGCCTGGCGCTCACCGCCCTTGCCCTGTCCGCGATCGGACTGGCCAATGGCTCCTTCGGCCAGTGGATGTCGCTCTGGACGGTCTATGGCCTGGTCGCGCTGATGGCCAAGAGCACGGTCTGGACCGCGGCCATTTCCAAGGCCTTCATCGCCGGACGCGGCACGGCCCTTGCCGTCGCCCTGTCCGGATCGACCATCGCGCAGATCGTCACCCCGCCGCTGGCGAACCTGCTGCTGAACGCCTACGGGGTCACCAAGGCCTATATGCTGCTTGGCCTGATCTGGGGCTTGCCCGCCGTCCTGCTGGCCAGCGTCTTCCTGGTCGAGGATGGCCGCGGCACCGCGCGCTCCGGGACGGGCGCGGCCGCGGCAGCGCCCGAATTCTCCGGCCTCACCCCGCGCGAGGCCATGCGCTGCGTACCGCTGCTGCGGATCGGCCTGTCGACCCTGATCGTGCTGATGCTGTCGGCTGGCATCCTCGTTCACAAGGTGCCCCTGCTGATCGAACAGGGGGTGGACCGCAATACCGCCGCCTGGCTCGCCAGCCTGAGCGGCGTGGCCGCAATCGCCGGCAAGTTCATTACCGGCTGGCTGATGGATCGCTTCGACGCCGGCCTGGTCGGTGCCGGAACCCTGATCATCATGGCGCTCGCCTTCGTGCCGATGCTCGAGCCGTTCCGCACACCAACCATGGTCGTCCTGTCGATGATGGCGCTGGGCTACAGCGGCGGCACCAAATTGCAGATCTGCGTGCAGCTCACCGGCATCTACGCCGGCCTGCGCCACTTCGGCGCGATCTTCGGCGTCATGGCCAGCGTGATCGCGCTGGCGGCAGGCCTGGGGCCGATGGTGACCGGCTTCATCTATGACCTGGGCGACAGCTACACGCCGATCATCATCGGCGCGATTCCCGCCTGCCTGGTCTCGGCCCTGCTGCTGGTCCGCCTCGGCGACTATCCCGCGTGGCACCGGCCACGCGCCGTCGCGGCCTGACCGGCACGATCCGGCGACGGCACCACGAACGCATCGTGATGCCGCCGCCGGCCCGCCCTGTCAGTCGTCCCCGGCCGCGAACATGGCGCGCACCGCGGCCAGGTCCTGCTTGTTGGTCGGCGTATAGGGCAGCTCGTCCACCTGCCGGTAGGCGGTTGGCAGGAAGGTCGCGGGCAGATGCGCGCGCATATGGGCCTTGAGTTCATCAAGGCTCGGCGCCGCGACCCCCTTGCGGACGACATAGGCCGCCACCGGCACCTCGCCCAGCCGCCGGTCGGGCGCGCCGGCCACGATCGCGTCGAAGATCGCCGGATGGGTCAGCAGGGCATTGCGAACGGCCACCGGATCGATCTTGAACCCGCCGCGCACGATAGCGCCGTCGTTGCGCCCGACATACCAGAGGAAGCCGTCGGCATCGAGCTTGCACAGGTCGCTCGTCTCCATCCACTCCGGACCCACGCGCGGCACCTGCACGTGCAGCACGCCGGGCGTGTCGGGCGGCAGGTCGGCGCCTGTTTCCGGATCGACGATCTTCAGTTGCACCCCGCCGATCGGCTTGCCCACCGAGAAGCTCTTCTCCCCGCCGAACGCCTCCAGCAATTGCGGCGTGTTCATGGTGATCACCCCGCCAAACTCGGTCGCGCCATAGGCATGGAGGATCTTGACCTCGTAGGTCTCCTCCACCTGGCGCTGGAGGTCGGCGTCCATGGCCGAAGCCCCGGCGGCCATGTAGCGGATGCCCGCGAAAGTTTCCTTTGGCTCGTTCCGGTCGATCAGCTCGCGGAAGCCCGAGGGCGGAATGCCCGCGCTCGCCGGCCGGTAGGTCTTCAAATAGACCAGGTAGTCATCAAGGTTGAACTTGGGCCGCATGATCACCGGCCGGTTGGCCACCACCAGCGGCAGCCACGAATAGAGCCCCGAAATGTTGCCGAAGGCCGAAGCGAACCAGGCCGGCTGCGGCGGCGCCGGCACGCCATAGGGGTGGGTGGCCGATTGCAGGATCATCGAGGTCTTGAGCAGCTCGTAATCGGCGTGGCGCAGCTTGGGCGGGCCGGTGGTGCCGCTGGTCAGCAGGTTGATCCCCCGCCTGGCGCCCGCCACCCGATGCTCGCGCGCGCCATCCACCGCCGTGCCGGGCACGATTTCCTGCCGCTCAAGCCCCAGCGTGATGCCCACCGCGCCGCAGGCCGCGGCGGCCTCGCGCATCGGCGCTTCCCAGGCCTTGTCCTCGGCCAGCACCGCCGCGCAGTTCAGCTCGCGCACCTTCTTCGCCAGCGCCTCGGGCGTCTGGTAGGCATAGATCATCACGATCTCGCGGTTGGCCGCGATCAGCCCCAGCAGGGTCGTGGCGCAGGCCGGGGTATTGGCCGGCGCGATGGCGATGGCCTGGTCCTCGCGCAGGCCCGCCTCGTCCAGCAGAGCCAGAACGCGGTCCGCCGTGCGGCGCATCCACGCCCAGTCATACCAGGTGCCCTCGAACTCCACCGCCCGGGCGCCCTCGCCCCGCGCGAAAGCCGCCGCGATCATCTCCGCCAGTTGCGGAACCTCTTCCACCATCGTCCACTCTCTCACCAATCCCGCGCCGCCAACCTGGCAGACGCACCTTGTCCTTGCCGCCGCCGCCCCGCTCATTCAAACGGGATGGCGAAGGCCTCGTAATAGAACCCGAAGGCCTCGCGCACTTCCGCCACGCTCACCCCCAGCTCGCGGATATCGTAGCGATGGGCACCGAACTTGCCCTTGCGGTTGGCCGCGATGTGGGCCGCCATCGCCGCGCGTGCCTGCGGGGTGAAGGCAATCCCGAAACGCTCGTAGATCCGCCCCACCTCGCCCAGCGGATCGCGCTCCAGATCAAGATAGTGCACGTCGATGAAGCGCGCGTCCACCGCCGGATCCTGGCGCCGCCGGATCAGGTCGCGCGTGGTCGCCACCGCCCCGGCGATCGCGCCCAGCATGAACAGGCGGCCCACCTCCACCGGCGCATTGCCGAACTGCCGACGGTGGGCATGGAGCAGGCCCACCATCGAGGCCAGGCTCTTGACCGGATCGCGATGGTTGACGATCACCCGCGCATCCGGAAACTCGGCGAACAGGTCGCCCAGGATGCCAAGATGCGTGGGGTTCTTGAGCACCCAGCGATCACGCGGGCAGCCATATTGCAGCGCCTGGAGAATCTTGCGCTCGATCCGCAGCCCGGCCCGCGCATCGCCGTGGCTCGCCAGCCACCGGCCATAGCCCGGCACGTTCCAGAAGAACGGGAAGGCCTTGCCGACAAAGCTGTAGTCCGAGATCAGCGTGTCCTCGGCCACCCCGTCCCAGCTATAGTCGTGCCGGGTCCGCACCTCGGGATCGGCCCAGCCCTCGAAATCGATGTAGTGGCGTCCCTGCGCCATCTGCGGCCCGTTGTCGGTATCGGGATGGTTGACCGGCGGCGAAAGCGTCCAGATCTGCCAGTGCCGCGGCGCATGATGGCGCGGATCAGCGGCCAGCAGGGCGTTGAGATAGGAGGTGCCCGATCGCCCGTGCCCGGTGATGAACAGCGGCGCCGCGATCCGCTCCTCGCCTATCGCCGGGAAGCGCTTGCGATCCTCGTAAAGCCGCAGCCGTCCCACCAGCATCTTGCGGATATGGCTGTGCGCCCGGGCCACGCCCTGCGCCGTCAGCCGCGCCTCGGCATTGAGCGAGGCGACGAACTGGCCTAGCGGCTCGCGGAACTCGTCATCCCCCCAATCCGCCAGGCCGGTGACCGCCTCGGCCTCGGCCAGCAATTCGTCGACCGTGAACCACGGCCCCGGCCCCCAGCCCTCAGCCACGCGGACCGGTTCCCGGCATCTGCTCGGCCGCCGCGCCGAACAGGTTGCGCCGGAAGGCCTCCTCGTCGATCGGCCGGTCGACGCGGGCGGCAACCACCTTGTCATAGGCCCGCCTGACCGCCGGCCGCTCGCCCACCGCGCGCCACCAGCGATCCAGCTCTGGCAGATCATCGAAGGTCATGCGGAAACGGTCGGCCATGTTGATCCACGGGAACGCGCCGATATCCGCGATGGAATAGTCGCCCGCGATCCATTCGCGCCCCGCCAGGTGCGTGTCGAGCACGGCCCAGTGCCGCTTCATCTCGCCAATGTAGCGCAGCCGCCCATAGGGCCGCGCCGCTTCCGGCGCATAGCGCAGGAAATGGACCGCCTGCCCGGAAAACGGACTCAATCCCGAACTCTGCCAGAACAGCCACTGCATCACCTGCGTGCGGGCGCGCGGCTCGGTCGGCAGGAAGCGCCCGGTCTTTTCGGCAAGGTAGACCAGGATCGCGCCGGATTCGAACACCGCCAGTGGCTCGCCCCCGTCGGCCGGCGCCGCGTCGACGATCACCGGGATCTTGCCATTGGGCGAAAGCGCGCGAAACTCCGGCTCGTGCTGCATCCCGTGCGAGATCGAAACGTGGCGGCAGCGGTAGTCCAGCCCGCACTCCTCCAGCATGATCGCCGCCTTGAACACGGCGGGCGACCCTTCGACGTAAAGCTCGATCATGGCCACTCTCCTGTGCAAGCGAACCGAGTGATGGGCAGCGATCGGTCAACGACCGCAGGCCGCCCGAAGGCTCAGCGCCGCGCCTCCATTTCCGCCAGCAGCCGCCAGATCCGCTGGTGCATCGCCCCGGCCTCCGGTCCGGCCCGATCCTCAAGCGCCGCGTGCAATTCCACCAGTAGCAGGCGCAGCCGCCCACCCTCCGCATCAAGCTCGCTCAGCCGATAGCCCGGCTCGCGGCCCCGCGCGGCCACGGCCAGCCGATCACCCAGATCGCCGCCAGCCAGCGCCGCGGCCTCGCCAAACAGCGCGCGCATTGCGTCATTGTCGGCAATCCGCACCGCGGCCAGCCCGTCCACCTGCTGTGCCGCCACCTCCAGCGCCGCAGCGGAAAGACGCACCTGCTCGGCGGCAAAGGGATCGTGCGCCAACACCGGCCGCACCCTGTTCTCCAGCGCATCGGCGAGAACCCCCAGCACCATTTCGATGGTCAGGTTGTTCATCCCATCGCCCCCCGCTCGGCCATTCGTCGCAACACTTCATTGCGGTGGATCGGCCCGCTGCGGAAGGCCACCAGCACCAGCACCGGCTCGCGGCTGCGGCCCGACATCAGGCTGGCCTCGGCGGTGATCCAGATCGCGCTGCCCTTCACCGCGGCAAACAGCCGCCACCATTCCAGCGCATCGCGGTCGAGCGCCATCCCCGAGGCCGCCTCCCATTCGGCGATGCCCTGGTCCAGCGGGAGCAGGCGGGTGATCGGCCAGAACTCGTTGATCGCCCAGGCCACGTCCTCCAGCGGATCGCCGATGTGGCACATCTCCCAGTCGAGGATCGCGGTGATCCCCTGCTCGGGCGTGGAAAGGAAATTGCCCTGCCGGTAGTCGCCATGGACCACGGCGGGCCTGGCCGGCTCGGGCGGCGGATTGCGCCGCAGCCAGCGGATCGCCCCGCGCAGGATCGGGTCGATCACGCGCTCGTTCTCATCGAGGATCGCCTCCCAGTGATCCAGCTCGCGCTCCCACAGCCGCCCGGCCGCCTGGCCATTGCGAAGCCCGGCCAGCCCCAGCGCGCGATGATCAAGCCGGGCCAGCCGCCCCAGGATCCGCCAGAATTCGCGCGCAACCGCCTCCCCCCGGCCCGCGAACTGGTCGCCCGGCAGATAGGGATGGGCAGCCGTGCCCGGCAGCAGGTCCATGATGAAGAACGGCCGGTCGAGCCACTGCCCGTCCAGCTCCAGGAAGTGCGCCGCCGGCACCGGCACCCCGCTCCCCTGAAGCGCGCTGTATACGGTGAACTCCAGGTCGCGCTCGGCCACGACCAGCCCCGCCGAAGGCTCGCGCCGCAGGATCAGCCAACGCTCGACCCGCTCCCCGCCATCCACCCAGCAGGCGCGAAAGCGATAGGTCTCCTGGCTCGATCCGCCATGGATGCGGCCAAGCTCGTCCACCGCGATCTCGTCATAGCCGGTGGCCAGCGGCCCCTTGTTGAAGCCATGGCCCCAGTCGGCATGGGTATAGCCCAGCCCGCACAGGTAGAACCGGCGGTGCGATTGCAGCTCCACCCGGTAAAGCCCGCCCGCCTTGTCCCTGCCGGTGATCACCCCGCCCGAAGGCCAGCGCGTGCCCGGCTCCAGCACCGGCTCGATCCGCGCCTCGCGCAGCCGCTCCGGCTCGCCGCCGTCCTTCACCCCCACCAGGCCGACATTCCAGGCATCGCCCTGTTCGTCCTCGTTGATGTAGAAATGCAGCACCCGGTCCTCGAAATGGGCCGGCACCCAGTACCAGTGGAACTGCGCGGGCACCGGCGGCGCGGCGGCCTGCGGATCGCGCAGGCCCACCCCGCGAATGCCCCAACTGCGGTCGCGCGTGCCCAGCGCCTCGCCGTCCGGCTCGCCCGGTCCCACGCGCACCTCGCGCCCCCCGGCCCGCACCCAGCCGGTCCACCGGCCAAGCTGGGTCAGCCGGGTCGTATCCATGAACAGCCGGCTCCCCAGCCAGCGGGTATGGCGCTCCTCCTCCACCGGGAAATGCCGCCCGTCGAACCGCAGGTCGGCGCTGATCCCGTGGGCATTGTCGGCCACCGTCAGGCGCAGGCTCTGCAACGGCTCGATCACCGCGATCGCCAGCGGGCCAACCACCGTGTCGGTGCGGTCATTGGCGAGATGGCGCGAGACGTGGAGGTTGTACTGGCGGTCCTCGATCCGGATGGCGAAGGCGCCGTCCATGATGCCGAGCTGCGGATAGGCGCCCAGCGCCCCGCCGAAGAACACCCGCCCGTCGGGCGTATAGCCGTTGAGGAAATAGCGGTCGTAGAAGTTGCGATCCACGCCCGACCGGGCAATCGGATCAGGCGTCTGGTGAACGAAATACTCGTCGGCCTTGCTCAACATCCCCGCTGTCCCCACCCATTTTTCCGGTTGCCCGGATGAGGCCATGATCCGGGCCTTGCGGCAAGGAACCGGCCCCGTTCCGGCCTGAATAGCGCGGCCGCGATATGGAGGCAAAGGGCCATGGCCATGCGGGGGGCTTGCCATGCCCCGCCGCTTCATGCTCCCTCCCGCCAGGCTCACCCAGGGGAACAAGCACCATGCCCACAGAACTCACCATCCTCGCCTTCGCCATGGTCCTGCTGATGGTCCACGTGTTCGCCGCCGTCCACCTCAAGACCCGGCAATATGGCAAGACCTGGAACATGGGCGCGCGTGACGAAGCCCTGCCCCCGCTCGAACCGGTCGCCGGACGCCTGGTGCGTGCCCAGGCCAATTTCCTCGAAACCCTGCCCGTGGCGATCGTCGCCCTGCTCGGCGTGGTCCTCGCCGGCCGCACCAGCCCCACCACCGCGCTGGGCGGCTGGATCTGGCTGGGCGCGCGGATCGTCTACCTGCCGCTCTACGGCTTCGGCGTGCCCAAGGTCCGCACCCTCGTCTACATGGTCAGCCTGGTCGGCCTCGGCATGGCGCTGTGGCCACTGCTCGCGGCCTGAGCGCCGCCCCGCCGCTCACCCCTGCGCCGCCATCTCGCGCAGGATCTTGACCATGTTGGGCTGGCCGGTATGCGCGGTCAGCCCGCCATCGGCCACCACGATCGATCCGGTCATGTAGGAGGCATCGTCCGAAGCGAGGAAGGCGGCCACCGCGGCCATTTCCTCGGCCGTGCCGCCCCGGCCCAGCGGCGTCGCCTCGGCCCAGGCTTCCTGCGCCCGTGCGCTGATCCGCCCGGTCATCCGGGTGCCCAGGATCAGCCCCGGGCACAGCGCGTTCACCCGGATGTTGTCCTTGCCGTGATCGATCGCCATGGCCCGGGTATACTGGATCACCGCCCCCTTCGAGGCATTGTAGGCGGTATGGCCATAGTCCCCCGCCAGCCCCGAGATCGAGGCGGTGTTGATGATCGCCCCGCCGCCCGCCGCGCGCATATGCGGAATGATCGCGCGCGCCGCATACATCACCGCCGTCACGTTGAGCCGGAACACCCGCTCCCAGTTCTCGTCCTGGATGTCGGGCGTTTCCTCCAGCATCCCGATCCCGGCATTGTTGAACAACAGGTCGATCCGGCCAAATTCGGCCATGACCCCGGCCACCATGGCATCCACCTGCCCCCGGTCGGTCATGTCGCAGACCCGGTTGACCACGGCCGGATGGTCATGGACCAGCGCGGCGGCATCGATGTCCAGCGCCACCACCCTGGCTCCTTCATCGGCCAGCCGCCGAACGATCGCGCCGCCGATCCCCGCCGCCGCCCCGGTAACCAGAGCCACCTTGCCATCAAACCGCGCCATGTCCCTGCTCCTCTCAGGCCGCAACGGCGGCATAGCGCGCCCGCAGCGTCTTCTTGTCGGGCTTGCCGATCGCGGTGACCGGCAAGGCATCCACGAAATCCACCGTCTTGGGCGCTTGCACCGCGCCCTTGCGCTCACGCACCCGGGCGATCAACGTGGCCGGGTCCACCGTCACCCCCGGCTCCAGCACCACCACCGCCTTCACCGCCTCGCCCCACCGGGGATCGGGCACGCCGATCACCGCCGCCTGGCGCACGCCGGGATGCTCGGTCAGCACGTCCTCGACCTCGCGGGCAAACACGTTGAAACCGCCGGTCACGATCATGTCCTTCTTGCGGTCCACGATCCGCAGGAACCCGTCGGGGTTGCGGATCGCCACGTCGCCGGTGTGCAGCCAGTCTCCGGCAAAGGCCGCCGCCGTCTCCTCCGGCTTGTTCAGATACCCGCCGTTCACCAGCGACCCGCGCACGCAGATTTCCCCCGGCGTGCCATCGGGCACCGGCTGGCCGGCATCGTCCAGCAGGGCCACGCGCACCATCGGGGTCGGCCGCCCGCAGCTCGCCATGCGGAGCGGATCACTGGTATCGTGCTCGTCGCGGCGCAGGACCGTGATCGACATCGGCGCCTCGGCCTGGCCATAGAACTGGAAGAAGATCGGCCCCAGCCGGTCGATCGCGTCCTTCAGCCGCGCGGGCGGGAAGCTCGATGCCCCGTAATAGCAGATTTCCAGGCTGGAGAGGTCGAACTCGGCAAAGCGGGGATGATCGATCAGGGTCAGGACCATGGTCGGCACCAGCAGGATCGAGGTGATCCGGTGGTCCTGGATCGCCTGCATCACCGCCACCGGCTCGAATCCGGGGATCACCACCATATGGCCGCCCCGGTGCAGGATCGGCATCAGCATGGCCCCCCCGGCATGGCTCAGCGGCGCACAGATCAGGTGGCGGATCTCGCGCGGCCATTCCCAGCACATCATCTGGGTGAGGAACGAGGTGGCCGAGGCGCCATTGGTGCACAGGATGCCCTTGGGCTTGCCGGTGGTGCCGCCCGAATAAGCAATGCGCGAAACGTGATCCGGATCGCGCAGCGGGGCAACCAGCGGCCCGGGCACGAAGCGCGCCGCCGCCTCAATCAGGTTCCGGCCCGCGCCTTGGCCGCCCATGGCGAAAGCATGGCGAATGCCCGGCGCCCGGGCGATCAGCGCGGCGGCGGTATCCTCGTAATAGGCCGGATCATAGATCAGCAGATCGATCCCGGCGTCTTCCATCACGTAGAGATAGTCTTCCAGGGCGCCCATCGGATGGAGCGCGGTGCCGACGATATCGGCAAAGTCGAGGCCGCTGTTCACCGCCAGGATTTCCAGCCGGTTGCGCGAAAGCACCGCCGCGCGGCGCGGCCGGGGTTCAAGGCTTTCGAACAATTGCTGCATCTGGCTGATCTGCGCGGCCAGTTCCCCCGCCGTCAGCCGCTCGCCGTCCTGCCCGATCGCCACCAGCCGGTCGGGATCGAACGACATCGCCCGGACCATGAAATCGCACCCGCTGACCGGATGGTGGAGCAGATCGCTCATCGTTGGCCTTCTCCCCTCGCGCCGTTCACGCGGCGCCTGTTGCGGGAGCGAAACTGTCGGGCCATTCCCCGGCCTGTCAATGGCCCATGGCCGGCGCGGGCAATGCCTCCGATTCATCGCGCGCGCGATCGCCACCGGAGCGCGATCGCGCCCCGGTCACCGGCGCCCCACCGGCGCGCGCCGGTCAGGGAATGTAGAGATCCCCGGCGGCCCGCACCGTGATGTCGCTGATCGCCACGCCCAGCGGCTGGTTGATCGCATGGATGATGGCATCGGCGATATAGTCCGCCTCGAGCGAGAAGTAGCCGATGCTGTCCGAACCCGGCGGCACCAGCCCTTCCTCGCGGATCCGCGCATAGGTCGCCAGGGCCTCGGGCGCATTGTGCCCGAAGATGCCCATCGCGCTCGCCGCGTTGACCACCGACCCGGCCAGCCCGGTTGAAGAAACGCCCGAAGGCTTGATCACCGTCACCTTGATCTTGCCCTGGCTTTCCTGGCGGACCGCATGGGAAAAATAGTCGACCGCCGCCTTCGTCGCCCCATAGACGGCCGCGCCGCTCAGCGGAAAATTGCCGTAGATCGACGAGAGGTTGATCACATGGCCGGAACCTTGCGCGATCATCTGGTCATGGACCGCCACTGTCCCGTTCATCACCCCCTTGAAGTTGATGTCGATGCAGCGGTTCCACGCCGCCAGCGCCGCCTCGTGATCGGCCAGGAAGGCCAGCGGCATCGTCCCGGCATTGTTGACCATCACGTCCACCCGCCCGAACCGCTCGACCGCAACCGCGATGGCCGCGCGCATATCCTCGATCTGGCTGACGTCGGCACGCACTGCCACGGCCGCCGCGCCGATCCCCTCGGCCACCGCTTGGGCCGAAGCGAGGTCGATGTCGATGCACAGAACCCTGGCCCCCAATGCCGCCGCCTTCTGCGCGGTCAGCCGGCCAAAGCCGCTACCCGCTCCGGTGATCGCGATCACCTTGCCCTCGACATGATTGTGCATTGTCCGTCTCCCTCCCAGCATCCACAGCCGATCCATCGACTGGATTCACCGGCAGGTGGTAGTCCGCCACCCTACGAGCCACAAGCCCGCCGCCCGGACGATGCCGCGCGGCGCCACCCACCTTGCGCTCACCAGATCCGCACCCGCTCCTCGGGCGCAAGATACAGCCGGTCGCCGGGCTGCACGTCGAAGGCGCGATACCAGGCATCGATGTTGCGGACCGTCAGCGCGCGATACTGCCCCGGCGCATGGCCATCGCGCACGATCCGCCCGCGCAAGGCCTCCTCGCGCATCTTGGTCGCCCAGCCCTGGGCAAAGGCGATGAAGAACCGCTGGTCGCCGGTGAACCCGTCGATCACCGGCGGCTCCTTGCCCTTGAGCGAGGCGCGATAGGCATCGTAGGCCGCGGCCAGTCCGGCAAGGTCGGCGATGTTCTCGCCCAGGGTCTGCTTGCCGTTCACGTGCAGCCCCGGAAAGGGCGCATAGGAATCGTATTGCAGGGCCAATGCATGGCCGTTGCGTGTGAAGCGTGCGAGATCGGCCGGCGTCCACCAGTTCCGCAAGCGGCCGCCCGCATCGAAGGCGGCGCCGTTATCATCAAACGAATGGCTGATTTCGTGCCCGATCACCGCCCCGATCGCGCCATAGTTGAACGCCGGGTCCGCCCCCGCATCGAAGAACGGCCGCTGGAGGATCGCGGCGGGAAAATTGAGCGCGTTTTGCACCGGCAGGTTCACCGCGTTGACCGTCTGCGGGTTCATCCACCACTCGCGCCGGTCAAGCGGCTGGCCCAGCTTGGCCAGTTGCTGCGCGAGATGCAGCTTTTCCGCGGCCACGGCATTGGCATAGGCCTGCCCGGGCACCACGGTCAGCGCCGAATAGTCGGTCCACCGGTCGGGATAGCCCACGCCCACCGCGATCGCGGAAATCTTGGCCAGGGCTTCGGCCCGGGTCGGCTCGGCCATCCAATCAAGCGCCTCGATCCGTGCGGCGAAGGCCTGCTTGATCGCGCCCACCATGCCTTCGATCTCGGCCTTGGCCGAGGCCGGGAAATACTGCTCGACGTAAAGCTTGCCCAGCGCATCGCCCAGGGCCGCGTTCAGCGCCTCGATCCCCCGCTTTGCTCGCGGGGTCGGCACGGCGGTGCCATTGAGCACGCCCTCGTAGAAGGCGAAGTGATCCGCATCGAGCCGGCTCGGCAGGACATCGGCATGGGCATTGAGCTGGTGGAAGGCCAGCCAGTCCTTCCAGGCGGGAAGCGGCTCGCTCGCCACCAGCGCCGCCAGCCTAGGGATCGCGGTGGCGTGATAGGCCACGAACCGATCCTGCCGGGCAAGGCCCGCCCCGGCGAGGAAGGCCGCCCAGTCGATCCCCGGCGCCTTGCGGGCGAAATCGGCCTGGGTCCACTCGCTGGCGCCCTGGCGAAAATCGTTGCTCTGGACCAGGCTGGCGTGGGCCGCCGCGATCTTGGCCTCCAGCGCATAGATCCGTCCCGCCATGCCCGCCGCATCGGCAAACCCGGCATCGCCCAGGAAACGCGCGAGGTAGGCGCGATACTTGTCGCGGATCGCCGCCATCCTCGGATCGGGCGAAAGGTAATAGTCGCGCCCCGGCATCCCCAGCCCGCCCTGCAACACATAGGGCATGACCGCGCTGCCGCTCAGCGACTGGGTGACGAACAGGCCCAGCAGGTTCTCGGTCTGCCAGTCGGTCGCGTTGAGCGGATCGACATCGGCGCGCACCTGCTCACCCAGCACCCGCGAAAGCACGGTCCTGTCAGCGATCGCGGCGATCCGGTCGAGGTCGGGCCTGGCCGGCGCCAGCCCCGCCGCGTCGATCGCCCGGGTATCGACGTAGGTCGTGTAGAAGGTCCGGATGCGTCCCGGATCGCTGTCGGGCGCGGCATCGCCCTTGACGATATCGTCAACCAGCCGCCCCAACTGCTTCTGGGTCGCCTCGTCGGCCATGCGAAAGGCGCCGGTGCTGCTCTTGTCCGCCGGGATCGTCGCGGCGCGCATCCATGCCCCATTGGCATAGGCGTAGAAATCGTCGCCCGGCTTGATCGTCTTGTCGAGCGCGTCAAGCGCGATGCCCAGCCCGGTTCCCGGCGAATGGGCCTCGCCCCCGTCCTCGCCCGGCGCGCAGCCGACCGGGCCAAGTGCCAGGAGCCCGCCGGCCAGAGCCAGCGCCGGCAGCAAGGCCTTGGCGCGCGACCAGGAAGCGGGCAGCCACGAAACGAGCGGGCGAAGCAGGCGCTGGAGCAATCGGACCTCTGCTGGAAGGCGACCAGGCGGGTTCCGCTCACGCGGGGCCGTCTCCCGGCGGCCGGCTTGCGGGCCTTCCCTATAGGCGCTCGCGCCTGCTCCCGCCACCCCGCATCTTGCCCCGGCCACGATGGCCGCCCACCGCTCGCCCGGCCTGGCGACGGTGCGCCCGACCCGCGCGCCGATTCGGGTCGTCAACCCCGCCGGGCGACCCTATGAGGGATTTCGCGCAGGTCCGCGGCAAGCAGGCTTCCACAGGTTGCTTCCATAACGGTCCAATGCCCGGCCCGCCCAGCCGGTCGCCAGTCCGGAGCAGCGCAGGAGATGCCATGTCCGAATTCATGCTGATCCTGCCCGGCGCGGGCACGCCGCCGGGCAGCGCCTCCCCCCGCCCCCTTGTGGCCGACGATCCCCAGGCAATCGCCCGCAATCTCGAATCCTGCCTCGCCGCACTGGACCGGATCGAGGCCGGCGTATCCGCTGCCTACCTCTCGATGGCGATCGACCAGTTGCGGATTCAGTTCAACCTGGCACGGGATGGCTCGGGAACGGATTAATCTCCCACCCACACAATCGGTTGCGGGTCTAGGTATCGTGCCGGAAGCCGGCCTGGTGCGTGCCATGGCCAGGCGGCATGATCTGGGGCTCGTTCGGAAATGGTCGGGTATAGCGGGGAAATGGAACCATTGCCGGCCTCGGCAGTCGGCGCGGTTGCGCCGGGCCTTGGCGTAGATGGCGATGGGCGGGGAAACGATGACATCCTGGGCAATGGCCACCGCGCCGGGGGCAGCCTGGGCGCGGGCAATACCGATCCGTCACGCCGCGCCCTGCCTGATCGCCGCCCGCTCGATCGTGCCCCTATCGCGCGCAACCAGGCCCGCCGCCTGATCGCCGCCGCCAATGAATTGCTGGTCCTTGCCGCCGAAATCGAACAGGCCGAATCCGGCCGCCCCGCCGATGGCCCGCTGCCCGGCTTCGCCTTTGCCCCCGATGATGAACGCCGCTGGCTGCGCGATGCCCGGCAGACCTATCGCCGCCGCCGCAGCCGCGCGCTGTTCTTCGAGGATTCGCTGTTCGGCGAACCGGCCTGGGATCTCCTGCTCGACCTGTTCATCGCCGCCAAGGAGCGCAAGCGGGTGCCCGTCACCAGCGCCTGCATCGGCGCCGCAGTGCCCACCACCACCGCGCTGCGCTGGCTCACCATCCTTGAAGAACGCGGCCTGGTCCTGCGCGAAGCCGATCCCACCGATGCCCGCCGCATCTTCGTTCGGCTCACCGCCGAAGCCTATGCCAAGATGGTCAGCTACTTCGCCCGCGCCGCGCTGAGCGATGCCGATGATCAGGGCGACACCAGCCGCGCGCGAACTTCTGCGCCCTGATCACGTCCGCCGCGCACCGGAATTAGGCCCTGTCCGTGCCGGTCCTCGCGCCAGAGAGTCAATCCTCCAGCCGCGCCAGTTCGGCGGCAACCCCGGCGCGGAAATCGGCCCATTGCCAATTGTTCGCCTGGGCGGCGATCTCGGCTGGCCGCAGCCCTCCCGCCTGCTTGCGCGCCACCAGTTCCACGAGCCGCGCGGCCAGTTCGTCTACCGCGCCCACCGCCACGATCGACACCGCCCGCTCGTCCAGCGGCAGGTCGGGCAAACCGGTGTTCTGCGTGCCCACCACGTGGCACCCAGCGGCCAGCGCTTCCAGGTAGACCAGGCCGAAGCCTTCCACGATCGAAGGCATCACGAACACGTCGCTCTCGCCATATAGCCGCGCCAGGTCCGCCGGGCTCTGGTGGGCCAGCACGCGCACTCCGGCCTGCGCGGCCATGGCCGCGATACCAGGGTCGATGCGATAGCAGACCAGGGTCAGCTCGGCGTCCAGCCCGGCCAGCGCGTTCCAGGCCAGCAACAGGTGGTGCAGCCCCTTGCGCTGGATGCCCTGGCCCACGAACAGGAACTGGCAGGTTCCGGCCGGCCGCTCCGCCATCGGGCCACCGGGCGCCGTGAAGCCATAGGGCACCACCGCGATCCGACTTTCCTCGCAGCCGGCATGGACCAGTGAACGGCGGGTCATGCTGCTGGCGCAGATGATCCGGTCGGCCTTGCGCCAGGCGCCGGTCACCCCGGCCCGGTCGCGGTCGCGCCGTTCCGCGGCAAACGAAGCGCGCACCTGCGGAAAGGCCCGCGCATCGCGTTCCAGCAAGGCATAGGTCAGGGCGGGATGGGGATGGAATTCGAAGACCACCAGCTTCGCCTCGCGCCGCATCAGCGCACGCGGCGGCACGTAGCTGCCATAGCACAGCAGGTTCGCGCCCCGCGCCCGGGCCACCCGCGCCGCGGTCAGCCCCAGCAGGAAATCGCTGAGCGGAAACACCCGGTCCATCGGCAGGCGCAGCGCGATCCCCGCCATCTGCATCAGGAACGAAGACACCGACCACCGGGTCCGCTCCCGCGCCAACCCGGGATGAGCCATGCGCGCCAGGCGCCGGGGCAACCACCAGGGAGCCGGGCGCGGCGCATAGAAATCGGCCACGTGGCAATCGAGCAGCCCGGCCTCGACCAGGGCCAGGGGCACCTGGTAATCGTCGCGGTTGCGGTTGAACACCGTCACCCAGCGACGAGGCACCGGTTGTGCCGCACCGCCCGTCCGGTCAGGCACGGCGGCGGGCGGCCGGGGTGTCGCAAGCATCACCCGGTCCGCCCCGCCGGCCGCGTGTTCAGGCCAGCCGGCCGAAGGCCGAAGCCCCGGCATAGCGCGCCGCGCTGCCCAGCTCTTCCTCGATGCGGATGAGCTGGTTGTACTTGGCGAGCCGGTCCGACCGGGCGAGCGAGCCGGTCTTGATCTGGCCGCAGTTGGTGGCCACCGCGAGGTCGGCGATGGTCGCGTCCTCGGTCTCGCCCGAACGGTGCGACATGACCGCGGTATAGCCCGCGCGCTGGGCGATGCTCACCGCTTCCAGCGTCTCGGTGAGCGAGCCGATCTGGTTGACCTTGACCAGCAGCGAATTGGCCAGCCCCTGCTCGATGCCCATGGCAAGGCGCTTGGGATTGGTCACGAACAGGTCGTCGCCCACCAGTTGGACCTTGCTCCCGATCTTGTCGGTCAGCGCCTTCCAGCCCTCGAAGTCGTCCTCGCTCATGCCGTCCTCGATCGAAATGATCGGATAGGCGGCGGCAAGGTCGGCTAGGTAGTCGGCCATCTGCACCGGGGTCAGGCTCAGGCCTTCGCCGCTGATCTCGTACTTGCCGTTCTTGAAGAACTCGGTCGAGGCACAGTCGAGCGCGAGCTTGACCTCGGTGCCGGCCTTGAAGCCCGCCTTCTCGATCGAGGCCATGACGAAATCCAGCGCGGCGCGGGTGGAAGCCAGGTTCGGCGCGAAGCCGCCCTCGTCGCCCACCGCGGTCGCCAGACCCTTCTCGTGCAGACCCTTCTTCAGGGTGTGGAAGATCTCCGCGCCCCAGCGCACGGCCTCGGCCAGCGAGCTGGCGCCGACCGGCATGATCATGAATTCCTGGAAGTCGATCGGGTTGTCGGCGTGCTCGCCGCCATTGATGATGTTCATCATCGGCACCGGCAGAACGTGCGCCGAAACCCCGCCGACATAGGAATAGAGTGGCAGCCCGCGCGCATTGGCGGCCGCCTTGGCCAGCGCCAGGCTGGTGCCGAGGATGGCGTTGGCGCCCAGCCGGCTCTTGTTCTCGGTCCCGTCGAGCGCGATCATGGCGAGGTCCAGGTCGCGCTGGTCCTCGGCGTCCAGGCCCAGCAGGGCATCGGCGATCTCGGTGTTCACCGCGTCGACCGCCTTGAGCACGCCCTTGCCGAGATAGCGGCTCTTGTCGCCGTCGCGCAGTTCCACCGCCTCATGCGCGCCGGTCGAGGCGCCCGAGGGGACCGCGGCGCGGCCGAAGGAGCCGTCGTCGAGCAGCACGTCGACTTCCACCGTAGGGTTGCCGCGGCTGTCGAGGATCTCGCGGCCGTGGATGTCAATGATGGCGGTCATGGCGGGCTGTTCCTCCTGAAGGCACATGGAGTGCGATTGGTCGGTTCCGGCTCCGGATCGCTGCCGGAATGCCGGTTTCGGCAAGCCCCTTGGCGGAAGGAACCTTGGCAGGCAAGCGGCGTTGCCGCATCATGTTGCCCAGAGGGCCCCGGCGCGTGGTTCCGTGTCGTGCCCGAATGGATCGTAGCTGCCGCCCGGCGGCGCCAAGCAGACTGAGCAAGCCTGAACAACTTGCTGATAATAAAGGGAATTCTCATGGTCGAGAACACTGCCACCCCGGACAACGCAAAGCCGGCCCGCAAGCCCCGCGCGCCCAAGGTCGCGCCGCTGGCGGAATCGGTCTCGGCTGCCAGCGATTCGGCCATGGCTGCGGGTGCCAATGCCAAGGCCAAGTTCGCCCAGGCCATCGACGAGGCCCGCGCCGGCGCCCAGGCGCTCGCCACCCAGGCCCAGGACACCGCCGGAGCCTACCGCGAAAGGCTCGCCAGCCAGTCCGACGCCCTGCTCGAGGAAGCCCGCACCATGACCGGACAGGCCAAGGAACGCGCCGGCGCCCTCGCCCAGGATGGCAAGGCCCGCACCGTGGAAGGCATCTCCGCCGCCGCCAGGCTGGTGGCCGACAGCGCCGGGACCATCGATGACAAGCTCGGCGTCAAATATGGCGACTATGCCCGAACCGCCGCCCGCTCGATGGAAGATGCCGCCGCCAGGCTCGATGCCAAGGATCTTGGCGAACTGGCCGAGGATGCGCGCGAAGCGGTCAGAAAGAGCCCGGGCGTCGCGGTCGGCCTTGCCGCGGTCGCCGGCTTCATGCTCTCGCGCCTGTTCAAGGGTTCCGGCAAGTCGGACGATTGACCAGCCCGCGCCGGCCTCGGCCCCGCCCGATGGACCCTACGCCCGATAGCGCCGCCCCGCCGGCCGACGATCCCGCCGAGCCTGCCGGCCCGGACGGGATTTCGGCGCTCATCGCCGATATCCGCCAGCTCGCCAGCGACGCGAAGACCCTGGCCGAGGCCGAACTGGCCTTCCAGGCCTCGCGCGCGAAAGTTGCCGGGACGGCCGCCCGCACCATCGCGATTTGCGGTTTGCTCGCCTTCGTCCTCGCTTTCTTCGCCCTGGGCGGGCTGACCATCGGGCTGCTGCTGGCCCTGACCCCGCTGGTCACGGCCTGGGGCGCCACGGCCATCGTCGTGGGCGGGCTGCTGCTCGCCGCCCTCGCTTGCATCCTGGTGGCGGCCGGCAGCTGGAAGCGGACGCGCCGGGCGCTGGCCGGCAGCGAGTCGGAGCCCTCGCGATGACCGCGCTCGAAAGCCAATTGGCCAAAGATCGCGCGGTCCGTGATGCTGCCCGCGCGGTGTTCGATGCCCGGCTCGGCCAGGTCCGCCGCGCGCTGGGCGAACGATCGATCCCGCAGCGGGTGGTCGATGAAGCCACCGGCCGGGCGATGGCCGCCGCCGATGAAGGCCTGGCCATCGCGAAAGACGGCAAATGGGTGCTGGCCGCCACCGCCCTCGCCCTCCTCGCCTGGGTCCTGCGCCGCCCCCTGCTCAACTCGGCGTGCCAGCTTTACGAACAGCTGCTTAACCCGGAACCGGCCTCGCGGTGGGCGCGTTTGCGGGATTGGACCAAACGCAAGGTGATACCGTGAAAGACGACAACAGGGGCGAGCCCGAAGCGACGGCGACCAAGCGCGCCCGGCTGCGCCGCAAGGTCGGCGAATCGGAGGCTGCGATGGCCCGTTCGCCCCTGCCCGAGCGCGATCCGCCCGATGGCTACACGGCGCTGGCGATGGACTATCCCTTCGCTCTGGTGCTGGGCGGGCTGGCGCTGGGCGCAGTGGCCGGCGCGCTCCTGCCCCGGTCCGCGGGAGGCCGGCTGGTACGCGGCGCCATCGCCGTAGCGGGCGTGGCCGGAGAACTTGGGCTGGCCTATGGCCGCCATGCGCTGGAATCCGCGAGTGAAATGTCCAGCGACGGCCGGCAAAGGATCGGCGCGCTGGGCGGCAAGGCGGCGAGCGTCGCCACCCAGGCGGCTAGCGAGGCCGGAACGGCGGCCACCAAGGCCATCGGCACGGCAGGCGAAGCGGCCGGCGAGATTGCGGGCAACGCGCGCGACACCGGCCTGAAAATCGCGCGCCAGGTCATTAGACTTACGTCACATCTGCGTCACTGACCCTTCCAATTGTGCAAGTGCGAAGGTAGAGAGGGGTCTCACTCTCTCCCCGGGAATACCAGCAGATGCAGAAGCTTCACCTCGTGATGGGCGGTCGGGTTGCCGATCCGCAAGGTCTTGAATTCGTGGACCTCGCCAAGATGGATATGGTTGGCGTCTACAACACCTATGCCGAAGCCGAAGAGGCCTGGCGGGCGCGGGCACAAGGCACGGTCGACGATGCCGAGATGAAATACGTGATCGTCCACCTCCACCGCCTGCTCGAACCCGACATCGAACTGAACCCGTAACCGAAAGGAAAAGGGCGCCGCAACGGGCGCCCTTTTCTTTTATCCGGTTTCCTCTGCCCGACATAGGGGGAGGCCCCCGGCGCGGCTCAGATGAATTCGATCTTCTCGACCACGTAGAACTTGTCGCCCGAAGGAACCGTGACCTCGATCTCGTCCTCCACCCGGCGGCCGATCAGGGCGCGGCCAAGCGGCGAATTGTAGCTGATCCGCCCAACCTTGGCATCGGCCTCGTAGGGGCCGACGATCTGGTAGCGCACCGGCTTGTCGTCGTCGTCCAGCAGGGTCACCGTCGCGCCGAACACGATCTTGTCGCCCGAAAGCGTGGTCGGATCGACCAGTTGCGCGCGGCTGACCTTGTCTTCCAGGTCCGAGATCGAAGCCTCGACCTGGCCCTGCCGCTCCTTGGCGGCGTGATATTCCGCGTTCTCCGAGAGGTCGCCATGCGCGCGGGCTTCCTCAATGGCATCGACGATCTTCGGCCGCTCCTCGCGCAGCGCCTTCAGCTCGGCGATGAGCTTCTCGTAGCCCTCCGCCAGCATCGGCAGCTTCTCGACACTCGCCATAGCCCTGTTCTTCCTCCTGGCCCCACGTTCCGACATGGCCCCCCGCAGCGACGGCTATCCCGTGCCGCGGAGCGCATGAAACGCGCAATACGGCCGAAATTTACCCGACGCGGTGGGGGAGAAACGCGATTGGTTCAGGCATAATAGGCCTGAAGCGACCGCACTTCAAGTTGCGCGCCACGCAAGGCGGCCATGGCTTCCACCGCCGCGGCCGAAGCCGCCGCCGTGGTGAAGTAGGGCACCTTGGCCTTCAACGCCGCCATGCGGATCGATTGCGAATCCTTCAGGCTCTGCCACCCCTCGGTGGTGTTGAAGATCAGCGCGATCTCGCCATCGATGATGCGATCGACGATGTGCGGGCGCCCTTCGGCCACCTTGTTCACCCGCTCGACCGGAACCCCGGCTTCCGTGAGGAACTTCTCGGTCCCGCCCGTGGCGATGACCCGGAAGCCAAGGTCGACCAGCTTCTTCACCGCCGGCAGGATCACCGGCTTGTCACTGTTCTTGACCGAGACGAAGGCCACCCCGCTCGTCGGCAGGAGGGTTCCGGCGCCAAGCTGGCTCTTGGCGAAGGCCGTGGCAAAATCGGTATCAATCCCCATGACTTCGCCGGTAGACTTCATCTCCGGGCTGAGTACAGGATCGACCCCGGGGAAGCGGGCGAAGGGGAACACCGCTTCCTTTACCGCCATGTAGTCGAACTCGCGCTTGATCGGCGGGAAGTTGGTCAGCGGCTCACCGGCCATGACCCGCGCGGCGATCTTGGCCACCGGCTGGCCGATCGCCTTGGCCACGAAGGGCACCGTGCGGCTGGCGCGCGGGTTGACCTCGATGAGATAGACCAGTTGTTCTTCAGTGCCGTCCTCGCGGACGCTGGCTTTCACCGCGAACTGGATGTTCATCAGCCCCTTCACGCCCAGGGCCAGGGCCAGCGCCTCGGCCTGGCGCTCCATCTCGGCGATGATCTCGGGGGCGAGGTTGTAGGGCGGCAGGGTGCAGGCGCTGTCACCCGAATGGATGCCGGCTTCCTCGATGTGCTGCATCACGCCGGCGATCACCACGCGGGTGCCGTCGCACAGGGCATCGACGTCGCATTCGATAGCGTCGCGCAGATACTGGTCGATCAGCACCGGGCTGTCGCCCGAGACCTGCACCGCAGTGGCGATGTAGTCATCGAGCTGGGCCTCGCTGTCGACAATCTCCATCGCCCGGCCGCCCAGCACGTAGGATGGGCGCATCAGCACCGGATAACCGATGCGGGTGGCCACGGCCACGGCCTCGTCACGGCTGCGGGCAATGCCGTTGAGCGGCTGGCGCAGGCCGAGCTTCTCGACCAGGGCGGCGAAGCGCTCACGGTCTTCGGCAAGGTCGATCGCGTCGGGCGAGGTGCCCAGGATCGGGATGCCGGCATCTTCCAGCGCCTGGGCCAGCTTCAGCGGGGTTTGCCCGCCGAACTGGACGATCACGCCGACCAGGTCGCCGGTGGACTGTTCCAGCTTGAGGATTTCCAGCACGTCTTCCGCGGTCAGCGGCTCGAAATAGAGGCGATCCGAGGTGTCGTAGTCGGTGCTCACCGTCTCGGGGTTGCAGTTGACCATGATCGTCTCGTAGCCGGCTTCAGCGAGCGCGAAGCAGGCGTGGACGCAGCAGTAATCGAACTCGATCCCCTGCCCGATCCGGTTCGGCCCGCCGCCCAGGATCACCACCTTCTTGCGGTCCGACGGGCGGGCCTCGCATTCAGGCTCACCAAAGCTGGGCGCCTCATAGGTGGAATACATATAGGGGGTGACGGCCTCGAACTCGGCCGCGCAGCTGTCGATCCGCTTGAACACCGGCTTGACGCCGAGGCGGTGGCGCAGCTCGCGCACTTCGGCCTCGCTGGTCGCGCCAGCCAGGCCCTTCAGGGCATCGTGGAGCAAGCCCGAGCGCCGGGCCTGGGTCTCGCCCAGCCCGCCGGCCACGCCGACCGAGCGGACGGCAAGGGTGGCGAGGCGCTTGTCGGAAAAGCCCATGGCCTTCAGGCGGCGCAGGCCATCGGCCTCGAGCGGCAGGCCATTGGCGACGATGTTGGCTTCCTCGGCCACGATCTCGGCGATCTGGCGCAGGAACCACAGGTCATATTTGGTGACCGCGTGGATATCCTCGATCGTGAAGCCCTCGCGCATGGCCTGGGCGACGTTGAGCAGACGATCCGGCGTCTGGCGCGACAGGGCGGCGGTGATCTCGTCGCGGGTGGCGCCTTCGAGTTCGGGGACGCGGTTGAAGCCATCCAGCCCGGTTTCCAGACCGCGCAGCGCCTTCTGCATCGATTCCTTGAAATTCCGGCCAATTGCCATGACTTCGCCGACGGACTTCATGGCCGTTGAGAGCAGCGGCTCGGCGCCCTTGAACTTCTCGAAGGCAAAGCGCGGGATCTTGGTGACCACGTAATCGATGGTCGGCTCGAAGGCGGCCGGGGTGGCGCCGGTGATCTCGTTGGTGATCTCGTCCAGCGTGTAGCCCACAGCCAGCTTGGCGGCGACGCGGGCGATCGGGAAGCCGGTGGCCTTGGAGGCGAGCGCGGAGGAGCGCGAGACGCGCGGGTTCATCTCGATGACGATCAGCCGCCCGTCCTTCGGGTTGACTGCGAACTGTACGTTGGAACCGCCTGTTTCCACGCCGATTTCCCGCAGGACCGCGATCGATGCGGAGCGCATGATCTGGTATTCCTTGTCGGTCAGCGTGAGCGCCGGGGCCACGGTGATCGAATCGCCGGTGTGGACGCCCATCGGATCGACGTTTTCGATGGAACAGATGATGATGGCATTGTCGTTCCGGTCGCGGACGACTTCCATCTCGTATTCCTTCCAGCCCAGCAGCGATTCCTCGATGAGGACCTCGGTGGTGGGGCTGGCGTCGAGGCCGGAGCGGACGATCGCCTCGAACTCAGCCTTGTTGTAGGCCACGCCGCCGCCGGTGCCGCCCAGCGTGAACGAAGGGCGGATGATCGAGGGCAGGCCGGTGCGTTCCAGCACGTCGAAAGCCTCCTGCACCGTGTGTGCAACGCCGCTGCGCGCGCTTTCCAGCCCGATCTTGTCCATCGCTTCGCGGAACCGCTGGCGATCCTCGGCCTTGTCGATCGCATCGGCATCGGCGCCGATCATCTTGACGCCGAACTTTGCCAGCGTGCCGTCGTTGAACAGGGCCAGCGCGGTGTTGAGCGCGGTCTGCCCGCCCATCGTGGGGAGCACCGCATCGGGCCGCTCCTTCTCGATGATCTTGGCGACGATCTCGGGCGTGATCGGCTCGATATAGGTCGCATCGGCGAACTCGGGATCGGTCATGATCGTGGCGGGGTTGGAGTTGACGAGGACCACGCGGTAGCCCTCCTCCTTCAGCGCCTTGATCGCCTGGGTGCCCGAATAGTCGAACTCGCAGGCCTGGCCGATGATGATCGGGCCGGCGCCGATGACGAGGATCGAGGAGATGTCAGTGCGTTTGGGCATTTTGACTCACGCTGCCATAGTAGCCCTCCCCCTTGAGGGGGAGGGTTGGGTGGGGGTGTAGGAACGATGGCGACAAGGCGTATGACACGCATTGCCCGCAAGCTGCGGCGGGAGCCGACGCTGGCGGAAAGTCGGCTGTGGGAACGGATCAAGGGCTCGCAGCTTGGCGTGCGCTTTACCCGACAATGCCCGATCGGCCCATATGTCGTCGATTTTGCCTGCCGGTCCAAGCGATTGGCCATTGAAGTAGACGGCGGGCAACACGCGGATAGCGCGACCGATGCCTCCCGCACGCGATTGATCGAGGCCCATGGTTGCCGGGTCATTCGCTTCTGGAACAATGACGTCCTGAGCAACGTCGATGGTGTCCTGTTCGCCATAGCCCAGGAACTGGCCCTGGCGAGCAATCGCAGCGACTGGTTCGAGCGCGACGAATTCCCGGAAATTCCGGAACGTGGAACGCCCCTGAAATCCTGATCGCTGGCGTGGTGCCCCCACCCCCAGCCCCTCCCCGACGGGGAGGGGAGTCAAGGCGGTGCCTTGGCTCAACCCAGCATCCCCACGAACTTCTCGAACAGGTAGAAGCTGTCCTGCGGGCCGGGGCTGGCTTCCGGGTGATACTGCACGCCGAAGGCCTTCTTGCCCTTCACCGCGATGCCGCAGTTGGAGCCGTCGAACAGGCTGACGTGGGTTTCCTCGACCGTATCCGGCAGGGCGGAGTTATCGACCGCGAAGCCGTGGTTCATCGAGGTGATTTCCACCCTGCCAGACATTGGGCCATCCCCCTTGCACAGGACCGGGTGGTTCGCGCCGCGGTGGCCCTGGTGCATCTTGGTGGTCTTGGCGCCGGCGGCGAGGCCGAGCATCTGGTGGCCGAGGCAGATGCCGAAGATCGGCACGTCCTTTTCGAGCAGCCCCTGGATGGTCGGCACGGCATAGGCGCCGGTCGCCGCCGGGTCGCCCGGTCCGTTGGAGAGGAACACGCCGGCCGGCTCCAGTGCAAGGATCGCGTCGAGCGAGGTCTGCGCGGGCACCACGGTGACCTGCGCGCCGGCAGCCACCAGGTTGCGGAAGATGTTGTCCTTCGCGCCATAGTCGATGGCGACGACATGGGGGCGCGGCTGGTGCGGGCTGCGGGCATAGCCCTTGCCCAGCGTCCACACGCCGCCTTCCCAGCCTTCCTGGCCCGAGCGCGAGACGACGCGGGCAAGGTCCATGCCTTCCAGCCCGGGCCAGTCAGTCGCGCGCTTCACCAGCGCGGCGATGTCGAACTTGCCGTCGGGGTGGTGGGCGATCACCGCGTTGGGCGCGCCCGACAGGCGGATGCGGCGGGTGAGCGCGCGGGTATCGACGCCGGCAAGGCCGATCTTGCCCTTGGCCTTGAGCCAATCGCCCAGACGTTCGCGCGAGCGGAAGTTGCTCGGCTCGGTGACGTCCTCGCGGACCACGCAGCCGACCGCGCCATCGACCAGCGATTCGAGATCCTCGTCGTTGCAGCCGACGTTGCCGATGTGGGGGAAGGTGAAGGTCACGATCTGCCCGGCATAGGAAGGATCGGTCATCACTTCCTGGTAGCCGGTCATCGCGGTGTTGAAGCAGACTTCCCCCACCGCCTCGCCCACCGCGCCGAAGCCGCGCCCCCAGACGAGGCTGCCATCGGCGAGAACGAGAACGCCGGTCGCGCCTTTGGGCTGTTGCACGTGCGAAGAGGCGGCGTCGGCCATAATGGTGGCGCTCCGTAAGGGGGTTTCCGGCGATAGGTGCTAAGGGGCGGCGGCTAGACCCCAAGTCCCTTCCCGTCAACCTATGAAAATCGGAAAACCCCGGCTAATTGGTATGCAACGGACCGCCGGTGCGGCAATTCTCATGACGACAGGAAATCCATGATCCGCGACACGATCAAGGCCGCGCAGGTGACGGCGATGAAGGCTGGCGACAAGCCCCGGCTGGCGGCGGTCCGCCTGATCCTGGCCAAGCTCAAGGACAAGGACATCGAACTGCGAACCGCCGCCAATGTGCCGGACGACGATACCCTGGTGGTCGACGTGCTCCAGAAGATGGCCAAGCAGCGCCGCGAATCGATCGCGCTTTATGAACAGGGCGGCCGGCAGGAACTGGCCGACGTGGAACAGGGCGAGCTTGCCGTGATCGAGGGCTTCATGCCCGCGCAGATGACCGAGGACGAGGTGAAGGCCGCGATTCTGGCGATCAAGGCCGAAACCGGCGCCGAGGGAATGAAGGACATGGGCAAGGTCGTCGCCGCGCTCAAGGCGAAGCACGGCAGCCAGCTCGACATGGGCAAGGCCAGCGGGCTGGTGAAGGCGGCGCTGGGCGGCTGATGCTCTCCCCCCAATGGCTTGATGAACTGCGTGCGCGGGTGTCGCTGTCCGGCGTGATCGGGCGCACCACCCGGCTGACCAAGGCCGGGCACGAATTCAAGGCCTGCTGCCCGTTCCACAACGAGAAATCGCCCAGCTTCACGGTCAACGACGAGAAGGGGTTCTATCACTGCTTCGGCTGCGGGGCGCATGGCGATGCGATCCGCTGGATGACCGACCAGCGCGGGCTGGCCTTCATGGATGCGGTCAAGGAACTGGCGGCCGAGGCGGGGATGGAAGTCCCCGCCCCCGATCCGCGCGCGGCGCAGGCCGCCGAGAAGCGCGACGGGCTGCATGACGTCATGGCCGCAGCGCAGGAATGGTTCGTGGCCCAGCTTGCCGCGCCCGAGGGTGAGCGGGCGCGGGCCTATCTCGCCACGCGCGGATTCGATCCGCACACCCTCGCCCGCTTCGGCTTCGGCTATGCGCCGGAAGGGCGCCAGGCGATGAAGGCCGCCCTTGCCCGCTTCCCCGAGGACAAGCTGATCGAGGCGGGCCTCAGGATCCTGGTGGACAACAAGGAACCCTATGACCGGTTCCGGGGCCGGCTGATGCTGCCGATCGAGGACGTGCGCGGGCGGGTGATCGCCTTTGGCGGGCGCATCCTCGACAAGACCAAAACTGACGCGCCCAAGTACCTGAACTCCCCCGATACCCCGCTGTTCGACAAGGGCCGCACGCTCTACAACCTGCATCGCGCCGGACCGGCCGCCCGCCAATCCGGTCGGCTGATCGTGGTCGAAGGCTACATGGATGTGATCGCGCTGGCCGCAGCCGGCTTTGCCGAGGCGGTGGCCCCGCTCGGCACGGCGCTGACCGAGCACCAGCTGACCATGATCTGGCGCCTGGTGGAATGCCCGGTGCTGTGCTTCGACGGCGATGCCGCCGGCCAGCGCGCGGCCATGCGGGCGATCGCCCGCGCCCTGCCCCTGCTGCGCCCGGCCCATTCGCTGCGGATCGCGCGGCTGCCGGCCGGCCTCGATCCCGACGATCTCATCAAGCAGCGCGGCGCGGGCGCCCTGGCGGACCTGCTCGACCAGGCCCAGCCGCTGATCGATGCCCTGTGGGAGCATGAGCGCGATGCCCTGCCGCTGGCCACGCCCGAGGACAAGGCGGGGCTGAAAGCGCGGCTGATGGCCCATGTGGAGCTGATCGCCGATGGGGAGATCCGCCAGCTCTACAAGCGTGACCTGTCGGACCGGTTTTCCGCCTTCGCCTATCCGCGCCGCGAAGCGGGCGGCAATTCCGCCTGGTCCCCGGCCCGATCCGGTTCGGCCCAGACCAACTCCGGCCAGCCCCGCCCGGCCCCGCGCCGCGCCGGACCCTGGCGCGAGGCGCCCCCGCCGCCGCCCTCGCCCGAAACCGCCCGCCGCCTCCATCGCGCCACTTCGGGCAGCGGCGAGGCGCTGGCCGCGGCCGTGCTGACCGGGCTGTGCGCCCATCCCCGGGCCATCGCGGCCAATGCCGAACTGCTCGCCCGCATCCAGCCCGCCGATCCCGCGCACGCCCGTCTGCTCGATGTCCTGCTCGATGCCGCGGATGGCGCGCAAACCCTTGAAAACGAGCGCCTTGCCGCCACATTGGCAAGCCACGGCGTCAGTCCGCCGCCACCAGTTGACTATGCCCACATCCGGTTTCCCTTCACCAGCGCCGCGGCCGATCCGGCCGAGGCCTTGGCGGCCTTGGAAACCGCGATCCGCTGGCTGGTCATGGTACCGGAACTCGATGCCGGGATCGCGGCGGCGACCGAACGGTTTGATGTCGAGGAACAGGGCCGCCTGCGGTCCCGCAAGGAAGAACTGGAACGGCAATTGAAGGCCGTGATGCGGGGGTAACGGCCCGCGATGACGGACCCAAGGCGAATGTCGCGCATTGGGCGCAAAGGAAGGCTGGTATTTGGCTTGCGCTTCGGGCAATGGCCCGGATCGGGGTATAATCCAGCATCCTGACAGAATCAGACCTGCGCGCCATGCCCTTCCGGCGGCGCCGCAAGCTTACACGGCGGTATGATGGACGAAGAAATTTCCGGCAATGAGCGCGAGGGTGGCGACGCCCCGCTCATCGATCTCAACGAAGCCTCGATCAAGAAGCTGATCGCCCGCGCCAAGCGCCGCGGCGTGATCACCTACGACGAGCTGAACGAGGCTCTGCCGCAAGACCAGATGTCCTCCGAACAGATCGAGGACATCATGGCCGCGATCTCCGAGATGGGCGTCAACATCGTCGAGAGCGACGAGGATTCGATCGACCCCGAGGAACGCAAGGCCGAGGACGCCGAGGACGAGGAAGCGGTCGACGAGCGGCCCGACCTCGTCAAGAAGAAGGAAACGGTCGAGCGCACCGACGATCCGGTGCGGATGTACCTGCGCGAGATGGGCGCGGTCGAACTGCTCAGCCGCGAGGGCGAAATCGCCATCGCCAAGCGCATCGAGGCCGGGCGCGACACGATGATCCTGGGCCTGTGCGAAAGCCCGATCACCTTCCACGCGATCATCCAGTGGTCCGAAGCGCTCAACGCCGGCGAGATGCAGCTGCGCGAGATCCTCGATCTTGACGCCATGCTCTCGAAGGAGCCTCAGCCCGAGAACCTCACCGAGGACGGCGAGGGCGAGACCGATGGCGAGATCAGCGAAGCCACGGCCGGCCCGACGTTCAAGGACGAGGAAGAGGTCGAAGAGGAACCCGCCGCCGAGGACGAGGACGAGGACGGCATCGAGCGCCGCGCCCGCCGCCCGGTAGAGGAAGAGGAAGAGGACAACACCCTTTCCCTCGCCCAGATGGAAGCGGCGCTCAAGCCCGCCGCGCTGGAACGCTTCGCCGAGATCACCGACCTGTTCCGCCAGTTCGAGACGATCCAGGCCGAGCGGCTCGACGTGCTGGGCGCCGGCGGCGCCTTCCCGGATGCGAAGGAACGGCTCTACCAGCAGCTGCGCGAGGATCTCACCGCCCAGGTCGAGTCCGTGCAGTTCCACGCGACCAAGATCGAATACCTGGTCGACAATCTCTATGCCTTCAACCGGCGGCTGACCACGCTGGGCGGCCAGATGCTGCGCCTGGCCGAGCGCCACAAGGTCAACCGCAAGGACTTCCTCGACGCCTATGTGGGCCGCGAGCTGGATGAAGGCTGGCTCCAGCAGCACGCCGGGCGCGACAAGAAGTGGGCGGCCTTCGTGGAAAACGAGGCCGATTCGGTCGAGCGCATCCGCGCCGAGGTTTCGGACATCGCGTCTGCCACCGGCATGAGCCTGACCGAGTTCCGCCGGATCGTGAACATGGTCCAGAAGGGCGAGCGCGAGGCGCGCATCGCCAAGAAGGAAATGGTCGAGGCGAACCTGCGCCTCGTGATCTCGATCGCCAAGAAGTACACCAACCGCGGGCTGCAGTTCCTGGATCTCATCCAGGAAGGCAACATCGGCCTGATGAAGGCGGTCGACAAGTTCGAGTATCGCCGCGGCTACAAGTTCTCCACCTATGCCACCTGGTGGATCCGGCAGGCGATCACCCGCTCGATCGCGGACCAGGCGCGGACCATCCGCATCCCGGTCCACATGATCGAGACGATCAACAAGCTGGTCCGCACCAGCCGCCAGTTCCTGCACGAGCAGGGCCGCGAGCCGACGCCCGAAGAAATGGCCGAGCGGCTTTCCATGCCGCTCGAGAAGGTCCGCAAGGTGATGAAGATCGCCAAGGAGCCGATCAGCCTCGAAACGCCGATCGGCGACGAGGAAGACAGCCACCTGGGCGATTTCATCGAGGACAAGAACGCGATCATCCCGGTGGATGCCGCGATCCAGGCCAACCTCAAGGAAACGGTCACCCGCGTCCTGGCCAGCCTGACGCCCCGCGAGGAACGCGTGCTGCGGATGCGCTTCGGCATCGGCATGAACACCGATCACACACTGGAGGAAGTGGGCCAGCAGTTCTCGGTGACCCGCGAACGCATCCGGCAGATCGAGGCCAAGGCGCTGAGGAAGCTCAAGCATCCCAGCCGCAGCCGCAAGATGAGGTCTTTCCTCGACCAGTAGCGGAACCGGAGGCGGCAAGCGCCGTTGTCTGGTCAGCACGAACGGAAACACCCGGAGGCCCCATCGATGGGGCGCCTCGGGAAAGCCCCGGTGGAAACACCGGGGCTTTCCTTTTGCGGCATACAGGCGTCGTCCCGGGTCGAGCCCGGGACGACGTTGTCAGGCGAGGCCCCTGCCCTTCCGGGGGCTGGCCTTCCGCGGCCCCCGCGCCTAAGGGGCTTTCACGCCGATTCCCCATTTTGCCGTCGAGTGAAACCCTTGCGTATCGCCATTGCATCCGACCATGCCGCTGTCGACCTGAAGGCCGAGCTGCGTGACTACCTCATCGGGCTCGGCCACGAGGTTGCCGATCTTGGCCCCGAGACGGCCGACCGGGTGGATTATCCCGATTTCGGCTACAAGCTTGCCGCTGTCGTCGCCGATGGCACCGCGCAATTCGGCGTGGCGCTGTGTGGTTCGGGCATCGGGATCTCGATCGCGGTGAACCGCGAGCCGGGCTGCCGTTGCGCGCTGGTTTCAGAACCGCTCTCGGCCGCCCTCGCCCGCGAACACAACGATGCCAACTGCATCGCGATGGGCGCGCGGCTGACCGGGCCGGACATGGCCAAGGCCTGCCTCGACGCCTTCCTCGCCACCGAATTCGGCGGCGGTCGCCATGCCGGCCGTGTCGCCAAGCTGTCCAACCCCGTCATCTGAACAGGGACTTCTTCTCATGAGCACTCTTGCCAAGGCGCCCGTCACCCCCGCCGGCTTCTTCACCGCCGGCCTTGCCGAGACCGACCCCGAGATCGCCGGCTGGATCAACAAGGAGCTGGGCCGCCAGCGCGACAAGATCGAGCTGATCGCCAGCGAGAACATCTGCTCCAAGGCCGTGCTCGAAGCCGCCGGCTCGATCCTGACCAACAAGTACGCCGAAGGCTATCCGGGCAAGCGCTACTACGGCGGCTGCGAATACGTCGACGAGATCGAGACCCTGGCGATCGATCGCGCCAAGGCGCTGTTCGGCGCCGGCTTCGCCAATGTGCAGCCCAATTCGGGCAGCCAGATGAACCAGGCCGTGTTTCTGGCCCTGCTCCAGCCGGGCGACAGCTTCATGGGGCTGGACCTTGCCGCGGGTGGCCACCTGACCCACGGCTCGCCGGTGAACATGAGCGGCAAGTGGTTCAAGCCGGTGCCCTACACCGTCCGCCCCGACGATCACCTGATCGACATGGACGAGGTCGCCCGCATCGCGCGGGAGAACAAGCCCAAGCTGATCATCTGCGGCGCCACGGCCTATTCGCGCGTGTGGGACTTCAAGCGCTTCCGCGAGATCGCCGACGAAGTGGGCGCCTATCTGCTGGCCGACATGAGCCACTTCTCGGGCTTGGTTGCCGGCGGGGTCCACCCCTCGCCCGTGCCGCACGCCCACGTCACCACGACGACGACCCACAAGTCGCTGCGCGGCCCGCGTTCGGGCATCATCCTCAGCAACGACGAGGCCATCGCCAAGAAGATCAACTCCGCGATCTTCCCGGGGATGCAGGGCGGCCCGCTGATGCACATCATCGCGGCCAAGGCGATCGCCTTTGCCGAGGCGATGAAGCCGGAATTCAAGGCCTATGCCCAAGGCGTGGCCGACAATGCCAAGGCGCTGGCCGCCAGCCTCAAGGCCGAAGGGCTGGATATCGTCTCGGGCGGGACCGACAACCACCTGATGCTGGTCGACCTGCGGCCCTACAAGGCCAACGGCAAGAACGCCGAGAAGGCGCTCGATCGCGCGGCGATCACCTGCAACAAGAACGCCATCCCCAACGATCCGGAAAAACCCTTCGTCACCTCGGGCATCCGCCTCGGCACCCCGGCGGGCACGACCCGCGGCTTCGGCACCGAGGAGTTCACCCTCATCGGCAAGCTGATCGCCGAAGTGGTCGATGGCCTCAGGAAGAATGGCGATGCCGGCGATGCCCAGGTCGAAGCCTCGGTCGCCGCGCGGGTGGAGGAGCTTTGCGCGAAGTTCCCGATCTACACGGGCCTCAGCTACGGAGCCTGATGGGTGCCCAAAGGCCGGAGGCCGTTCTGAATGAGGTGTCCCTTCTGCGCCCATGACAATTCGCAGGTGAAGGACAGCCGTCCCACCGAGGACAACACCGCTATCCGCCGCCGTCGCCAGTGCGAGGGCTGCGGGGCGCGGTTCACCACCTTCGAACGTGTGCAGCTGCGCGAGATCATGGTGGTCAAGTCCAACGAGGACCGCGAACCGTTCGATCGCGCCAAGATCGAGCAGTCGGTCACCCTCGCCTGCCGCAAGCGCGGGGTCAGCGAGGAACGGATCGACCAGCTCGTCTCGGGTATCCAGCGCCAGATCGAAACGCGGGGCGACAGCGAAGTGCCGACCAAGGCGATCGGCGAACTGGTGATGGACGGCCTGCGCGCGCTCGATTCGGTCGCCTATATCCGCTTCGCCAGCGTTTACCGCGATTTCTCCGAGGCCAAGGATTTCGAGGACTTCGCCAGCACCGTGCGCGATGCGGGTCAGGGCTGATGGCCGCCAAGCCGGTCATCGTCCTCGTGCGCCCGCAGCTGGGCGAGAACATCGGCAAGGCGGCGCGGGCCATGCTGAACTTCGGCCTGGCCGAGATGCGGCTGGTCGCGCCGCGCGATGGCTGGCCCAATCCGAGCGCCGGCCCGGCCGCCGCTGGGGCTGACCTGGTGCTGGAACAGGCCGAGGTGTTCGAGAGCCTGGCCGATGCGGTGCACGATTGCGCCAATGTCTATGCCACCACGGTCCGCAAGCGCGGGGTGACCAAGCCGGTACTCACGCCCGAGGAGGCCGCGCGCGAGATTCATGCCCAGCCCGGCCGCTCGGCCTTCGTGTTCGGGCCGGAACGCTCGGGGCTGGAGACCGACGACGTGGCCCTTTCGCGCGCCATCGTCACCGTGCCGATCAATCCGGAATTCGGCTCGCTCAATCTTGCCCAGGCGGTGATCCTGTGCGCCTATGAGTGGTCGAAGCAGGCCGACCTGGTCCAGCCGACCACCGAGGATCTCCTCCCCCCGGCCCCGCAGGACGAGCTGGAGGGCATGATCGGCCAGTTCGAGGCCTTGCTAGAGCCGCGCGGCTATTTCCGCCCGCCCAGCCGCGCCGCGGCCACCCGCCGCACCCTTCGCACCATGCTGACCAAGCCCGGCTGGAACCACCTTGAAGTGCGGACCATGCGCGGCGTGCTTTCGGCCCTGAAGCGTAGGCCGGAAGAACCCGAAAAGGGTTGACTTCGGGCCTTCCGCCCGCCAAGGGCGCCCCTTCGCAATTGACCCCGCACGCCCGGTGAAGCGGTGGTCGCATCCTGCCTCTGGCGGGATGGTGCGGCCCCGGGCCATCAAGGCCGGCAATTCCCGCCCGGTCCCGCAAGTTGGAGCACAAGAATGTCGAAGCGTCATGCCTCGAAGTACAAGATTGACCGCCGCCTCGGCGAAAACATCTGGGGCCGCCCGAAGAGCTCGGTCAACCGCCGCAGCTATGGCCCCGGCCAGCACGGCCAGCGCCGCAAGAGCAAGGTTTCCGACTTCGGCATCCAGCTGCGCGCCAAGCAGAAGCTCAAGGGCTACTACGGCGACGTCACCGAAAAGCAGTTCAAGCGCACCTACCAGGAAGCCGCCAAGATGAAGGGCGACACCGGTCAGAACCTGATCGGCCTGCTGGAGCAGCGCCTCGACATGGTGGTCTATCGCTGCAAGTTCGCGCCGACCATCTTCTCGGCCCGCCAGGTCGTTTCGCACGGTCACATCTATGTGAACGGCGTGAAGTGCAACATCGCCTCGCGCCGCGTGCGCCCCGGCGACGTGATCAGCCTGGGCAAGAAGGCCAAGGAAATGGCCCTCATCGCCGAAGCGCAGAGCCTGCCCGAGCGTGAAGTGCCCGACTACGTTTCGGCCGAAGCCGACAAGGCGACCTTCGTGCGCGTCCCCACGCTCGACGAAGTGCCCTATCCGGTGAAGATGGAACCGAACCTCGTGGTCGAGTTCTACTCGCGCTGATCCGCGGGCTTCCTCACGGAATATGCGAAGGGCGGCCCAAGTGGCCGCCCTTTTCATTTGAGGCCGGCGGGCTATCCGCCCGGCGTTGTCGCACGGGTTTCACATTCCGGCGGCACGGGGCGGAACTCCCTCCCGCTCCGGACATTCGACGACCGCCATGCAACGCTATCGCTTCATCACGCCCCACCGCGCAGGCAAATGGTATCCCGATCTCGAGACGGCGCAGCGCCATGCCTGCAAGGTGGGCGCGGGCTTCCTGGCCGAGCGGACGGGCGAATTCTGCGCCTATCGCGAGACGCGGCTGGAAGTGGCAGGCGAACGGCGCGAAGCGGCGGACTGACGTCGTCCCGGGCTCACCGCCCGGCGAAGTAATCCCGCCGGAAGTCCGCCGCGAACACCGCGAAGCGATCTTCGGCGATGGCCGCGCGCATCCCGGCCATGAGTTGCTGGTAGAAGGCCAGGTTGTGTTCGGTCAGCAGCATGGCGCCGAGGATCTCGCCCGACTTGTGGAGATGATGGAGATAGGCGCGGCTGTAATTGGCGCAGACATCGCATGAACAGCGCGGATCGAGCGGGCCGGTATCTTCGGCGTGGCGGGCGTTCCTGAGGTTGATCGGCCCGGCATGGGTGAAGCCCTGCCCGTTGCGGCCCGAGCGGCTGGGCAGGACGCAATCGAACATATCGACCCCGCGCTCCACCGCGCCAACGAGGTCATCCGGCTTGCCCACGCCCATCAGGTAGCGCGGGCGATCCTCGGGCAGCATGGCGGGCGCGAAATCGAGCGTGGCGAACATCGCCGCCTGGCCTTCGCCCACGGCGAGGCCGCCGATGGCATAGCCATCGAATCCGATGTCGCGCAGGGCATCGGCGCTTTCCCGCCGCAGGCCTGCATCGAGCGCGCCCTGCTGGATGCCGAACAGGGCGGCGCTCTCGGCGTGCTCGCCGCCGGAATCGAAGCCGGCGCGGCTGCGGCGCGCCCAGCGCATCGACATTTCCATCGATCGCGCAATGGCATCGCGACCCTGCTCGATCTTCGGACACTCATCGAAGGCCATGACGATGTCGGAGCCAAGCAGGCGCTGGATCTCCATCGAGCGTTCGGGGGTGAGCAGGTGGCGCGAGCCATCGAGGTGGCTGGCGAAGGTGACGCCTTCCTCGGTGATCTTGCGAAGGTCAGAAAGGCTCATCACCTGGTAGCCGCCGCTGTCGGTGAGGATCGGGCGCGGCCAGTTCATGAACTTGTGGAGGCCGCCGAGGCGCGCCACCCGCTCCGCCCCGGGGCGCAGCATCAGGTGGTAGGTGTTGCCCAGGATGATGTCGGCGCCGATCCCGCGCACGGTTTCCGGCTTCATCGCCTTGACCGTGGCCGCCGTGCCCACCGGCATGAAGGCGGGGGTGCGGATATCGCCGCGCTTCATCCGGATCGTGCCGGTGCGGGCCTTCCCGCTGGAGGCGTGAATGGTAAAGGAAAAGCGGTTGGTCATGATTGCTTGCGGCCCTTAGGGGGAAACGCCATGACGCGCAAATGATCGGACCGGAGATCTACGCAGGCTTGACCGCCACCGCCGTGCTGACCGGCTTCATCGACGCGATCGCCGGCGGCGGGGGGCTGATCATGATGCCGGCCCTGCTGTTCGCCGGCCTGCCCCCGCACCTGGCGCTGGGGACCAACAAGGTCCAGTCGATGTGCGGCACCGGCATGGCCACCTTCCGCTATCGCCGCGCCGGGCTGTTCCGCATCGGCCCCAACAAGCCGGCCATTGCCGTGGTCTTCGCCGGAGCGCTGGCCGGGGCCGTGGTGGTCCAGTGGATCGCCTCGCGCGTGCTGGCGCTGATCGTACCGGCACTGCTGCTGGCCGTGGCGGTCTATACCGTGTTCTCGCCGCGCATGGACGATGCCGACAGTCATGACCGGGTAGGCGCGCGGGGCTACTTGCTGGTGGGCGGGGCGATCGGCTTCTACGATGGCTTCTTCGGCCCCGGCACCGGCCAGTTCTTCGCGGTGACCCTGGTGGGCCTGCGCGGGCTGGGGCTGACGCGGGCAACGGGCCTGACCAAGCTGCTCAACGTCACCAGCAATGTCGCCAGCGTGATCGCCTTCGGCCTTGGCGGCAAGATCCTGTGGCTGCTGGGCTTTTCGATGGCCCTGGGTTCGATGACCGGCGGCTGGCTGGGGGCCCACTTCGCCGCCCGCCACGGCGCCAGGCTGATCCGCCCGCTGCTGATCACCGCCAGCCTGGGCTTGACCGGAAAGCTCGTCTGGGGCTGGTTCCGCGGGTGAAGCGGCACTCCTGTTGCCTCTCGCAACAACACCTATTAGGTGTGAGTCAGAAATACGGTCGCCAGTCCTAGAGTCCCATACGAAAGGATGCAGTATGAGCGGCCCGTCGATCTTGGACTTTGCGCGCATGGCGAATGCCGCCTACGATAGCAGCGATCCACTTATTCCAACATATACAAGGATTTATTACGGAGAACTGGCCTCCGGATTCAAGGCCGCGCGCTATACGGCCAATGTCGGCGGCTCCAGCGTGACGATCGTGGCCTTCGCCGGAACCGATTTTGACCGGACCGACGGGCCTGCCGATATCCTGGCCGACGTTGGCTTTGCCGGTCCGGGGATGCTCAGCCTCGTCTCCCAGATCAGCCCCGTGCTGGGCCTAGCCCTGTTCGCGGGTCAACGCCAACTGATGGATCAGGTAGCCGGCGCGCTGGAATTTACCCGGCAGGCCCAGTTCTTCTCTGGCAGCGGAAACCCGATATTCCTTACCGGCCATTCGCTCGGCGGCGGGTTGGCGCAAATCATCGGATCCACGCTCGATGTCAGGGGGGTCTCCTTCAATGCCCCGGCTGTATCGCAGATGGGGTTCTCCATTTCCGATCCCAACCGGTTCTACAACGTCAACCAGGCGCGCGACCCGGTTTCAACCCGGACAGCGGCGATCGGCCATCACCTTGGTACGGTGATCAATATCGATAACGGCACCAATGGCATGGACGCCCATCTGATCGTACCGGTCATCTCCTACCTGGAGTCTGGCCCAGGCGGGCCGACCGGCGCGCGCCAACTATTCTGAACGGGACTCCGGCAGCAACAGGCTGGCATCGCCGTAGGAATAGAACCGGTAGCCCCGCGCGATCGCGTGGGCATAGGCCTGCTGCATCCGCTCCAGCCCCATCAGCGCCGAAACCAGCATGAACAGGGTGCTTTTGGGCAGGTGAAAATTGGTCATCAGCCCGTCGATCGCGCGGAACTGGTAGCCGGGGGTGATGAAGATCGCGGTGTCGCCGGCGAAGGGGCGGATCACCTTGTCTTCCCCGGTGGCGCTTTCCAGCAGGCGCAGCGAGGTGGTGCCCACCGCGATCACGCGATTGCCCCGGGCGCGCACGGCATTGAGGCGATCGGCCGTGGCCGCATCGATCCGGCCCCATTCGGCGTGCATCGCGTGGTCGGCGGTGTCTTCGGCCTTGACTGGCAGGAAGGTGCCGGCGCCGACGTGGAGGGTCAGCGTTTCGTGGCCGATCCCGGCCTCGGCCAGGGCAGCCATCAGGCCGGGGGTGAAATGGAGCGCGGCGGTCGGGGCGGCAACCGCGCCTTCCTCACGCGCGAACATGGTCTGGTAATCGGCCTTGTCGGCCTCGTCGGTGGGGCGCTTGCCGGCGATGTAGGGTGGCAGCGGCATCCGGCCGGCGCGCTCGAGCAGGACTTCGACCGGCTCCTCGCCGGCGAAATGGAGGGTCCAGCTGCCATCGGCGTGGCGCGCCTCGGCCGTGGCGGTCACCCCGGCGGGAAAGGCGATCTCGTCGCCTGCCCGCAGCCGCTTGGCATTGCGGATGAAGGCCTGCCAGCGGCGCAGGTCGATCCGCTTGTGCAAGGTGGCGCCGATCCGCGCTTCGCCGCGGGTGCCTTCGAGCTGGGCCGGGATGACGCGGGTATCGTTGAACACCAGCACATCGCCGGGACTGAGCAGGCCCGGCAGATCGCGCACGACATGATCGGCCAGCGGCCCTTCGCCGGGCACCAGCAGCAGCAGCGCCGAATCGCGCGGGCGCGCCGGGCGCAGCGCGATACGCTCGGGCGGGAGCGCGAAGTCGAACAGGTCAACGCGCATGACGCGGCGGCATCAGCCCTTCCGGCGCGGCTTGACCAGGTTCCTGGGCTTGACCGCCGGCCTGGCGAGTGCGGGGGCCGGCGACGGCGCCAGGCTGGTTGCCGGGGCCGGCGCCGGAGCGGTCAGGCTGGGCGGCGGCGCGACCGGCGCGGGCAGGACCTGGGGCTTGTTCTCGCTGGCCAGCGAGGCCTGGAGGATCTTGGTCGGATGCTCGGGCGGCTCGCCGCGTTCGATCGCGTCGACAAAGCCCATGCCGCCGATCACCCGGCCGAAATTGGTGTAGTGCCGATCGAGCGCGAAGCGCGGGTAGAAGACGATGAAGAACTGGCTGTTGGCCGTATCGGGTTCGTCGGTCCGGGCCATCGAGACGCTGCCGCGCACGTGGGGCATGGCGTTGAATTCGGCCTTGAGATTGGGCAGTTGCGAGCCGCCCTGCCCCGTTCCGGTCGGATCGCCGGTCTGGGCCATGAAGCCTTCGATCACCCGGTGAAAGATGATCCCGTTGTAGAAGCCCTGGCGGGCCAGGGTCTTGATCCGCTCGACATGGCCCGGCGCCCAGGCCGGCATCAGCCGGATCGCCACGCGCCCGCCATTCGACAGGTCGAGATAGAGCACGTCGTCCGGATCATGGCTGGGATCGATATCGACCGCCGCGCTGGGCGTGGGCGCGGCGGGATGCGCCTTCGTCTTCGCCAGGACCGGCGCCGAGATCAGCGCGAGGGCCAGCGGAAGGGCGGAGAGAAGGCTGCGACGCTGCATCGGATTACTCTCGAAAAGCCGCCCCACCACGGGAACGGGCGGACGAACAGTGTGGCGCGTGTAACCGCGAGCGACTGTCATGGCAATGAACGGCGGCGGCCATGGCGCCGACTATTCCCCGATCAGTATTCGCCCAGGCGCCCGAGCCGGTTGACCCGTTCGAGCACGTCTTCGCGCACGGCCGGGCTGACGAACCGGGCGATCTCGCCGCCGAACAGGGCAATTTCCTTGACCAGCTTGGAGGCAATCGGCTGGAGCGAGACGTCGGCCATGAGGAAGACGGTCTCGATCCGCGAATTGATCTGCTGGTTCATCCCGGCCATCTGGTATTCGTATTCGAAGTCGGCCACCGCGCGCAGGCCGCGCACGATCACCGAGGCGCCCTGCACTTCGGCGAATTTCATCAGCAGCGCGTTGAAGCCGACCACCTCCACGTTGGTGATGCCGAGCGCGGCCACTTCCCGCTTCACCATCTCCATCCGTTCGGCCGGAGTGAACATCGGGTTCTTCGATGGATTGGTGGTCACCCCGATGATCAGCCGGTCGACCAGCTTGGCGCCGCGCCGGATGATGTCGGAATGTCCCAGCGTGATGGGATCGAATGTCCCGGGATAGACGCCGATCCGTTCGCCGCCCCGCTCGCCGCCCAGTTCGCCGCCTGTTTCTGGCCCACCCTGTCCCGGCATTTCAGCGATCCCTTTCGATGATATAGCGCGCCAGCGCGCGCAGCAGGTCGGCTTCGGCGCCGTGCTGCGCGAGGTGGGCGATGGCCTGGTCGACCAGCATCCGGGCCTGTTCGCGCGCGCGATCGGCACCGAGCAGGGAGACGAAGGTCTGCTTGCCGGCCGCCGCATCCTTGCGAAGCGCCTTGCCGGCGGCCGCCTCGTCGCCCTCATGGTCGAGCAGGTCGTCGACGATCTGGAAGGCGAGGCCGATGTCGCGGGCATAGCCGCGCAGATGCGTGCGCCCTTCCCCCGGCAGGCGGCCCAGCACCGCGCCCATTTCCACCGCCGCGCCAAGCAGGGCGCCAGTCTTCAATTGCTGGAGACGGGTGACGGTGGGCAGGTCGAATTCGGCCGTTTCGGCGGCCATGTCCATCATCTGCCCGCCGGCCATGCCGCCATGGCCGCTGGCCTGGGCGAGAACGTGGACCAGTTCGGCGCGGGTGAACGGATCGCCCGAAAGCAGCGGATCGGCCAGGACCTCGAAGGCGAAGGCATGGAGTGCATCGCCGGCCAGAACGGCGGTGGCCTCGTCAAAGGCCAGGTGAACGGTGGGCTTGCCGTGGCGCAGGGCGTCATCGTCCATGCACGGCAGATCGTCGTGGATCAGCGAATAGACGTGGATCGCCTCGATCGCCAGGCTCGCCCGAACGGCAGAGGCGCGATCGACCTTGAACAGTTCGGCGGTTGCCGTGAGCAGCAGCGGACGGATCCGCTTGCCGCCGCCGATTGTGGCATAGCGCATGGCCTCGATCAGCCGGGTGCGCGCATCGCCAGGCAAGGGCAGCAGCGCATCGAACCCTGCATCGACATCGGCCTGGATCGCGCCAAGCGCCTGCTTCAGGATCGGGTCCATGGCCTGCCGCCGACCGTTCAGCGGCCGGTTTCGTCGAACGGCTGGGTGCCGGCTGCCTGGCCGTCGGCACCGGCCACGATCCGTTCGATGCGGGCCTGGGCTGCATCGAGCCGGGCCTGGCAAAGCCGGCGCAGCGCCTCGCCGCGTTCATAAAGGGTGATCGAATCGTCAAGCGGCACTTCGCCACTTTCGAGCTGGCGCACCACATCCTCCAGCGCGCGCAGCGCATCCTCGAACGAGAGCGTGGCGATATCGCCGGCGGGGCTGGCTGCGGTCTGGATCATGGCAGGCCTGCTTTGGCCCCCGGCGCGGCAGGGGTCAAGATTGCCCGCAAGGGGGAGGCCCGGCCGACCCCGCCCGGGGCCACCGGCCCGCGCCGCCGTACCCGGCAGCTGCCAAGGCCGCGCCGTTCGATTCCCCGAGCCTGTTCGATCACTTCCGGTTGTAGACGTACTTGCGGTAGCGATCGACCAGCGAGATGAACACCTCGAGGTTGTCCTGGAACAGGGCCGCGCTCATCCCGCCCATGTCGAGATCGAGGTCGTACTCGATCCGGGCGCTGCCACTTTCCGCCTGGTAGGCCCGGCCGAAGCGGTTGTCGTTGTTCCACTTGTTGATCGCCGAAAGCGAGCCGTTGTCCGGGTCCTTGAAGCCGGCGAAGAACTGGACCGTGGTGCAGTTGCGATTGCTCTTGCAGCCATAGAACAGGATCGCGAAGTCCGAGCCCGAGGCCGTGCTGCGGATCATCGGGTCGCCCGAATTGTCCTTGGTCAGCTCGGCGCGGTAGCCCATGTTCTGCATGACACGCACCAGCGATGCCGGATCGTCGGACCGCACTTCGTCGGCCCGGGCCGACGTGCCGATCATCGAGGCCGCCAGCGCAGCCGAGAGAACCAATTTCTTCAACATCTTGCCCCCTGTACCCGAAACGACTTTCCGGATTCGTGCATCGATTGAAACCCGCGTTCATTGATACTGGGCAAAGGCGCCGAGTAAACACCCTGTTTCGCCGCGCCTTCCCCGGGCACAAACCGCATGGCACACCGGCAAGGAGTCTGGCCAGCCGCGCGGCGCGGCGCTAAGGGCACGGCCATGCCAGACTCCACGCCCCAGATCACCCCCCCCCAGATCACCCCCGATGTCGTCGCCGCCCATGGCCTGTCCGAGGAGGAATACGCCCGCGTGCTCCACGCGCTCGGCCGCGAGCCAAACATGGTGGAACTGGGCATCTTCTCGGTCATGTGGTCGGAGCATTGCTCCTACAAGTCGAGCAAGCTCCACCTGATGAAGCTGCCCACCAAGGCGCCCTGGGTGATCTGCGGCCCCGGCGAGAACGCCGGCGTGATCGACATCGGCGATGGCCAGGCGGCGATCTTCAAGATGGAGAGCCACAACCACCCCTCCTACATCGAGCCCTACCAGGGCGCGGCCACGGGCGTTGGCGGCATCCTGCGCGACGTGTTCACCATGGGCGCGCGGCCCGTGGCCAACATGAACGCGCTGCGCTTCGGCCGACCCGATCATCCCAAGATGAAGCACCTGGTCCAGGGCGTGGTCGCCGGCATCGGCGGCTACGGCAATTGCGTGGGCGTGCCCACGGTTGGCGGCGAGACCAATTTCCACCAGGCCTATGACGGCAACATCCTGGTCAACGCGATGACCGTGGGCGTGGCCGATACCAACAAGATCTTCTACTGCGCGGCCACGGGCCTGGGCAATCCGATCGTCTACGTCGGCTCCAAGACCGGGCGCGACGGCATCCACGGCGCGACCATGGCCAGCGCGGACTTCGACGAGAAGAGCGAAGAAAAGCGCCCCACCGTGCAGGTGGGCGATCCCTTCACCGAGAAGCTTCTGATCGAGGCCTGTCTCGAACTGATGGCGACCGATGCGATTGTCGCCATCCAGGACATGGGCGCGGCCGGCCTCACCTCCTCCTCGGTCGAAATGGCCAGCAAGGGCGGCGCGGGCATCCGCCTCAACATGAACGCAGTGCCCTGCCGCGAGGAGGGCATGACGCCTTATGAAATGATGCTGAGCGAGAGCCAGGAGCGGATGCTCATGGTCCTCAAGCCCGGCAAGGAGCCAATGGCCGAGGCGATCTTCCGCAAGTGGGAGCTGGACTTCGCGGTGATCGGCGAAGTGACCGACACCGGCCACATGGTGCTGGAATTCGACGGCGAGGTGGTCTGCGACATTCCGCTCGATCCGCTGGCCGACGATGCCCCGCTCTATGACCGCCCCCACGTGGCCACGCCCAGGCCGGCCCCGCTGGCGAACGTGCCGGCCAGTGCCGACATCGCGGCCGATCTGGTCACGCTGATCGGCTGCCCCGACCTTGCCAGCCGCAAGTGGATCTGGGAGCAGTACGACAGCCAGGTGGGCGCCGACACCATCCAGAAGTCGGGCGGCGATGCCGCGCTGGTGCGCGTCCATGGCAGCGGCAAGGCGCTGGCCATCACGACCGACTGCACCCCGCGCTATTGCTATGCCGATCCGTTCGAGGGCGGCAAGCAGGCCGTGGCGGAAACCTACCGCAACATCTGCGCGGTGGGCGCGACGCCGCTGGCGATCACCAACTGCCTCAACTTCGCCAACCCGCAGCGCCCGGAAATCATGGGCCAGATCGTGGGCTGTCTCGAAGGCATGGGCGAGGCCTGCCGCGCGCTCGACTATCCGATCGTTTCAGGCAACGTCAGCCTCTACAACGAGAGCAAGGCCACCGGCGGCGGCTCGGCGATCCTGCCCACCCCGGCGATCGGCGGCGTTGGCCTCACCACCGACTGGACGAAGAACGCCACCATCGCCTTCAAGGCCGAGGGCGATGCGATCTGGCTGGTGGGCGGTGCGGGCACGCACCTGGGCCAGTCGCTGTGGCTGCGCGAACTGCACGGCCGCGAGGAAGGCCCGCCCCCGCCGGTCGATCTCAAGCAGGAACGCGCCAACGGCTTCGCCGTGCGCCAGTGGATCGAACAGGGCAAGGCCACCGCGGTGCACGACCTGTCGGACGGCGGCCTGCTCGTGGGCCTTGCCGAAATGGCCATGGCCGGAGATCTGGGCGCCACGCTGGACGTGACGCTCGATGCCGCGACGGCCTTCGGCGAGGACCAGGGCCGCTATCTCGTCACCACCGCGCCGGGCGTGGTTCTGGAGGGTGCGGAGCGGATCGGCACGGTGGGCGGCGACAGCCTCGCCGGCGTGAAGGTCAGCGCGCTCAGGGCCGAGAACGAACGCTTCTTCCGCGAATGGATGGAAGGCTCGCTCGACGTGAGCGACATCAGCGGGAACTGACGCCTTCGGGGGCGCTGCCATGTCGGTCACCGTCGCCGCGCTCTATCGCTTCGCGCCCTTCCCCGATCCGGCAGCGCTGCGCGGGCCGCTCGAAGCGCTGTGCCGCGAACAGGGTCTGCGCGGCACCCTGCTGCTGGCGGGTGAAGGGATCAACGGCACGATCGCCGGCAGCGCGCCAGCCATCGACGCGGTGCTGGCCCACATCCGCGCCCTGCCCGATTGCGCCGCGCTGGACGTCAAGTTCTCGGCGGCGGACGAGATGCCGTTCCACCGGATGAAGGTGCGCCTCAAGCGCGAGATCGTCACCCTGGGCGTGGACGGGATCGATCCGCGCGCCACGGTGGGCACCTATGTCGAGCCGGAAGACTGGAACGCCCTGATCGCCGATCCCGATACCCTGGTGATCGATACCCGCAACGATTACGAGGTGGGAATCGGCACTTTCGCCGGCGCGATCGATCCCGAAACCCCCACCTTCCGCGATTTTCCCGCCTGGTTCCGCAAGGTCCGCGCGCAACTGCTGGGCGACCGGCCCCGCAAGGTCGCCATGTTCTGCACCGGCGGGATCCGCTGCGAGAAGAGCACCGCCTTCCTCAAGGCCGAAGGGGTGGACGAGGTCTATCACCTCAAGGGCGGCATCCTCAAATATCTGGAAACCGTGCCGCCGGACCAAAGCCTGTGGCGCGGCGAATGCTTCGTGTTCGATGAACGGGTGGCCGTCGGCCATGGCCTGGCGCCGGGCACTCACGGTCTGTGCCGCGCCTGCCGCCGCCCGGTCAGCCCGGCTGACCGCGCCTCGCCGCTGTTCGAAGACGGAGCCAGTTGCCCGGCCTGCCGCAGCGAGCGCACCGAAGCCCAGCGCGCCGCCGCGCGCGAACGCAACCGCCAGGAACACCTGGCCGCGGCGCGCGGGGTGGCCCATGTCGGCGCGCGGCTGGAGGCCTGATCGCGCCGACAAGGGCTGCTTTGCCTAACGCATCAGCACCAGTTCCTCGGCCATGCTGGGATGGAGCGCCACCGTGGCATCGAAATCGGCCTTGGTCAGCCCCGCGCGCACCGCGATGGCGGCTGCCTGGAGGATTTCCGGGCTGTCCGGCCCGATCATGTGGACGCCCAGAACCTTGCCCGTCTCGGCATGGGTGACCAGCTTGTAGAGCCCGCGCTCGATCCGGCCGGCGAAGACGTTCTTCATCGGGCGGAAATCCGAGGTGTAGACCTTGATGTTGCCGTGCCGCTCGCGCGCCTGGCCTTCGGTGAGCCCAACGCCAGCCAGCGGCGGCTGCGAGAACACGGCGGTGGGAATGCAGGAATAGTCCACCGCCTGGCGATGGGCGCCAAACAGGCCATCGGCCACGGCATGGCCCTCGCGGATGGCCACCGGGGTGAGCTGCACCCGGTCGGTCACGTCGCCCACGGCATGGATGCTGGGACAAACGGTCTGGCTGAATTCGTTGACCGGAATCTCGCCCTTCTCGCCCAGTTCGATGCCGGCGTTTTCCAGACCCAGCCCATCGGTCTTGGGGCGGCGGCCGGTGGCGATCAGCACGGCATCGGCCTCGATCGGATCGTGCTTGCCGATGGAAACGGCCAGGCAGCCGTTGTCCTTCTTCTCCACCCGCGCAATCGGGCAGTTGAAGCGATAGACGATGCCGCGCGCCATGGTGATCTGGAGCAGGCGATCGCGCAGGCTCTCATCATAGCCGCGCAGGATCTGGTCGCTGCGGTTGACCACCGTGACCTCGCAGCCCAGCGCGTTGAAGATGCCGGCGAATTCCATCGCGATATAGCCCGCGCCCTGGATCACGATGCGGCGGGGCAAGGTGGGCAGATGGAACACCTCGTTCGAGGTGATGCAGTGCTCCACCCCATCGAACCCCGGCAGGACCGGCCAGGCGCCCACGGCGACAAGGATGTGCCGCGCGCTGATTTCGCGCCCCGAGACCAGGCGCACCGCGTTCGGCCCGGCAATGGTGGCGCGTTCAAGGAAGCGTTCGACCCCGTTGTTCTCCAGGGTCTGGGTGTAATTGGCATTGAGCCGATCGACATCGCGCAGCACCGCATCGCGCAGGGTGCCCCAGTCGAAGCGCATCCCTTCAACGGTCCAGCCATAATGGGCCGCGTCCTGCAGTTCCTCGGCGAAGTGCGAGCCATAGACCAGCAGCTTCTTGGGCACGCAGCCGCGGATCACGCAGGTGCCGCCGATCCGGTATTCCTCGGCCACGGCCACCCGCGCGCCATGCGAGGCCGCGATCCGGCTTGCACGCACGCCGCCGGAGCCCGCGCCGATCACGAAAAGGTCGTAGTCGTAGTCCTGCTCAGCCATCTGCGCGCTCCATCGTGAGCGCGCGGATATGCCGCCTCCCCCGCCCGCTGGCCAGCCCCTTCCGGGCCATCAGAGCTGATAGGCGCGGCGGGTGTAGGACAGGTTGAAGGCCGGCGTGGTGAAGACCACGAACTTGAAGGTCACCGGATAGGTGGCCGAAACGTCCACGTAGCATTCGCCGGTGGTCGCATCCTTGGCCGAAGCCGTGGCCGCCGGAACCAACGAAGCGGTGTCGATGCCGAAGGCCTTGGAGGTGACCATGGCCCTGATCTGGTCGGAGGTCGGATAGCCCTTGCTGCCGCACGGATTGGTGGTGTTCACCGCGCTGGAATAGACCGTGGCATAGCGCGCGCCGGCTTCCACCGCGTTACGCAGGCCGGCATTGGCAAGGAAGGCGATGCCAAGCTGCATCACGCCAACCGTCACCAGGACCAGCGCCGGCAGGGTCATGGCGAAATCGACCGAGGGCGAGCCGCGCCGATCGGTCAGAAGGGAGCGCAGGAGAGCGGTCATTGGATCCTCACTTCGGCATAGCCCTTGAGCGGCACCGAATAGGGCTGGTTGTTCCACGCCGGGATGACCTGCTCGAACATCCAGTTGTAGGTCGAGGTGATGGTCACCGAGGCGAAGCGCGCCGGCGAACTGCCCGAACACGAGCCGTTGTAGTCCGTCTGCCGGGTGCCGTCGCATTCGAGCCACAGATCGATCGCGACATTGCCCGAAGGAACGCCGGCGGCCGTGGCGCCTTCGGACTGGAGCGTGCTGGTCATGCTGCTCTTGAACCCGGCGGCGATCGCCAGTTCCATGGTCCGCGCGGCGGCCTGCTGGAGCTTGAGCCCCTGAGCATAGCACAGCGCCAGATCGGTCGCGCCGCAGCCCAGCATGACCAGAACCGGCAGGATCAGGCTCATCTCGATCAGGCTGGTGCCGCGCTGGTCGCGGAGCAGGCGGGCGAAGAAGGCGGGGATCGGGCGCATCGGCTCAGTCCACCAGCCGGATCTGGATGCCGGCGATGGCCTTCGAGTTCGAATTGGTCGGGCACACGTTCTGGATATAGTTGCTGCCGGTGAAGGTGACCGTGCGGGCCACGATCTGCAGGCACTTGGAATTCATCGAAGAATTGCCGGTGAACTGCACTTCCTGGCTGGGAAAATAGACCGCGCCCTGGAAGAAGGAATTGCTGTCGCCGGTGATGAAATTGGTCGTGCCCGAGATGGCCCGGCGATCCTGGTACATCATGATCCCGGCATAGGTGCCGGTTTCCGGCGCCGAGACGTTCCAGGTGGAATTGCCGTTCATCCTCGCCGTGGCGATCGTGGTCATGTCGTTGCTGGTCGTCGTGAAGATGAAGGTGCAGCCGGTGCAGTTGACCACCGCGCCCGCGCCCACGTTCAGCCCGTTCCCGGTGCTGCCATCGATGATGTAGGTGCCCGGATCGAAGGTGACAGCGCCCTTGAGATCCATGCCGCGATAGCACTGGATGCCATTGCCGTTGTTCTGGACGCGGGTGGTCTGGTTGCCGTTGCCGTTGCTCGGCTGGACGTTGAGCTGGTTGGAGCAGTTGTAACCGGTCGGCAGGCCTACGGCGGAATAAGGATCGGGCTGCGAGATCGAATAGGAATTGAGCGTGGTGCCGCTGGCATAGTTGTTCGAGGCCGGCACCACGCCCACGGCCGAAACCGGCGAGGCCGAAATCGTGGAACTGCCGCCGGCGTTGACCGCGGTGGTGCCTTGCGAATTGGTGGAAACGCCGCAACCAAGCGTCACGTTGGAGCTGCCCGAGAAGTTGACCCCGGTGGCGGTCGTGCTTTCCAGCGAAATCACGCAATAGGTGCCAAAGCCCACGGCGGCCGCGGTTGCGGTGGCCTGAAGGCTCGGCGTGTTGCTCATGAACATACTTGAAAAGGGCAGCGCCTTGTTGGCGTTGAGCGTGACCCGCACCGCCTTGCCATTGCCGCTGTAGGAACCGGAACCCGGCGGCGTCTCGATGTTGGTGTTGCTGAGCGTCAGCAGGCTGTAGCGGCCCAGTTCGGTCGAGGCAGCGGAGCTGGCGCTGCTGCCCTTGGCCGCCGCGAAGGCGCCCGCCAGCGCGCCCGAATCGGCCATGCGCTGCAGCTGGCGCTTGGTCAGCGCCCACTGGATCGTATCGGTGGCAAGGCCTGCCCCGCCGATCAGGCTCAGGATCGAAAACGCCACCACGACCGTCGCATTCGCGGATCGGTCCCAGAATATCCGGCGCACCAGCCGCGGCATCCGCATCATGGGAAATTCTCCGAAGAATCAGGGCGAACCATTGGCCTTTGGAGTGTTTTCACACCCGCAAGGTTGCGGTTTCCCTCCGGAGTTCGCTTAATCCCACGGTAAGGTTGCCAAACCCTTTAGATCACGGAGATCTCCTGAGGAATTCCCCTGATGGGATCGGTCATGCGCCGATCCCGGCTGCTGCCAGCAGCGCCTCGGTCGAAGCATCGAAGCGCACCCCGCCCCGCTCGATCTCGCCGGCAATCTGCTTGCCCAGTTCCACGCCGAACTGGTCGAACGGATTGATCTCCATCAGCACGGCATTGGCGAAGGTGCGGTGTTCGTGGAAGGCGATCAGCGCGCCCAGGGTGGCGGCGTTGAGTTCCTCCATAAGGATCGTGGCCGAAGGCCGGTCGCCGGGATAGGCGCGCGCCGGATCGTCGGCCGCCTTGCCGGCCATCAGCGCGGCCCCCTGGGCGAAGCAGTTGCTCAGCAGGATGCGGTGATGCGCGGGGTCCAACGTATCGCCCGGCTGGATCGCGGCGATGAAGTCCACCGGCGCCAGGACCGTGCCCTGGTGCAGGAGCTGGAACACCGCGTGCTGCGCGTCGGTCCCCACTCCGCCCCAGGTGATCGGCGCGGTCGGCCCGGAAACCGGCTCGCCGGACGTGGTCACGCGCTTGCCGTTGGATTCCATCTCCAGCTGCTGGAGATAGGCCGGAAACAGGGCTAGGCGCTGGTCATAGGCGAAGACCGCGCGGGTCTGGCAGCCGCGCAGGCGGGCATAGAGCTGGTCGGCGAAGGCGGCGCGCAAAGGGAGGTTGGCCGCCCCGTCGGCTTCCAGGAAATGCCGGTCCATCGCGGCGGCGCCATCGAGCAGGTCGGCGAATTCCTCCCAGCCGGTGGCCAGCGCCACCGGGAAGCCGATCGAGGACCACAGCGAATAGCGCCCCCCCACGCTTTCCGCGAAGGGCAGGATGCGGGTCTCGTCCACCCCCCATTCCAGCGCCTTGTCGGGCGCGGCGGTGAGCGCGACCACCCGGCCATAGGGATCGCCCACCCCGTTCTGGCCCAGCCAGTCGAGCGCGGAGGCGGCGTTGGTCATGGTCTCGATCGTGGTGAAGGTCTTGGAGGCCACCGCGATCATGGTGGTCTGCGGATCGCAGGCGGCGAAGGCCTGTTCCAGCGCAACCCCGTCGATATTCGAGACGACGTGGACATCGACCAGCGGATTGTCGCCGGCCAGGGCATCGATCGCCAGGGCCGGGCCAAGCGCGGAGCCGCCGATGCCGATGTGGATCAGGTGGCGCACCTCGCCCAGGGCGCCGCCGTGGATCGCCTCCACCAGCATATGCATCCGGGCGTGGAGCATGGCCGCCGCCTCGACGCTGGCCTCGGCCCCCACCCCGCGCTGGGCCATGTGCTCGGCCGCGCGGCCCTCGCTGGCGTTGACCGGCTCGCCGGCGAACAGCGCCCGGCGCCGCTCGGCAAAGCCGGCCGAATCGGCCAGTTGCTCGAACTGGGCCAGATGCGCGGGATCGAGATGGGTCTTCGACCAGTCGAACCGGACCGGACCGCCGGGAAGATCCAGCGTGGCGCACAGCCGGGCCAACCGGTCGTCGCCCCCCTCATCACCGGCGAACAGGTCGGCCAGGGTGGGACGCGGCAGGGCCGCCAGGGCCGACCAGGCAGCCGCAACCGGGCCAATCGCGCGTTCCGTCATTCACAATGCTCCATCGATTCGTTCGGGCTGCGGAAACCCGTCTTCAGGTGCTGGCTAGACGACTGGCCGCAGGGTGCAAGCATCAGCTTCACGCAATTCCGCCACGTGCAAACCATTGCAATATCGTAAATAAAATGAATCTATTAACCTGTTGAATTTATGTAAAACCATAGGAAGATGCTCCCGGCTCCGCAACGAATTGGGGGATGCTGCCAAGCCGGGGCTGGTCCGGATTGCCCGCTGTCGAAACAATCGCCGCGGAGCACTTTCAGCCCATGCCCCGGTGCCGACGTTCGTCTCGAAGTCCCACAGCGTGAGAACACCGTGTCCCTCAACTATCGCCATATGCTGCTCATCGCAGCCTTGTTCATGGGTTCACTCGCCGTGATGACCGCGGTCCAGGGCTATTTCGAGCACAGCCCGGTCATCGTCATCTTCCAGTTCCTCGCCTCGGCGCTGCTGTTGTACTGGGCCTTGGCCTGAGGCGCATTTCGCGCCGCGGGACTTTCCCTTGACGGGCCGGTGGACTATGTCGCGGGCGGCGACCCCGCGCGCTATCGCGGGTCCACGGAAAGTGCTGAATGACCGATACCACGCCCGGCGCGGCCCCCTCCTCGCCGCAGGATACCCCAACCGATCGCCCGGACGCCGGCGGCCCACCGCCCCGTGACGGCAAGGCCGGCAAGCAGGCCGGCGGGAAGGAAGAGAACTTTTTCCTCTTCCTGGTCAAGCTGGTGCTGGTCGTGCTCGCCTTCCGCAGCTTCCTGTTCGCGCCGTTCAACATCCCCAGTGAATCGATGCTGCCCCGCCTGGAGAATGGCGACTACCTGCTCGCCTCCAAGTGGTCCTATGGCTATTCACGCTTCTCGCTGCCGCTCTCGGTTCCGCTGATCCCCGGGCGCATCTTCGGCCGCGAGCCTGCGCGCGGCGACGTGGTGATCTTCAAGGCTCCCCCCTTCGACGACACCGACTATATCAAGCGCGTGATCGGCCTGCCGGGCGACCAGATCCAGATGATCGGCGGCGTTCTGCACATCAACGGGGTGGCCGTGCCCAAGGTGCGCGTGGCCGATGCGGTGATCCCGGAAAGCGGCAACACCCGCTGCTATCATCCGGCCTTCGTGCGGTTCCTGCCCGATGGCTCGTCGGTCTGCCGCTATCCGCGCTACCGCGAGACGTTGCCCAACGGCGTCAGCTACGACGTGCTCGATTTCGGCCCCTATGCCTATCGTCCCGATCCCACCTTCGATCCCGACAACACCGGGGTCTACATCGTCCCCGAGGGCCACTTCTTCGCCATGGGCGACAACCGCGACAATTCGATGGACAGCCGCTTTCCGGCCACTCCGGGCGGCGGGATCGGCATCGTTCCCCAGGCCAACCTGGTGGGCAAGGCCACGGTGATGATGTTCTCCACCAATGGTTCGGCCTCGTGGTTCAAGCCGTGGACCTGGTTCACCGCCACCCGCTGGAACCGGATCGGGGGCACCTTCTGACGTGAGCCTTGCCCCGAATTCCCCCCTGCCCGAACCCACCCGGACCTACCTCGAACAGCTCATCGGCGCGCCGCTGGCCCAGCCGGCCCTGTGGCACGAGGCCCTGACCCACGGGTCGACCGGTGAGCCGCGCAATTACGAACGGCTCGAATTCCTCGGTGATCGGGTGCTCGGCCTGGTCATCGCCGAATGGCTGCACGAACGCGGCACCGGCAACGAGGGCAAGCTCTCGCAGCGTCTCAACGCCCTCGTCAGCCGCGACAGCAATGCCAAGGTAGCCCGCGCGATCGGGCTGGCGCCCCATATCCGCCTCGGCAAGCAGGCCCGCGACGATGGCGGCGCCGAGAGCGACAATATCCTGGGCGACGTGGTCGAGGCCTTGCTCGGCGCCAGCTTCCTCACCCGTGGCTTCGATGCCACCCGCACGCTGGTCCGCAGGCTGTGGGCCGATGCCGTCGAAGGGCGCGTGGGGCAGTCCAAGCACCCCAAGTCGGCCTTGCAGGAATGGGCCGCCGGCAATCGCCGCCGGGTTCCCGAATACCGCCTGGTCGAACGCTCCGGCCCGGATCACGCGGCGCACTTCCGGGTTTCGGTGACCATCCACGGCGTCGGCGAGGCCGAGGCCGAAGGCTCCAGCAAGCAGGAAGCGGAAACCGCCGCGGCAGCCGAATTCCTGCGACGGTTCGGGTGAGGCGGCGCAGGCTTGCGCGGGCGGGCTTTGGCCAGCCTGCCCCAAGCGAAGGCGAAAGGGTCAGCCCCGGCGGGCCAATGTGCTACAAGGCTTGCCGGCCCGGCCCGGGTTACCCATTGCAAATCAGCGACAAGGCCGCTCGGCCTGAGCTTGTCGAAGGCCCATGAGATGACAGACGAACCCACTCCCCAGACCCGCTGCGGCCTTGTTGCCGTGATCGGCGCCCCCAATGCCGGCAAGTCCACGCTGGTGAACGCGCTGGTCGGCCAGAAGGTCGCCATCGTCTCGGCCAAGGCGCAGACCACGCGGGCGCGGCTGATGGGCATTGCCCTGGCCGAAACGCCCGGTGCCGCCGTGCAGATCATCCTGGCCGACACCCCCGGCATCTTCGAGCCGCGCCGCCGGCTCGACCGGGCAATGGTCAGCGCCGCCTGGGAAGGCGCGCAGGAAGCCGATGCGATCCTGCTGGTGATCGATGCCCGCAAGAAGAAGCTCGACAAGCTCGAACCCATTCTCGACAGCCTGAAGGACCGGCCCGAGCGCAAGATCCTGGTGCTCAACAAGGTGGACCAGTGCGTCAAGGAACCACTGCTCAAGCTCGCCGAGGAGCTGACCGGCCGGGTGGGCTTCGACGAGGTGTTCTTCGTCTCCGCGCTCAGCGGCGACGGCGTGCCCGAACTCAAGGCCCGCCTCGCCGCGCTGATGCCGGATGGGCCGTGGCACTATCCCGAAGACCAGGTGTCCGATGCCAGCGAACGCCTGCTCGCCGCCGAGATCACCCGCGAACAGCTCTACCGCCAGCTCCACGACGAACTGCCCTATGACAGCACGGTGCGCCCCGAGAGCTATACCCACCGCAAGGACGGCTCGATCGAGATCCACCAGCAGATCGTCATCGCGCGCGATAGCCAGAAGGGCATCGTGCTGGGCAAGAACGGCTCGAAGCTGAAGGCGATCGGCGAGGCCTCGCGCAAGGAGCTGGCCGAGCTGCTGGGCTGCAAGGTCCACCTGTTCCTCCACGTCCGGGTCGAGGAAAACTGGGCGGAGAGCAAGGAAATCTACGAGGAAATCGGCCTCGACTGGGTGCGCTGAGCGCAGCGTCGTCCCGGACTTGATCCGGGACCGGTTTCGGTTGCGAAGCTGTGAGGCCCCCTGCAGGAACCCGTGCGCCTAAAGACAGACACCGGTCCCGGGTCGAGCCCGGGACGACGTCTACAGCCGCGAAAACCGCCCCAGGTCCTTGGCGGTCAGGCGCACGGTCAGGCGGCGCCGTGGGCCTTCCGCGCCATCGCCGGCATCCTCATCGGACAGGACTTCACCGTGCGCGTGGAGCCAGGCGATCTGCTGGCCGGCGCCAGCAGGCAGCACGAAGACGTGCGGCCGCGCGTCCGAGGTCAGCAGGTCCGAAAGCATCGCCAGCAGGTCGTCGCAGCCGGCCCCGGTCAGCGCCGAAAGGGTGACGATCCGCTCATCCGGGCGCCGCGCCGCCTCCTCGGCCAGTTCGGCCGCGTGGTCGGGCGAAAGCAGGTCGGCCTTGTTCCACACCTCGACGATCGGGATGCGCGGCTCACCTTCCCCGGCCTGGGGTTCCGGCAGAACGCCCAGATCGGCCAGCACTTCCAGCACCTGCTTCTTCTGCGCCTTGGTATCGGGATTGGCGATATCGCGCACGTGCACGATCACGTCGGCGGCGGTCACCTCCTCCAGCGTGGCGCGGAAGGCGGCGACCAATTGCGTGGGCAGGTCGGAGATGAAGCCCACCGTGTCCGACAGGATCGCCTTGTCGATCCCCGGCAGGCGAATGGCGCGCATCGTGGGATCGAGCGTGGCGAACAGCAGGTTCTCGGCCATGACATCCGCCCCGGTCAGGCGGTTGAACAGGGTCGACTTGCCTGCATTGGTATAGCCCACCAGCGCGATCACCGGCCAGGGCGCGCGGCCCCGGCGCTGGCGATGGAGGCCGCGCGTGCGGCGCACCTGCTCCAGCTCGCGACGCAGGCGGGCCATGCGGTCGCGGATCATCCGGCGGTCGGCCTCGATCTGGGTCTCGCCCGGGCCACCGAGGAAGCCAAAGCCGCCGCGCTGGCGTTCGAGATGGGTCCACGAACGCACCAGCCGCCCGGCCTGGTAATCGAGATGGGCCAGTTCCACCTGGAGCCGCCCTTCGGCCGTGGCCGCGCGCTCCCCGAAGATTTCGAGGATCAGCCCGGTCCGGTCGATCACCTTGCGCTTGAGCTTTTCCTCGAGGTTGCGCTGCTGGATCGCGGTCAGCGCGCCATCGACGATGACCAGTTCCGCTTCCTCGCGGTTGCAGGCCACCGCGATATTCTCGATCTGGCCCTCGCCGAACAGGGTGCTGGCGCGGGCCTCGCGGATGGGCACCGCGAAGGCCTCGGTGACGACGATGCCGATGGCCAGCGCCAGCCCCTTCGCCTCTTCCAGGCGCGAGTCCACGTCAACCGCGGCGCGCTGGCGCATCGCCGGATAGACGATGACGGCCCTGGCCCCGCGGCTGACCTCTCCCTTGAGGTCTTCGTTATCGATCAGTCGTCATCCTCTTCGTCGTCGAACTCGCCGCCGGTCAGGTCCACCGGGGTCACCGGCTGGATCGTGGAGACGGCGTGCTTGTAGGCCAGTTGCACGTAGCCTTCGCGCTCCAGCAACATACAGAACAGGTCATAGGCGGCCACCCGGCCCTGGAGCATGACCCCGTTGACCAGGAACATGGTCACCTGCACGCCCGCGGCACGGATGCTGGAAAGGAATACGTCCTGCAGCAGGCGCACCTTCTTGTTGCCCGCTTCGGCACCGGCGCCAAAAATGCGCGAATCGATCGGCATAGACGGCATGATGGTGGAGATGGCGTGCTTGTAGACCAGTTGCGACTGACCGTCGCGGCGCAGCAGGATCGAGAAGTTGTCAAACCAGGTGACGATGCCCTGGAGCTTGACCCCCTTCACCAGGAACATGGTGACCGGCACCTTGTTCTTGCGAAGCAGGTTGAGGAACTGGTCCTGGAGGTTCTGATTGCCCTTGCCGGTCAGCGGCGCCGGCGGCGGAGCCGGCTCGGGCTTGGGCGGCACAGGGCGGGCGGAAAGAGTGCGTCCGGTCACCAGGTAAGCTCCTTTTTTCTTGGCGGCCATGTGTCACGGTCCGCGATCTGGCTGGTCGGCCCTCATGAAAGGTCCGGTTCAACCGCAATCAGCTTCTGGAATACCGGGTTCCGCTCCCGCAGTAAATCGCCAAAGCGGACGGCGGCCGCCCCCTCGCAAACGAATTCAGGCAGATGCCACGGCGCGCCGGGCGCCCGCCCGGTCAGGCGTCGGCCGCCTCGTCGCTCCCGCGCTCGGCCATGCCGAGCAGCTTGAGCTTGCGGTGCAGGGCCGAGCGTTCCATCCCGATGAAGGTCGCCGTCTTAGAGATGTTGCCGGAGAACCGGCGGATCTGGACCTTCAGGTACTCGCGCTCGAAATGCTCGCGCGCCTCGCGCAGCGGCACTCCCATCAGCGTGCCGATCGGCGATTCCCCGCCGCCGGCGCCGCCGGCCAGCTCGTCGGGCAGCATATCGGCCTCGATCCGCGCCAGCTTCTCGCGCGGGGTGAGGATGATCGTACGCTCGACCACGTTGCGAAGCTGGCGCACGTTGCCCGGCCAGTCATAGGCCTGGAAGGCCGCCATGGCCTCGGGCGAGACTTCGGGCGGGACCACGCCCTGGTCGGAGGCGAAGCGGGCGAAGAAATGATCGACCAGCGCGGGAATATCCTCGCGCCGGTCGGCCAGGGCCGGAACCTGCACCGGCACCACGTTGAGGCGATAGAACAGGTCCTCGCGGAACCGGCGCTCGGCGATCTCGCGTTCGAGGTCGCGCGAGGTGGAGGAAACCACCCGCACGTCCACCCGGATCTGCCGCGCGCCCCCCACCCGCACGAAGGCCTGCTCGGTCAGCACCCGCAGGATGCGCGCCTGGGTGGACAGCGGCATATCGGCCACCTCGTCGAGGTAGAGCGTGCCGCCATCGGCCATTTCCAGCAGGCCCGGGCGCACCAGGTTGCCGTCCTGCTCCTCGCCGAACAACTCGTGCTCGAAGCGCTCCGGCGTGATCCGCGCGGAGTTGACCGAGACGAAGGCGCCATCGGCCCGCCCGCTCCACGAATGGAGCAGCCGCGCGGCCACTTCCTTGCCTGCCCCGGCCGGCCCGGAGATCAGCAGGCGGCTGCCGGTATTGGCCACCCGCTTCAAGGTGGCGCGCACCTGGTTGATCGCCGCGCTGTTGCCGGTGAACTCGAAACTGTCGGCCACCACGTGCTGGCGCAGCTGGGCATTCTGGCGGCGCAATTGCTCGGTCTCGGTGGCGCGGGCGACGAGGTGGAGCAGGCGCTCGGCCTCGAACGGCTTCTCGATGAAATCGACCGCGCCCCGGCTGATCGCGGAAACTGCGGTATCGATGTTGCCGTGCCCGGAGAAGATGATCACCGGCAGTTCCGGCTCGCGCGCCTTGATCGCGTCGAGCACTTCCAGCCCGTCCATCGGCGAACCGTGGAGCCACACGTCGAGCAGGACCAGGCTGGGCCGGCGCTGGTCGATCGCGTCGAGTGCCGAGGTGCTGTCACCGGCCGTGCGGCATTCATAGCCCTCGTCGCTGAGCACGCCGGCCACGAGCTCGCGGATGTCGCGTTCGTCGTCGACGATCAGGATTTCGAGGGCCATCGTGCCACCTTTCTCATTCGGCTGCTTCGGACGCGCGCTGGCCGCGGGCAAGCGGATCGCGCGCAAAACTCAGGGTCACCACGGTGCCGCCCTCCTCCACCGAGGCGAAGGTCATCTCGCCGCCGTGCTCCTCGACGATCTTCTTGACGATCGCGAGCCCCAGGCCCGTGCCCTTCTCCCGCGTGGTCACGTAAGGCTCGGTGATCCGCTCGCGGTCCTGCGGCAGGCCGATGCCATTGTCGGCGATGGCCACGCTGATGCTGTCGCGCTCGCCACGCATGGTGACGGAAACCTGGCCGCGATAGTCGATCGGCGCGGTGCGGGCGCGGGCCTCGATCGCCTCGAGCGCGTTCTTGAGCACGTTGGTCATCGCCTGGCCCAGCTGGTGGCGATCGCACAGCACCCGTTCCTGCGCGCTGGCATCGGCGGAGAACGTGAAGTTCACTTCCGGCCGCGCCACCTCCTGGAGGAACAGCGCCTGGCGAACCAGGTCGACCGGATCCTCGGCCCGGAACACCGGCTTGGGCAGGCGGGCGAAGGAGGAAAACTCGTCGACCATCTTTCGCAGTTCGCCGACCTGGCGGATGATCGTGCTGGTCAATTCCTCGAACAGCTGCGGATCGTTCTCGATCTGCTTGCCGTAGCGGCGCTTCAGGCGCTCGGTGGCAAGCTGGATCGGGGTCAGCGGGTTCTTGATCTCGTGGGCGATGCGTCGCGCCACGTCGGACCAGGCAGCCTGGCGCTGGTCGAGCAGCTGGCGGGTGATGTCCTCGAAGGTGATCACGTGGCCGGTCCGGTCGCGGGCGATGCGGACGGCAAGCGTGAGCAGGTCGCCCCCCTTGCCATGCTGGATCACCGCGCTGTCCTGCCCGGCATCGACCAGCGCGGCGAGCGACGGCGCGATCGCGCCCAGCAATTCGCCCACCGGCGGCTCCGTTCCCAGCCCGAACAAGAGCTTCTGGGCCGAGGAATTGATCAACTGCACCCGCCCATCGCCGTCGACCGAGATCACCCCGGCGCCGACCGATTCCAGCACCGCCTCGATGAAGGCGCGGCGTTCATGGAGCTGCTGGTTGGCGCCAACCAAAGCCTGGGTTTGCCGCTCGATCTGCGCGGTCATCCGGTTGAAGGCGCGGTTGAGCTGGCCAATCTCGTCCGGCCCGGTGCGCCCTTCCACGCGCAGGGCATAGTTGCCGCTGCCCACCCGCTTGGCCGCCCCCACCAGATCATAGAGCGGCTTCACCTGGCGATCGGCAAAGCGCAGCGCGAACCACACCGACAGGCCCACCAGCGCAAGGCTGGCGACGAACAGCGCCACGTTGAAGCGCAATTGCAGGGTCCGCGCCCGCCGGGTCAGCACCTCGTAGGCGCGCACGATGTTCTGCGCGCGCTGGCCCTGGCTGAAGGCGAGCAGGTCGGACGAGCGCGCGGCATAGAGATACAGTCCGGTCGCACGGTCGATCGGAGCCACGGCATCGATCCGGTTGGCGCTGGCCGAAACCACCACCGGCTCGCCCTGCTCCAGCCGGCTGACCACGTCGGCGGTCAGCCGTTCGCGGGTGGAATTCTTCTCCGGGTCGACGATCGCGGCGGTCAGCATCTTGCCGTCCGGCGCCTTCTGGATGATCGCGCTCTCGTTCAGCTTGCGGCTCACCACCTGGTAGGAATAGCCTTCCGCGAACTGCGGACTGGTGATGCGCGTTTGCGACAGGTATTCGCGCAGGTCCGTGGCCATGGCGATGGTCTCGTTGCCCACATCGCGCAGGTTCTGCTCGTAGTAGCCGCGCGCCAGCTTGTTGGCGTTTTCCAGCATCCCGCGCGAGCTGTCGGAAAACCAGAACTCCACGCCCGACTGGAACAGGTAGGAGGCGAAGACCACCACCAGCAGGGTCGGGATCGCCGAGATCAGCGAGAAGAAGAACACCAGCTGGGTGTGCAGGCGCCCGGTCCCGCCCAGGGTTTGCGCCGCTCGGCGCAGCGCCATCCGCCGGCCCAGCAGGACCAGCAGCGCCATGGCCGGGACCAGGGTGCCGACCAGCAGGGTCGCGGTGATGTCGGAGGGCATCAGCTCGCGGTCCGACTGCCCGCGGATCGTGGCGAAGGTGACGATCGTCATCGAGACGAAGGCGAAGGCCGCCGCCGCCTCGATCAGCGCATAGACATTGGCCCGCCGCGCCGAAACCGCCATGCGCCGCCACCAGCGCGGCCAGCGGCTGGCGCGCCCCGGTTCCACCGGTTGTGGCAATGCTGGTACAGGCTGGTCGGCCATAGTTGCACGGTTACAACACCGGGCACCGCCCCATTGCAAGCGATTTTCGGCGAAGGCGGCCCGGCCCGGCGCGGGCCACCGGCGCAATCAGCCCGGCCGGCCGAACCCTTCCGGATCCAGCGCCAGGTCGGACAGGCGTTTTCGCAAGGTATTGCGGTTGATCCCCAGGATCTGCGCGGCGCGCAACTGGTTGCCGCCGGTCTTGCGGAGAACCTCGGCGAACAGCGGACGCTCGAAGGCGGCCAGGGCTTCGTCATAGACGCTGCCCGCTTCCGGCTCGGCCCGGGCCAGCCAGCGGGCGACGGCGGCATCCAGCCCCGGCTCGGCATCGCGCTCACCCTCCTCGCCGCGCTGGGTGGAGATCAGCAGCGGCTGAAGCGCGGCGGCATCGACCACATCCTCGCGCGCCAGCAGGGCCAGGCGGAAGATGAAGTTCTTCAGTTCCCGCACGTTGCCGCGCCACGGCTGGCGGGCCAGCAGGTCGGAGGCATCGCGGGTGAGCTGCCGGCGCGGCAGGCCTTCGGCGGCGGCGGCCTTGAGGAAATGCTGGGCCAGGGCGTCGATGTCGTCGGGCCGGTCACGCAGCGCGGGCATATGGATCGGCACCACGTTGAGCCGGTAATAGAGGTCCTCGCGGAACAGGCCGGCGGCGATCAGCGGCTCCAGGTCCTTGTTGGTCGCCGCCACGATGCGGGTGTCGATCGCGATTTCCTCGCGCCCGCCCACCCGGCGGATCGAACCCGATTGCAGCGCGCGCAGCAGGCGGGTCTGGGCCTGCATCGGCATATCGCCGATCTCGTCGAGGAACAGGGTGCCGCCGGCGGCCTGCTCGAACTTGCCGATGTGGCGCGCCACGGCCCCGGTAAAGGCGCCCTTTTCGTGGCCGAACAGCTCGCTCTCGATCAGCTCGGCCGGGATCGCCGCCGTGTTGACCGCCACGAACGGCCCGGTGCGGCGCTGGCCCAACTGGTGGATCGCCTCGGCCACCAGTTCCTTGCCGGTGCCGCTTTCGCCCAGGATCAGCACGGTGAGATCGTTTCGCAGGACCCGGGTGATCATCCGGAACACCGCCTGCATCGGCGCGCTGCGGCCGACCAGCGGGAGGCCGTCGTTCCCGCCGTCGTCCAGCCCCTCGGCCCGGCCAGCCGCGCTGCTGCCCACCGCCTGGCGCACGGTGCGGGCCAGTTCGTCGATATCGAAGGGCTTGGGGAAATATTCGAAGGCGCCGGTATCGCTCGCCCGCACCGCCGTATCGAGGGTATTCTGCGCCGAAAGGATGATCACCGGCATATCCGGGTGCAGCGCGCGCACGGCAGGCAGGCTCTCGATCCCGTCGCCGTCGGTCAGCATCACATCGGTGACCAGTGCCTCATAGGCATGGCCGGCCAGCAGGCGGTCGCGCTCGGCCACCGAATCGCAGCACGTCACGCCGAAGCCCTCGGCCTCCAGTGCGGCGGTGATGACAATGGCGATCGAGGCGTCGTCCTCGACCAGAAGAATGCTCATGCCGCCTTGCTCCTGCCGGCCCTGCGCGGCTCCTGGGCGAGCGGCAGGTGGATGCGGAAATGGGTCCAGCCGCCGCCGACCGCCCGGGGCAGGTCCTCGCGCTCGTGGGTGATGCGCCCGTTCATGTCATGGACCAGCTTGCGAACCAGCGCGAGGCCAAGCCCCTGCCCGCTCTTCTTGCTGGTAACGAACGGCTCGAAGATATGATCGCGCATGGCCGGGTCCACGCCCGGCCCGTTGTCCGACACGCGCAGCTCGATCGGCAGGCGCACCGGCTTGCCGTCGCCCAGGGCATGGAGCTGCAAGCCACTGGAAAAGCGCGTTCGCACCACGATCCTGGGATCGGGCCGCGCGCCGCAGGCCTCGGCGGCGTTGGACAGCAGGTTGATCAGCACCTGGACCAGCGCATCGGCGCTGCCCAGCACCGGCGGAAGCGAGGGATCGAACTCCTCCTCGATCCGCGGCGCCTTTCCCGCCGCGTCGATCACCGCGCGGGCGCGGCGCACGGCCTCGTGGAGGTTGCACGGGGCCACCGGCGCGGCGGTGCGACGCGAGAGTGTCTGCATCTCGTCGATCAGCTTGGCGATCCGGTCTACCTCGTCAGCGATCAGGCTGGTGAGTGCGCGGTCCTTCTCGCCCACCTTGCGGCCCAGCAACTGGGCGGCGCCGCGAATGCCCGCGAGCGGGTTCTTGATCTCGTGGGCCAGGATCTCGGGCGCGCGCAGCACCGCATCGTCGGCGCTGCCCCGGTCCTCGCCCAGCGCCTCGGCCGCGCTGGCATCCTGGATGGTGACGACCTGCCATTCGGGCGCGTCGATCACCGGCCCCATGGTCACGTCCAGGCGCCGCCGGCCAACCCCCGGAATGGTTGCCCAGGCATCGCGGGCAGAAAGCGGACTTTCGGTATCGCCGGCGCGGTCCACCAGGCGCGGTTCGTCGAAGCGGACCAGGTCGAACAGGCGGCGCCCGTTGATCCGGCGCAGGCTCTGGCCGAAAAACTGCTCGGCCGCCGGATTGGCCCCGGCGATCTTGCGCCCGGGACCGACCAGCAGCACCGCCACGGTCAGGCTCGCGAGCTGGCGCCAGGCATCGGGAGTGGCGGCCGCGCTGTCGGCCACGGGATCAGGCGGCCTGCCGGGCAAGGAACGGCGCGTAGAAGGCCTTGAGGCTGCGGATCACCGCATCGGGATCATCAACGAAATTGACCGTGTTGCGGAATTCGGCCGATCCGGGCAGCCCCTTGGTATACCAGCCCAGGTGCTTGCGGGCCATCTTCACGCCCGTCTCGCGGCCATAGAGCGCCAGCATGGCCTCGTAATGCTCCATCAGGGTCTCGAATTTGCAGTCGATCGACGGATCGGGCAGCGCCCCGCCGGTCTGCCACCAGTGCATGACCTGGGCCAGCAGCCACGGCTTCCCATAGGCGCCGCGCCCGATCATCACGCCATCGGCGCCCGATTGCTCCAGCGCATTGGCCGCATCCTCGATCCCGCAGATGTCGCCGTTGACGATCACCGGGATCGACACGGCGTCCTTCACCCGGCGCACGAAGCCCCAGTCGGCGCTGCCCTTGTACATCTGGTTGCGGGTGCGGCCGTGGACGGTGATCATCCTGGCCCCGAGATCCTCGGCGATGCGCGCCAGTTCAGGGGCGTTGAGGCTGTCGTGGCACCAGCCCATCCGCATCTTGACCGTGACCGGCACCGAAACGGCCTTCACCGTCGCCTCGATCAGCCGGGTCGCCAGCGGAATGTCGCGCATCAGGGCGGAACCCGCATCGCCGTTGACCACCTTGCGGACCGGGCAGCCCATGTTGATGTCGATGATCGCGGCGCCGCGATCCTCCTGCAACTTCGCCGCCTCGCCCATCTGTGCCGGCTCGCAGCCGACCAGCTGCATCGAGACCGGATCCTCGATCGGATCCCACTCGGCCTTCTGGAGCGACTGGCGGGTTTCGCGGATCGCGGCCGGGCTGGCGATCATCTCGGTGACGTTGAGGCCCGAGCCGAAGCGCCGCACCAGCCGGCGGAACGGCAGGTCGGACACGCCGGTCATCGGCGCGAGCACCACCGGACAGGCGATGCTGACCGGGCCGATCTGGATGGGCCGCAAGGGCGGCGGAGGCGGAAGCGCGGACATCGGACGATAACTGCCTAAAAAACAGGCAGCGCATAGTGGATTGTCCTCGGCCCCGCAAGCGATTACCGGCGCGGTCCTATGGCCGAACGATCGCCCCCTGCCCCCGGAACCGCCCCCGGAACCGCCGCCGTGGTCGTCGCGGCCGGCGCGGGCCTGCGCGCGGGCCAGCCACTGCCCAAGCAGTTCGCGCCGTGGCGGGGCAAGCCGGTGGTGCGCCATTCGGTCGAGGCGCTGCTGGCGGCGGGCTGCGCGCCGGTGGTTGTCTGCATCCCGCAAGGGGCCGAAGCCGTGGCGGCCGAGGCTCTGGCGGGCCTTGCCGTGCGGCTGGTCACCGGCGGCGCCACACGGCAGCTTTCGGTGCTGGCGGGCTTGGAAGCCCTGGCGCAAGCGGCCCCCGCCCGCGTCCTGATCCACGATGCCGCCCGGCCGATCCTGCCGCGCGCGGTGGTCGACCGGCTGGTGGCCGCGCTGGAAACCGCGCCCGGCGCGATCCCGGTCCTCCCCGTGGTCGACAGCCTGTGCCAGGCCGAGGCGACGCTGATGGGCGCCCCGGCCGATCGCGCGACCCTGCGCCGGGTCCAGACCCCGCAGGCCTTCCGCTTCGCCGAAATCCTCGCCGCCCATCGCGGCTGGACTGGCGCGGCCGAGGCCGGCGATGACGCGCAGGTGGCCCGGTCCGCCGGGCTGGCGGTCGCCCTGGTCGAAGGGGACGAGGCCTTGCACAAGCTGACCTTTGCCAGCGATTTTGCCAGCAATCCTGCAAGCGCCCTGCAACCGTTCCGCATCGGCACCGGTTACGACGTGCACCGCCTGAGCGAGGGCGAGGAACTGTGGCTGGGCGGGATCAGGATGGAACACAGCCATGGCCTGGCCGGACATTCCGATGCCGACGTGGCGATTCACGCCCTGGTCGATGCCCTGCTCGGCGCGATCGCCGCCCGGGATATCGGCGCGCACTTTCCCCCGTCCGATCCCCAGTGGAAGGGCGCCGCCTCGGGCCGGTTCCTCGCCCATGCCGCCGCCCTGGTCTGCCAGGCGGGCTATGCGATCGGCAACGTGGACCTGACCATCATCTGCGAGGCGCCTAAGATCGGGCCGCACCGCGAGGCCATGCGCCGGCAACTTGCCGGGCTGATGGGCGTTGACATGAGCGTGGTGAGCGTCAAGGCGACCACGACCGAGGGACTCGGCTCCACCGGCCGCCGCGAGGGCATTGCCGCCCAAGCGGTGGCCCTGGTGGTTCGCGCCTGATCCCCGCACCGGACGAATCAGCTATGCCCCGCTTCCGCGCTCAGCCCCACCTCCTTGCTCCCCTGGCCGCCGCGCTCCTCGCAGCGCCGCAGTTGGCCGCCGCGGCCGAGCCGGTCTGCCTGACCCCGCGCGAATTCACCGCGCTGTCGACCTATGCCCTGCCCAGCGTGATCGGCGGCACCGCCCGGGCCTGCACCGCGCAATTGCCCGAAAACGCGTTCCTGCGCCGCAATGGCGACGAGCTGGCCTCGCGCTATGCCCAGGGCAAGGGCCGCGCCTGGCCCGAAGCGCGCGCCGCCTTCCTCAAGATGAGCGGCAGCAAGGATCCCGCCGCCGCCCAGATGTTTACCGCCATGCCCGACGATGCGCTCCAGCAGGTGGCCGATGCCGCGCTGACCGGGATCGTCGCCGGCCAGGTCAAGCCCGGCTCCTGCGCCGCGATCGATCGCGTGGTCGCCCTGCTTTCCCCGCTCCCGGCCGAAAACACCGCCGAACTGATTGCGCTGGCCGCCGGGCTTGGCGCAAGGACCGGCGAGGCTCGCCTCGGCCGGTTCGCCCTTTGCAAGGCCTGATGACCATGACCGAATCCTATCTTCCCGCCGAACTGGTCGCCCTCGCCCGCCGCGTGGTCGAAGAGAATGCCGCGCTGGGCCGCAAGGTGGCGGTCGCGGAAAGCTGCACCGGCGGCCTCGTCGCCGCGGCGCTGACCGAGATCCCCGGCTCCTCGGTGGTGGTCGATCGCGGCTTCGTGACCTATTCCAACGAAGCCAAGCAGGAACTGCTGGGCGTTGCCAGCGACATCATCGACACCTTCGGCGCGGTCTCCATCGCCTGTGCCTGGGCCATGGCCGAAGGCGCGCTCAAGCGCAGCCGGGCCGATGTCGCCGTGGCGATCAGCGGGGTGGCGGGGCCGGCCGGCGGATCGGACCAGAAGCCGGTGGGCACGGTGGTCTTCGCCCGGGCCATGCGCGATCCGACCGACCCGGAAGCGGGCGACGCCGAGGAACGCCTGTTCCCCGACAACGGCCGCCCCGGCGTGCGCCTCCAGGCGGCGATCTGCGCGCTGGAGCTGCTGCTGCCGTAAGCGGCGGCAGCGATCGGAATCCGGCGCAACACCTTCGCGCCTTCGCGCCTTCGCGCGAAAAATCGACCGTCCTCAGGCTGCGTCGTTAGCGCTCGATGCGCGGCCGTAGACCTGTTCGGCCCGCCCCTCGAAGGCGGCGACCATCTTGCGGAAGGCCTTGTCGAGATACTGGTTCGCCAGCTTCTGGAACAGGGCGTTGCGGAAGGTGAAGCTCACCTCGAACTCGATCTCGCACGCACCCGGGCCAACGTCGCGGAAGGTCCAGCGGTTGTCGAGATCGCGCAAGGGGCCATCGACATAGTGGACGATGATCTCTTCCGGGCGGCGCTTTTCCACCCGCGAGGTGAATTTCTCGCGCAGGGCCGAGAAGCCTACCAGCATATCGGCGACCAGCTCGGTCTCGCTGCTGGAGCGGACCCGGGTTGCCACGACCCAGGGCAGGAATTCGCCATAGCGGCCGACATCGGCCACCAGGTCGAACATCTGGGCGGCGCTCCACGGCAGGCGCCGGACTTCGTGAATCGCGGCCATCGGGAACTCAGGCCTTCGCGGCCTGCCTGGCCAGCAGCGCTTCGCGCGCGGCGCGCATGGCCACGAAATCCTCGCCGGCATGGTAGCTGGACCGGGTCAGCGGGCTGGAGGCGACCTGGAGGAAGCCCTTGGCCCGGGCAATCGCACCAAAGGCGGCGAAGGCCTGGGGGGTGACGAAGTCCTTCACTTCCGCGTGCCTGGGCGTGGGCCGCAGATATTGGCCCATGGTGAGGAAATCGATCCCGGCAGACCGCATATCGTCCATCACCTGGTGGACTTCGAGGCGCTCCTCGCCAAGGCCCAGCATGATCCCGCTCTTGGTGAAGATCATCGGGTTGTGGGCCTTGACCTCCTCGAGCAGGCGCAGCGAGGCATAGTAGCGCGCGCCGGGGCGGATCGTGGGATAGAGCCGGGGGACGGTTTCCAGGTTGTGGTTGTAGACGTCCGGCCCGGCGGCCACGATCGCCTCCACCGCCGCGCGCATCTTGCCGCGGAAATCGGGGGTGAGAATCTCGATCGTCGTATTGGGCGTGCGCGCGCGCAGTTCGCGGATCACCTTGACGAACTGGCCGGCACCGCCATCGGGCAGGTCGTCGCGATCGACCGAGGTGATGACGATGTGTTCGAGGCCCATCTGCGCGGCGGCTTCGGCCACGTGGGCCGGCTCGTCATGATCGACCGCGCGGGGCATCCCGGTCTTGACGTTGCAGAAGGCGCAGGCCCGCGTGCAGACATCGCCCAGGATCATCACGGTGGCGTGCTTCTTGGTCCAGCACTCGCCGATGTTCGGACAGGCCGCTTCCTCACACACGGTGTTGAGCTTCAAGGAGCGCATCAGCTCGCGGGTTTCGCCAAAGGCGCGGCTGGTGGGCGCCTTGACCCGGATCCAATCGGGCTTGCGCTGGCGCGCGGGCGCCGGAGCGCTGGAATCGCTGGAGGAAAGATCGAGTTCTAGGGCGGAGTCGACGCCCTTGGCAAGCTGGCTCATGGGGCGCAGATAGGCGCATCATCGCCCCCTTGCCAGAGGCAATCGCGCGCGCCATGAGACCGCTCATGGCCGATAACACCTCTCCCCAGCTCGACCGCCTCATCGAAGGCTACCGCCGCTTCCGCCAGTCCGGGTGGACCCCCAACCGTGAGCGCTGGGCCACCCTGCGCGAAGGGCAGGAGCCCGAGGTCATGGTGATCGCCTGCTCCGACAGCCGGGTCGATCCCTCGCAGATCTTCGACATGGCTCCGGGCGAGGCCTTCGTGGTCCGCAATGTCGCGGCCATGGTCCCCCCCTTCGAGACCAACCCCGGCCACCACGGCGTTTCGGCAGCGCTGGAATTCGCGGTGCAGGTGCTCAAGGTGAAGGAAATCGTGGTCATGGGCCACGGGATGTGCGGCGGCTGCAAGGCCGCGCTCACCCAGGACCTGGTCGGCGCCGAACCCGGCGAAGGCGGCTTCATCGCCGACTGGATGTCGCTGTTCGACGAGGCCCGCGTGCCGGTCGTCGCCGAGCACGGCACCCATGGCCGCGAGGCCGAACGGGCGATGGAACTGGCCGGGGTCAAGGCCAGCCTTGCCAACCTCCGCACCTTCCCCTGCATCCGCCGCAAGGAGCGCGACGGCGACCTGCGGCTGACCGGCGCCTTCTTCGCCATCTCCGACGGCCTGCTCCACGTGCTTGACGAGAGCACCGGGGAATTCAGCCCGGCGCAATAAGCCGCTGGCATGACGGATAACGAAAAAGGGCGGCCCTTGCAGGCCGCCCTTTCCTTTGTCCGTCAGGTTGGCCGGATCAGCCGCCCTTGGCCTTCTGGGCCGCGTAGATCGACCACATCCGGGCGATCGGCTGGCGGATCCCGCCCACCTTGGCGAAGGTCGCCTGGGCTTCAGCATATTTGCCCTGATCGAACTGGGCGATGCCGAGGCGGGTGAGCGCGCGATCGGCATCGATGCCGGGCTTGGCGAGGGCGATCTGGTAGAGCGCCTCGGCCTTGGCCGCATCGTCGTAGCTGAGGAAGGTATCGGCCCCGGCCATGACCACCGTCCCGGTCGCCGCCGGGGCGCGGGCATCGCGCTCCAGCGCGGGCAGACCGGCGCGGTCCGCCGCGAGACGGGCCTGGGCCTGGGCGCGCCCGTCGGTCACGAAGACGTCCTTGGGCGACAGCTTGCCGGCGGTCACGCCCTGGTCGATCACCTTGAGCACCTCGCCGGGAGAACGGCGCGGGTCGGCGGCCTGGATGTATTCGGCATAGTCATTGGTGTCGCGCAGCGAACCGGTGCGCCGGCCCAGCCGCATGACGTCGAGCGTTTCCTGCGCCTGGTATTTGCCGGCGGCGCGGGCCAGGCTGATCGTGTCGCCCCAGTTGTCGGTGCTGGGATTGACCGCGACATTGCCCATGGCGAAGCGGAAGGCCTGGTCGTACATCTTGGACCGGTAGGCGATCGACAGGCCGCGCAGGTACCATTCCTTGGGCGCCGGGTTGCCCGCGGCGGCGCGGGTCTCGATCGCCTTCCACAGGGTGTCGAGCCCGGCCTGGACCTGGTTCTGGCCGAAGTAGGTTTCCGACAGGAGCGCCGGCAGGTCGGGATCGGTCGCCCCGGCGGCCTGCGCCTTGAGGAGAGCGGCCTGCGCGCCGGCATAGTCCTTGGTGTTGAGCTTGGCCGCGCCGAGGAAGAAGGCGAACTTGCCGAGATCCGCGCCTTCCAGCCGGCCGGAGTTGACCGACAGTTCGAGTGCGCGCGCCTGGAGCGCCTGGTCCTTGGTGAGCTGGCTGATGCCGATGCCGAACTGGCCGGCGAAGAACTGGTCGTCCGGGGTCTTGGCGGCGGCGACCAGCGCTTCCCAACGCGGCAGCAGGGCGGCGGCCTTGGCGGCATCGCCGGCCTTTTGGGCCGCGCCCAGTTCCGTCTGGAACGGCCCGGCGAGCGCCACGAATTCCTTCGACAGCTTGGGCGGGACCGGCTTTGCCGCCGGCGGAGCCGCCAGGGCAACCGAGCCGGCCGCGCCGAACGCGCCGAATGCGAGCGCCGCCGCCAGGGCGGTGCGGGCGATGAGCCTGGATTTACGGACCATTATGCCTTTCATCTCCTTTCGCCGGGCGCCCCTCCGGAGCGAACCGGCCGGACTAGCCCCAGAAACTTCCGCCCCCGCAGATGCCGGGCAAACGGCAGTTTGGCAACCGCGCTTGCGCTAATCGCGCATGGTTGAACGCCGATTGAATGGCCGCCGTGCCCGATATTCACGAAGCGGCCCGCCGCGCGCGCGCCCGCACTGTCCGCAGGCGGGCAAGAGGTGTGGAAAAATGGGCCTGCGCGCCCTATCCGGCCGGCACGCCGCTGGCCTTGGCCGGCGGCATGGCCTAGGCAGACCGTTCCGCCATTTCCGTCCGAACAACATAAAGATCCCGCGCCCGTGAGCGACACCACCGACATCATCGATCCTGCCGCGCAGCCGGGTGGCCAGCCGGGCGAATTCACCCGCGTCGACATCGTCGACGAGATGAAGACCAGCTACCTCGACTACGCGATGAGCGTGATCGTCAGCCGTGCGCTCCCCGATGTGCGCGACGGGCTGAAGCCGGTCCATCGCCGCATCCTGTTCGCCTCGAACGAGGGCGGGTTCGTCGCCGGCAAGGCCTATCGCAAGAGCGCCAAGATCGTCGGCGACACCATGGGTAACTACCACCCCCATGGCGACGCCTCGATCTACGATGCGCTCGCCCGGATGACCCAGCCCTGGTCGATGCGCGTGCCGCTGATCGACGGCCAGGGCAACTTCGGCTCGATGGACCCCGATCCGCCGGCCTCGATGCGCTACACCGAGGCGCGCCTCGCCCGCGTCGCCAATTACCTGCTCGAGGATCTCGACAAGGACACGGTCGACTTCACCGAGAACTACGACGGCTCCCGTCAGGAGCCGACCGTCCTGCCCGCGCGCTTCCCCAACCTGCTGGTCAACGGCGCCGGCGGCATCGCGGTGGGCATGGCCACCAACATCCCGCCGCACAACCTGGGCGAAGTGATCGACGGCTGTCTCGCCATGATCGAGAACCCGGCTATCACCACCGAGCAACTGATCGAGATCATCCCCGGGCCGGATTTCCCCACCGCCCCGCTGATCCTGGGCAGCGCCGGCGCGCGTTCGGCCTATCACACCGGGCGCGGCTCGATCATCATGCGCGCCCGCCACGAGATCGAGGAAGGCCGCGGCGACCGCCGGTCGATCGTGCTCACCTCGATTCCCTACCAGGTCGGCAAGTCGGGCCTGGTTGAAAAGATCGCCGAGGCCGCGAAGGACAAGCGGATCGAAGGCATTTCCGACATCCGCGACGAATCGAGCCGCCTGGGCGTGCGCGTGGTCATCGAGCTCAAGCGCGATGCCACCCCCGAGGTCGTGCTCAACCAGCTGTGGCGCAACACCCCGGCCCAATCGAACTTCCCGGCCAATATGCTGGCGATCCGGGGCGGACGGCCGGAAATCCTTTCGCTGCGCGATATCATCGCCAGCTTCATCACCTTCCGCGAGCAGGTCATCACGCGGCGCACCAAGTTCGAGCTGAACAAGGCGCGCGACCGGGCGCACATCTTGCTCGGCCTGGTCGTCGCGGTCACCAACCTCGATGAAGTGGTGAAGATCATCCGCGGCGCCCCCAATCCGGCCGCCGCGCGCGAAGCCCTGCTCCGCCGGGAATGGCCGATCGGCGACATCGCGCCCTATATCCGCCTGGTCGAGGCGATCGAGCCGAATGCCGAGCAGGAGGGCGGCACCTATCGCCTGTCCGAAGCCCAGGTGAAGGCGATCCTCGACCTGCGCCTGCACCGCCTGACCGCGCTTGGCCGCGACGAGATCGGCGACGAGCTGAAGGAACTGGCCGCCGCGATCGAGGAATTCCTCGCCATCCTGGCCGACCGCAAGAAGCTCTATGCGGTGATGACCGAGGAGCTGAACCAGGTGAAGGGGCTCTACGCCACCCCGCGCCTCTCGGAAATCGCGCCGGCCTGGGACGGGATCGACGACGAGGACCTGATCGAGCGCGACGACATGGTCGTGACCGTAACGCTGGATGGCTACATCAAGCGCACCCCGCTCTCCACCTTCCGCGCCCAGGCGCGCGGCGGCAAGGGCCGCGCCGGCATGGCGACGAAGGACGAGGATGCGGTGGCGACCATGCTGGTCACCTCCACCCACACCCCGGTGCTGTTCTTCTCCACCGCCGGCAAGGTCTATCGCCTGAAGGTGTGGAAGCTGCCCGAGGGCGGCCCGGCCACGCGCGGCCGGCCGATCGTCAACCTCCTCCCCGCGCTCGACAAGGACGAGACCATTGCGGCGGTCCTCCCGCTGCCCGAGGACGAGGCCGAGTGGGGCAAGCTCCACGTGGTCTTCGCCACCGCCAAGGGCAATGTCCGCCGCAATTCGATGGACCTGTTCACCAACGTGCCCAGCAACGGCAAGTTCGCCATGCGGTTCGAGCCGAATGAAGACGGAAGCCCCAGCGATGATCGCCTGATCGGCGTCGCCCTGCTGGAGCCGACCGACGACGTGCTGCTGGCCAGCCGCCAGGGCAAGGCGATCCGCTTTGCCGGCGACGACGTGCGCGAGTTCCAGAGCCGCACCTCCACCGGCGTGCGCGGCATGGCGCTCAAGGGCGACGATGAGGTGATCAGCCTCTCGATCCTCCACCGCGTGGGCACCACTGCGGAAGAGCGCGAGGACTATGTCCGCTTCGCCCCGTGGAAGGGCGAGAAGGAAGGCGAACCGGCAATCTCCGCCGAACGCATGATCGAACTGGCGCAGCGTGAGCAGTTCATCCTCACCGTCTGCGCCAACGGCTACGGCAAGCTGTCGAGCGCCTATGAATACCGCCGCACCGGGCGCGGCGGCCAGGGCATCACCAATATCGACAATATCGGCCGCAACGGCCCGGTGGTCGCCAGCTTCCCGGCCACCCAGGCCGACCAGCTGATGCTGGTGACCGACCAGGCCAAGCTGATCCGCCTGCCGCTCGAAAGCCTGCGGGTGATCGGCCGAGGCTCTGCCGGCGTGCGCCTGTTCAACGTGGCTGAGGGCGAACACGTGGTCAGCGCGGTGCGGCTGGACGAGCAGGAAGAGCCGGAAACCCCCGCCGAACAGGAAGCGGCGGAAGCGACGGCCGCCCTGCCCGGCGGCGATGAAACCGAAACGTCGAGCCACAACGACGACGCTATCGGCGAGGCCGAGGGCGAGTAAGGCCAATTTCTCCCCGCTCGCGGGGAGGGGGACCGCCGGAACGGCGGTGGAGGGGGGCTCCGGCCGGCGCATCGCCTGGCCGACAGCCCCCTCCGTCAGCCTGCGGCTGCCACCTCCCCACGAGTGGGGAGGACTGGATAATGGCGAGGACCAATCGAACCGATGCCCCACCCCACAATCGCCTACAAGGTGCTGACCGCCGAGCAATGGACCCGGTTCCAGCAGGACGGCCAGTTCACCGGCGCCCCGGTGGACCTGGCGGACGGTTACATCCACCTCTCCACCGCCGAACAGGTGGACGAAACTGTCGCCAAGCACTTCGCCGGTCAGAGTGGGCTGGTGATCGCGGCGGTGAACCTCGCGGCGTTGGGCGATGCGGTAAGGTGGGAGCCTTCGCGCGGCGGCGCGCTGTTTCCGCATATCCACGCGACGCTGCCGCTCTCCGCGCTCATCGTCCATGCCCCACTAGAATGGCTGGACGGCGAAGGGGTTCGCCTGCCCGAATGAGCGGATTCGGGGCGGCCAACAAAGGCCGCCCCGATCGCCTCACATCACGTCAACCGCCTTGCTGACGAGGATGTTCACCGAGACGCGGCGGTTCTGGGCGCGGCCTTCGGGGGTGGCGTTGTCGGCCGCGGGATCAGCCTTGGCCATGCCGGTGGGGGTGAGCATCCGGTAGGGCTTCCAGTGGCAGGCCTGCTGGAGATAGTTGATCACGCCGGAGGCGCGCTTTTCGCTCAGCGTCTGGTTGTATTCGTCACCGCCGACCGAGTCGGTGTAGCCGACGACCAGCATCAGGGCATTGTCGGTGCCCTCGGCCTGGGCGGCGACGTTGCACAGGTCAGCCTTGGCGCTGGGCGAGAGCGCATACTTGCCGGTGTCGAAATAGACGTTGGTCGTGCCCTTGACGTTGTACTTGTCGATATCGCCCATCCGGCCGCGCAGCGCCTCGGTGGCGGCGGCCTGTTCGTCGAAGCGCTGGGCGGTGCCGTTGTGGATCATGTTGGCGGTCTTGAAATCGCCGTTCTTGAAGGTGACCTGCGCGGCGACGAGGCCGCTCGGTCCCTGCAGGGTCTTGACGGTGACCGGCAGGCCATTGAGCAGCGAGGCCGGGCCGATATTGGCGTTCTTGCCGCCGAACAGCCCGCCACCGGCCTTGACCTTGGTGAACTCGGCGATGGTGATGGTCTGGGCCGTGCCATCGGCGGCGGTGACCTTCATCCTGTCGGCATTGCGCGCGGTGATGATGCCCTTGACCTCAGGCCCGGCGGGCAGCTGCGAGGGATCGGGCAGGCGCTCGCCGGTGACGACGATATTGGGATCGGCAACACCGGGCTGCTGGGCCGAGAGGGCGCCGGCGGCCGGCAGGGCGAGCAGGGCGAGCAGGAGGGATCCTGAGGTTCGGGAAATGACGCGCATCGGGCTTGTCCTTGAATAACTGCGACTTGCGCTGCCGCCTGTTCAGGTCGGCCTTGCTGGTACATGAACGCACCGGGCCGTGTCATGGTTGCCGCGGGCAAGCGGACCGGCACTTGCGGTGAGTTGAGCCGTGCAGGATGCGGGGTGGGCATCGGCGCGCGAAAACGGTAACGGCGCTGGCCATGGCACATGACATCCACATCATCGGCGGCGGCATGGCCGGAAGCGAAGCGGCATGGCAGCTGGCACGGCGCGGCTGGCGGGTGCGCCTGTCGGAAATGCGCGGAACGGGCGAGCGCTCGCCCGCCCACCAGACCGACCACCTGGCCGAGCTGGTCTGCTCCAATTCGTTCCGCTCCGACGACAGCGAGAAGAACGCCGTCGGCCTGCTCCACCACGAGATGCGCGAATGCGGCTCGCTGATCATGGCGGCGGCGGAAAAGGCGCGCGTGCCCGCCGGCTCGGCCCTGGCGGTCGACCGCGAGGTGTTCTCGGCCGAGGTCGAGGCCGCCCTCACCGCCCAGCCCGGCCTCGAGCTAGTGCGTGAGCGGGTGGATGCGCTCCCCACTGCCGGCCTGACCATCGTTGCCACCGGCCCGCTCACCGCCGAGGCGCTGGCCCACAGCATCGGCGCGGCCACCGGGGCCGACAGCCTGGCCTTCTTCGATGCCATCGCCCCGATCGTCTACCGCGAGAGCATCGACATGGATGTGGCCTGGATGGCCAGCCGCTGGGACAAGGGCGCCGAGGCCTCGATCGCGCTGGGCGGCGACGGGCGCGATTACATCAATTGCCCGATGACCAGGGACCAATATCTCGCCTTCCGCGAGGAACTGCTCGCCGGCGACAAGAGCACGTTCAAGGAATGGGAGGCCAATACCCCCTATTTCGATGGCTGTATGCCGATCGAGGTCATGGCCGAACGCGGGGTCGATACCCTGCGCTTCGGGCCGATGAAGCCGGTGGGACTGGATAACCCGCACTGGGCCACGCCCGAGCACCCCAATGGCCGCTGGCCCCATGCCGTGGTCCAGCTGCGCCAGGACAACGTGCTGGGCACGATCTGGAACATGGTCGGCTTCCAGACCAAGCTCAAATATGCCGAGCAGCAGCGCATCTTCCGCACCATCCCCGGGCTGGAGAACGCCGAATTCGCCCGGTTCGGCGGGCTGCATCGCAACACCTTCCTCAACAGCCCCACCCTGCTCGACCGGCAATTGCGGCTGAAATCGGCGCCCCACGTGCGCTTTGCCGGCCAGATCACGGGCTGCGAGGGCTATGTCGAAAGCGCGGCCGTGGGCATGATCGCCGGGCTGATGGCGGCGGCCGAACTGGCGGGCCGGGAATGGAGCGCCCCGCCCCGCACCACGGCCCTCGGCGCACTGCTTGCCCATATCACCGGCGACGCCGAGGCGGAAACCTACCAGCCGATGAACATCAACTTCGGCCTGTTCCCGCCGCTCACCGAGGTGAAGAAGAAGCAGCGCAAGGAAGCCTATACCACGCGCGCCAAGGCCGAACTCGCCCCCTGGACCGCCACCCTGCCGGCCTGACGCCCCAGCCTGACGCCCAAGCCTGCTCCTCCGGGGGCTTTCCCACGAACGTCCTGACTGGCGCCGATCCGGCGTACGGTCGATCCGTGCCCGGCTTGTGCAAGCAAAGGGGGTGACAGTTGGATAATAAATTAATAGAGTAAATTCGCGTGACTTTGCCGCGACCCGCGAAGTCCCACACCGAACAGGGAGGAATTCATGAGGAAGTTTGTTCTCGCGTCACTGGCAAGCATGGCCGTGGCCACGCCGGCGCTTGCTGATGATGGTAGCTGGACCGGGGCTTATGGCGGCATTTCAGCAGGTTACAGCAGCGCCTCCTCGCGTTCGGAGGCGAGCCTGGGCGGCCAGTGGACCCTTATGCCGGCGGCCCAGGCCGCTCAGGTGACCAGCAACCTGTCGACCAAGCAGACCACCCACAACGGCGCGATCGGCGCGCACATCGGCTACAACTACCAGACCGGCGACGTGGTCCTGGGCGCCGAACTGGAAGCGACGACCCTTGGCGGCAGCGCCGTCCGGTCGAGCGGCCTGGTCACCTACAGCGCCACCCAGAACTACACCTTCACCAATTCGGTCGATCCCAAGAACCTGGTCGCGCTCAAGGCGCGCCTCGGCGTCGCCATGGGCGGCACGCTGGCCTATGTCGCCGCCGGCTGGGCCTGGGTCGATTCCTATCAGAGCGCGGGCATCACCGGCACCGATCTCAATGGCCTGGGCCTGCTCGCCAACGGCAGCTACCGTAAGCTGGGCGAAAACCAGAAGACCCGCAACGGCGTGATCGTCGGCGTCGGCCTGGAGCAGCGCCTCAGCTCGCGGTTCTCGATCCGCGCCCAGTATGACTATACCGACCAGGGCACGATCACCTACGCCACGGCCTACCTGCCCAACAGCCTCAACACGGTTCCGGCCTACACCGAAACCATGAACCAGAACCTGCGCGTCCACCTCGTCCGCGCCGGCGTCAGCTACCACTTCTGAGCAGGTGATCCTGCCCGGCGGGGATCAGGGTGCCTGATCCTCGTCGCCATCGTCAGCGCCGGCCCCGCCCCGTGGCGGAGCCGGCGTTTTCGTTGTGCCCGGCGCGCATTTGCAGGCTGGCCTCGCGTGCGGTCGGGGCTTGGTCGCGGCAAACTCGGTCCGGTCAAGCTGGCCGTCGCCATTGACATCGGCCCCCTTGAAGCGGTTGGAACTGCGAACCGCCCATTCGTCGAAGGTCAGCAGGTTGTTGCCGTCGACATCGAGCTTGCGGAAGGCCGCGGCGCGGGGGGTGAGCATTTCCACCCGGCTGATCCGGCCATCGCGGTTGCGGTCGAGCCGGTCGAAGCGGCGCTGCTCGCGCGTGGCCTCGCTGGCCTCGGGCAGGGCCGGCCCGCTGAGACCCCGCCCGTCGGCCGAGGGCAGTGCCAGGTCGCCGCCGGCCGGCCCGGCCAGGGCCAGGACCGGCAGCTTGCCCGGATCGATCGCCGCGCGCCCCTGCCACCAGAACAGGCCCGCCGCGACCAGTATCAGCGCCCCGAATGCCCCCAGAACAGTCCGGTTCATCACCCACACCCCCGCAAATATACCTAAGGCGGGGTGTTAACCGGAAATCGATTGGCGGGCCACACCGCTCTTGGCCCTGGCGCGGTGTTCAGCGGCCGAGCAGGCCCAGTCGGACGGCCGCGAACCAGGCGCCGGGGCTGTAGAGCCGCGCCGCATCGCCCCGCCGCGCCGCGCGCAGGGTCACCCCGGCCAGCACCGCCAGCGGACGCATGGCGCGATCGATCGGGGCGAGCGGGCCATCGCCCGGCAAGCGGCCGGCAGCGCCATGGGCGGGATCAAGCGCAAGCTGCGCCAGCGACCATTCGCGCGCCATGCCGGCAATGCCATGCTCCGCGCTGCCGAGATGCCGGGCCAGACCGGCCAGCGCCGCCGCGCGCCCCTCGGCGAAGCGGGCGAAGGCCGCCTTGTCCAGCGGCGGCTCGCCCAGCAGGGCTTCCCAGCCATCGACCAGCGGCACAAGGCCCGCCGGGTCGCGCCAGCCGGCCAGCCGCGCCAGCAACGGCTCGCCCCGGGGCCAGCCGGCCGGATCGGCGGCGAGCCGGTCACGCCACCAGGCCAGCTTCAACTGGGCGAGGATCGGTTCGCGCGCGGTGCGGACCACGCCCGCCAGCCGCGCGTCGAGCGCCAGCAGGGTCAGCCAGCCATCGCGCGCGCGCGGCGGCGCATAGGCCAGAGCCAGCCGCGCCAGCGGGTCCAGCGCGGCGGCCGGATCGCCCGTACCTTCCGCGTCCTCAGCGATAGCAGACCTGCCGGACGGCCCTGGCGATCCTGTCGGCATCGATCAGCGCCGCCTTTTCGAGGTTGGCCGCATAGGGCAGCGGCACGTCCTCGTCGCAGACGCGCAGGACCGGGGCATCGAGATCGTCGAACCCTTCGGCCATGCAGATCGTGATGATCTCCGAGGCGATCGAGCAGACCGGGAAGCCTTCCTCTGCGACGACCATGCGGTTGGTCTTTCGCAGGCTGGCCAGAACAGCCTCCTTGTCGAGCGGACGCAGGGTTCTGAGGTCGAGCACTTCGGCCTCGATCCCCTCGCCGGCGAGCTGCTCGGCTGCTTCCAGCGCCAGGCCCACGCCGATCGAATAGGATACGATGGTGACATCGCGCCCTTCGCGTACGACCCGGGCCTTGCCGATCGGCAGGACGTGATCGTCGAGTTCGGGCAGCTCGAAGGAGCGGCCATAGACCAGTTCGTTCTCGAGGAAGATCACCGGATCCTCGCTGCGGATCGCGGCCTTGAGCAACCCCTTGGCATCCGAGGAATCATAGGGCGCGATCACCACCAGGCCGGGCACGCTGGCATACCACGGCGCATAGTTCTGGCTGTGCTGCGCGCCAACGCGCGACGCGGCCCCGTTCGGCCCGCGGAACACGATCGGGCAGCGCATCTGTCCGCCAGACATATAATTGGTCTTGGCGGCCGAATTGATCAGGTGATCGATCGCCTGCATGGCAAAGTTGAAAGTCATGAATTCGACGATGGGGCGAAGCCCGCCCATCGCCGCCCCGGTGCCGATGCCGGCAAAGCCATATTCGGTGATCGGCGTGTCGATCACCCGCCTGGGGCCGAATTCATCGAGCAGGCCTTGGGTGACCTTGTAGGCGCCTTGATACTGGGCCACTTCCTCGCCCATCACGAAGACCCGGCCATCGCGGCGCATTTCCTCGGCCATGGCATCGCGCAAGGCCTCGCGCACGGTGACAGACTTCATGTTGGTGCCCGCGGGAATGGCCGGATCGGCCACCGGCGCGGCGACGACAACCGGCTGCACGGCAATGACGGGCACCGCGACCGGAGCCGGAGCCGGAGCCGGCTCCTCGATCACGGCGGCAGCGGGTGCGGCAGAAACCGGCGCGTCCTCGCCGGCCATGGCCGCGATCACCGTGCCGACCTTCACCCCGGCGGTGCCTTCGGGCACGAGAATCTTCTCCAGCGTGCCTTCGTCAACCGCCTCGAATTCCATGGTCGCCTTGTCGGTCTCGATCTCGGCGATGATGTCGCCCGAACGGATCGTGTCGCCTTCCTTGACCAGCCAGCGGGCCAGCGTGCCTTCTTCCATCGTGGGAGAAAGCGCGGGCATCTTGAGTTCGATTCCCATCAGTAGCGCTCCACCAGGACGTCGGTGTAGAGTTCGGACGGAGCCGGCTCGGGCGAATTCTCGGCAAAGTCGGCCGCTTGCGAAACCTGCGCGCGGATGCGCTTGTCGATCTCCTTGAGCCGGTCCTCGGCCACGCCGCGCGCCATCAGCTCGGCCTTGGCGGCTTCGATCGGATCGTGCTTCTCGCGCATTTCCTGAACTTCCTCGCGGGTGCGGTATTTCGCCGGGTCCGACATCGAGTGCCCGCGATAGCGATAGGTGTGCAGTTCCATCAGCACCGGCCCGTTGCCGCCGCGCACATGGGCCAGCGCCACTTCGGCCGCGGCGCGCACTTCCAGCACGTCCATGCCGTTGACGTTGATACCGGGAATGCGGAAGGCCGTGCCCCGACGGTGGAAATGGGTTTCCGCCGAACCGCGGGTCACCGCCGTGCCCATGGCATAGCCGTTGTTCTCCACGACGAAGACAATCGGCAGGTTCCACAAGGCGGCCATGTTGAAGGTTTCATAGACCTGGCCCTGGTTGGCCGCGCCATCGCCGAAATAAGCGAGGCACACGCCGCCGTCCTCACGATACTTGTGCGCGAAGGCCAGCCCCGCGCCAAGCGGCACCTGGGCGCCGACGATGCCGTGGCCGCCGTAGAACTTGTGCTCGGTGCTGAACATATGCATCGAGCCGCCCTTGCCGTGGCTGATCCCGGCGGCGCGGCCGGTCAGTTCGGCCATGATCACCTTGGGATCGATCCCGTAGGCCAGCATATGGCCGTGATCGCGGTAGCCGGTGATGACGCTGTCATGCCCTTCGTTGAGCGCTGATTGCAGGCCCACCGCCACGGCTTCCTGGCCGATGTAGAGGTGGCAGAACCCGCCGATCAGGCCCAGGCCATAGAGCTGGCCGGCGCGTTCCTCGAAGCGGCGGATCAGCAGCATCTGTTCGTAGAAGCGCAGCAGTTCGGCCTCGCTGGCGTCGTAGCGCTTCGTCGCCTCGAAATTGTCCTGCAGGGCGCGCAAGGCCGGCAGCGAATCATCCTCCGCCTCGGGCCGGCCGCCTTGCTGGGCGGTGCTCTTCGCGGGCTTTGCGGTGGCCGGCGCGGCAGCGGTCTTGCGCGGCGCGGCGGCCTTGGATGCGGGCTTGGCCAAGTTCAAATTTCCCCCGGAGGCTGGGCTGACTATGCGGGGTCTATAGAGAATTCCCGCCGAACAGGGAAATCCTCCATACGTATTTTGTTATCAGCGCGCGCAACATTCAATCCCGCACCGCAGCAGAGGCCCAGTGCGCCGCATGGCGCGGTTACCTCAGCATCATCACCATCTCGTCAGGGTGGACGACGTTGAGATTGCTGCGGAGCAGTTCGCCGGCCAGATCGGGATCGGCATGGCGCGGATCGAGCAGGGCGACGCGATTCTTCAGCTCGTCGCGCTTGAGGGTGAGCTGCTCCACCTGCTTCTGCCGCTGGTCGAGCGTACGCAGGTTTTCGCTCCACGCCAGGAGGCCGCTGGGGCCGGCCACGCACCAACCCGCCATCAGCACCAGGGCGGCGATGGCCACGCCCATGCTGACCCGGTCACGGGCAAATTTCGGTTCGGAGCGGCTGCGCTTCATGTTGTCACAGAATCACAACACCATCCTGCTGACAAGCGATTTCAACACGAAATCGCAACCAACCCCCGATCCCGCTGCGATCAGGGCGTGCCAGGCGCCAGTTGATCGCCGCCCAGCACGCGGTAGAGGGTGATCCGGCTCCGCACGCTCGCCAGCCGCGAGGCCACCTCGGCACGCTGCGCGGTATAGAGGCTGCGCTGGGCATCGAGGCTTTCCAGCGACGAGGCGACCCCGCCGCGATAGCGCGCCTCCACCAGCAGGGCGGTGTCGGCCGCTGCCGCCGTGCGGCGTTCCACCGCCGCCAGCTCGTCGGCCATGGTCCCCTGCCGGGCCAGGGCATCGGCCACTTCGCGGAACGCGGTCTGCACCGCCTTCTCCCAGGTGGCGAGCGCGGTCTCGCGCTGGGCCTGGCTCACCCGGACATTGGCCCGCGCGCTCCCGCCAGAGAACAGGGCATAACCGGCATTGCCCCCCAGCGTGCTGGTCAGCGCGCCGGGTTTGAACAGCCCCTCGAACGAATTGGCGGCAAGCCCGACCAGCGCGGTCAGCGAAAGGCGCGGGAACAGCTCGGCCCGGGCCACGCCAACATCGGCATTGGCCGCGCGCAGGCGGTATTCGGCCGCGATCACGTCGGGCCGGCGCAGCAGCACGTCCGAGCTGGTCCCCGCCGGAACCGAGCGCACCGAGGCGCCGACCGAGGCGAGATCACCCGGCAGCAGCGCCGGATCGACCGGCGCGCCGACCAGCAGCTCGACCAGGTTGCGATCCTGGGCCAGCGCGGTGGTCTGGGCGGCGAGGTCGGCCTCGGCGGTCGCCAGCACCTGTTCGGCCTGGCCCACGTCGCTCCGCGCGGCCACCCCGCCGCGCAACAAGGCCCGGTTGAGCGCGACCGAGCGGCGCGCGGCCACGGCGGTCTGCTGCGCGATTCGCAACAGTTCGGCGTCGGCGGCGTGATCGGCCCAGGCATTGGCCAGATCGGCGACCAGCCCCAGCCGCACGGTCCGCGCCGAGGCCTCGGAGGCGAGCGCCGTCTCCTGTTCGGCGCGGGTCGCATTGGCGAGGCGACCGAACAGGTCGAGCTCGAAGGCGCTGATCCCGCCCGAGGCGGTCCACGCCGTAACCGGCCCGCCGGCCTCGGTCGAGCGGCGGGTGGCCCCGGCGCCCACGCCAACCTGGGGCAGCTGCGCCCCGCGCTGCACGTCAACCCGGGCACGCGCCGCTGCCAGGTTGGCGGCGGCCACCCTGAGGTCGCTGTTGTTGGCCAGTGCCTGGCCGACCAGCGCCTGAAGCCGCGCGTCGGTGAACACCTCGCGGTAGCTGACCACCGGCAGGGCCGCCTCGGTGCGCGCCAGGTAGGCATCGCCCACCGGCCAGGAATCGGGCACCGGTCGCGCCTCACGTACGTATTTCGGCGCCAGCGAACAGCCGGCCAAGGCCAGGGCCAGCACGGGGGCCAGCACGGGGGCCAGCACGAAGGGAACCGCCCGCCTCATGCAGCCGCCTCCGGCCGGCCGCTGCCGAACCGCCGCTTGAGCGCGCGCAGCCCATCGCGCACCCCGCGCCGCACCAGCACGAAGAACAGCGGGATGTAGAAGATCGCCAGCAGGGTCGCGCTGAGCATTCCGCCGATCACCGCCGTGCCGATGGCCACCCGGCTGTTGGCCCCGGCCCCGCTGGCCAGCGCCAGTGGCATGACCCCGAAGATGAACGAGAAGCTGGTCATCAGGATCGGGCGCAGGCGGATGCGGGCGGCGGCCAGCGCGGCATCGATCACCCGCGCGCCCTTGCGCTCGGCCTGTTCGGCGAATTCGATCATCAGGATCGCGTTCTTGGCGGCCAGGCCCATGGTGGTGAGCAGGCCGATCTGGAGATAGATGTCGTTCTGAAGCCCACGCAGGGTCACCGCCAGAACCGCGCCGATGAGGCCCAGCGGGATGACCAGAACCACCGCCACCGGGATCGACCAGCTCTCGTAAAGCGCGGCCAGGCACAGGAACACCACGACCAGAGACAGTGCATAGAGCAAGGGCGCGCGGCCCGAACTCAGGCGCTCCTCATAGGAGGCGCCGGCCCAGTCCACGTCGGTGCCGGGCAAGCGGGCGGCGATTTGCTGGATCGCGTCCATCGCCTGGCCCGAGCTTACCCCCGGCGCAGCCTGGCCCTGGATCTCGAAGGCCGGAACGCCATTGAAGCGCGAGAGCGAATTGGGCGCGGTCGCCCAGCCCAGCTTCGAGAAGGCGGAAAACGGCGCCATGGCGCCATTGCCGGTCCGCACGTACCACTGGCCCAGGTCCTCGGGCCGCGCGCGATACTGGGCATCGCCCTGGACGAAGACCCGCTTGACCCGGCCCTGATCGACGAAATCGTTCACGTAGCGGCCGCCCCAGGCGGTCGCCAGGGTGGTGTTGGCATCGGCGGGACTGATCCCGTAGGCGGTCATCCGGGGCGGATCGACCGCAATGCTGAGCGTCGGCTGGTCGGGCAGGTCAGTGGCGCGCACGCCCTGGAGCCGGCGGTCGGCGGCGGCATCCTGCAACAGGCGATCGCGCGCGGCGAGGAAGGCGGCGCGATCCATCCCGCTGGTGTTGAGGAATTCCATGGTGAAGCCGTTGCTTGCTCCCAGCCCGCGCACCACCGGCGGCACCAGCACGAAGACCTGGGCATCGCGCAGGCCGCCGAAGGCCTTGGTGGCACGCTGGGCGATCGCCTCGACCCCGCCCTCCTTGCCCGGGCGATCCTCCCACGGCTTGAGATTGAGGAAGCCCTGGACGGTGTTCTGCCCGCTCGGCCCGGCGGCGCCTCCGCCGACCAGGGTGAAGATGCCGGCAGTGGCCTTCTCCTTGCCGACGAAATAGTCCTCGATCGATCGCGCCGTAGCGAGTGAGCGCTCGGTGGTTGCGCCGGCCGGAAGCCGTCCCTGGAGCATCAGCACGCCCTGGTCCTCGGTCGGCAGGAACCCGCCGGGCAGGCGCGTGAACAGCACCACCAGCACCAGCACGACCAGTCCGTAGATGCCGAGGTACCGCCACTTGGCGCCCACCACCGTGCCGATGGCGCCGACATAGCGCGCGGTGCCCTCGCGCAGGGTGCGGTTGAACCAGCCCAGCCCGCGTCCCACGCGCGCATGAACCGCCGGCAGACGCGCGGCCAGCGCCGATGGCTCGCCCTCGCCCTCGGCCACGGGCGGGCGCAGCAGGGTGCTGGTCAGCGCCGGACTGAGGATCAGCGCCACCAGCACCGAAAGCACCATGGCCGAGATGATGGTGAGCGAGAATTGGCGATAGATCACCCCGGTCGATCCGCCGAAGAAAGCCATCGGCAGGAACACCGCCGACAGCACCAGGGCAATCGCCACCAGCGCCACCTGGATCTCGCGCATCGACTGGATGGTCGCCTCGCGCGCGGTCATGCCCGGGTTCTCGTGCATCAGCCGCTCGACGTTCTCGACCACCACGATCGCATCGTCGACCAGGAGGCCGATCGCCAGGGCGAGGCCGAACAGGGTCATGGTGTTGATGGTGTAGCCGGCGAGATAGAGGATCGCGAAAGTGCCCAGCAGCACCACCGGCACCGCGATGGCCGGAACCAGCGTCGCCCGCCAGCTTTGCAGGAACACGAACATCACCACCACCACCAGGGCGATCGCCTCGAGCAGCGAGACCACCACCTCGTGGACCGAGAGCTTGATGAAGGTCGTCGTGTCCGAGACATAGTCGACCCTGAGGCCGTCGGGCATCTCCTTCGACAGCTCGATCACCTTGGCCTTGACCAGTTCGGCGGTCCGCAGCGCGTCGGCGCCCGGTGCCAGCGAGATCGACAGGCCGGCGGCCGGATGACGATCGTAGCGGCCCACGGCGCTGTAGTTTTCCGCGCCCAGTTCCACCCGCGCCACGTCCTTGATCCGCACGCTGGAACCATCGGGCAGGGTCTTGAGGATGATCGCGCCGAACTGGTCGGCGGTCTGGAGCCGCGAACTGGCGGTGAGCGTGGCATTGAGCATCTGCCCCGGCGGAGAGGGCATCCCGCCCACCTCGCCGGCGGCCACCTCGGTGTTCTGGGCGGTAATCGCGTTGACCACGTCGCCCGGCATCAGCGAAGCGGCGGCGAGGCGCTGCGGATTGAGCCAGATCCGCATGGCATGGGGCGAGCCGAACACGGTGACATCGCCCACGCCTGCCACGCGCGAGAGCGGGTCCTGGAGGTTGGAGGACAGGTAATCGGCCACGTCGCGATTGGAACGCTGGTCGGTCACGTCATAGACCGACAGCAGCAGCAACTGGTCGGCGGCCGACTTGGTGACCCGGACCCCCTGCTGCTGCACCTGCTGGGGCAGGCGCGAAAGGGCGGTGGCCACCTTGTTCTGGACCTGGACCTGCGCGGTATCGGGATTGGTGCCCTTGGCGAAGATCGCGGTGATCGTCACCAGCCCGCGTGAGCTGGATTGCGACGAGAAGTAGAGCAGCCCGTCAAGCCCGGTGAGCGCCTGTTCCAGCGGCTGGGTGATGCTGGTTTCCAGCGTCTGGGCCGAAGCGCCCGGATAGCTGGCGCGGACATTTACCTGGACCGGCGCGATGTCGGGATATTGCGAGACCGGCAGCGACAGCACGGCGCCCAGCCCCGCCATCATCACCACGATCGCCAGGACCCAGGCGAAGATCGGCCGGTCGATGAAGATCCGCGACATCGCCGCCGCTCAGCCGCGACCGGCCGCGCCAGCCGCGCCGGCCCCACCAGCGCTTGTCGGCGGCTTCAGGCGCTCGGGGCTGGAGGCCGGCACCGGCTTGACCGTCATGCCATGCTTGAGCGCGGCCACGCCCTGGACGATCACCCGGTCACCCGGGTTCAGCCCGGCGGTCACCACCCAGTCGGCGTTGAGCGTGCGGTCGGCGGTCACCTTGCGGCGCTCGGCCTTGTTGCCCTTCGCCACCACGAAGACGAAGGCATCGCCGCCGATATCGCGCATCAGCGCGGAATCGGGCAGGATATAGGCCGCCGGGTTCACCGCCTGGTCGAACCGCGCCTGGACGAACATCCCCGGCAGCAGCAGGCCTTCGGGATTGGGAAAGCGCGCGCGCAGGGTGATGGTCCCGGTCGCCTCGTTGACCATCATCTCGGAAAACTGGACGATCCCGGCCAGGGGATATTCGCTGCCATCCTCCAGCGCGAGGTGGACCGTGGCGCTCCCCGCGCTCACCCCGCCGCCGGCCAGCGCACGCTTGAGCGCAAGCAGCTCCGCGCTCGATTGCTGGACATCGACATAGATCGGATCGACTTGCTGGATCACCGCCAGGGCATCGGCCTGGTTGGCGTTGACCAGAGCGCCGGTGGTGAACAGCGAACGGCCGATCCGCCCGGAAATCGGCGCCGGCACCGTGGTGTAGCGCAGGTTGATCCGCGCCGTTTCCAGCGCCGCCCCGGTCTGGGCGACAGCCGCGCGGGCCTGGCGCGCCTGGGCCAGGGCATCGGTATATTGCTGGCGCGAGATCGCTTCCATGTCGGCCAGCGGACGGAACCGCTCGGCCTTGACCGTGGCAGCCTCGGCCCCGGCGCGGGCCGCTTCGAGGTTGGCGCTCGCCTGGTTGACCGCGGCGCGGTAGAGGCTGGAATCGATCTGGAACAGCGGCTCGCCCTGCCGCACCGTGCCGCCCTCGGCGAACAGCCGGGCGCGGATCACCCCGCTCACCTGCGGGCGCACCTCGGACGTGGCAAAGGCAACCGTGCGCCCGCCAAGCTGGGTCTGCACCGGCACCGCGGCAGGCTGGACAACAACATAGCCAACGGTCGGATCGGGGCGCTTGTGCTCGTCCCCGCCCTTGCCGCACCCCGCCAGCAGCGCCAGCGCGGCAGCGGCAATCAGCCCGGCGGTCCGCCGCCCGCCGGCTGCCCGCATCCCCGGCATTTTTCCGATCGAAGGCTGCAAACCCTTCATCCCCCACGGTTATTCAGGATCATCGGCCCTTGCGCCGGATGATGCCCGCGGCAGTCCTCTAAGCGCCATTCGTCTGGTTTGGAAACAGCTTGTTTGGCGCCGGCGACACTTTGCGACACGCCCCGCCCCCTTGCCCCGCCCAGGGGCACGGATCATGCGGCACGCCGGGCGGCGCTGGCAATCCGTTCGTAATCGGCGAAAAGGCGGGTGAAATGCTCGGCCATGGTCACCACCGGCACCGGCTCGCTGCTCAGCGGCACCGCGCCGGCGAACAGGTCAAGGATCGCCTGGGCGGCGGCCTGGGCATTGCCCGCGGCATAGCGCACCCCGGCCCCGCCGCCGGCATGGTCGGCCGCGCCGCCGCGATCGGGCACGATCACCGGAATGCCGCTGGCCCGCGCCTCGGCGGCGGCCATGCAGAAGGTCTCGGCCTCGCAGCCGTGGATCAGCGCGTCGGCGCTGGCGAGCAGGGTGGCGAATTTCACCCGGTTGCGCTCGGGCGAAAGCAGGCGGATGTGCGGGTTGCCGGCGATCTGGGCCAGCAGGCGCCGCTTCTGGCTGCCCGCCCCCAGCACGATCAGGCCCAGCGGCAGGCTGTGGCTTGCCGCCTCCACCGCATCGACCACCATCGGCAGGCGCTTTTCCGGCGCAAGTCGCCCCACGCTGATCAGGAGATGGGCCTCTTCGGGCAGGTCGCACAGGGCCAGCAGGTCGCGCCGCACGGCCGCACTGCGCCGCTCCGGCCCGAACAGGCCGGCCTCGATCCCCATCGGGTGGAGCACGGCATTGGCCACCCCGCCCTCGAGCAGCCGCTCCTGCAATTCGCGGCTGGCGCAGACCACGGTATCGAAGGCCTGGCCGAGATCGCGCAGGTGCTCCCAGAAGCGCTCGAACCGCCGGTCGATCGTCTCGCGGCTGAGCACCCCGCCAAACCAGCGATAGGCATAGGCCGAAAGCGGGTCGGCGTGCATGATCAGCGCGCGCGGCGCCGCGCCCGGCCAGCGCCCGACCATTGAGGCGCTGCGCCAGGGTGAGCTGGCCTCGAGGAAATCGGGCGCCTCGGCCGAGATGGCGGCATGGAGGCGCGGCTCGTCGTCGAAATACCAGTACTTGCGATCAAGCGGAAAGCGCGGGCTGGCCAGCTTGACCACCCGCGCGCCCGGCCCATGGCCGATCACCTCGTCATGGTCGCCCGGCGCGATCACCACGATCTCGTGGCCCAGCCGGGGACCGATGGCGAGCTTCTGCTCGATGTAGGTCTTGACGCCCCCGCCATGCGGCGAAAGGAACGCGCAGACATCGACGATCTTCATGGAGACCGCCCTTAGAGGCCGCTCACTTCTTGTGCAACGGCGCGAAGGACATCAGCCCCGAGCGGTAGTTCATCACCACGGTGATGCGCGAAAGCCCGGCGGCGGTGACCACCACGCTGGCCCGCGACGCCTTGGGCTTGCTCACCCCCAGCCGGGGATTGCCGGAAAAGCCGATCCCGTCGACCGAAAGCCCGAACTTGCGGTTGCCGTCGCGGTCATGCAGCACCGAAACGGCATAGGTGCCCGGCCCGGGAATGCGGACGCACAGCTCCACCGGATTGCCCGCTCCCACCGGCTGCTCCACCCGGCGGAAGACCTTGCCTTCCGCAACCAGGATATTGTCGTCCTGGAGGAAATCCTTGTCGTTGGCCGGATAGACCTCGAGCTTGAGGTTGCCGTTGTGGTCCTTCAGCCCGTCGATCCGCACCAGCAGGGCCGGCCCGGCCTCGCCCGAGCGGCAGCGCCCCTCTGCCTTGCCGAGATCCGGAGTGGACGGAATGATCGCCCCGGCCGGGGCCAGCGGCACCAGCCCCGCCAGGACTGCCGCCGCACCCGGGGCCATGAGCCCTTTTGCGAACATCCTCTTCACTCAAGCCCTCCTTCGCGTCTCGACCAGCCCGGCCAGTCCCGAAACCACGCCGGCGACCACGTGGCTGCCCAGCGTGATGGCGGCCATCAGGGTCATCAGGGCGGCGATCTCCAGATCATGGCCAAGCAGGAAAACTGCGATCCCGGCAAACACGATATCCTTGTTCGGCAGGAAGGGAAGACGCGATACCAGCATCCGCAAGGTTGCCAGCACCAGCCACAGTCCCAGCGAGACCTGGTGCAGGACGAGGTGCCAGAGCAGGGCTGAAAACAGGATGAACAGCACGGTGCGGATCACGTGCAGCCCGGTGATGAACCACAGCTCGCGCCGATCCAGCGAAAACAGCTTCTTGCGGAACAGCAGGATCGCGCAGGAGGTGAGCAGCACCACGCCCAGCGAGAGGAACACCTCGCGCGTCGGCAGGCCAAGCTGGCCCGAGGCGATCAGCGGCCAGGCGAAGACCAGCATGACCAGGGTGACGCCATTGCCGGTCAGCGCCGAAAGGATCGCCACGTCCTTGACCGCGCCGAAGGGCGCCGCCGCCATGGTCCCGCGCGCCCGCGCCCAGGCGTAGAACTGGGCCTCGCCCAGATAGCCCAGCACCAGCTCGTTGCTGACCTGCTTGCGGACCAGCGCGGCCACGCCCGACAGGAAGGGAATGTCCCAGAGCCGGCGGAAGATCACCCATTCCAGCAGCGGCGCCTGCATATAGAACACCAGGTAGACCACCCAGAACAGCGCCGTGCGCGGCAGCATGGCGCTGACCGTGTCCAGCCTGAGGTCGCGGTAGGCAAAGGCCGCGGCAAAGACCACGACCGCCGAGAGCACCACGCCCACCAGGCCGAACATTCCCCGGCTGGCCGACGGGCCGGCACCTTCGCCGGCGGCCGCGGCCGATGCGGCGAATTCGCCGGGCGAAAAGCCCTCGGGATAGCCCGGACTGTCATGAAGAGCGGGTTCGATGGTCTGCATATCCCGATGTGCCACGCTTGCTGCGCCACATAACCCGGTGACGAGACCCGCGGCCGTACCCCGTCCGACCTGCCCTTGCCGACAATCCCCTCCGGCATCGGGCGCGTTGCTGGCTCGCGTGCAGCGAATTACAGCGCCGGTCTTTAGTGCCCGGGGGGCGTTGTGCAAGCGGCAATCAGCGATGTAGCCCCAAGGTTGCCGCGAGTTCATCCCCGGCTGACCAGCCATGGACTTGGCGGAAAAGGAAAATCCTCAGCGTCGCAGATCGGCGTAGCGCGCGGCCGGGCGGCGGCGGGCGAAGCTGGCGAAGGTCCGGCCGATCGAATCCACCAGGGCCGGCACCGTGGTATCACCGGGATGAACCGCGATCCGCGCCACCGACAGCCCATGAAACGCCGTGCGCGCCAGCGCGGCGACCGCCAGCGAACTCAACTGGCGCGGCACCGAGCGGCTCGCCCAGGTCACCACCGGCCCACGTGCCAGAACCGCGCCGCTGCGCGGATCCCAGACCTTCATGTGATCCTCGGCCAGGGGGAAATCGCTGGCTGCCAGCGCCGCCAGCGCGCCCGGCCCGTAAAGCCAGGCCGGGGCGATGAACCCGGCGCTCGCGCGCCCGATCGCATCCTCGATCAGCGCCCGGCCATCGGCCATGCGCCGGGCGGCCTCGTCCTGCGACAGACCCAGGAACTCCCCTTCCCCGGCGGTCATGTGCCGCGCCTTGAAGCTGGTGAGGCCCGAATGGTCGGCCATGTCCTTGTGGAACCAGCCGTGGACGAACATCTCCACACCCTGATCGGCCCAGCCGCGCAGCCGCGCCCGGAAGGCCGCCGCTTCGCCCAGCGGCGCCAGCCCCCAGTGATCGGGCACCACCAGCATGGCAAAACGCCCCTCGCCCAGCACGCCGCCGAGCAGGTCCACCAGCCGGTCCACCTCGCTCTCGAAGCGCGGCCCCACATCGTGGATCGAGGCGAGCAGCAGCTTGTCCACGAAGATCAGGCCGCCCCGGCGAAATGCCAGCGCAGCGTCTCGCCGGCCAGCCAGGGCACCACCGCCCCGCCATCGGCGGCGATCCGCTCGGGCACCAGGCATTCGGCCCGCTCCAGCCGCACCCGGCCCTCGTTGAGCGGCAGGCCATAGAACCTTGGCCCGTTTTCCGAGGCAAAGGCCTCCAGCCGGTCGAGCGCACCCTCCTCCTCGAACACGGTGGCATAGCTTTCCAGCGCATGGGGCGCGCAGAAGATGCCCGCGCAGCCGCAGGCCGATTCCTTGGCGGCAACCTGGTGCGGCGCGGTATCGGTGCCGAGGAAGAACTTCGCGCTCCCCCCTGTCGCCGCCGCGCGCAGGGCCAGGCGGTGCACTTCGCGCTTGGCCACCGGCAGGCAATAGGCATGGGGCCGGATGCCGCCGGCGAACAGCGCGTTGCGGTTGATCATCAGGTGGTGCGGGGTGATCGTCGCGCCCACGTTCGGCCCGGCGCTCTCCACGAACTGCACCGCCTCGCGGGTGGTGATGTGCTCGAACACCACCTTCAGCGCCGGGAAGTCCTTCAGCACCGGCCCCAGCACCCGCTCGATGAACACCGCCTCGCGGTCGAAGATGTCGATCTCGCCATCGGTCACCTCGCCGTGGACGAGGAACGGCATCCCGATCTCCTGCATCCGGTCGAGCACGGGATAGATGTTGCGGACATCGGTCACGCCGTGGGCCGAATTGGTCGTGGCGTGGGCGGGATAGAGCTTGGCCGCCGTCAGGATGCCCAGCGCGAAACCCTGCTCCAGGTCAGCGGGATCGGTTCCGTCGGTAAGATAAAGCGCCATCAACGGGCCAAAATCGCTGCCCTTGGGCAGGGCGGCCATGATCCGGTCGCGGTAGGCGGCCGCCCCGGCCGTGGTGGTCACCGGCGGCGCCAGGTTGGGCATGACGATGGCGCGGGCAAACTGGCGCGCGGTATGGCCCACCACGTCGGCCAGCATCGCGCCGTCGCGCAGGTGAACGTGCCAGTCGTCCGGGCGGCGGATGACAAGCTGGGCGGGCATGGCAGGCGTTTCGGCACTCATGCGCGCGCCCTTAGCGCAGGACGCCGCCAAAGGCCAAACCTCCATCGCCGCCCCGATGCCCGGCGCGGTTTTCCGCGGCGCCCCGGGCTGCTAGGAGCCAGGGATCAGGCGGCAGGAAAAGCGCCGCCAGAAAAGATCGGGAGAGCAGGATGAAGGCCGTCATCATCGAGGAATTCGGCGCGCCGGTGCAACTGCGCGAGGTCGAACCCCAGCCCGTCTCCCCTTGCGAAGTGCGAATCGAGGTCGGCGCCAGCGGCATCTGCCATTCCGACTATTCGATCGCCAGCGGCCAGTATCCGGCCATGACCATCCCGCTCGTGCTCGGCCACGAAGGCGCCGGCCGGGTGATCGAGGTCGGCTCCGCCGTCCGCCGCGTGGCCCCGGGCGACCGGGTGATCTGCACTTTCGTTCCGGCCTGCGGGATCTGCTGGCAATGCCTGAGTGGCCGCTCGCACCTGTGCGAAACCAACGGCAAGGTCGAGAAGCCCAAGCTGATGTACGATGGCCGGCTGATCGCCGCGCTTTCGGGCCTTGGCACCATGGCCCCGCTGATGACCGTCCACGAAACCAACGTGGTCAAGGTGGAGACGGACCTGCCCGATGAACAGCTCGCCCTGATCGGCTGCGGCATCACCACCGGGGTCGGATCGGCGCTGTGGACCGCGCGGGTCGAACCCGGGGCCAGCGTGGCGATCTTCGGCTGCGGCGGGGTCGGCCTTGCCGTGCTGCAAGGCGCGCGCATCGCCGGCGCGGCCGAACTGATCGCGGTCGATCCCTTCGCCTCCAAGCGCGAGATGGCCCTGGCGATGGGCGCCACCCACGCGATCGATCCCACCGCCGAAGACCCGGTCGCCCGGATCCGCGAGATCACCCGCGGCCGGGGCGCCGAATATACCTTCGAGGTGATCAGCACGCCGGCCACCATGCGCCAGACCTATGACGCGGCCTGCAATGGCGGCACGGCAACCATGGTCGGCTCGCTCTCCCCCTCGCTCGAACTGGCCCTGCCGGCCAATGGCATCCACCTCACCGGCAAGCGCCTGCTCGGCTCGGCCTATGGCTCGGCCCAGGTCCAGCGCGATATGCCGCGTCTGGTGGCCCTGGCCGAGGCCGGCCGGCTCGACGTCGGCTCGATGGTCTCGCGCCGGATCAGCCTTGGCGAGGTCAACGAGGCGTTCGATGCGATGAAGCGCGGCGAGGTCGTGCGCTCGGTGATCACCAGCTTCTGATGGGCATCGCCGCGCTCCCTGCTCGGGAACGCGGCGTTGACTTGGCGCGCGCCGGATCGATAAGCGCGGCCAAGGAAAAGGAGCCAGCCGCCATGCCGATCACCATCGAACACCAGGGCGCGGTGGCGCTCATCACCATCGATCGCCCCGAACGCAAGAACGCGATCACCCTGGCCATGCGCGCCGAGATCGAAAGCGCCTTCCGGGCGGCCGACGATGATCCGGCCGTGCGCGCCATCGTGCTCACCGGCGGCGGCGGCGATTTCAGCGCCGGGGCCGACGTGTCGGAAATGGGCGAAGGCGGGATCGGCCGCTCGCTCTACCGGGTGGGAATGCTCCACCGCATGGCGCGCGGCGTGGCCGGCACCGGCAAGCCGGTGATCGCGGCGGTGCGCGGCGTGTGCATCGGGGTGAGCTGGTCGCTGGCGCTCGCCTCCGACATGGTCATCACTGCCGCCGACGCGCGGTTCCAGTTCGCCTTCCGCCACATCGGCCTCGCCCCCGATGGCGGCGCGGCCTTCCTGCTGACCCGCTATCTCCCGCTCCAGCGCGCCAAGGAAATCATGTATTCGGGCCGCTTCGTCTCGGGCCAGGAAGCGGTCGATCTCGGCCTCGCGCTCGAAGCCCTGCCGGCCGATGATGTCCTGCCCCGTGCCCTCGAACTCGCCCAGTCGCTGGCCCAGGCGCCCACCCTCGCGCTCACCATGGCCAAGCGCCAGTTCGACGCCGCCCCGGTGCAGACCTATGACCAGGCGCTGGAATTCGAGAAGTCGATGCAGGCACTGATGCTCGAAAGCCGCGATTTCCGCGAAGGCAGCAGCGCCTTCAAGGAAAAGCGCAAGCCCAGCTATACTGGCGAATAACCGCACCGGGCCGGCGATCCCGTCAGGGTTCGCAAGGCCGGCTGGCCGCCCGAGCTTGTGCGTGGCAAGCCAAGGTCGCGGATGCGACCGCCCGGCGTTTGAGGGCAATAGGGGAATGGTGCGCCCGACGGGATTCGAACCCATGGCCCCCAGATTAGGAATCTGGTGCTCTATCCTGCTGAGCTACGGACGCCCGCGGCCCTCATAGGCACGACCGCCGGGCATGGCAACGGGGGCAAACGCGGCGCTAATTCGCCTTGTCGGGCGGCACCACCGGGAACAGCACCGGGGCCACCGCGATGCCTTCCTCGATCAGCTCGCGCGCCTCATCGGCGGTGGCCTGGCCGTGGATCGGGGCCTGGTCCTCCTCGCCATAATGCATGGCGCGGGCCTGCTCGGGGAAATCGTCGCCCACCCATTTCGACGCCTTCAAGGCCTCGGCCTGGGCGGCGGCATAGGCGCGCAGCAGGGCGGCGGCCTGCGGCGGCAGGCTGGGGGCGCCCGTGGCGACCGGCGTCTTGGGCTGCGGGGGTGCGGACGAACCGCCCTCGCCCCGGCTCTCGCGCGCCTGCACCGGCATCTGGTTGCCCTTGCGCGGCACGGCCGGGGCCATCACCGCCTTGGCAACGTCCGCCGCGCCGCAGACCGGGCATGACAGCAGCCCGCGCTCGCGCTGCTGCTCGAAATCGGTCGAGGAGCCAAACCAGCCCTCGAACCGGTGCCCCCCTGCGCGGCATTCGAGATCGTAGACAATCATGCGCCAGCCTATGTGGCGATCGGCCGGCGATTGGCAAGGCTCGGCAACTGGGTGCGAACCTCGGCCACACGCGCAAGGTCGATTTCGGCAAAGCCCAGCCCCGCCCGGCCACCATCGTCGGCCCCGCCCATGTCGAGCAGGACCTCGCCCCACGGATCGATCACCAGGCTGTGCCCCCAGGTTTCGCGCCCGTCCTCGTGCCGGCCAACCTGGGCTGCGGCGATGACATAGGCGCTCGCCTCCACCGCCCGGGCGCGCTGGAGCAGGTGCCAGTGGGCCTGGCCGGTGGGCACGGTGAAGGCGGCGGGAATGGCGATCACATCGCACCGGCGCTGCCCCAGCGCCTCGAACAGCGCGGGAAACCGCAGGTCATAGCAGATCGCCAAGCCCAGCCGGCCGACCGGCGTATGCTCCACCACCGCCAGGTCCTCGCCCGGGGCATAGGCACTGGATTCACGCCAGGATTCGCCGGTGGCCAGGTCAACGTCGAACATATGGATCTTGTCATAGCGCGCCCGGATCGCGCCGGCCGGATCGATCACGAAGGCGCGGTTGGCATAGCGCCCATCGCCCCGGTCGATCGCCAGCGAGCCCAGCGCGATCCACAGGCCGCAGCCTTGCGCGGCCTCGCGCGCGGCCGCCAGCACCCGATCGTCGTCTTCGCCCACGATCGCCCGCGCCGCCCGCTGGCGGTCCCGGTCAATGATGTTGGTCATCTCGGGCGTGAACAGCATCGCCGCGCCGCCATCCGCGGCCTCGCGCGCCGCGGCGGCCACGCGGGCGGCATTGCCGGCGGGATCGATCCCGCTGGTCATCTGCAACAGGGCAACCCGCGTTGCCACGGCGCTCAAGCCGCCAGCAGGGGATCGAGCTTGCCGGCCCGGTCCAGCGCATGGATATCGTCGCACCCGCCATAGGCCACATCATCGATGAACACCTGCGGAACGGTGCGCGCGCCGGGATTGCGCGTGGCCATTTCGGTCCGCTTCCTGGTGTCCATGGTCACGTCATATTCGGTATAGGCCACCTGCTTGCCATCGAGCAGGGACTTGGCCCGAACGCAGTAGGGGCAGCCCCACTGGGTATAGATTTCCACCTTGGCCATCGTGCTCCTTCGCTCCCGCCGCGGGAGCCGATCCTGGCCCGGCGGGAACCTGCCCGCCCGGGTCTTGAAACGCGGCTCGGCTACCATATCTCCCCAGCCGTGTCATGCACCGGCCAGCCCGTCGCGAACGAGGGCGAAGCGGGCATGATGCGCTGCCGCGATGCCGATCGGGTCGCGGCAGGCCTGAAATTGCTCACCTGAGGATTTTTGCCATGAACCGTCTTGATTTCACGCCCTACCGCCGCAGCACGGTCGGCTTCGACCGCCTGTTCGACCTGCTCGAGAATTCCTCGCGGGCCGGCACCGGCGACAATTACCCCCCCTTCAACATCGAGCGCCGGGGCGAGGATGCCTATCGCATCACGCTCGCCGTCGCCGGGTTCAAGCCGGCCGATCTCGAAATCACCGCGCAGCAGAACCTGCTCGTGGTCCAGGGCCGCAAGGCCGAGGAACAGCCCGCCGGCCAGTTCCTCCACGTCGGCATCGCCCAGCGCGGCTTCGAGCGGCGCTTCGAGCTGGCCGATTTCGTGCGGGTGGACAATGCCGGCCTCGAGGATGGCCTGCTGGCGATCGATCTGGTGCGCGAAGTGCCCGAGGCGATGAAGCCGCGCAAGATCGCCGTGAACGCCCAGCAGCCGCTGAGCGTGGTCGCCACCCCGCCGCACAGCGAAGCGGCCTGATCCGGCGCGATCTGAAGAAAGCCCTGGCCGGCATGGCAGCCGGCTGGAAAATATTCGGGGGCGGGTCTGGGAGGACCCGCCCCCGCGACGCTTGCGCGCCGCCCGGTCCCTTCACGATCGTCCGGGTCGCATAAGACGATCGATCGAGGACAAGCCAAGATCGATGGCCCCATAATGGGCCTCCCGAACAGGGCCTGCCGTTCCCGTTCGACTATTTGCATTGCACCGGAACTTCAAGGCGACCTGTCCCGGGCGGTAAAACCGATTGCATCGGCTGTCGTTGGCGCAGGGATTGGCGTTGCTAAGCCTGCTTGGCAAGCCCTTTTCAACCATCTCCACGTGAATTTACATTTGCAGCTCAGCCCGCTCCCTATCGGACACAGACCTTGCCGAAGGATTGCCCAGCGATTACCGGGATTTGCTTAGCCTTGCGCGGCAAATACTTGACAATACTGTCAATTGCCCGCGCCGATCAGACCAGCCGGGCCTGGAGCAGCGCCGCCCCGATGAAGCCGGCGAACAGCGGATGCGGATCGAACGGCCGGCTCTTGAGCTCGGGATGAAACTGCACGCCCACGAACCACGGATGGTCCGGGCGCTCAACGATCTCAGGCAGCAGGCCATCGGGCGACATCCCCGAAAAGACCAGCCCGCCCTGCTCCAGTGCCTCGCGGTAGCCGCAGTTCACCTCGTAGCGGTGGCGGTGGCGCTCGCTGATCTCGGTCGTGCCGTAGATGCTCGCCACGTGGCTGTTGCCAGCCAGCTTGGCCGGATAGGCGCCCAGCCGCATGGTGCCGCCCAGGTCCCCGCCCTCGGCCCGCGTCTCCAGCCCCTCGGCGGTCATCCATTCGGTGATGATACCCACCACCGGCTCGTCGGTCGGGCCGAATTCGGTGGAACTGGCCCCGGCAATCCCCGCCGTGTTGCGCGCACCCTCGATGCAGGCCATCTGCATCCCCAGACAAATGCCCAGGAACGGCACCTTGTGCTCGCGGGCGAAACGCACCGAGGCGATCTTGCCCTCGGTCCCGCGCTCGCCGAATCCGCCGGGCACCAGAATGCCGTGCATCGGTTCGAGATGGGCGGCGATGGTGCGATCGTCCTCCTCGAACAGTTCGGCGTCGAGCCAGCGGATGTTGACCTTGACCCGGTGGGCCATGCCGCCATGGACCAGCGCCTCGTTGAGGCTCTTGTAGGCGTCCTGCAGGCCGACATACTTGCCGACCACGCCGATCGTCACTTCGCCTTCCGGGTTCTGGAAGCGATCGACGATGTCCTCCCAGCGGGCCAGCTCCGGCGCCGGGGCGGTCAGGCCGAAGTGGCGCAGCACCTCGTTGTCCAGCCCCTCGGCATGATACTGGAGCGGCACCGAATAGATGCTCGAGGCATCGAGCGCCGGAATCACCGCTTCCTTGCGGACATTGCAGAACAGCGCGATCTTGGCACGCTCGCCATCCGGGATCGGCTTCTCGCAGCGGCACAGCAGCAGGTCCGGCTGCACGCCCAGCGCGGTCAGCTCGCGCACCGAATGCTGGGTCGGCTTGGTCTTCAGCTCGCCAGCCGCCGCGATATAGGGCACCAGGGTCACGTGGACCGAACAGGTCTGCTCGCGGCCCAGTTCGTTGCGAAGCTGGCGCAAGGCCTCGATGAACGGCAGGCTTTCGATGTCGCCCACCGTGCCGCCGATCTCGCAGAGCACGAAGTCGAGGTCGTCGACCTCGGCCACGGCGAATTCCTTGATCGCGTCGGTCACGTGCGGGATCACCTGGACCGTGGCGCCCAGGTAGTCGCCGCGCCGCTCCTTGGCGATGATCTGCTGGTAGATCCGCCCGCTGGTGATGTTGTCGGACTGGCGCGCCGAAACCCCCGTGAACCGCTCGTAGTGGCCCAGGTCAAGGTCGGTCTCGGCGCCGTCGTCGGTCACGAAGACCTCGCCGTGCTGATAGGGGCTCATCGTGCCCGGATCGACGTTGAGATAGGGGTCGAACTTGCGAATCCGCACGCGATAGCCGCGCGCCTGGAGCAGCGCCGCGAGGCTTGCCGCCATGAGACCCTTGCCGAGCGAGGAGACCACGCCGCCGGTAATGAAAATGAACCGCGCCATGGGAATCGAGCCTTAATCCGTTGGGGGGGAGCCGGGCAAGCGGGCGGAGACGGTTTGCGGGGGTAAATCCACAAGTCGTCCGATCCGGGTGCGCCTCTGGCTGCGCCCCGCGCCGGTCTTCCGATTGCAATCAGGTGCCGGACGGGCCGGCGAACGAGTTGGGCCGGAGCTTCAGTTCCGCGCCGGAGCCGGAGCCGGCGCGTTGGCCGGCGCCTGAGCCGGGGCTGCCGCGTTCGGGGCCGGGGCCAGCGGGTCGAGCGGCGCCTGGACCGGCGCCTCGCGCTTGAGCGAGGTATCGATCGAGCGCCCGCCCGAGGTATTGGCCGCCAGCGCCGCCAGCACGATCGAGAGCACCACGAAGGCGCCCGCCAGGATCGCGGTGGTGCGGGTGAGGAAATCGGCCGCGCCGCGCGCCGACATGAAGCCGGTGGGGCTGCCGCCGGTCCCCAGGCCACCGCCCTCGGACTTCTGCATCAGGATGACGCCAACCAGCAGCGCGGCGACGATCGCCTGGACGACCATGAGAAAAAGGAACAGCGACATGAAACCCACGCAGGTAATAGGGAATGGGGGCCGTCTAGGCGCGCGCGCCGCCCGGCGCAAGTCACGAGGACAGAACCTGTCCTCCCGCGCCGCCCGGCCCGTGCCGGAACGACAGAAAACGGGGCCGAAAACCGGTCGGAAAAACCGGGCCGGCTCAGGCCTCGGCCGCGATCCCCGCCGCCGAAACGATCGCCAGGAAGCTCTCCGCGGTCAGGCTCGCCCCGCCCACCAGGGCGCCGCCCACGCCTTCGGCCGCCAGCAGGTCGCGGGCATTGTCGGCATTGACCGAGCCGCCGTAGAGAATCCGCACACCCCGGCCCACTTCGCCGTAAAGCTCGGTCAGGGTCGCGCGGATCGCGCGATGCATGGCCACCACGTCGGCCACCGCGGCCACCCGGCCGGTGCCGATCGCCCAGACCGGCTCATAGGCCACCGAAATCCGCCCCGGCGCGATTTCGCCGGCCAGCTCCGCCGCCGGCATCGAGGCCCGGACCTGGGCCTTGACCACGGCCTCGGCCTCGCCGGCATCGCGCTGCGCCAGGGTCTCGCCCACGCAGACGATCACCCCCAGCCCGCAGCCCAGCGCGGCCTCGGCCTTGGCCTTGACCAGTTCGCTCGTCTCGCCATGGTCGGCGCGGCGCTCGGAATGGCCCAGGATGGCGAAGCTCGCCCCCGAATCGTCGAGCATCGCGGGCGAGATATCGCCGGTATGGGCGCCCTTGAGCGCCACGTGGCAGTCCTGCCCGCCGATCCCGATCGCCTGGGCCTCGCCGGCCATGGCCTGGATCAGGGTGAACGGCGGGGCCAGCGCCACCTGCACCGCCGGGTAGCGCCCGGCCGCGCGGTCGATCGCGCGCGCCTCGGGCAGCATCGCCCGGGTGCCGTTCATCTTCCAGTTTCCAACGATATAGGGCCGGTGAGGCATGACGATTCCCTGTGTGTGCAAGCCGGTCTGGCGGCGCCAGACCCCCCGGCCGGCACAGCCCGGGGCGACTCCCGCCCGGCGGTCTTGGCGCGCTGCTAGTCCAGCCGTGGCCGCCATGTCAAAAACGAAAGGCCATCGTTTTCCCCGGTCGGGTCCGGAAAACTTGTCGTTTTGCGACAAATGACCGATTCGCCCCGGCCCCGCCGCGCATTTGCCGCCGCTCCGCCCGCGTCGCGCCCATGCGGTTGCGAACCGGGCGATTGGCTCCTAAAGCCGCCCCAATCGCGAGCGCGCACGCCCGCATCCTGCACAGCCGAGGCGACAGACCGCTCCATGCTCAAGACTCTCCGCTCGCTCAAGAACTCCAAGCTCGGCATCGTCGCCGCGATCGCCTTCCTGGTGATGATCGGCCTGTCCTTCGCCGCCGGCGACATTTCCAGCAGCCAGCAGTTCGGCGGCGTCGCCGGGGGTGACCGGGTGGCCACGGTGGGCAACCGCAAGCTCTCCACCGCCGAGCTGGCCAGCGCGGCCACCAATGCCCTCGAACAGCTCAAGCAGGAGAACCCGCGCCTGTCGATGAAGGCCTATGTCGCGGGCGGCGGGATCGAGAATTCGCTCACCCAGCTGATCGACCGCGCGGCGATCTCGGTGTTCGGGGCCAGCCACGGGGTGATCCCCAGCGAACGCCTGGTCGATAGCGAGATCGCCAAGATCCCGGCCTTCCAGGGGCCGGACGGCAAGTTCAGCGAAGCCGCCTACAAGGCGCTGCTCGCCCAGCGCGGCCTCAACGACAAGGCCGTGCGCCAGGATCTCACCGATGGCCTGGTCGCCCGCCAGTTGCTGGTTCCCGGCGCTTTCGGCGCGCGGATGCCGACCGAAGTGGTCCGCCGCTACGCCGCACTCCTGGCCGACCGCCGCTCGGGCGCCATCGCCCTGCTGCCCGCGGTCGTCTTCGCACCCAGCCAGGAGCCGAGCGCCGCCCAGCTCGCCGCCTTCTACACCGCGCACCGGGGCGCCTATATCCGCCCCGAACGCCGCACGATCCGCTACGCGGTGTTCGACGAGAGCGCGATTCGCAACGTCCCGGCCCCCACCGAGGCCGAGATCGCCGCCCGCTACAACGCCAACAAGGCGCTCTACGCCCCGAGCGAGGATCGCCGGCTCTCCCAGCTCGTCCTCCCCTCCGAGGCCGAGGCCCGCGCCGCTGTCGCCTCGGGCCAGAGCCTCGAAGCCCTCGCCGCTGCCCGCAGCCTCGCCGTCGCCCCGCTCGGCCCGATCGGCCGCGCGGCGCTTGCCGCCCAGGCCAGCCCGGCCGTGGCCGATGCCGCCTTCGCCGCCCAGCAGGGCAAGCTGGTCGGCCCGGTCCGCAGCCCGCTCGGCTGGATGGTCGTGCGGGTCGATGCCATCGCCGCCCGCCCCGGCAAGACGCTTGACCAGGCCCGCGCCGAAATCACCGCCGATCTCGCCGCCCAGAAGAAGCGCACCGCCCTGTCCGACTTTTCGGCCAGGATCGAGGACGAGTTCGACAAGGGCGGCTCGCTGGCCGACGTGACGAAGGAGCTTGCCCTCCCGATCAAGGAAGCTGGCCCGCTGACCGCCGACGGCAAGGTCTATGGCGTCGCAAACCAGTCCGCCCCGGCCGAGCTCGCCCGCGTCGTCGCCACCGCCTTCTCGATGGAGCACGAAGGCCAGCCGCAGCTTGCCGAAGTGGTCCCCGGCAAGACCTTCGTGGTCTTCGACGTGACCCGGATCGTCCCCTCGGCCGCCGCCCCGATCGCCGAGATCCGCGCCCAGGTCGTGGCCGACTACAAGCTCGAACAGGGCAACACCGCCGCCAGGGCCGCCGCCGAGAAGCTGCTCGCCGCGCTTCGCAAGGGCACCGACCTGCAAGCCGCCCTCGGCGCGCTCGGCCAGCCCGGCCTGCCCCCGGCGCAGAAGCTCGAGATCAGCCGCCAGGAACTGGCCCAGCAGGGCCGCGGCACCCCGCCGCCGCTCGCCCTCCTGTTCTCGATGGCCCAGGGCACGGCCAAGATCCTCGCCGCGCCGCAGGGCCAGGGCTGGTACGTGGTGAGCCTGGCCAGGATCGTCCCCGGCTCCGATGCCGCGGTCGCCCCGGTCCTGGCCGATGCCACCCGCGAACTGTCGGGCGTCACGGGGCGCGAATATGCCGAGAGCCTGCGCGTCGCCATGCGCGAGGAAGTTGGCGCCAAGCGCAACCCGGCCGGCATCGCCGCAGTCCGCCGCCAGCTTGGCGGCGAGGGCAACTGATCGCCGTCCGATGACCGACCTTTCCGACAACGCCCCGGAAAATTCCGCTGCTGCCCTCGCCCAGCTTGCCGCTGGCCAGCCTGCGCTGGTCTGGCGCAAGCTCATCGCCGATACCGAGACCCCGGTTGGCGCGGCGCTTAAGCTGTTCGAGGACGGACGCGGCGATTTCCTGCTGGAATCGGTCCAGGGCGGCGAAGTGCGCGGCCGCTATTCGCTGCTGGGCCTTGCCCCCGATCTGGTGTTCCGCGCCACCGGCCACGCCTGCGAGCTGAACCGCCTCTGGCAGACTGACCGCGCGGCCTTCGCCCCGCTGCCCGGCGATGCCCTGGCCGAACTGCGCGGCCTCGTGCAGGCCTGCCGGATCGACGTGCCCGCCGAGCTGCCCCCGGCTCTGGCCTGCCTCGTCGGCTATTTCGGCTACGAGACAATCGGCCTCGTCGAAAAGCTGCCCCGCGCGCCCCAAAGCGCGCTCGAACTGCCCGATATGCTGTTCGTGCGCCCCACCCTGATCCTCGTGTTCGACCGCCTGTCCGATGCGCTGTGGTGCGTCGCGCCGGTCTGGCCCGAAGGCGGCGCGCCCCAGGCGCTTGTCAGCGCCGCGGCCGACCGGATCGATGCGGCCCTCGCCCGCCTCGCCCAGCCGATCCCGCCCGCGCCGCGCCTCGCCGACCTGCCCGATCCGGCCCGCACCCCGGTGGTCGATCCCGCGCGCTACCGCGAGATGGTGCTGCGCGCGCAGGACTACATCACCGCCGGCGATATCTTCCAGGTCGTGCTGGCCCAGCGCTTCACCGCGCCCTTCCCGCTGCCCGCCAGCGCGCTCTATCGCGCCCTGCGCCGCATCAATCCCTCGCCCTTCCTCTATTTCCTCGATCTGCCCGGCTTCGCCCTGATCGGCTCCAGCCCGGAAATCCTCGTCCGCGTGCGCGATGGCGAAGTCACGATCCGCCCCATCGCCGGCACCCGTCCGCGCGGCGCCACGCCCGAAGAGGACGCCGCGCACGAAGCCAGCCTGCTGGCCGATCCCAAGGAACGGGCCGAACACCTGATGCTGCTTGACCTCGGCCGCAACGATGTCGGCCGGGTCGCCGCCAAGGGCACGGTCAAGGTCACCGAAAGCTACACGATCGAGCGCTACAGCCACGTCATGCACATCGTCAGCAACGTGGTCGGCCAGCTCGACACCGCGCACCACGATGCGATCGACGCCCTGTTCGCCGGCTTCCCCGCCGGCACCGTCTCGGGCGCGCCCAAGGTCCGCGCCTGCGAGATCATCGCCGAACTGGAAGGCGAGACCCGCGGCGCCTATGCCGGCGGCGTCGGCTACTTCGCGCCCGATGGCTCGGTCGACAGCTGCATCGTCCTTCGCACCGGCGTTCTCAAGGACGGCGTGCTCCATGTCCAGGCCGGCGCCGGCATCGTCGCGGATTCGGTGCCGGAAAGCGAACAGGCCGAGTGCGAAAACAAGGCCGGCGCCCTCTTCGCCGCCGCCCGCGAAGCCGTCCGGGTGGCCAGCGAGCCCGGCTTCGGGCAATAAGGCCAGCAGATGATCCTCGTCCTCGACAATTACGACAGCTTCACCTGGAACCTGGTCCATTACCTGATGGAACTGGGCGCGGAGGTGGAGGTCGTCCGCAACGATGCGCTCACCGCCGCCCAGGCGCTGGAAACCGGCGCGCAAGGCTTCCTCATCTCGCCCGGCCCCTGCACCCCCACCGAGGCCGGGATCAGCCTTGATCTGGTCGGCGCGGCGGCGGACAGCGGCAAGCCGCTACTCGGCGTCTGCCTCGGCCACCAGTCGATCGGCCAGTATTTCGGCGGCAAGGTGGTGCGCGGCGGGCTGATGCACGGCAAGACCTCGCCCGTCACCCACGATGGCACCGGCGTCTTCGCCGGGATCCCCTCGCCCTTCACGGCCACGCGCTATCACTCGCTGATCGTCGATCCGGTGCCCCAAGTCCTCGCAGTCAACGCCCGCTCGGATGATGGCCACGTCATGGGCTTCCGCCACCGGTCGCTCCCGATCCACGGCGTCCAGTTCCACCCCGAATCCATCGCCACCCAGCACGGCCACGCCATGCTGGCCAACTTCCTCAGGCTGTGCGGCCTCACCCCGGCCGAAGTGGCGGACCACACCCTGCCATGACCGGGGGCATGACCGCGCTGCCCCCGATCACCGCCCACCCCCTGGCGGAGGACGAGGCCGAATACCTGTTCGGCCAGATGCTCGACGGCGCGCTCGCCGACGAAGACATCGCCCGCTTCCTGGTGGACCTGTCGGACCGGGGCGAAACCGCCAGCGAGATCACCGGCGCCGCCCGCGCCATGCGCGCCCGGATGATCGCGATCACGGCCCCGGCCAATGCCATCGACGTCTGCGGCACCGGGGGCGATGGCCACCACACGCTCAACGTCTCCACCGCCGTCGCCATCGTCGTCGCCGCCTGCGGCGTGCCCGTCGCCAAGCACGGCAACCGCGCCGCCAGTTCCCTGTCCGGCACCGCCGATACCTACGAAGCCCTCGGCCTCGATCTCGCCCATGCGCCCGAACGCGCCGAGGCGACCCTCGCCGATCTCGGCATCTGCTTCCTCCATGCCGGGCTGCACCACCCGGCGATGGGGCGGATCATGCCGATCCGCAAGGCGATCGGCCGGCGCACGATCTTCAACCTGCTCGGCCCGCTCGCCAACCCGGCGCGCGTTACCCGCCAGCTCGTCGGCATCGCCCGGCCCGCCTATGTGCCCATCTATGCCGAAGCGATCAGCCGCCTCGGTACCGAGAAAAGCTATGTCGTCTCGGGCGACGAAGGGCTTGACGAACTGAGCCTCGCGGGCGGCAACGAACTGGCCGAGGTGACCAGCGGCGATGTCGTCATGCACCGCGTTTGCAGCGCCGATGCAGGGCTGATGCAGGCGCCGGTCGAAGCGATCCGTGGCGGCGATCCGGCCCACAACGCGGCCGCCCTGCGCGCCCTGCTCAAGGGCCAGCCCGGCCCCTACCGCGACGCCGTCCTGTTCAACGCCGCCGCCGCCCTGCGCGTCGCCGGCGAAGCGGCCGATTGGCACGCCGGCGTGGAAGAAGCCGCCGAAACCATCGACAAGGGTCTCGCCAACACCCTGCTCGACTGCTGGATAGCCGCGCTCAAATAGAAACCCTGCCCCGTTCGTGTCGAGCGAAGTCGAGACACCGGGCGGAACCAAGGGTGGTTCGCGCAAAGGCGCAAAGACGCGGAGGGGCCGCGCGAAGCTGCCGCGTAGCGGCCGTTTCATCAAGCCGCCGTATAATCCGCGTGGAAGGGAGAGCGCGGCTTCGCAGTAGCCATCTCCGCGCCTCTGCGCCGTCGCGCGCACCTTCTTCTTCTTCGCACCTTTGCGCCTTCGCGCGAACCCGATCCCTTCCACTGCCGCCGCCGCGCGAACCAATCTCTTGCACCCGTGCCCCGCCAGAGGCATGGCGTCCGGCCATGACCGACAAGCTCGCCGAAATCTGCGCCGCCACCGCCGCCGAAGTCGCCCGCCGCAAGCCGCTGCGCTCGCTGGCCGATTGCGATGCCGCCGCCACCCAGCAAAGCCCCCCGCGCGGCTTCGAGGCGGCCCTGCGCCGCGCTTCCGCTTCAAGCTATGCCCTGATCGCGGAAATCAAGAAAGCTTCGCCCTCCAAGGGATTGATCCGGCAGGACTTTGATCCGCCCGCCCATGCCCGCGCCTATCAGGCCGGCGGCGCCACCTGCCTCTCGGTGCTCACCGATGCGCCCTTCTTCCAGGGGCATGAGGACTATCTGGTGCAGGCCCGCGCCGCCTGCACCCTGCCGGTGATCCGCAAGGATTTCATGGTCGATCCCTGGCAGTGCGCCGAGGCCCGCGCCATCGGCGCCGATGCCATCCTGATTATCGTCGCCGCCCTGTCCGACGCGCAGATGCAGGAAATCGAGGCCGCCGCGCGCGAACGCGGGATGGACGTGCTGGTGGAAGTCCACAACGAGGCCGAAATGGCCCGCGCCCATGCCCTGAAGTCGCGGCTGATCGGCATGAACAACCGCGATCTCAAGCGCTTCGTCACCGATCTGGCAATCACCGAACGCCTCGCCCCGCTGGCCCCTGAAGGCGCCCTGCTGGTTGGCGAAAGCGGGATCAACACCCACGCCGATCTCGTCCGGCTGGACAAGGCCGGGGTGCGCTGCTTCCTCGTCGGCGAAAGCCTGATGCGCCAGGCCGATGTCGAAGCGGCCACCCGGGCGCTGCTGCACGGCTGAAAGCGCCTGTCCTGCAGGGCTCCGGTCTGGCACAATCAAGCCATGGACCCCGCTTGTGCTCCGTTCGCTGCTGCCCGCCCGCCGGCCTCAATGCCGGCCCAATCACCGAGGCACGCGACAGGGCCGATTTTTCCCGCCAGAACCCTGTCAACTTCGTCAACTTCGTCAGGAAACCGGCCCCACCCATGAACAAGCTCACCCACCTCGACGAATCCGGCAAGGCCCGCATGGTCGATGTCGGCGGCAAGGCCGAAACCATCCGCGAAGCCGTGGCCACCGGCCGCATCCGGATGTCGCCCGCGGCCCTCTCCGCGATCCGCGATGGCGAAGTACCCAAGGGCGATGTCCTTGCCGCCGCCCGCATCGCCGGAATCATGGCCGCCAAGAAAACCGCCGAGCTGATCCCGCTCTGCCACCCCCTCGCGCTGACCTCGGTCACCCTGAATTTCGCGGTCGAGCCCGGCGCCCTGCGCGCCACGGCCAGCGCCCGGCTGACCGGCCGGACCGGCGTTGAAATGGAAGCGATGACAGCCACTTGCGTTGCACTCCTGACAATTTACGACATGGCCAAGGCAATCGACAAGGCCATGGTCATCGAGGAGGTCCGCCTCCTCGCCAAGAGCGGCGGCAAGTCGGGCGACTGGACCGCGCCGGCCCATGGCCCGGGGCCGGCCCGCTGATGGCCCTCCTCCCGCTCGACGAAGCCCAGCGCCGCCTCCTCGCCCTTGCCGCGCCTCTGCCGGTCGAGCGGGTCGATGTCCCCGGCGCCCTGGGCCGCTACCTTGCCGAACCGCTGCGCGCCCGCCGCGCCCAGCCCGCCGCCCATGCCTCGGCGATGGATGGCTATGCCGTGGCCGGAACCGACCTTGCCGGCCCGTGGCAGGTGATCGGCGAAAGCGCCGCCGGCCATCCCTTCCCCGGCCAGCCCGCCCCCGGCGAAGCGGTCCGCATCTCCACCGGCGCCCTGCTCCCCGCCGGCTGCGACACGGTGATCATCCAGGAAAACACCGCGCGCGACGGCCAGACCCTGCGCCTTATCGCTCCCGGCCCGGCTGAGGCCCAGCGCCACGTGCGCCGCTGCGGCTCCGATTTTGCCCGCGACGATGAACTCCTCCCCGCCGGCACCCGGATCGGCCCGGCCCAGATCGCCCTCGCGCTCGCCGCCGGCCACAAGCACCTCGCCGTGCGTCGCCCGCCGCGCATCGCCGTGATCGACAGCGGCGACGAACTCGCCGCCGATCCCGAAAGCTGCGCCCCCCACCAGGTCCCGGCCAGCAACGGCGCGATGATCGCCGCGCTGGTCGCCGCCATCCCCTGCGAGGTCCGCCGCATCGGCCCCGTTGCCGACCGGCTGGAGGATCTCACCGCGGCCCTCGCCCAGGCGGAGGATTGCGACGTGGTGGTAACCACCGGCGGCGCCTCGGTTGGCGATCACGATCTGGTCCGCCCGGCACTGGCGAACTGGGGGGCCGAGCTTGATTTCTGGAAAGTTGCGATCCGCCCGGGCAAGCCGCTGATGGTCGCGCGGCGCGGGGCGCTGCTGGCGGTCGGCCTGCCCGGCAATCCGGTCTCCTCGATGGTGACCGCCTACCTGTTCCTCTTGCCCCTCCTGCGCGCCCTGCTCGGCGCGGCGCAGCCGCTGGCGCGCGCCCTGCCCTTCACCCTCGCCGCCGATCTCCCGCCCGTGGGCGACCGCCGCGAACTGGTGCGCGCCGCGATCGACGCCGAGGGCTGCCTTTCCCCCGTCCGCACCCAGGACAGCGGCGCGCTGGGCGCCCTCGCCGCGGCCCAGGTGCTGATCGACCGCCCCGCCGGCGCAGCCCCGGCGCCGGCCGGCGAAACGGTCCTGGCCTATCTGCTCGAAAATGGCGGACTTGCTTGACGGCCCCGCCAAAGTTGCTTACTTGTTCCGCGTTCGTTCACTGAATGATGCTGATGCAGGCTCCTTTTCGGCCTGATATCGGCATCATCGCCGCGGGAGTGATAAGGCAATGCTGACTCGCAAGCAGCATGAACTGATCCGGTTCATCCAGGAGCGGCTTGAGGAAACCGGCGTTTCCCCCTCGTTCGAGGAAATGAAGGAAGCGCTCGATCTCAAGTCGAAGTCGGGCGTTCACCGCCTGATTTCCGCGCTGGAGGAACGCGGCTTCATCCGCCGCCTGCCCAACCGTGCCCGCGCGCTGGAAGTGCTGCGCCAGCCCGATGATGTCAGCGCCCGGATCACCGCCCCCAAGGCGCCGCCCGCCCCGGTGCAGGCCGCTCTCGCCAAGCCCGCTCCGGCAGCCCGGCCCGAACCGGCGAACGACGTGATCGAACTCCCGCTGCACGGGCGGATCGCCGCCGGCGTCCCGATCGAGGCGCTGGAAACCACTGCCACCTTGCCCGTTCCCGCCGCCCTGCTCGGCCCGGGCGAACACTATGCCCTTGAAGTATCGGGCGATTCGATGGTCGAGGCCGGCATCCTCGATGGCGACTATGCCCTGATCCGCCGGACCGACAGTGCCCGCGATGGCGAGATCGTCGTCGCCCTCGTCCGGGGGGAGGAAGCCACCCTGAAATACCTGTTCCGCGAAAAGGGCCAGGTCCGCCTCGATCCGGCCAATTCCGCCTACGACCCGCAATATTACGGGCCGGGCGAAGTCCAGGTCCAGGGCAAACTGGCCGGCCTGCTGCGCCGCTATCACTGACCTTGCGGCCAGCGCGGCCACGGCACGTCCATTCGCCCGCGGATGGCTGGATGCAGCCGTCGCAGGCGAAGCCGAAGCCTGAACCGGCCGGACGCTGAACGGCGCCCGGGGCCGGCCAAGGTTGAATGGCGGGCGCTGTGATCGAGCGGCGCGGGTTGCGCGGTTACGGCCCGGGTAGCGCGGCTATGGCGCGGGCTGGCGGGGCGACGCGGTTCCGGCGGCTTGGGCCTGTGCGGTGGCCGGGGCGGTGGCCTGAGCGGCGGACTGGGCAGTGGCCGGGGTGGTGGCCGGGCCTTCGGGTTGCGATGGGCCTGGTCGGTTCCACGCGGGGCGGGCCGGCGGCGGGCGCCACCAGCCGTGGTCGCCCTGGCTGGCGGCAACGGTGGTCATCCGGCCATGGTCGAGATCAAGCGCCACGCCGCCGCTTTGCGCCAGCATCGCGCGATCGAGCTTGAGCACGGCCGGGCGGCAAGACCTTGGCAGCCAGCGGTCGGCCACCACGATATCGGCCCGCTCGCAGGCAGCGGCGAGATCGCGCATGGGGACCGGGGCGCTTCCCCGGGCCAGCAGGAGCCGCCAGCTTCGCCCGCCGCGCGCGATAGTCAGGGCGCAGAAATCGGCGTTGCAGCGGGCGCCGGGCCAGGTTTCGAGCGGCACCACGTCACCATCCATGCCGGCCAGTTCAGCCAGCTTTTCGCGGGCGAAATCGCTGCGGGTCTCGCGCAGGACCACCAGCTTGCCCGGCACCAGGCGCGCGAAGCCGACATGGTGGCCATCGCCCGAGACCAGCACGTCGGGCGGGCTGAGCATGGCAAGCCAGGCCGTGCCGGCCGCCACCGGAACCAGGCCCAGCAGCCGCGCTCGCCCGCTCCACAAGGCCAGCCACAGGCCGCCGGCGAGGAACAGGGCATAGCTGGCCCCGCCCATCGCCGGCAGGGTGGTGACCGCGCCGGGCTGCGCGGCGACGATCCGGGCCAGCGCCAGAAGCAGTTCGAGCGATTGGCCAACCGCCCACCACGCCGGCCACCCCGCCCCGCCCAGATCCATGACCAGCGCCAGGGCGATCAGCGGCATGGTGACGAAGGTCGTCAGCGGAATGGCGATGACATTGGCGAGCGCGCCATACACGCCGGCCCGGTGGAAATGGTAAAGCCCGATCGGCAGCAGGGCCAGTTCGATGGCCACGCCGGTCAGCAGGATTACAGCAAGGTGGCGCGCGCCGGCCAGCCACCACGGCTCCTCGCGCCGGGCGGCGAAGTGGCGCATCCACCCGGCCTGGTGCAGCGCGACGATGGTCAGCACGGCTGCGAAACTGAGCTGGAAACTGGGGCCGACCACGGCTTCGGGCCAGGCCAGCATCACCGCGAAGCCGGCCGCGGCAAGCAGCCGCAGCGACAGCGGTTCGCGGCCCAGGGCCACGGCCACCAGCACCAGCAGGGCGCCCGCGACGCTCCGCACGGTCGGCACTTCCGCGCCTGTCAGCACGGTATAGCCGATCCCTGCCAGCGCCGCCGCGCCTGCGGCCACCAGCGGCAGCCGCAGGCGCAGCGCCACCCACGGCCACAGGGCAAGCAGTCGCAGGACAATGAGGTAGGTAGCGCCGATCACCGCGCTGACATGAAGCCCGCTGACCGAAAGCAGGTGGGTAAGGCCCGAATCGCGCATGGCCGCTTCGTCCGCCTCGGCAATGGCGCCGCGATCGCCGCTGGCGAAGGCCGCCGCGATGCCGCCAGGCGAGCCGGCCAACTGCAGGTGGATATGGCGGGACAGGCCGCGCCGCATCTGCGGGAGCAGGTGCTGGCCGGGCGCCGGTGTGATCACCTGCACTGGCCCGGTGGCCGTGCCGGTCGCGGCGAGGCCGGTGAACCAGGCCGCTCGGGCAAAATCATAGCTGCCAGGCAGCATCGGCGGGGCCGGCGGTATCAGCCGGCCCTTGAGCCGCACCATGGCGCCTTCGCTGGCCGCCGGATCGTCGAACCGGGCCGGCACGTTGAGGCGCACGCGCACCACCCGGTCGGCCGGGAGCCCGGCCTCGCCCGGGCCGCCCGGCGCGCGCATCGCCAGGACCAGGCGGGTGCGGCCATCGGCGGGTTGCTCCTCGCGCGAGAGGACCATGCCGGCGACGGTCGCGGCCAGCGGTCGATCGAGCCCGGGAGTGCCGACAAGGGCAGACTTGGTCCACACCGTGCCGCAGCCGGCGGCCACGGCCAGCGCCAGCGCCGCCACGGCCTGGCGCAGGTAGGGCAAGCGGCCATCGCGGTGCAGCACGATGAGCACCGCCCCGGCGAGAACGGCACAGGCCGCGACCAGCGCCAGCCATTGCCAGGCGTGCGGCAGGGCGAACCAGGCGGCGATCCCGCCGCCGAAGCCCACCGCCAGCCATGGCGCCCGATCGAAGCCCGCGGTTGCCAGAAAATGTTCCGCGCGCTCCAGCGTGCTGGACAAGGTCGCGCGGCTGCGCCAATGGGCCTGTTGCAGTGCAGCGCCGGAGGGCAGGCGGGACTCGGCAGGCCACGGCTGTGCCGCGATCCCAGGGGTCTCGACAGGTGCTGCATCGCGGGTCATGCGCGAGATAGGACAGGAAGCACGCAATGATGGCAAGCGGCACGGCGTCAGGCGAAGCGACCGGTGGTCGACCCGCCGCCTCGCGCCCCGTGGTCACCCGCTTCGCGCCCTCGCCCACCGGCTATCTCCACATCGGCGGCGCCCGCACCGCCCTGTTCAACTGGCTGTTCGCCCGCCATCACGGCGGCAAGTACCTGCTCCGCATCGAGGATACCGACCGCGCCCGCTCGACCGAGCCGGCCATCGCGGCGATCTTCGACGGGCTGGACTGGCTGGGCCTGGACGGCGACGAGACGCCGGTCATGCAGTTCGCCCGGTCGGAGCGCCATGCCGAAGTGGCGCGCCAGCTGCTCGAATCGGGCCACGCCTACCGCTGCTATCTTACCCAGGACGAACTCGCCGCCCGCCGCGCCAAGGCCCAGGAAGAGCGCCGCCCCTTCCGGATCGACAGCGAATGGCGCGATGCCCCGGCCGATGCCGCGCCGCAGGGCCAGCCCTTCGTCGTGCGGATCAAGGCGCCCAGGGAAGGCGAGACGATCATCGACGATCTCGTCCAGGGTACGGTCACCGTGCGGAACGAGGAAATCGACGATTTCGTGATCCTGCGAAGCGACGGCACACCAACCTATATGCTGGCCGTGGTGGTCGACGATCATGACATGGGCGTGACTCACGTGATCCGCGGCGACGACCATCTCAACAATGCCTTCCGCCAGCTCGCCATCCTCCACGCGATGGACTGGCCGGTGCCGACCTATGCCCACGTGCCGCTGATCCATGGCGCGGACGGGGCCAAGCTGTCCAAGCGCCACGGCGCGCTGGGGGTCGATGCCTATCGCGACGAAATGGGCATCCTGCCGGAAGCCCTGTTCAACTACCTGCTGCGCCTCGGCTGGGGCCACGGCGACGACGAGATCATCGCGCGCGACCAGGCCGTCGCATGGTTCGACATCGCCCATGTCGGCAAGAGCCCGTCGCGGTTCGACCTGGCCAAGCTCCAGAACCTCAACGGCCACTACCTGCGCGAAGCCGACGATGCCCGCCTTGCGGCGCTGGTCGCATCGCGCATGGCCGGAGCGCCGGACCTGGCCCTGCTGACCAAGGCCATGCCGGTGCTGAAGGTGCGGGCCAAGGATCTGGGTGAACTGGCCGCCGGCGCTGCCTTCCTCTTCGCCGTGCGCCCGCTCGCACTGGAGGAGAAGGCCGCCACGCTCCTCACCGCCGAGGCGCGGGACCTGCTCGCGCGGCTGGTGCAATCACTTTCGACCCAATCGGACTGGACAAGCGCGGCTCTCGAAGCCACTCTCAAGGCGCTTGCGGCCGAGTGGGGGCTCGGTCTCGGCAAGCTCGCGCAGCCCCTGCGCGCCGCCTTGACCGGACAGACGACTTCCCCGGGAATTTTCGATGTTCTGGTTCTGCTCGGCAAGGACGAAAGCCTGGCGCGGATTGCCGCCCAGGCGGAACCTGCCGAACACGCGTGACAAGAAGGAGTTGCACAGGTGGGTAATGTGAAGCTGAGCGCCGAGGGCAAGGAATTCGACTATCCGGTCATGAGCGGCTCGGTCGGCCCGGACGTGATCGACATCCGCAAGCTCTATGGCCAGACCGGGATGTTCACTTTCGATCCCGGCTTCACCAGCACCGCGAGTTGCGAAAGCGCACTCACCTACATCGATGGCGATGAAGGCGTGCTGCTCCACCGCGGCTATCCGATCGGCCAGCTGGCCGAGCAGTCGAGCTTCATGGAAGTATCCTACCTGCTGCTCAACGGCGAACTGCCGAGCAAGCCGGAACTGGATGCCTTCACCCGCACGATCTCGCGCCACACCATGGTGCACGAGCAGTTGAGCAGCTTCTACAAGGGCTTCCGCCGCGACGCTCACCCGATGTCGATCATGTGCGGCGTGGTTGGCGCTCTCTCGGCCTTCTACCACGATTCCACCGACATCGCCGATCCGCTGCAGCGCCGCATCGCCAGCCACCGCCTGATCGCCAAGATGCCGACCATCGCGGCCATGGCCTATAAGTATTCGGTCGGCCAGCCCTTCGTCTATCCGGACAACAGCCTGAGCTACACCGGCAACTTCCTCAAGATGACCTTCGGCGTGCCGGCCGAGGAATATGAAGTGATCCCCGCTGTCGAAAGCGCGATGGACAAGATCTTCATCCTCCACGCCGACCACGAGCAGAACGCCTCGACCAGCACGGTGCGCCTTGCCGGTTCCTCGGGCGCGAACCCGTTTGCCTGCATCGCCGCCGGCATCGCCTGCCTGTGGGGTCCCGCCCATGGCGGCGCCAACGAAGCTGCGCTCAATATGCTCAAGGAAATCGGCACGCCCGACCGGATCCCGCACTATATCGAGCGCGCCAAGGACAAGAACGATCCGTTCCGCCTGATGGGCTTCGGCCACCGCGTCTACAAGAACTACGACCCCCGCGCGATCGTCATGCAGCAGACCGTGCGCGAGGTGTTCGACGCGCTCAAGGTCAACGATCCGCTGTTCGAGACCGCGCTGGAACTGGAACACCTGGCACTCAACGATCCCTATTTCATCGAGAAGAAGCTGTTCCCCAACGTCGATTTCTACTCGGGCATCATCCTGAACGCGATCGGCTTCCCGACCGATATGTTCACCGTGCTCTTTGCCCTGGCCCGCACCGTGGGCTGGGTGGCGCAGTGGAACGAGATGATCTCCGATCCCGGTCAGAAGATCGGGCGCCCGCGCCAGCTCTACACCGGCCCGACCCAGCGCGATTACGTGCCGGTCGACAAGCGCTAAGCGTCGTGAGAGGCGCGGCCGCCAGCCCAGGTGCCGATTTCTCAAGAGAAATCGGTTGGCCGCGCCAGCTCCATACCGGCCCGACCGAGCGCGACTGCGTTCCGCTCGACAGGCGCTGACAAGCCATGCGCCCGGTCCTCAAGGTCGTCGGCATCCTCGCGGTGGTGATGGGCCTGCTGTGGATCGGGCAGGGCACAGGCGTGGTCATGTGGCCGCGCTCAAGCTTTATGCTGGCCCAGCGGCAATGGGCATGGAACGGCGCCATCCTTGCGGGGATCGGCGCCGTCGTGCTGTGGGTGTCACGCCGCCGCGGCTGAGCTGGCGGCCGGCACGCTGAGGATGAACCGCGCGCCCTGCCCCGGCGCGCTCTCCACCGAAAGCTCGCCGCCCATCGCGCGGGCGAGCCGGCGCGAGATATAGAGGCCAAGGCCCGAGCCGCCATCGCCGCTGCGCCCGAGCCGCTCGAATTTCTCGAACACGCGGGCCTGCTGGGCGGCATCGAGGCCCGGCCCCTGGTCGGCGACGATCACGCGGGCAAAGCCGCCGTCCTGCTCCAGCCTGATCCACACTTGCGAGCCTTCCGGCGCATAGCGCAGGGCATTGCCGATAAGGTTGAGCAGGACCTGGAGCACACGGCGGAACTCGGCCGTGGCGGCCAGGCTTTCGCCCAGCTTGGGGGCATCGATCTCGATCCCGCGCTCGCGCGACTTGACGCCGAGGATGCCGGCGGCCTGCCGCGCCACTTCGGCAAGGTCGATCCGATCGGGCGAGGTGGTGAATTCTGCCGATTCAACCACTTCCAGATCGGTCAGGTCATCGATCAGGGCGAGCAGGTGCTGGCCGGCGGCGGCAATGTCGGCCGCATAGCCGCTGTATTCCTCGGCCAGCGGCCCCATCAGGCGGGAGCGGATGGTCTCGGCATTGGCGACGATCCGGGCGATCGGCTGGCGCAGCACGGGGGCAACCTCACGCCCGATCATCCGTGCCGGCTCGCTTCCGGTCTTGCCCTTGCCATGGCTGGCGCCGATCTCGGCCGGCGTGGGGAACGGGGTATCCGCGACGAAATGCAGTTCGAACCCGGTGGGCGCGCCGGCCGGTTCGCCAACCGGGAGCAGGACGGCCCGCCAGGCCCGTTCCGAACCGGCAATCCGCACCGGGGCGCCATCCAGCAGGCGCCAGTGGAGCGGCTGGTGATGGGCGCTGCCCTCGATCGTGACGAATTCGGTCCACGGCCGGGCCGGCTGGGTGATCATCCGTTCAGCGAGGCCCGCAAGGTCTGGGGCATGACCCTCGGCCACGACCACGCATTGCCGTGCATCGAGCCGGGCCGTGAATTCCGCGGTCTGGCGCGCCAGCCTGGCCCGGCGGCGGGCCGCGACCCGTTCATCCTCGGGCGTGGCGGGCAGCGTGTGCCATTGCCGCACTGCGATCTGGCAGCCGCCGTCGGCACCGGCCACGGGCTCGATCTCGACCCAGGCGGTGACCATCTCGGAACCGTCCTGCGCGATCAGCGGGGCGGCGCGCTTCAGCCCGGTGGCGCAGGCGCGCTCGACCGCCTCGCGCAGGGCGGGAATGGCCAGGGCGCCGGGCAGTTCTCCGCCGCAGCGCAAGTGCAGCCCGAGCAGCGGCTCATCTGCATCCACCAGCCGGCCTTGACCGTCGGTGGTGGCGCGGGCCAGCACGGCGCCGCCATCGGCGGGGGGCAGCCCGGTCATGCCTCGGCTCCGGCGAGCAGGGCGGCGGCGCGGGCGGCGGGAAGGTCGAGCCAGTCGCCCGGGAGGGCCGAATCAGGGTGGATCAGAGCGACCGCCGATCGGGCGGCCTCGGCCGGAATGCCCGCCGCGCGCAGCAGCAGGCCCAGCCGCAGGTCCTGTCCCGCCGCGCCAGCGAGCACCGCTTCCTCGCGCGGGACGCCGGCGCGCTGGGCAAGCGCGGTGGCGAACAGCGCGAAGCCGGCGCGGGCCGGATCGAGCAGGGCGCCCTCGTCGCTGGCGGCGCCGAGCACCAGCCGGGCGAGCTGCGCCAGGCGCGTGCGGCCCTCGTCATAATCGGCGCGGCGCCTGGCCGCCGCTTCGTTGCCGCCCGGCCCCATGGCATCGGCCAGGGCGACCAGCGCCTCGTGCATCGCCTCGGCCGGGAGTTCGGCGGCGACCGCCTCCATCCGCCGCTGGCGCGAGACGAAACGGGCCTGGGCGGCCAGCGCGTTCATCGCCAGGGCCGCCGTTTCGGCATCACCCGCCATTCGCGCCTCGATCAGCGGCGAGAGCACGGGATCGAGGCCGGCGCCAGCCAGGCGTTCGGCCACGCGCCCTTCGAGCGCCAGGGCATGGCAATGGGCCAGGACCGCCGGCCGGGCGCCGAGCGCGGCGGCGAGCGCCGCGGACAGGTCCTCGCCGCCGTCGCGCAGCAGGTCGGCGGCGAGCGCGGCGAGCAGCGCCCGGGTGCGGACGACCAGTTCCTCGGCCAGGACCGGCGCATCGTCGCCGCCGACCAGTTGCGGCAGCAGGGTGCCCAGGGCCGCGCGCACCCGCTCCTCGCGGGCAAGCTGGGCGAGCAGCGCCTCTGTTGCCCCCGGGCCGCTGCCGGGCATCATGGTATCGGCAAGGTTCATGGGAATCGCATAGCCTTGCGCGGTTAAGCTCGCGTTAGTGCGCTGCTCCGCCCGGACCCGTCGTTGCGGTGGCTGAGCACGAGCCCGGCCAGCAGCAGCAGCAGGACCAGGGCGAGCAGGCCCGGCGCGATCACCCCACCGGCGGCCATCAGCGCCAGCAGCAGGCACAGGAGCAGGCGATCGGCCAGCCACGCGCTCCACCCGGCGGGAAAGGCGCGTGGCAGGAGCCGGACCAGGCCCATCAGCACCGCCGGGGCAAAGCCGCGTTCGAGCAGGGATTCCCCCGGAAGCGGCGCGCGGGCGAGAACAAGGATGGCCACGATCAGCAGGTCGAGCACCCCGGCCGAGACCACGCTGCGCCAGGCCGAGCCGAGCCGCACGGCCAACGCCTCGCGCTGGAGCCGGCCGAGCAGGGCCGCGGTGCGCTGCAACACGCAGCCGAACCCGATGCAGACCAGCCCCAGCCAGGCCAGGCCGAACCAGGCGAGGCCAAAGCCGGCCAGGGCGATGAGATAGCCGGTGCCATAGGGCACCAGCAGCCCGGTGGCATTGGCATGGAGCACGGCGGGGCCGAACCGGCGGGCGAGGTAGCGGGCGAGCAAAGGGCCGGGCGTAGGCGGCCCGCCGGAGGTGTGGCGAACCATCCAGCCGTCTTCCGCCGCCTGGGCCTCGGCCTCGGTGCGGACCAGCAGCCAGCGGCCGCCCGCGCGCACCTCATCGGGCACCGGGCGCTGGGCAACTCCGGCCTGAAGCGCGATCCGCAGCAGCGCCGATCCGGCATCGGCATCGGGCGGCAGGTCCATCAGCCGATCGACCAGGCGCCCGGGAACCAGCATCAGCCCGGCGCTGGCATGATTGAGATCGATCCGTTCGAATCCGGCGGGAATGCCGCTTTCAGCCGGCTGGAGGAACACCGCCTGCCCGGTGCCGATCAGGCGCAGCGCATCGCCGGTGGTGGGCAGCAACCCCTCGGCCAGGACCAGCACTTCGTCGGCGGCGGAGACCAGCGGCGAGAGGCCGCGCGAGCCGGTGAGCACGTGGAACGCGGCCCCGCCGCGCTCACTCTCCCGCTGGAGTTCGGCCATCTCGGGCAGGTATTCGCGGGCCATGACGACAATCCGGCCGCAGCCGGCCGCCAGGGCCAGCGTGACCTGGTGGCGCGCCAATTGCGCCCCACCCACGCGAAGCAGGCCCCGCGGGGCAGGATGGCCGGGACCGGCCGGTTCGATAATGCTCAGCAGTGCGACCCGCAGTTTCCGTCTCCAGCGCGAGGCCGCAAAGTCTTAGGGCCGGACCGCGATCCTGCCAATAGCCAGAAGGTGCCGTTTTCCGGTGCGTTGCCCGCCGGCCTGATGATAGCCGGCCTGATGATGACCGGCCTGATGATGACCAGTCCGATCCGTGGTCAGGCGCCCAGGAACCCTTCGTGGAATTGCCGCAGGCGGCGTAGCACCACCGGATCGCCCGGCGCGCCGTCGATCGCCTCCTCGGCGAGCGCGATCAGCGCCTCGGCATGGAAGCTGCCGGCAATCCCCTTGAGCCGCTGGGCCGCGACCTGCCAGTTGGCATCGCAGCGCGCGCGGCCCAGCAGATCGATCTGGCGCGCGATGCTTTCGGCGAAGGCCTGCTTGAGTTCGGCGAACAGCGCCGGATCATCGCCGGCGGCGGCCGCGATCGTCGCGTCGAGTGAACCTGCCTCATATGCCATGCGCCCAAGCGTAGGGTGCTAGCGTTAAGGTGGGGTTTATCGCCGGCCGAACCATGATAGGTTGCCAGCCATGACCGGGGGATCACGCATCGTTGCGTTCGGGGGTGGTGGCGAAACGCCGCTGCCCAATGGAAACATGGCCGATGGAAACATGGCCGAGGAAAACATGGCCGAGGCCCAGGGGGCCAGCGAGCCGGCCGAAAGCGCCGTGCCCGCCGATTCGCCCGGCGCGCCGGAAGATGAAGCGGCCCAGGCCGGCGGCCGTGGCTGGCTGGCCCCTGCCCTCGCCCCTGCCCTCACCCTTGCCACGATCGCCGGCTGGAGCCTGTTCTTCGGCTGGGCCATGCGCCACCGCTTCGCCGCCGGGATCACCCCGAGCGATGGCGTGGCGCTGATCGGCAACTGGTCACTGCCGGTCCTGCTGGTCTGCGTGGTCTGGCTGATCACGCTTCGCACCAGCCGGCGCGAGGCGGCCCGTTTCGGCGATGCCGCCCGGATGCTTGGCGCAGAGGCCGGCGCGCTGGAGGGACGGCTGACCGTGGTCAACCGCGAACTCAGCCTCGCGCGCGAATTCATCGCCGCCCAGGCCCGCGACCTCGATTCGCTCGGCCGGCAGGCGGGCGAACGCCTGTCCGCCCATGCCGACCGGCTCCAGGCCCTGGTCCACGACAATGGCGCCCAGGTGGAAGCCATCGCCACGGTCAGCACCACCGCGCTCGACAACATGGAGCGCCTGCGCGGGCAATTGCCGGTGATCGCCAGTTCGGCCAAGGACGTGGCCAATTCGGTGGGCCATGCCGGGCGCACGGCGCAGGGCGCGCTGGACGGGCTGACCGAGGGCTTCGGCAAGCTGGAGGTCGCGGGCGCCGGCGCACAGGAGCGCACCACGCAAATCCACGCCCGGATCGAGGATTCGCTCGCCGTGCTCGACGGGCGGCTGGCCCAGGTCCAGGCAGTGGTCGCCGCCCGGATCGAAGAACTTGAACACCGCGGCGCGGCGCTGCGCGAACGGATGGCCGCTGATGAGGCCGACGCGCTCGACGCGATCCGCCGCCGCGGCCAGGCCCTGTCCGATGAAGTAGGCCGGACCCGCACCCAGTTGGAGGCCCACGAAGGCGAGGCCCTGACCTCGCTGCGCGCCCGGCTGGCCGGTCTGCGCGATGAAAGCGCCGCCCTCGCCCGCGCCCTCGCCGAAGCCCAGGCCGGCGCGGTCGCCGGTCTGGAAGCCGATCGCGAGCGCGTGGAAACCGCCTTGCGCGAAATGCTCCAGCGGCTCGACCAGCTTGACCGCGATGCCCTGGCCGCGGCCCAGGCACGGATCGCCTCGCTCTCGACCGAGGCCGGCAATTTCGACACGCGGCTGGCCGAACGCAACCGTCAGTTCGCCGCCGAGATCGAGGAACGCCTCACCGAAGCGGCCCGCCGCCACGATGCCGAAGTGGCGCGGATCGACGGGCTGTTCAGTCAGTTTGACGATGGCATCGCCGCCCGCCAGGCCCGGCAGGCCGCCAGCCAGCAATCCCTGGCCCAGCAGGGTGAGGCCATCGCTGCCCGGCTCGAGGGTCTGAGCGAGCGGATCGCCGCGATCTCGGCCTTCGGCAACCAGGCGGAGGAAAGCCTTGGCACCGGCCTCCAGCTCCTGGCCGAACGGCTCGCCTCAAGCCGCGAGGCGCTGTCGGGCACCGATGCGGCGATCGCCCGGCTGACCGAGGGGGCCGTGCGCCTGCTCGAACTGCTCCAGGCCGGGACCGATCAATCGCGCGATCAGCTGCCTGCCGCGCTCGCCTCGGGCGAGGCGCAACTGGTCACCTGGGAACAGCGGCTGCGCGAACTCAATGCGCTGGTGGCCGAGGCCACGGGCCATGGCGCGAGCCTGTCAGCCAATGTCGCCCAGACGCGCGAGAGCCTGGCCGGTGCCATGGCTGAACTGGGCACGCTGGGCGCTTCGCTGGATGATCGCCTGGCCAGCCAGGGCAGCCAGGTGACGCAGCTGCGCGATGGCCTGGCCGAACTGGAGCGCGCCAACCTGGTGGCCGCCGAAGCCGCCCAGGGCCAGCTCGCCAGCGCCACCGCGGCCCTCGCTGAAGCCGCCCGCGCCGCCGTCGCCACGCTCGGCACTGATGCCGAAGGCGCTGTCGCCGGCTTTGCCGATCGGCTGGGCGAAGAAAGCGCCGCCGCGATCGACAGGGTGATGCGGAGCCGCATCGCCGAAACGGTGGGCCGGCTCGAACAGGCAGCCGGTCATGCCGCCGGCGTCAGCCGCGAGGCCGCGCTGCAGATGCGCGACCAGCTCGCCCGGGTCGACGAACTGGCCGGCAATCTCGAGCGCCGTGTCGCCCGCGCCCGCGAACTGGCCCAGGAGCAGGTCGACAACGACTTCGCCCGCCGCGTGGCCCTGATCACCGAGAGCCTCAATTCCAACGCGATCGACATCGCCAAGGCGCTCTCCACCGAGGTTACCGACACGGCCTGGGCGGCTTACCTGAAGGGCGATCGAGGGGTCTTCACCCGCCGCGCGCTGCGGCTGGTCGATCTCAACGAGAGCCGCGAGATCGCGCGCATCTACGAGGATGACGGCGAATTCCGCGATCACGTCAGCCGCTACATCCACGATTTCGAGGCCATGCTGCGCCAGTTGCTGTCCACCCGAGACGGCCACGCGCTGGGGGTCACCCTGCTCTCGTCCGACATGGGCAAGCTCTACGTGATCCTCGCCCAGGCGATCGAGCGGCTGCGGAGCTGATCCGGCACGGGCGCCGTCCCGGGAACGATCCGGGACGGCGGCCCTATCGCGGCCGCTCGGGATAGAACCGGCTGACGTCAAGATCGGCGGCGGTGATCCAACCGTTGACGTAGTTGAAGTAGTAGAGCGCGAACAGGACCAGGCTGACCACGGTGGCCCGGCGCGCGATGCGGCGCGGGTTGAAGTTCACCGGCGCGCTGTCGGCATGGCCGCGGGCCACCGCGCTGTTGTCCTCATCCGGCGTGCGGACGCCGAAGGGCAGAACGAGGAAGGCCGAAAGCACCCAGAACAGGCAGTAGATCGCCGATATCGAAGTCCACCGCATGGCCTCAGCCCTCCACCAGCATGACCTGCACCTGCGGCTTCTTGCCCGACCAGCGGGTGGCGGCGCGGCGGGCGGCGAGCCGGGCAGCCTCGGTGACCGCTTCGCTGTCCTTGCGCGCGCCGCCCTTGAGCTTGCCGACCGCGTTCATCACATCGGCCTGGGCTTCGGCGCAGAAGGCTTCGTAATCCTCTTCGAGCGGCAGGCCCACGCCGGCAACCTTGGCATGGCCGCGCCCGTCGAGCGCGACGATGACCAGCCCGTTGAAGGCCAGGCGCCGGCGCATGATGATGCCCTGCCCGTCGGCCGGCGCGATGATATCGCCATCGAGCACCAGCCGCCCGGCGCGCACTTCACCGAACTTGCCCGGCTTGCCCGGCGCAAGGCGGACGAGATCGCCGTTTTTCTGGACCACCTGCTTGGGAACGCCGGCCTGCTTGCCCAGCCGCGCCTGCTCGCTCATGTGGCGCATCTCGCCGTGGACGGGCAGCAGGATTTCCGGCCTGATCCAGCTGTAGAGCGCGAGAAGTTCGGGCCGTCCGGGATGCCCGGACACGTGGATCGGGCTTTGCCGGTCGGTCACGATCGTGATCCCGTCGCCGGCCAGCTTGTTCTGGATGCGACCGATGGCGATCTCGTTGCCGGGGATCTGGCGGCTGGAAAACAGCACCACGTCGCCGCGCTCCAGCGAAATGTCGTGGTGGCCATCGGTGATCCGGGCGAGTGCCGCGCGCGGCTCGCCCTGCCCGCCGGTGGCGACAATCAGAACATCGCCGCGCGGCAGGTCCATGGCCGCATCGGCCCGGATTATCTCGGGAAATCTCTTGAGATAGCCGCTGGCCTGGGCCGCCTGGATGATCCGGTCAAGTGAGCGCCCGGCCACGCACAATTGCCGGCCACTGGCCTCGGCCACCTCGGCCAGGGTTTGCAGGCGCGCCACGTTGGAGGCGAAGGTGGTGACCAGAACCCGCTTGCCGCGATGCTTCTCCACCTCGGCCAGCAGCCCGCGCTTCACCCCGCCTTCCGACCCCGAAGCCTCGGGATTGAACACGTTGGTCGAATCGCAGACCAGCGCCAGGACGCCCTCGTCGCCGATGGCGGTCAGTTCCTCGCTGGTCGCCGGCTGGCCGATCAGCGGCTCGTCATCGAGCTTCCAGTCGCCAGTGTGGAACACGCGGCCATGGGGCGTCTCGATCACCAGGGCGTTGCCCTCGGCGATCGAGTGGGCCAGCGGCACGTAGCGGATGCCGAACGGCCCCAGGTCGAAGCGGTCAAGGTGGTCCACCACGTTGAGCTGGACCCGCGAGGCGATCCCCGCCTCCTCCAACTTGGCCCGCACCAGCCGCGCGGTGAAGGGCGTGGCATAGAGCGGCACGCCCAGTTCCTCGGCGAAATAGGGCACGGCGCCGATGTGATCCTCGTGGGCATGGGTCAGGACCACGCCAATCAGGTTTTCCCGCTCGCGCTCGATGAAATCGAGATCGGCGAAGACCAGGTCCACGCCGGGATATTCGTTGCCGCTGAAGGTCATGCCGAGATCGACCATCAGCCACTTGCCGTCACACCCGTAGAGGTTGACGTTCATCCCGATCTCGCCCGATCCGCCCAGCGCGCAGAATAGGAGCTCCTTGCCCGGTGTCATGCCTTGAAAACTCCTGTCACTGGCCACAAGCCCGCTGTGCAAGGATGGCCAGTCCGTTCAGGGTAAGATCGGCGTCGACGGAATCGAAGATGTCCGTCTGTTCGTCGAACAATACGGCAAGCCCGCCGGTGGCGATCACCTTGGCCGGGCGTCCGATCTCGGCCTTCATTCGCGCGATCAGCCCTTCCATCATCGCCACATAGCCCCAGAACACACCGATCAGCATCTGATCCTCGGTGTTGGTGCCAATCACGCTGGTGGTTTTCGGCGCACCAATGGCGATCCGGGGGAGCTTGGCGGTGTTGCCGACCAAGGCATCGAGCGAGAGATTGATCCCCGGCGCGATGATCCCGCCCTTGTAGGCGCCATTGAAGTCCACCACGTCGAAGGTCGTCGCCGTGCCGAAATCGACGATGATGAGATCGCCCCCGTGCGCCGCATGGGCCGCCACGGAATTGACCGCGCGATCCGCGCCGAGCGAGGCCGGCTGGTCGATATCGAGATCGATCCCGTAGGTCGCGGCACCAACCCCGGCCACCAGCGGGGTCACGCCGAAATACTTGTCGGCCAGGACCTCGATGTTGTGGAGGGCGCGCGGCACAACGGTGGAGACGATGATCTGGTCGATATCACCGCGCGCATGACCTTCCAGGACCAGCAATTGCGAAAGCCACACGGCATATTCGTCGCCGGTGCGGCGTGGATCGGTGGCGATGCGCCAGCGGGTACGGATCGCCGGGCCGCCCGGGGCGGCAAGGTCGATCAGCGCAAAGACGACATTGGTGTTCCCCAGATCGATCGCCAGCAGCATGGTTCGCGTTCCCTATTCGGCCCGGCCAGGCGGGGCGAGACGCACCTCGCCCGCCTGGATCGTGCGCTTGGTGCCGTCGCCAAGGGTCAGGATCAAGGCTCCGGTTGAATCGAGGCCGGCAAAGGTGCCCGCCAGCGGCGCCTCGCCCGGCTCGCCCACCAGCAGCGCGGTGCCCGCAGGATGCGCCGCAATGGTCCAGCGCGCAACCAGCGCCTCCAGCCCTGCGGCGCGCCACAGCGCGAGTTCGGCGGCGAAGGCGGAGGCGAGAGCCTGGGTGAAGCCATCCCGATCGGGTGCCGGGCCGAAGGCCGACAGCGCAACTGTCTCGCGTCCCGGTACTTGCGGCGCCAAGGCGAGGTTGGCCCCGATCCCCACGATCACGGCATCGCCTGTGCGTTCCAGCAGGACCCCGGCGAGTTTGGCTCCGGCTACCAGCACATCGTTCGGCCACTTGATCTCGGCGCGCAGCGGCGGCGGAACGAGCGGCGCCAGCGCGGCATGGACCGCCAGCCCCGCCACCAGCGCCAGGCTGGGCAGCGGCGGATCACCGGCGCGGGCATGGACCACGGTCGACCCCATGAAATTGCCCGCACCATCGAGCCAGGCCCGGCCCTGGCGGCCCCGGCCGGCGGTCTGCCGGTCGGCCACCAGCCAGTCCCCCTCGGGCACCGGCTCGCCGCCCGCGATCCGGGCCGCGATCTCGCCGTTGGTCGATCCGGTTTCGGGGACGAAAGCGATCAAGTGATCGGGAACAGGGCCGCGGCCGCCGTTGCGGACAGGCCGCCCAGCCACTTCGTCAGCAGGTAGCCCAGCGGCGAAAGGATCAGGCCTGCCGCCACCAGGATCGCCCGGTGGGCGAAATCGCTCGTCCCCGCGACCCGGCTGGCCGGCTCGTCGAAGTACATCACCTTGACGACCTTGAGGTAGTAGAAGGCACCGATCACGCTGGCGGCGATACCGATCGCGGCCAGCGGCACGAAACCTGCGGCAACGGCCGCCTGGAACACCACGAACTTGCCCCAGAACCCGAACAGCGGCGGAATGCCCGCCAGGCTGAACATGACCACCGCCATGCCCGCCGCCAGCCACGGCCGGGTGCGCGAGAGACCGGCGATGTCGGCGAAGCCCTCTACCGGATTGCCCTCGGCATCCTTGAGCAGCAGCACGACCACGAAGCTGGCCACGGTCATCACGACGTAGATCGCCATGTAGGTCAGCATGGCCGCGGCACCCTGCGGCGTCGCCACCGCCAGGCCGATCAGGATGAAGCCGACGTTGTTGATAGAGGAATAGGCCAGCAGGCGCTTGATGTTCTGCTGCCCGATGGCGCCGAGCGCGCCGATCACGATCGAGGCCACGGCCACGAAGATCACGATCTGCTGCCAGGCGCCCGCCTGGCCGGCGAAGGCGACCAGCGCCACGCGCATCAGCATGGCCATGGCACCCACCTTGGGCGCGGTGGCGAAGAACAGGGTGACCGGCGTGGGCGCGCCCTCATAGACGTCGGGCGTCCACATATGGAACGGCACGGCGGCGATCTTGAAGCCGATCCCCGCCAGCACGAAGACGATCCCGACGATCATGCCGAGCGAAAGCCCCCCGCTCATCGCGGCGCTGATGCCATCGAACTGGGTGGTCCCGGTGAAGCCGTAGGTCAGGCTGATGCCGAACAGCAGGATGCCGCTGGCCAGCGCGCCGAGCACGAAATACTTGAGGCCGGCTTCGGCCGAACGGTCGTCGCTGCGAAGGAAGGCCGCCAGCACGTAGCTGGCCAGCGAGTTCATCTCGAGGCCGATGTAGAGCGTGAGGAAATCGGTCGCCGAGACCATCATGCCCGTGCCGAGCGCGGCGAGCAGGACCAGCACCGGGAATTCGGCGCGCATGGCCCGGACCCGCTCGAAGAAGGCCGGGGCAATCACCAGGGTGAGCGCGGCCGAACCATAGATCAGCAGCTTGGCGAAGCTGGCGAAGGCGTCGGCGCGGAACTGGCCATAGAACACTTCGGTCCCCGGCCCCATCGCGCCGCCGCACAGCGCCGGCGCGACCAGCGCCATGGCCCCGACCAGCACGGCCACCGCCACGATCGAAATGGCGCGCGAAGCCTTGTCGCCGCACCAGGCGGCGGCGAGCAGCAGGACCAGGCCCGCCAGGCTCAGGATTTCCTCGGAGGCGGTCAGCCGGAGCGCGTGCGACCAGTCCATCAGTGAGCCCCCTCATGGGCGGCCGCGGCAGCGGCATTCTCGTGATCCACCGCTTCGGGGGCGGAATCGCCCTCGCCTGCGGCAACGTGTTCAACAGGCTTGCCGGCGGTCGGCTGCGCGTCGCCAGCCGGCTTGGCGCGGGCCAGGCGCGCATCGAGCGCGGCAATGTCCTTACGCATCGGCGCCAGGAACGATTCCGGATAGACCCCCATCCACAGCACGGCGAGGCCGAGCGGCACCACCATGGCCATTTCGCGGAAGTTGAGGTCGGTCATGGCCGCGGCATCGGCTTGCTTCTGGTCCCCGAAGGCCACGCGGCGATAGAGGTAGAGCATATAGGCCGCGCCCAGGATGATTCCCGTGGTGCAGACCAGCGCCACCCACGAAGACACCTGGTAGATCCCGCCGAGAGAGAGGAACTCGCCGACGAATCCGCTGGTGCCGGGCAGGCCGATCGAGGCCATGGTGAACAGCAGGAAGAACAGCGCATAGCGCGGCATATTGATCGACAGGCCGCCGTAGCGATCGATCTCGCGGGTGTGCAGGCGATCGTAGATGATGCCCACGCAGAGGAACAGCGCGCCCGAGACGAGGCCGTGGCTCAGCATGACGATCATCGAGCCTTCCAGCCCCTGCACGTTGAAGGCGAACAGGCCGATGGTGACGATGGCCATGTGGGCGACCGAGGAATAGGCGATCAGCTTCTTCATGTCGTGCTGGACGAGGGCGATGAGCGAAGTGGCCACCACCGCGATCATCGACAGCGCGAAGACCAGCCAGGCGAACTGGGCGCTCGCCTCCGGGAACATCGGCAACGAGAAGCGGATGAAGCCGTAGCCGCCCATCTTCAGCAGCACGCCGGCCAGGATCACCGAACCGGCGGTCGGCGCCTGGACGTGGGCGTCGGGCAGCCAGGTGTGGACCGGCCACATCGGCATCTTCACCGCGAACGAGGCGAAGAAGGCCAGGAACAGCCAGGTCTGCGCGGATGGCGCGAAATCGTAGGCCATCAGGGTCGGGATGTCGGTGGTGCCGGCTTCATGCGCCATCCACAGCATCGCGATCAGCATCAGCACCGAGCCGAGCAGGGTGTAGAGGAAGAACTTGTAGCTGGCGTAGATCCGGTCCTGCCCGCCCCAGATCCCGATGATCAGGTACATCGGGATCAGGCCGGCCTCGAACATGATGTAGAACAGGTAGAGATCCTGGGCCGTGAAGACGCCGATCATCAGCGTTTCCATGAACAGGAAAGCGGCATAGTATTCGCCCTGTCGCCTGGTCACGCTCTCCCAGCTCGCGCCGATGCAGATCGGCATGAGGAAGACCGAGAGCAGGATCAGCATCAGCGCGATGCCGTCGATCCCGAGCGCCCAGGAGAAGCCGGCGAACAGCGGCACGCGTTCCACGAACTGCCACTGGGCGCCGCCCACGTCGTAGCCGCTCCACAGCACCAGGCCGAGCGCAAGGTCGATCAAGGTCGCGGCCAGCGCGATCTGGCGGGCCGCGCGGTCGCCTGCGACGAGGCTGGCCACGGCGCCGACCAGCGGCACCAGGACCATGGCCGAGAGGATGGGAAAGCCGGTCATATTAGCGCACCACCACCCAGCTGATCCCCATCACCAGACCGATGAGCATGACCAGCGCATAACTGTAGAGATATCCCGACTGGACCCGCTGCGCGACGCGCGAACCCTGCGCCACCACCCAGGCCGCGCCGTTGGGGCCGAACCGGTCGATGATGCCGACATCGCCCTGCTTCCAGAACACCCGGCCGAGCCAGAAGGCAGGCCGCACGAACAGGAAGTTGTAGAGCTCGTCGAAATACCACTTGTTGAACACAAACTTGTGCACGACGCCGAGCTGCTCGACGAAGGCTTCCGGAAGCTTGGGGTTCTTCAGGTAGGCATACCAAGCCGTACCGAAGCCGATCGCCATGACCGTGAACGGCGCCCACTTCACCCACACCGGCACGCCGTGCATCTGGTGGATCAGGTGTTCGCTGAAGACAAGGCTGCCCTTCCAGAACTCGCCCGTGCCTTCGCTGATGAAAGCGTGGGCGAAGACGAAGCCGGCAAACACCGCGCCAAGGCTCAGGAGGCCGAGCGGCACCAGCATCGAGAGCGGGCTCTCGTGCGGATGGTAGCCGGCGGTGCCTTCGCCGTGGTGCGGATCGGGCACGTGATGGTGCGCGTCGGGGTGCGACTGCTCCTCATCGGCGTGCTCGTGATGGCCGTGGACAGCGTGCTGAATGTGCTCCGAAGCGGCCCAGCGCGGCTTGCCGTAGAAGGTCAGGAAAACGAGGCGCCAGGAATAGAAGCTGGTCATCAGCGCGGCGGAAATGCCGCACCAGAAGGCGAAGGAGCCCAGTTCGGTGCCGCTCGCGAAGGCCGCTTCGAGGATCGAATCCTTCGAATAGAAGCCGGCGAAGCCAAACACGTCGGCAATGCCCACGCCGGTGATCGCCAGTGTTCCGGCCATCATCGCCCAGAAGGTCAGCGGGATTTCCTTACGCAGCGCGCCATAATAGCGCATATCCTGCTCGTGGTGCATCGCATGGATCACCGAGCCCGCGCCCAGGAACAGCAGCGCCTTGAAGAAGGCGTGGGTGAACAGGTGGAACATGGCCGAACCGAAGGCGCCAACGCCCGCCGCGAAGAACATATAGCCAAGCTGCGAGCAGGTCGAATAGGCGATGACCCGCTTGATGTCCCACTGGGTCGTGCCGACCGTGGCCGCGAAGAAGCAGGTGGCCGCGCCGATGAAGGTGACGAAGCCGAGCGCGGTCGGGCTGGTGGCGAACATCGGGGAAAGGCGGCAGACCATGAACACGCCGGCGGTCACCATGGTCGCCGCGTGGATCAGGGCCGAGACCGGGGTCGGGCCTTCCATCGCGTCGGGCAGCCAGGTGTGCAGGCCCAGCTGGGCCGACTTGCCCATGGCGCCGATGAACAGCAGCACGCACAGCACGGTCATGGTGTCGAAGCGGTGGCCGAGGAAGCCGATCGTGCTGCCGGCCATTCCGGGGGCAGCTTGCAGGATCGCGTCGATCGAAGTGGTCTGGAACACCAGGAAGGTGCCGAAGATGCCGAGCATGAAGCCGAGGTCACCCACGCGGTTGACCACGAAGGCCTTGATCGCGGCGGCGCAGGCCGAGGGCTTGCGGAACCAGAAGCCGATCAGGAGATAGGAGGCCAGGCCCACCCCTTCCCAACCGAAGAACATCTGCACGAGGTTGTCGGCGGTCACCAGCATGAGCATGGCGAAGGTGAACAGCGAGAGGTAGGCGAAGAACCGCGGCTGGTCCTCCTCCTCGTCCATGTAGCCCCAGCTATAGAGGTGGACGAGCGCCGAGACGCTGGTGATGACCACCAGCATGACGGCTGTCAGCGTGTCCACCCGCAGCGCCCAGTCGAAGGTCATCGCGCCCGACTGGACCCATTTCAGGACGGGCACGACGCTCTTTTCGGCATGGCCGGCAAGGAACGAGAGGAAGATCGGCCAGGACAGCGCGCAGGACGCGAACAGCGCGCCGGTGGTGACCACCTTGGCGGGCACCTTGCCCAGCGCCTTGTTGCCAAGGCCGGCGACGATCGCTGCCAGAAGCGGCAGGAACACGATGAAGAGGATCGGATGCACCTCTGATTACCCCTTCATCCGGTTCACGTCGTCAACCGCGATCGAGCCACGGCCACGGAAGTAGATCACGAGGATCGCCAGGCCCACCGCCGCTTCGCCGGCGGCGACCGTCAGCACGAACATGGCGAAGATCTGGCCGGTCAGGTCGCCCAGGAAGCTCGAGAAGGCGACCAGGTTAAGATTCACCGCCAGCAGGATCAGTTCGATCGCCATCAGGATCACGATGATGTTCTTGCGGTTGAGAAAGATGCCGAGCACGCCGAGCACGAACAGGATCGAGCTGACGACGACGTAGTGTTCGATGCCGATCATCAGAGCTGGACCCCCTTGCCCACTTCCGGCGAAACGTTGCGCGTGGCCTCTTCCGGCCGGCGCGCAACCTGCTTCGACACGTTCTGGCCGCGCACGTCACCACGCTGGCGGTGGGTCAGCACGATCGCGCCGATCATCGCCACGAGCAGGACAATTCCGGCCGCCTCGAACAGAAACAGGTAGCGCGTGTAGAGCAGCGCGCCGATGGCCTCGATGTTCGACTGGCCGGCGACAACGGCGGCATGGCCGTCGGGCTTGCCCAGCTTCAGCGCACCCGCGCGATAGGCGCCCGCGCCCAGCACCAGTTCCATCAGCAGGACCAGCGCGAGGGCGAAGCCCAGCGGGAAATTCCGGATGAACCCGGCCCGCAATTCGGCAAAGTCGATGTCGAGCATCATGACCACGAACAGGAACAGCACGGCCACGGCGCCGACATAGACGATGACCAGCAGCATCGCGATGAACTCGGCGCCGACGAGGACCATCAGCCCCGCCGCGTTGAAGAAGGCCACGATCAGCCACAGCACCGAATGGACCGGGTTGCGGGCGAGGATCGTCAGCGAACCGGCGGCAATGCACAGGACCGCGAAGAGATAGAAGGCAAAGGCCTGGATCATGGTGCGCGCCCCCTATCGATACGGCGCATCGGCTTCAAGGTTCGCGGCGATCGCCCGCTCCCACTTGTCCCCGTTCGCAAGCAGCTTGGCCTTGTCGTAGAGCAATTCCTCGCGCGTTTCGGTCGCGAATTCGAAGTTCGGCCCTTCGACGATGGCATCGACCGGACAGGCTTCCTGGCAGAAGCCGCAGTAGATGCACTTGGTCATGTCGATGTCGTAGCGCGTGGTGCGGCGGCTGCCATCCTCGCGCGGCTCGGCCTCGATGGTGATCGCTTGGGCCGGGCACACCGCCTCGCACAGCTTGCAGGCGATGCAGCGTTCCTCGCCGCTGGGATAGCGGCGCAGGGCGTGCTCGCCGCGAAAGCGCGGGGAGAGCGGGTTCTTCTCGAACGGGTAGTTGATCGTCGCCTTGGGCTTGAAGAAGTACTTCAAGGTCAGCCAGTGCGCCTTCACGAACTCCCACAGCGTGAAGCTCTTGATGAGCTGGGCAGCGGTCATGCGAAGTGTCCGGTAAGCATGAGGTAGCCGCTGACGAGGAACACCCACAGCAGCGAGACGGGCAGGAACACCTTCCAGCCCAGCCGCATTAGCTGGTCATAGCGATACCGGGGCACGGTCGCCTTCACCCAGCTGAACACGAAGAAGAAGAACAGGATCTTGGCCAGCAGCCAGACCACGCCCGGGATCAGGTAGAGCGCCGGAATGTCCAGCGGCGGCAGGTAGCCCCCGAAGAACAGAGTGGCGTTGAGCGCGCACATCAGCAGCACGTTGGCATATTCGCCCAGCCAGTAGAGCGCGAAGCTCATCGAGGAATATTCGGTCTGGTAGCCCGCCACCAGCTCGCTCTCGGCCTCGGTGAGGTCGAACGGGGCGCGCTGGGTTTCGGCCATGCCGGAGATCAGGAACATCACCCACATCGGGAACAGCAGCGGGTTCGCCACGAAGCCGTTGATCAGCCAGACGTGGTCCTTCTGCGCCTCGACGATTTCCTTCATGTTGAAGGAGCCGGCCCACAGCACCACGCAGATCAGGATGAAGCCGATCGAGACTTCATAGGAGATCATCTGGGCCGAGGCGCGCATGGCCGAGAAGAACGGATATTTCGAGTTCGACGACCAGCCCGCGATCACCGTCCCGTAAACGCCCAGCGACGAGATCGCCAGGATGTAGAGCAGGCCGACGTTGATATCGGCCAGGATCGCGCCCGAATTGAACGGGATCACCGCCCAGGCCAGCAAGGCCACGGTGAAGGTAACGATCGGCGCGAGGACGAACAAGCCCTTGTTCGCGGCCGAGGGGATGATCGTCTCCTGCAGGAAGACCTTGAGGCCGTCCGCGAAGGACTGGAGCAGGCCGAACGGGCCGACCACGTTGGGGCCGCGCCGCAGGGCCATGGCCGCCCAGATCTTGCGGTCGGCATAGATGATCATGGCCACGCCCAGCAGCAGCGGCAGGGCGATCAGCAGGGTCCCGCACAGGGTGGCGATGGCCCAGGCCCATTCGTAGGACAGGCCTAGCGATTGGAAGAAGCTGGTCATTCCGCTGCCTCCGCGAAGTCCTGCCCGTGGAGCAGTTCGGCCGAACAGCGCTGCATCGTTTCCGAGGCCCGTGCGATCGGGTTGGTGAGATAGAAATCGGCGATCGGATAGGCGATCACGCCTTCCGCCTTCCCGCCCTTGGGCGCCTTGGGCAGCTTGCCGTAATCGGCGAGGCCTTCCGTGCCCAGTGCCGGGACCGCCTTGGCCATCGCCGCGCGCAGCTCCTCGAAGCTGTCAAACCCGACCGAGACCTTCAGCGCATCGGCCAGCGCACGCAGGATCGTCCAGTCCTCGCGCGCATCGCCCGGCGCGAAGACGGCCTTCTCGGCGAACTGCACCCGGCCTTCGGTGTTGACGTAGGTGCCCGCCTTCTCGGTGAAGGCGGCGGCCGGCAGGATCACGTCGGCCGCGTGAGCGCCCTTGTCGCCGTGGTGGCCGATGTAGACGATGATCGAATCCGAGAACTTCGCGTAGTCCACCTCGTCGGCGCCGAGCGAAAGCAGTAGCTTCGGCTTGGCGGCAACGATATCCGCGATGCCGCCCTTCTGGGCATAGCCCAGCATCAGCCCGCCCATGCGGCTGGCGGCCATGTGCAGCACGTTGAAGCCGTTCCAGGCGGAGCCGTCGTCCAGCGTGCGGACGAGGTTCCAGTCCTCGGCAAGCGCCAAAGCCGGGCCGAGCGCGCCCTTGGCAAGCCCAGCCCCGCCGAGGATCACCGCCGGACGGGCCGCGCCCTTGAACACTTCGCCGACATGGGCCGGGAGCTTGCCCAACACGGCGGCGTCCTCACCGAGGAATTCGGCCTGGAACGTGGTTTCCCACTGCGGCCCGACCACGAAGACCCTGGCGCCGCGCTTGACCGCCTTGCGGAGCCGCGCGTTCACCAGCGGCGCTTCCCAGCGCACATGGCTACCCACGATCAGGATCGCGTCGGCGTTTTCGATGCCGGCCAGCGTGGTGTTGAAGTTGACCGCGGCGAGGTTGTCCGCCGCATAGCTCATGCCCGTCTGCCGGCCTTCCAGCAGGCTGGAGCCGAGCGCGGAAACCAGCGCCCTGGCGGCGAACATCGTTTCGCAATCAACGAGATCGCCGGCAATCGCGGCAATGCTGCTGCCCGGCTTGACCTTGGCGACTGCGGCGAAGGCCTCGTCCCAGCTGGCGGCGACCAGCTTGCCGTTCTTGCGGAGCCAGGGCTGGTCCAGCCGGCGCCTGGTCAGACCATCGACCTCGAACCGCGCCTTGTCGGAGATCCACTCCTCGTTCACGTCATCGTTCACACGCGGAAGGATCCGCAGGACCTCGCGGCCCCGGCTGTCCAGCCGGATATTGGCGCCGATCGCGTCGGAAACGTCGATCGACAGCGTCTTCTTCAACTCCCACGGCCGCGCCTCGAAGGCATAGGGCCGGCTGGTGAGCGCGCCGACCGGGCACAGGTCGATCACGTTGGCGCTCATCTCGTGGCGGGCGGCGCGTTCGAGATAGGTCGTGATCTGCATGGCCTCGCCGCGATAGAGCGCGCCGATCTCGTCCACGCCGGCGATCTCTTCCGAGAAGCGCACGCAGCGGGTGCAATGGATGCAGCGCGTCATCGTGGTCTTGATGAGCGGCCCCATGGTCTTCTCGGTGACCGCGCGCTTGTGCTCGTGATAACGCGATTGCCCGCGCCCATAGGCGACCGACTGGTCCTGCAGGTCGCATTCGCCGCCCTGGTCGCAGATCGGGCAATCGAGCGGGTGGTTGATGAGGAGAAACTCCATCACCCCTTCGCGCGCCTTCTTGACCATCGGGCTGTCGGTCTTGATCACCTGGCCTTCGGCGGCCGGCAGGGCGCAGCTGGCCTGTGGCTTGGGCGGCCCAGGGGCGACCTCGACCAGGCACATCCGGCAATTGCCGGCAATGGAGAGGCGCTCATGATAGCAGAAGCGCGGCACTTCCTTACCGGCCAGCTCGCAGGCCTGGAGCACGGTGGCGCCCGCCGGAACTTCGAGTTCGACGCCGTCTACGGTGACTTTAGGCATAGTATACCCCCTCGCCGTTGAGGGTGTTCCAGTCGCGAGTTTGTTGCCCTCGCATCCGAACTGCACGACCAGCTTCAAGCTGCATTTTGACGTCTTCCAAAGTGTCAAACTCGTCGTAGTCGCAAGCGCGGTTTGTCTTCACGCCGGCCTTGCGGACCAGATACTTTCCGTCGCGCGCCCTCGGCGCTACTTCAAAGACCTCGGCCTTGCCTTTGTCCGCCCCAAATGGCTTTGTATGGACTTTCCAGATGCGCGACAGGCTCACTCCGCCGCCTCCCGCACGTTCGCTTCGATCCGGCGTTCCAGCTCGGGGCGGAAATGGCGGATCAGGCCCTGGATCGGCCAGGCGGCCGCGTCGCCCAGGGCGCAGATCGTGTGGCCTTCGACCTGCTTGGTGACCTCCTGGAGCATATCGATCTCCTCGACAGCCGCGTCGCCCGTCCGCAGCCGCTCCATCACCCGCCACATCCAGCCGGTGCCTTCGCGGCACGGCGTGCACTGGCCGCAGCTTTCGTGCTTGTAGAAGTAGGACAGGCGCGAAATGGCGCGGACGATGTCGGTCGACTTGTCCATGACGATGACCGCCGCCGTGCCGAGGCCGGAGCCGACCGCCTTGAGGCCGTCGAAGTCCATCGGCGCGTCCCAGATTTCCGCGGCCGGAACCAGCGGGACCGAGGAACCGCCGGGGATCACGGCGAGGAGATTGTCCCGCCCGCCGCGAATGCCGCCGCAATGCTTCTCGATCAGTTCGCTGAACGGGATCGACATCTCTTCCTCGACCACGCAGGGCTTGTTCACGTGGCCCGAGATCTGGAAGAGCTTGGTGCCCTTGTTGTTCTCGCGCCCGAAGGAGGAGAACCAGCCAGCGCCGCGCCGCAGGATCGTCGGCGCAACGGCGATCGATTCCACGTTGTTGACCGTGGTCGGACAGCCATAGAGGCCCGCGCCGGCCGGGAACGGGGGCTTGAGGCGCGGCTGGCCCTTCTTGCCCTCGATGCTTTCGATCATCGCGGTCTCTTCGCCGCAGATGTAGGCGCCGGCGCCGCGATGGACGAAGACGTCGAAATCGTAGCCCGAACCGCAGGCGTTCTTGCCGACGAGGCCGGCGTCATAGGCCTCGGCTACGGCGGCAAAGAGAGTTTCGGCCTCGCGGATGTATTCGCCGCGAATGTAGATGTAGGCGGCCCGCGCGCCCATGGCGAAGCCCGCCACCAGCGCGCCCTCGATCAGCTTGTGCGGATCGTGGCGGATGATCTCGCGGTCCTTGCACGAACCCGGCTCTGATTCGTCGGCGTTGATGACCAGGAAGCCCGGACGGTCCGCCTTGTATTCGCGTGGCATGAAGGACCACTTCATGCCGGTCGGAAAACCCGCCCCGCCGCGGCCGCGCAGGCCCGAATCCTTGATTTCCTGGACGATGGCATCGCGGCCCTTGGCCAGCAGCGCCTTGGTGTTGTCCCAGTCGCCGCGCACCTGAGCCGCCTTCAGGTTCCACGGCTGGTAGCCGTAGACGTTGGTGAAGATGCGGTCCTTGTCGGAAAGAGCCATGGCTTACCACTCCCCCCGGTAATCGTGATTTTCCGAAACCATCGCGACAAGCGTGGTCGGCCCGCCGAGCGGTTCGACCGTATGCCGCCCCGGCTCCTGCGTGCCGGCCTTGGGCGTTTCGCCCCGCGCCAGCGCATCGAGCACCGCGCCCAGCCGCTCGGCCGTCAGGTCCTCGTAGTTGTCGTCATTGATCTGGACCATCGGCGCCGAGGCGCAGTTGCCCATGCATTCAACCTCGGTGAAGGTCCACAAGCCGTCGTCCGATACCCCGCCGGCGGGCATCCCGCGCCTGGCGCAGGCGGCGATCAGGTCGTCGGAACCGCGCAGCATACATGGCGTGGTGCCGCAGACCTGCACGTGGAAGCGGCCGACCGGCACGAGGTTGTACATGGTGTAGAAGGTGGCAACCTCGACCACGCGGATGATCGGCATGGCAAGCAGGTGCGCGACATATTCCATCACCGGGATCGGCAGCCAGCCTTGCGTCTGCGTCTCGGCGCCGACCTGGCGCTGGGCGAGATCGAGCAGCCCCATCACCGCCGACCGCTGGCGGCCTTCGGGATAGCGCGCGATGATTTCCCTGGCCTTGGCCTGGTTGGCCTCGGTGAAGGTCCAGGCGCCCCAGCGGGCGCGCAGGTCCGGGCTGTCCGGCTCGAGATGGCGATCAGCCATTCTGGCGCCCCCTGCGCTTGAACCACAGGTCCTGCCCGTAGAGCACCCCCTCGAAGCCGCCAATGGCCGAGATCAGCATCGGCAGCGTGTCGCTCAGCTTCACGCCCATGAACAGGGCGACGAAATACCCGGCGGCCAGCGCCAGCCCGGTCAGCGCGGCCCAGACGCGCATCAGGTCGAAAGTGGTCTTCACCGGATGAACTCCACGCGAGAGCACTTGCCCCCCTCGAAAGAATAGACTGCGATGACCTCGAACGGCTCGACCAGCGCCGACCCGTCGGTGGCCGGGCCACGCGTCACGTATTCGCGAAACAGCACGTAATCGCCGATCACCTGGCGCTCGCGGATTTCCGCCTTGTTCTGCGGCCAGCGGGCGAAGGCGGCGGCAAGGCCCGAACGCGTGCCTTCCTTGCCCTCGCGCAGCACGTCCCCGCGATAGTTCGCCTCGCAGGCCGCGTCGGTCATGAAAGAGACGTAGGTATCGACATCCTGCGCGTTGTAGGCGGCCAGCATGGCCTCTGCGGTTGCCAGATTGCTCAACGGTCACACTCCCCGAACACCACATCGATCGCGCCAAGAATGGCGGTCGCGTCGGGCAGCATATGGCCCTTGCTCATGAAATCCATCGCCTGCAGATGGCTGAAGGCGGTCGGCCGGATCTTGCAGCGGTAGGGCTTGTTGGAGCCGTCCGACACCAGATAGACGCCGAATTCGCCCTTGGGGCTTTCGGTGGCGACATAAACCTCGCCCTCGGGCACGTGGAAGCCTTCGGTGTAGAGCTTGAAGTGGTGGATGAGGGCTTCCATCGAGGCCTTCATCTCGCCGCGCTTGGGCGGGGACACCTTGCGGTCGCTGCTCGCCACCGGACCCACCGGCATTTCGGCCAGGCACTGCTTCATGATCCGGGCGGACTGGCGCACTTCTTCCACGCGGACCATGAACCGGTCATAGCAATCGGAATTGGTGCCCACCGGAATGTCGAACTCCATCCGGCCGTAGACATCGTAGGGCTGCGATTTCCGCAGGTCCCAGGGAATGCCGGCTGCGCGGATCATCGGGCCGGAGAAGCCCCAGGCCAGCGCGTCATCACGGCTGACCTTGGCGATATCGACATTGCGCTGCTTGAAGATGCGGTTATCGACCACCAGGCTCATCGCATCCTCGAACAGCGGGAACAGGCGCTCGTCGATCCAGTTGCCGAGATCGACCAGCAGCTTTTCCGGCACGTCCTGGTGGACGCCGCCCGGGCGGTACCAGGCGGAGTGCATTCGCGCGCCCGAGGCCCGCTCGAAGAAGTTGAGGCAATCCTCGCGGATCTCGAACAGCCACAGGTTCGGGGTCATCGCGCCCACGTCCATCACGTGGGAGCCGAGGTTGAGCATATGGTTGCAGATGCGGGTCAGCTCGGCGAACAGCACCCGCAGGTACTGGCCGCGCAACGGAACCTCCAGGTTCAGCAGCTTCTCGATGGCCAGCACGTAGCTGTATTCCATCGCGAGCGGCGAACAGTAGTCCAACCGATCGAAATAGGGCAGCGCCTGAAGGTAGGTCTTGTGCTCGATCAGCTTCTCGGTGCCGCGATGGAGCAGGCCGACGTGCGGATCGATCCGCTCGATGATCTCGCCATCAAGCTCCATCACCATCCGCAGCACGCCGTGGGCAGCCGGATGCTGAGGCCCGAAGTTGATCGTGTAGTTGGTGATGACCTCGTCGCCGGTGGTGGGCGACTCTTCGATCGAGAAGCTCACGCCCCGTCTCCGTCAGTCTTCTTGGCACGGGCCCGCTTGGGCTTTTCAGCGGCATCTGCCGGCGCGGGTTCGGCCTTGGCCACCGGAGCAGGCGCCGGGGCCGGGGCCGGCGCGGGCGGCGCCGGCGGGGTGGCCGCCTTCTCGTCACCCGGCAGCACGAGTCCTTGTGCTTCCTGGCCGGCGCCTTCCCAGGGGCTCATGAAATCGAACGAACGCAGATCCTGAGCCAGCTGGACCGGCTCGTAGACCACGCGCTTGTCCTCTTCCGAGTAGCGCAGCTCGACATGGCCGGTCAGCGGGAAGTCCTTGCGGAACGGGTGCCCCTCGAAGCCATAGTCGGTGAGGATGCGGCGAAGGTCGGTGTTGCCGGCGAAGATCACGCCGTACATATCGAACACTTCGCGTTCCAGCCAGCCGGCCACCGGCCACAGCCCGGTCACGCTCGGCACCGGCGTATCTTCCGCCGCGCCGACCTTGACCATGATCCGGCTGTTCCTGGTGACCGAGAGCAGCATATAGACGACTTCGAAGCGCTCGGTGCGCGACGGATAGTCGGCCCCGGCGATCTCCATCAACTGCTGGTATTCGTGATCGTCGCGCAAGGTCCGCAGCGCATCGACGACAGCATCGCGGCGCACGGTGATCACCACCTCGCCGAAGGCGTCCTTCGCGGCCACCACCTTGTTGCCCAGCGCGGCGACGAGCGCATCGCACAGCCCTTCGGGCTTAACGAAACGCGGGGCGGAATGCAGGATTTCAGCCATGCTCAACGCTCCCCATCACCGTTCGAGCGTGCCGCTGCGGCGGATCTTGCGCTGCAATTGCATCACGCCATAGAGCAGCGCCTCGGCGGTCGGCGGGCAGCCGGGCACGTAGATATCAACCGGAACGATCCGGTCACACCCGCGCACCACCGAATAGGAATAGTGATAGTAGCCGCCGCCATTGGCGCACGAGCCCATCGAGATCACGTACTTGGGCTCCGACATCTGGTCGTAGACCTTGCGGAGCGCCGGGGCCATCTTGTTGCACAGCGTGCCGGCCACGATCATCACGTCCGACTGGCGCGGCGAGGCGCGCGGGGCAACGCCGAAGCGCTCCATGTCATAACGCGGCATATTCACATGGATCATCTCGACCGCGCAGCAGGCAAGGCCGAAAGTCATCCACCACAGCGAGCCGGTGCGCGCCCACTGGAACAGGTCCTCGGTGCTGGTGACGAGGAAGCCCTTGTCCGAGACTTCGCTGTTCAGGCTGTCGAAAAACGCCTGATCCGGGGCAACGAGGGCGCCGCCCGGGGCGGGAGAAAGGGGAGACGTGGCCATGCTATTCATTCCCAATCCAGCGCGCCCTTCTTCCACGCGTAGGCGAAGCCGATCACCAGTTCCGCGAGGAAGACCATCATCGTCAGCCAGCCGGCCCAGCCGGTTTCCTTCAGGCTCACCGCCCAGGGAAACAGGAACGCGGCTTCCAGGTCGAAGACGATGAACAGGATCGCCACGAGATAGAAGCGCACGTCGAACTGGCTGCGCGGATCCTCGAAGGCCGGGAAACCGCACTCGTATTCCGAATTCTTGTCGGCATTGGGGTTATGCGTGCCGGTCAACCGGGCAACGCCCATCGGCAGGAACACGCAGATCGCCGAGATCGCCAGCGCAACGGCCAGGAAGATCAGGATCGGCAGATACTGGACCAGATAGGAGGAATGGTCGACCAAGTGGGCTGACTCGCCTTGCGGAACTACCGGGGCGCCCTAGTCCCGCCCCGCGCCATGTGCAAGTGGGCCAGGCCGCTCAATCCGCCAAAATGCCCAGCCGTTCCCCCCGCGATCGCACCGGTGTGGAACCGATTGCCCTGTTGCCGGGGCGCGCTCAGGGGTTGCCGGAACCCCACAGGGCGCCTTCGGTGACAAACCCGGCGCGACCCGCCACCTCGAACTTGCACCAGCCATTGGCGCAGGCGCCAAGCTTGCCGGTCACCCCGGGTTCCAGGCGCCACAGCAGCCGGGCCGCGGGGTCGGCGGATTCACGCATCTCGACCAGCCCGCCCCCGTCCCTGGGGGCGACCACGATGGCCCCGCGCTCGGGCTTGAGAAAGCGCGCCAGCATCCAGCCGCGCGCGCCGTCCGGATCCTGGACCAGCCGCCAGCCCTCCATCTTGCGAAGGACCTTCATCGGGAGGTCTTCACGGTGATAGCGGAACGAGGTGCGATAATCCTCGCCTGGCCCCACGTGCATATTCACCTGCCTGGCGCGAAGCGAGGCCCAGTAGGGCACCGTGTCATTGTCGGCGGCGTGGGCCGGAACGCAGGCCAGCGCCGCCGCGAGCATGAGCGCCGCGGTGGTCACGGCGCGCCGGAAAGGGCTGCAAGAAGTCATGCCGTTCCATAACCACGCCCGGCCGGCCGCATCAACCGCCATGCGCTGCCGGGATCGTTCCATTTCCACACTGTAACGTTCGGCAGCTTGCGCGAGTTCGGGGCAATGGCCTAAGCGCGTGCCCAATCGCGACCGGGAACCCGGCGCCAGGAGGGACTTCGATGACCAAGACATCTGCGCGCCTCACGGCGCTTGCCGGGCTGTCGGCGCTTGCCGCACTGCCCGTTGCCGCCCACGCCCAGGCCGCGACCGAGGCTCTCGCCGACGTGGCCGACAGCGGCGACACCGCCTGGATTCTCGTCTCCTCGGCCCTGGTCATGCTGATGGCCGCGCCCGGGCTGACCCTGTTCTACGGCGGCCTGCTGCGGGCCAAGAACTTCCTCTCGGTCATGGTCCAGTGCGGCGCGATCGTCGCCGTGGCCTCGCTCCTGTGGATCGTGGTCGGCTATACCCTTGCCTTCGGGCCGGTGACCAACGGCTGGATCGGCGGGGGCAGCCTTGCCATGTTCAACAACCTGGGCAACGTGCGCCAGGGCTATGCGGTGCCGGAAAGCGCCTATGCCCTGTTCCAGATGTGTTTTGCCGCAATCACCCCTGCGCTGATGGCCGGCGCCTGGGTGGATCGCGCGCGGTTCGGCTGGGTCGTCACCTTCTCGGCGCTGTGGGGCCTGGTGGTCTATGCCCCGGTCGCGCACTGGGTCTGGGGCGGCGGCTGGCTGGCGACCAAGCTGGGCACGCTCGATTTCGCCGGCGGCATCGTCGTCCATACCACGGCCGGCGTGTCCGCGCTGGTCGTGGCCGCCCTGCTGGGCAAGCGCATGGGCTTCCCGAAAACCCTGATGCTCCCGCACAGCCCGGCGCTGACCATGGCTGGCGCGGCCCTGCTGTGGATGGGCTGGTTCGGCTTCAACGGCGGCTCGGCCCTTGCCGCCAACGACGACGCGGCCTCCGCGATCATCAACACCCACGTGGCCGCCTGCGCCGCCGCCCTTGCATGGCTGGCGATCGAACGGATCGCAGTGGGCAAGCCCACCTCGGTCGGTTTTGCCACCGGCGCGGTCGCGGGTCTGGCCACGGTCACCCCGGCGGCCGGCTTCATCTCGCCGGGCGCAGCGATCCTGTTCGGAATTGCCGCCGCGGCGATCTGCTATCCGATGATCCAGCTGATCAAGTTCCGCCTCAAGATCGACGATTCGCTCGACGTCTTCGCGGTCCACGGCGTGGGCGGCATCACCGGCTCGATCCTGCTCGCCCTGTTCCTTTCGCCCGCGGTAGGCGGCACCGGCTATGCCCAGCACATGGGCCTTGCCAGCCAGCTCGTCGCCCAGCTCGTGGGCGTGGGCGTGGTCGCGGTGTTCTCGGCCGTCGCCACCGCGGCGCTGGCGCTCGGCGTCAACCTGGCGATCCCGATGCGCGTCTCGGAAGACGAGGAACGCGAAGGCCTCGACCTCACCAGCCACGGCGAACGCGCCTGGGAGATGGATTGAGTGATCCGGCGGAGGCTGCTTGTGCGGCCTCCGCTCCCGAATTGAACCAAAAAAGCCGCCAGGGATCACTCCCGGCGGCTTTTTTTGTATTGCCTGAAGTTAACCTCAATCCCCGGTGAGGATGCGATCGACCAGTTGCTTAACGGTTGGCGTGAAGTTGTTGGAATAAAACGGATCCTGCTTGAACCGGTAGGCCGCGTGGCCGGCGAACATCAGGTTCCGGTCGATGTCGCCACCGTGGGCGATGTCCTGCAGGGTCTTCTGGATGCAGAAGCTGCGCGGATCGGCCAGGCGCCCGGTGGTATAGTCGTCATGGTCCTTCCACGACGAGAACCCGCAGTGCGAAAGACAGCCCATGCAGTCCTTCTGGTCCTGCTGGATTTCGTCGCGCTCTTCCGGCGAGACGAAGATGATCGTGTCGTCCGGCGTCCGCAGGCCGTGGGTGAAGCCGGCGCCATACCAGGCGCGGGCGCGATCGAGGTCGGCCGGGGCCACCCAGAAGTTCTTGCCCTTCACGCCGACATCGAGCTGCACCGTGTGCTCGCCCGCGGAAACCCGGGAATAGGGAATCTGCCGCTCGGACCGTGCTTCAAGGCTACGCAGGAACGGATTGCGAACCGCCGAGCTGTAGAACCCGGTGGGCGAGAAGCGGTGCAGCAACACGTCACCCGGGTCGAGCGTCCGCAGGTGGTCCTTCCAGCCCTGCGGGATCGGGCTTTCCTGGGTCAGCAGCGGGCGGGTGCCGAACTGGAAGGCGATCGAACCCAGTTCGGGATTGTCGATCCAGTCGTTCCACTCGCGCAGGAACCAGACCCCGCCGGCCATGACGATCGGCACGTTGTCGGGCACGCCCTCGGCGCGCATGGTATCGCGCAGGGCCTTGACCCGGGGATAGGGATCTTCCGGCTGGCGCGGATCCTCGGCATTGGACAGGCCATTGTGCCCGCCGGCCAGCCACGGGTCTTCATAGACCACCGCGGCCATCAGATGGGCCACCTTGTGATAGGCCCGCTTCCACAGCGCGCGGAAGGCGCGGCCGGAGCTGACGATCGGCAGGTAGTGGACATTGAAGCGCTGGGCGATTTCCGAGAGCTTGTAGGGCATCCCGGCCCCGCAGGTCACGCCGGTGACCAGGCCCCGGGCCTGCTCCAGCACGCCTTCGAGAACCTGCTGCGCGCCGCCCATTTCCCACAGCACGTTGATGTTGATCGCGCCCTTTCCGGACGCGATCTCATGAGCGCGGCGCACCTGCTCCACCGCGCCGTCGATGGCATAGGTGATCAGCTGTTCGTGGCGTTCGCGCCGGGTAAGCTGGTCATAGACCTGGGGCACGATCTTGCCCTCGGCGTCATAGCTGTCGGCGTTGACCGCGCTGACCGTGCCGATCCCGCCGGCCGCCGCCCAGGCGCCCGAGCTCAAGTGGTTGGTCGCCGCGACGCCCTTGCCACCTTCGACCAGCGGCCACACTTCGCGGCCGCCATAAAGGATCGGTTTGAGTCCCTTGAAAGTCATTCGAGTCCTACTTTCCGCCGGAGCCGTCCGCCACGATCATGACGGCCCCGCCCCTGCCGCGAGCGCCCCTGCCGCATTCGCAGCCAACCGGCAAGGCCTGATGGCGGAGGGTGCCGGACGCGGTCCCACCGCCTCGAACCGGGCGTAGTACCCTGACAGCCCCGGATTACGCGCAAACGCGGCAAGGCGAAAGCCCAGTGCGGCGAACTCGCAGAACAGCAGGTCGGGCGGTGTCCCATGGCTCGCGGTCGGCCGGTCGGCATCGACCACCACCACCGAACCGCCCGGCTTCAGCGCCGGCCGCATATGCCACAGAAAGGCATAGGGTTCAGCCACTTCGTGATACATATGAACCATGAAGATGCGATCGAACGAGGCTTCCGGCAAGCGCGGATCATCGGGCGTACCGAGCCTGATCGAGACATTGTCGAGCCGCTCCTTCTCGATCCGCCGGCCCAGCCGCTCGATCGCGCCGGGATCGATATCCACGGCCAGGACGCGGCCCTTGTCGCCCACCTTGTCGGCCAGGCGGACCGTGTAGTAGCCCTCGCCCGCGCCGATATCGGCAACGGTCATCCCCGGGGAAATATGCGACCATTCCATTACCAGCCGGGCCTCGCCCAGGTGGTCGCGCTCGTCCTCGGTCGAGAATTCGTTGGACACGATGCGCGCAACCGGCCGGTCCGCGCGGGGAAAGCCGCGGGCGCTGGCCGAGCGCCCCGCGTCGGGATCGGCAGCGGGCCTGCAACCGCCCTGCAACGCCACTGCAAGCGCCAGCACCGCCACTACAAGACGGCGCCGTCCGCGCATCAGTCGACGTCCTCCACGGCGACCTTCTCGCCGGTCACCCGCTGGGCCAGGGCGGCGGCCATGAACGGATCGACCGCGCCATCGAGCACGTCGGACGGAGTCGGGCTGGTCACCCCGGTTCGCAGGTCCTTGACCATCTGGTAGGGCTGCAGGACATAGGAGCGGATCTGGTGGCCCCAGCCGATGTCGCTCTTGGAGGCGTGCTCGGCGCTGGCGGCTTCCTCGCGGCGCTGCATCTCGGCCTCGTAGAGCCGGGCCTTGAGCATATTCATCGCGATTTCACGGTTCTTGTGCTGCGAACGGTCGACCTGGCTGGCGACGATGATGCCCGATGGCACGTGGGTGATGCGGACCGCCGAATCGGTGGTGTTGACGTGCTGGCCGCCCGCGCCGGAAGCGCGGTAGGTATCGATCTTGAGGTCGGCCGGGTTGACATCGACCGAGAAATTGTCGTCGATCACCGGGTAGACCCAGACCGAGCTGAAGCTGGTGTGGCGGCGGGCGGACGAATCGTAGGGGCTGATCCGGACCAGGCGGTGCACCCCGCTCTCGGTCTTGGCATAGCCATAGGCGTTTTCGCCCTTGATCAGGATCGTGGCGCTCTTGATGCCGGCCTGCTCGCCGGCCTGGTATTCGATCACGTCGACCTTGAAGCCGCGCTTTTCCGCCCAGCGAGTATACATCCGCAGCAGCATCTCGGCCCAGTCCTGGCTCTCGGTGCCGCCGGCACCGGCGTGGACTTCGAGATAGGTGTCGAGCCCGTCGGCCTCGCCGGCGAGCAGGGCCTGGACCTTGTCGGCATCGGCGCGTTCGGCCAGGGCGGCAAGCGTGGCATGGCCTTCATCGACCGTGGCGCTGTCGCCCTCCATCTCGCCCAGCTCGATGAATTCGACCGCGTCGGCCATTTCGGAAGAGATCGACTTGACCGTGCCGATAGCGGCATCGAGCCGGCGCCGCTCCTTCATCACGGCTTCGGCTTCCTTGGGATTGTCCCAGAGCTTCGGGTCTTCGACCCGCGCGTTCAGCTCGTCGAGCCGGCGCAACGCGCGGTCCCAGTCAAGGAACTTGCGGACGAGCGCCAATGCAGCCTCGATCCGGTCGATATGGGCCTGCCCTTCGGCACGCATGGTTGGTCTACTCCGTGAATTCGAACGGCCCGATTAGCGGAGCGGCGTGGTTTGTAAAGGCAACCGGCGCGCGAAACCGAGCTACTTGCCCTTCAGCCCGCGCACCGCTTCCAGGGTCAGGCGGACGTGGTCGCGGTAGTCGAGATCGGAGTGAACCAGGACGATCCGGCCGTTGCGGGCGATGACATAGGAGGTCCGGTCGGTCAGCCCGACCGGCAGCCCCGCGCGGACCAGCGCCACGTCATAGGCCTTGATCACCGCCGGCGTGGCCGTGGCGACGGCGAACTTGCCGCGGCAAGCCTCGGTCGAGAACTTCTGCAAGGTCGGCAGGTCATCGGCCGACATCCCGATGATCGTGGCCCCGGCCTTGCGGAAATCGTCCGAGGCTTCGGAGAAGGCATGGGCTTCAAGGGTGCAGCCTTGCGTGAAGGCCTTGGGATAGAAGTAGAGGACGACCGGCCCCTTCCTGAGCGCCTGCTTCAGCGCGAAGGCGAAGGGCTTGCCATCGAGCGCGCCCTGGGTGGCGAAATCGGGCGCCGTGGCGCCGACCGGAAGGGCGGCGTGAAGCGGCCCCGCAATCGACAGGGAGGAGACAAGCGCAACCAGCGCGGCGAGCGGGATGAGGCGGCGAACCATGAGCGCAGGATGACCCCGTTCGGGGCCGAGGTAAAGCCATCGCTATCGGCCCGCGTCAGCCAGGCTGCGCGACGCTAACCAAATCTTTGCCCCGACGCCCTAGGATTGGGACCGCTTGCAATTGCTTGAGGCCCGCCGTTTGCCCAGCTCACCGTCTGATCCGGTTCCGGCCCGCCTGGCCGTGCTCGACGGCCTGCGCGGGGTCGCGGCGATTTGCGTGATCGGCTACCACGAGGCCGGGCTGCATGGCGGCGTGGGCCTGCTCGGCACCAGCTACCTGGCCGTGGATTTCTTCTTCCTGCTGAGCGGCTTCGTCCTCACCCGCGCCTTCGAGGCCCGCTTCGCCACGGGCATGACCACCGCGAAGTTCATGCTGCTGCGCGCGCGGCGGCTCTATCCGCTGATGGCGCTGGCCGCAGTGATCGGCGCCATCGAAGTGCTGCTGCGCGCCCCTTCCGCCAACCTGCCCACGGCCCTGGTCCGGCACCTGCTGTTCCTCCCCGTGATGGAGCCGGGCCGACAGCTGTTCGAGCTCAACGGCGCGCAGTGGTCGCTCCTGCTCGAACTGATCGCCAACCTCGCCCACGTGGCGCTGCTCTGGCGGATGTCGACCCGGCTGGTCGGGCTGGCGAGCGCCGCCTGTGCGATCCTCCTGCTGGGGTTCGGCCTGCATTACGGCACCCTCAACCTGGGCTGGACCGGATCGGGCGCCTGGCTTGGCCTGGCGCGGGTGGGCTGCTCCTATGGCCTGGGCATCGTCCTTGCCCGGGTCCTGCCCAGCCGGATCGCGCCAACGGGCATGACCTGGCGCCTGCCATTTGCGCTGCTCCCCGCCGCGATCCTCGCCAGTGCCCTGGTGCCCGGCGAGCGCGGCGCGGTCGTGGCGCAGTGGCTTACCGTGGTCCTCGCCTTTCCCGCCATCTTCCTGGTCGCGCTGGGCGCCGAGGCCGGAGCGCGGGCCAATGCCTTCCTGTCATGGATCGGAACGCTGTCGTTCCCGCTCTACGCCATCCACCTGCCGCTGCTGATGCTGCTGGGCCAGGCCGCCGCGGGGCAGCCGGCATCGGCCTGGCTGCGGGCAGGCTCGCTCCTGGCGGTGCTGGCCGGCGCGATGCTCTTGAGCCGGACGCTGTCCGCCCCTCGCCGGCCGGCCGGCAGCCAGGCCGATCGCCCCGTCGATCACCCTGGCGCCGTTCCGGCGGTCAGGCTGGCTCCGGCCCCGGTCGGGGTTCGGGCCGAACCCTGAGCCAGCCCCGGCCCCTGCGGGCCAAGGCACGGCTGCCTTCGCCAGCGATACGGGGGCAGCGGACGATCGCGGCTAGTAGACCGCGCCCTGCTGGTCGACGAATTCGGCGCCTTCCTGTTCCTGCGGCTCGGCCGGGGCGCCGCCGCTGGCCTTGGCTGCACGAAGCTTGCGGATCGCGGCGAGGATCGCGTCGCGCTGGGCGGCGAGCTGGTCGAGGCGGGTGGCCCGGTCAGGCTCGGTATCGGCCTTGAAGGCTTCCCAGATGATCTGCGACTTGGGATCGTCGGTCGGTTCGCCCTCGAACACGCGCTTGCCGGTGGTGCGATCGACCTTGACCAGGCGGACATCGGACGGGGCGGCGAAGGGCGTGTGGTCCCACCGCGCCCGCGTGGCCAAGATGAAGTCCTTCATGATCGGCGCGGCAAAGGTGCCGCCCTGGGCATAGCCGCCCAGCGAGCGCGGCTGATCAAAGCCGATGTAGACCCCGCCGATCAGGTTGGTCGACCCGCCGACGAACCACACGTTGGTCGGGCCGGAGGTGGTGCCGGTCTTGCCGAACAGCGGCAGGCCCAGATCGCGCAGGCGCGTGGCGGTGCCGCGCTGGACCACGCCTTCGAGCATATGGACCACCTGGTAGGCGGTGCGCGCATCCAGCACCTGGCGCCCGCGCAGGGCGAGGCGCGGCATCGGCTTGCCGTCATAGTCGGCCATGTTGCAGCCGGTGCACTGCCGATTGTCGCCCCGCCAGATCACCTTGCCCTGGCGATCCTGGACATAGTCGATCATCGACTGGGCATATTGCACGCCGTGGTTGGCGAGCGCCGAATAGGCATTGACCATCTGGGCCACGGTGGTGTCGCCCGCCCCCAGGGCATAGCTCAGGTAAGGCTCGTACTTGCCGATGCCGACGCGGCTGATGGTCCGCACCACCCGGTCCATGCCCGTATCGTTGGCGATGTGCACGGTCATCAGGTTGCGCGACTGTTCAAGCCCCCAGCGCATGGTGTGAATGCCGCCCGAGCCCTTCATGTCGAAGTTGCGGAAGCACTTCTGGCCCAGCCCCGCGCCCTGGTAGACGCAGAAGGTCTGGTCGGGGACCATGGTGGCCGGGGTCATCCCGTAGTCGAGCGCGGTGGCATAGACGAAGGGCTTGATGGTCGATCCCGGCTGGCGCAGGGCTTGCGTCGCCCGGTTGAACGAGCCCAGCCCGGCGTCGAACCCGCCGGCCATGGCCAGCACCCGGCCCGAATGCGGGCTTTCCACCACCATGCCGCCCGACACTTCGGGCACGAGCCGCACGGCCCAGGCGCTTCCTTCGGGCGCCGCCGCGATCACGTCGCCGCGCTGAAGCCCGTCGGGCAGGCTGGTCAGCGGGAAAGTGCCGCCATCGGGAAAGCCGATGGTCGCATTCTGCCCATCGCGCGCGGTGACCACCCCGATCCGCCAGTCCTGATAATGGATCGAGAGGTTGCTGGCGATGAGCTGGGTCTGCCAGTCATCCTCGCCCAGCTTGAAATGGGCGACCGGGCCGCGCCAGCCCTTGCCGGCATTGTAGCGCAGCAGGCCGCCGCGCAGGGCATCGAGCGCCGCCTTCTGCAACTGCGGATCGAGCGAGGTGCGGACCCACAGGCCGCCGGCATAGACGCTGTTCGGCCCATCCTCGGCCTTTTCGCCATACTTGTCGATCAGGCGGCGGCGCACTTCCTCGACGAAATAGCCGACCGAGGGATCGTAGCTTTCCACCCGGCGCGGGATCAGGCCGAGCGGCTGGGCCTTGGCCTCGCGCACCTGCTCGGCCGAGGCCCAGCCGTTCTTGCCCATCTGGTCGAGCACCCAGTTGCGCCGCTCGATCGCGCGGTTGGCGAATTTGGCGCGGCTGTAGGTTTCAGGAGCCTTGGGCAGGATCGCCAGGAAGGCGGCCTGGTGCAGCGCCAGCTGGTCGACGTCCTTGCCGAAATAGGCCTGGGCCGCGGCCTGGACGCCGAAGCTCTGCCGGCCGAGCGGGATCTCGTTGAGATACAGTTCGAGGATCTGCTGCTTGTTGAGCACGCCCTCGATCCGCCGCGCCAGGATCATTTCCTTGAGCTTGCGGGTGACCGAATATTCGTTGCCGATCAGGATGTTCTTGGCAACCTGCTGGGTAATGGTGGAGCCGCCGCGCGCCCGCGCGCCCGAGCCCAGCTTCATCCCGTAGTCCGCCACCGCGCCAACGAAACCGATATAGTCGATCCCGCCGTGGCTCCAGAAGGTCTTGTCCTCGGCCGAGAGGAAGGCGTTGATCACCGGCTTGGGGAAATCGACGAAGCGCAGTTGCACGCGCCGCTCGCGCGCATAGGAATAGACGACTTCGCCATTCACGCCGCGAACCATGGTGGGCAAGGGCGGCTGGTAGGTCAGCAGGCTGTCGGCGCTGGGCAGGTTGCGGCCGATGGTGGCCCAGACGAGCAGGTAGGCGGCCATGACCGCGCCGAGCAGCAGGCTGGCGATTCGGAAGCGGCGGTCATCGCGCCACAGCTGCGAAATGCGGGTGCGGGCCGCTTGCCACGTGCCCGCCGCCTGGCGGCGGAGGTGGAGGTGCTGGTCCTGCGGGGGAAGCTCGTCGGCCATGTCGGGCAAGCCTATAGTGTCAGACCCGGCGCACGGCTAGTCGCCAGTACCGGTGGGATCGGGCGTGGCCGATGGTGCGGGAGGCTCCGCCGGCAGGGCGACGGGCGGCGGGGCCAGGCGGCGCGCGAAGTGGACGCGGATGGCGCGGGCGGTGACCTCGGCGAAGGCCTCGCGCCCTTCGGGCGAGGCGAGCCGCGCGGCATCGCCGGGATTCGACAGGTAGCCGGCCTCGAACAGGACCGAGGGGACGTCGGCCGATTTGAGCACGATGAAGGCGGCCGACTGGATCGACCGCTCCCGAAAATCGATCTTCCCCGCCCCCTCGCGCAGGACCAGCCGGGCGAATTCCTCCGCCCGGGCCGCGCTCTCGCGCTGGGACAGGTCGACCAGGATCGCGCTGACAGCGTCGCTCTGCCCGGACAGCGCGACGCCGTTGACCGTGTCGGCGCGGTTTTCCGAGGCCGCGATCCGCACCGCCTCCTCGTTCGAACCACGATTCGACAGGGTATAGAGCGTGGCCCCCCAGGCCTCGGGGTTGGTCGCGCTGTCGGCGTGGATCGAGATGAACAGGTCGGCCTTGAGCTCGCGGGCAATGGCCGCGCGCTCGGGCAGGAGCAGGAAGCGGTCGGCATCGCGGGTCAGCGCCACGCGCACCCCGCCATCGGCCAGCAATCGCGCCCGCAGCGCCTCGGCCAGGGCCAGAGTCACCGCCTTTTCCTGGAGCGCGCCGGCCCCGGCGCCGGGATCGTGGCCGCCGTGGCCGGCATCGATCACCACCAGCGGGCGGCTGGCATCGAGCGGCCCCTCGACGGGAGGGAGGCCAAGCTGCCCCCCGGCGGGCAAGGGAATGCGTAGCACATAGTCGCGCCCCGCGCCCGGCGCGGCGAAGTAGCGGTCGGCCACCATCAGGGGGGCGACCACCAGCGCGAGGCCGCACAGGGCGACCAGCAGCAGCAGCAGGCGATGAGCAACAAGACGCATGAGCCGATCACGGTTAGGGCCAGAGCGCTCTCGCCGCAATCGCCTGGATGGACGGAACCACGCGCGCAAGTGCCTTGCCGGGCCGGAAGGTCGATGCTAGGCAAGCGGACCGGGGCAGATCCGCCGCGGCCCTCCCCACAGGCCTTTTCGCCAGACAAATGGCTGAATAGGCGTGGGAATTGAGGATCGCAGCCCTTCCCCGACCGTTCGGACCAGTGTCGTCCGGCGGATCATGAACGAGTTGATGCCGCTATGAGAAGCCCTGTCCAGTTCCGGAGTTCGACGCCCCAGAGGGCGACGATGCCGGTGGCGGACGGGTCCCTTGCAATCGCGCGCTTGCTATCGCCGCGCCTTCTCCTTTCGGCAGACACGCCTATCCCGAACCACCGTTTCGCCGCCCGCGCACCCGCGCGCCGCGGCGCTTACCCGAACAAACGCGCCAGCCTGCTGCTTGCGGCACCGCCCCCGATCGATCGGGGGCCAGCCCATGCGGCAAGGCGCGCCTGGAGACTATTTGATGACCACGCGCATGCTTATCGATGCGCGCCACCCGGAAGAAACCCGGGTGGCGGTGCTGAAGGGCAACCGGATTGAGGAATTCGACTTTGAATCTGCTGAACACAAGCAGATCAAGGGCAATATCTATCTCGCCAAGGTAACCCGGGTCGAACCGTCGCTTCAGGCGGCGTTCGTCGATTTCGGCGGCAACCGGCACGGGTTCCTCGCCTTCAGCGAAATCCATCCCGACTATTACCAGATCCCCAAGGAAGACCGTGAGCGCCTGCTCGCGGAAGAAGCCGCCCATGCCGAGGAGGAGGCCGCGCTGCGCGCCGTCGCCGAGGGCGAGGAAGACTTCGTGGGCGACGACGAGCTGGGCGAGAGTCTGGCCGACGATTTCGCCGGGACCGACCACGATCACCACGATGGCGACGACTTCGGCGGCATCACCGAGATCGACACCTCCGAGAAGGACGAGGTTGCCACGATCGAGGGCGGCCATGTCGAGAACGGCTTCGACCATGAAGGCGATGAGGCCGAGGACGGCGAAGACGGCCGCGATGAGCAGCCGCGCCAGCGTGGCCGTCGCCGCCAGGGCGGCAGCGGCCGGGGCCGCGCCCACGCCAAGGAAGCCGACGAGCTGCGCGCCAAGCGCATGGCGCTGCGCCGCCGCTACAAGATCCAGGACGTGATCCACAGGCGCCAGGTCCTGCTGGTCCAGGTGGTCAAGGAAGAGCGCGGCAACAAGGGCGCCGCCCTCACCACCTACCTCAGCCTGGCCGGCCGCTACTGCGTGCTGATGCCCAATTCGAGCCATGGCGGCGGGATCAGCCGCAAGATCAGCTCGGCCGCCGACCGCAAGCGGCTGAAGTCGATCATCTCGGAGATGGACCTGCCCAAGTCGATGGGCTGCATCGTCCGCACCGCCGGCCTGTCGCGCACCAAGACCGAGATCAAGCGTGACTTCGACTATCTCGCCCGCCTGTGGGACGAGATCCGCGAGAACACGCTGAAATCCGCCGCGCCGGCGATGATCCATTCGGATTCCGACCTCATCAAGCGCGCCATCCGCGACATCTACAACCGCGACATCGAGGAAGTGGTGGTCGAGGGCGAAGGCGGTTATCGCGCCGCGCGCGACTTCATGAAGCTCCTGATGCCGAGCCATGCCCGGCGGGTGAAGGCCTATGCCGATCCGGTGCCGTTGTTCCAGCGCTACGGCGCCGAGGACCAGCTCACCGCGATGTATGATCCGGTGGTCCAGCTCAAGAGCGGCGGCTACCTGGTGATCAACCCCACCGAGGCGCTGGTCTCGATCGACATCAACTCGGGCCGCTCCACCAAGGAGCACGGCATCGAGGCGACCGCGCTCAACACCAACCTGGAAGCCGCGCGCGAGATCGCCCGCCAGCTGCGCCTGCGCGACATGGCCGGCCTGGTCGTGATCGACTTCATCGACATGGAATATGGCTCGAACGTCCGCAAGGTCGAGAAGGCCATGAAGGACGCCCTGAAGGACGATCGCGCCCGCATCCAGGTCGGCCGCATCTCGGGCTTCGGCCTGATGGAAATGAGCCGCCAGCGGCTGCGGACCGGCGTGCTCGAAGCCACGACGCGCGGCTGCCCGCACTGCGACGGCACGGGCCTGGTCCGCACCGCCTCCAGCGCCGGCCTTTCCGCCCTGCGCCTGATCGAGGACGAGGCCGCCAAGGGCCGCGGCACGGTGATCACGCTCTATGCCTCGACCGAGGCCTCGATTTACCTGCTCAACGCCAAGCGCGCCGACCTCCACGAGATCGAGCATCGCTATGGGGTGAAGGTGGAAGTGATCCCCGAGGGCGAGAACGAGGGCGCCAAGATGCGCGTCGGCTCATCCGGCCCGCGCCCGACCACGATGCCCAGGTTCGAGCCGATCGTGGAGCCCGAAGACGATTTCCTCGACGAGGAAGAGTTCGAGGGCGAAGAGGAGGAAGCCGAGGCCGAGGCCCGTCCCGAAAGCCGTGGCGGCCGTGGCGAGCGTCGCGCGCGCGATGAGGACGAGGATGGCGAAGGCGGGCGCCGCAAGCGCCGCAAGCGCCGGCGCGGCGGTCGCAACCGCAACCGCGGCGAGGATGGCGAAAGCGAAGGCGAAGCTGACGGCGAGGCCGAAGGCGAAACCGAGCGCGATGGTGAAGGCGAAGGCGACATCGGGGAAACCGAAGGCGCCGAAACCCGCCGCGAAGCCGATGACGAGGATGGCGAGGACGGCCCGCGCAAGCGCCGCCGCCGCAGCCGTCGCCGGCGCGGTGGCCGCAACCGCGGCGAGGATGGCGAGCAGCAGGCCGAAGGCGAAGCGGGCGATGACGCCGGCGAAGCCGAAGCCGCCGCGCAGCCGGACGAGGCTCCGGCCGAAGCGCCCGTCGTTGCCGAAGCTGAAGCCGAACCGGCCGAGGAAGCCCCCAAGAAGCGGGTCCGCCGCCGCAAGGCCGCCGAACCGGTGACCGTGGAAGCGCCAGCCGCCGAAGCACCTGTTGCCGAAGCTGCCGTCGAAGCCCCGGCCGAGGCTGCCGCCGAGGAAGCGCCGGCCAAGCCCAAGCGCACCCGCAAGAAGGTCACGCCGGCAGCCGAGGCCGCACCGGCCGAAGCCCTTGCCCCCGAAGCGGCCGTTGAAGCCGCCGCCGAGGAAGCGCCGGCCAAGCCCAAGCGCACCCGCAAGAAGGCTGCCGCCGCCGCCGAGGCCGAAACCCCGGCGGTCAGCGTCGCGGCCGCTCCGGAACCGGCCAGCGAACCTGCCGCCGACACCGCGGCCAGCGCCGGGGCGGACGATGCTGACGGCGCATCGCCCCGCCGGGGCTGGTGGCAGCGCACCTTCGGCGCCTGACCTTCCGGCCAGGATCATGACAGCGGCGCGGAGGAGCAATCCTCCGCGCCGTTTTCATGTCCTGCCCTGCCCCGCACGCCCCAACCAACACGCGCCAGCCCGGACGCGCCCGCGCCCACGCGCGCGTCCGCCCCAATCACCGGGCCGGTCGACGGAAAAATTTACACGTTAGCCGGTGCTGGAAACCATTTCTAAACCCTGGATTGGCGATTGTCCGCCAGCGGGTCGCGCCGCAGCCAGGGGGCTGGCATGACGTTTCTGCGCGCCTTGGTCGGCGATCGCACGGCCAATGCAACCGTCTTTGTCGCCATGATGTCGCTTCTCCTGATCGGCGCGGCGGGTGCCGCGTCGGACACGATCCAGTGGACCCTACTCAAGCGCAAGCTTCAGCGCCAGGCGGATTCGGCCGCGCTTTCGGGCGCCATGGCCAGGATGTCGGGCGGCAGCGTCACCGCGGCCGCCAATGCCGAGATCGCCCGCTACACCGCGATCACCCTGCAAGGCAGCCCGACGATCGAGAATGCCCCGTCCACCGGAGCATATGCCGGCAATGCCATGGCGGTGCGGGTCAAGGTCACGGCCAACGCCTCGCTGCCCTTCTCCCAGATCTTCCTCGGTTCGGCCGCCACGATGACCGCCGAATCCACCGCCATGGCCGTGGGCAATGGCGACTATTGCGTTCTCGCCCTGGAAACGATCGACGCCACCGGGATCAAGGTGAGCGGCAATGCCACGGCCACGCTGGGCTGCGGCATGGCCACCAACGCCCAAGGAACCAAGGCGATCGAGGTCACCGGCTCCAGCACCGTCACGGCCACCTCGCTCATGGCGGTGGGCAACATTTCGGTGAACGGCAATGGCTCGATCGGCTCCACCGCGCTGCTGCCCTATGCGCTGGTCCAGTCCGATCCCTTCGCCAGCCTGCCCACGCCGGCCGTTCCGACAGGCTGCACCACGCGGCTGCGGGTCAATCCCAACGAGACGCTGGCCGTGGCCAACCCCACCGGCACCGCCTGTTATGCCGAGATGGACCTGAAGGGCACGGTCACTTTCGCGCCGGGCATCTACATCCTCAACGGCGGCGACCTCAAGCTCAACGCCACGGCCGATGTGAGCGGAACCGGGGTGGTCTTCATCCTCACCAGCGACCAGATCGTCAGCAACCCGAGTTCCGTTGCCAACCTGTCGATCAACGGCGGGGCCAGGTTCAATGTCTCCGCACCCACCAGCGGAGCCTATGCCGGGATCTTCCTCTACCAGGATCGGCGCGCCGCCGACGATTCGGGCACCAACGACGTTTCGGGCAATTCCACCTCGTTCATGCAGGGCACGATCTACTTCCCAGCCCAGCGCATCAAGTTCACCGGCAATTCGGGCATGAACACCAATTGCCTGCAGATCGTGGCACGGCGGGTGGAATTCACCGGATCGAACACGGTGACCAACACCTGCCCGGCCAATTCGGGCGCGGGATCATTCAGCGGCTACCAGGTGCGGCTGGTCAACTGAGCGCGCCCCGGAGCGCGGCCGGGCGGCCAGGGGTCAACATTCTCAGCATCGACGGCTCATGCCCTTGCCCTCGCTGGTCGAATTGCTAGAGGGGACCCAATTCCATTTCTGACGGACCGGGCACATGGCAACCTTCACGCTCCCCAAGAACAGCAAGATCTCGGCCAAGGGCCGTGTTCACAAGACCGAAGGCGCCACCAACACCAAGACCTTCACCGTCTACCGTTACGATCCCGACAGCGGCGAGAATCCGCGCTACGACAAGTTCGAGATCGATCTCGACCAGTGCGGGCCGATGGTTCTCGATGCGATCATCAAGATCAAGAACGAGATCGATCCCACCCTCACCTTCCGCCGTTCCTGCCGCGAGGGCATTTGCGGTTCGTGCGCGATGAACATGAACGGGCGCAATGGCCTGGCCTGCACCACCGCGATCGAGGACCTGAAGGGCGATGTCCGCATCACCCCGCTGCCGCACATGGAAGTGATCAAGGACCTGGTCCCCGATTTCACCAATTTCTACGCGCAGTACGCCTCGATCCGCCCCTGGCTGCAGACCGTGAGCACCACGCCCTCGGGCAAGGAGCGCCTGCAATCGCCCGAACAGCGCGAGAAGCTGGATGGCCTGTATGAGTGCATCCTGTGCGCCTGCTGCTCCACCTCGTGCCCGAGCTACTGGTGGAATTCCGACAAGTTCCTTGGCCCGGCGATCCTGCTCCAGGCCTATCGCTGGCTGGCCGACAGCCGCGACGAGATGACCGGCGAGCGGCTGGACGAGCTGGAGGATCCCTTCCGGCTCTATCGCTGCCACACGATCATGAACTGCGCCAACGTCTGCCCCAAGGGGCTTTCGCCGGCGCGCGCGATCGCGGAAATCAAGAAGATGCAGGCCGAGCGCCACCTCTGACGAACGGTCCGCCGTGAGCGGCCTTCAATGAGCAGGCTTGTCGCCCGTTACCAGGAGCTCGTGGCCGCGGGCGAACTGCGGCCTGATCCCGAACAGGCCGCCGCCGCCGCGCGGCTGGCCGCCTTGCAGGACGAACTGGAGGCGCCGCCCGCCTCGTCCGGGCTGATCGGCCGGCTGATCGGACGCAAGGCCGCCGCGCCGCGTCCGCGCGGGATCTATATGTGGGGCGGGGTCGGCCGGGGCAAGTCCATGCTGATGGACCTGTTCCACGATACCCTGGCCATCCCGGAAAAGCGCCGGGTCCACTTCCACGCCTTCATGCTCGAAGTCCACGCGGCCCTGCGCGAAGAGCGCAGGAAGGAAAGCGGCGATCCGATCCCGCCGGTTGCCGCCGCGCTTTCGCGCGGCCTGCGCGTGCTCGCCTTCGACGAGATGGTGGTCAACAACAGCGCCGATGCCATGATCATGAGCCGGCTGTTCACCGCGATGATCCTCAACGAGGGCGTCACCGTGGTCACCACATCAAACCGCGCGCCCGGCCAGCTCTACAAGGACGGCCTCAACCGCGAGCATTTCCTGCCCTTCATCGCCCTGATCGAGCGCGAGCTCGACGTGCTGACGCTGAACGGCCCGACCGACTACCGGCTCGATCGCCTGACCGGGATCGACACCTGGTATTGCCCGCTGGGCGATGAGGCGACGGCGAAGGCGCGCGAGGCCTTCTTCCGCCTGACCGACTATCCGCCCGAGGACAGCGCCCACGTGCCCGGCGGCGAGCTGGAGCTGGGCGGCGGGCGCAAGCTGTTCGTGCCGAAAAGCTTCAAGGGCGTGGCCGTCTTCAGCTTCCGGCGGTTGTGCGAGGAAGCGCGCGGGGCGAGCGACTATCTGGCCCTGGCCCAGACCTATCACACGGTGATCATCATGGGCATTCCGCGCCTTGGCCCCGACCGGCGCAACGAAACCGCCCGCTTCAAGACCCTGGTCGATGCGCTCTACGAGAACAAGGTCAAGCTGATCGCGGCGGCCCAGACCCGTCCGGAAGACCTCTACGATCCCGGCCCCGGCGGCGACGAGGATGGCCGGTTCGAGTTCGATCGCACGGTCAGCCGCCTGATGGAAATGCAGAGCCGCGACTACCTCGCGCTGGGCCACGGCGAGGATTGACGCCCGCGCTCCGGCCCGGCGGTTTCGCCGGAACGGTTCGTCTGATCGCAAAAACCGAACGGTCCGCGCCGGAATGGCGGCGCATTTGCTTGAAAGTAACCCTTTGCCTGCCCAGTGTGAGGCCCGGGACACTATTCGGGATCGCATTCGTCATGGAATTCAGCAGGCGCCGGCTGCTCGGCGCGTTCGCCGTCGGTGGCGCCAGCTTGGCCCTGCCGCGTTCGATGGGGCCGCAGGCCGCCTTCGCGCAGGACTATGGCGGCCTTTCGCGCACCATTCCGGGCTTCGGCTCCGAAGGCCTGCCGCGCCCGCTCGACCTGGCCGAAACCGCCGCCGGGCAAAACCGCTTCGCCTCGGTGCTCCTGCCCCAGGCCCAGGCCGCGCTCGATCGCCATGGCCATGCGATTGCCAACCGCGATCTCATCGGCCTGGTTGATTTCTCCGCGCCGTCGAAGGCCGCGCGGTTCTACCTGGTCGATATGCCGGGCGGGCAGGTCGTTTCCACCCACCTCGTCGCCCATGGCCGCGGCTCCGATCCGGCCAATTCCGGCTGGGTCGAACACCTCTCCAACCGCCCCGGCTCCAATGCCTCGTGCGAGGGCGCCTTCCTCACCGGGCAGACCTATTATGGCCAGCATGGCCGCTCGCGCCGCCTCGCCGGGCTTGATCCCGACAATGACCAGGCCGAGGCGCGCGGCATCGTGATCCACGCGGCGGACTATGTCTCGCCGGCCATGGCCGCCAACCAGGGCCGCGTCGGCCGCAGCCAAGGCTGCTTCGCGGTCTCGCGCGCCGAGATTGGCGACGTGCTGGAACTGCTCGGGCCAGGTCATCTGCTCTACGCGGTGAAATAGCGCTCCCGCCCGGTGCCCGGCCCCGCTAACAGGCGGCAATGAGCAGAAACCCGATCTACCGCGCCATGGGCACCACCGTGTTCGAGGAGATGTCGGCGCTGTGCCGCGACGGCAGCCGGATCAATCTTGGCCAGGGTTTCCCCGACGACAATGGCCCGCTCCCCTTGCGCGAAGCCGCCGCCCGCGCGCTGGTTGAGCGCTCGAACCAGTATCCGCCCTCGGCCGGCCTGCCCGAACTGCGCGCGGCGCTGGCCGCCTTCTACCGGCGCCGGCAAGGCCTGCCGCTTGCCCCTGACCAGTTCGTGGTCACCTCGGGCGCGACCGAGGCCGTGGCCGCCGCGATCCTCGCCGTGGTGACGCCGGGCGACGAGGTGCTGGTCTTTGCCCCGGCCTTCGATCTCTATGCCCCCATCGTGCGGCGCGCAGGGGGCACACCGGTCTTCGTGCCGCTCCACCCGCCGCACTGGACCTATGATCGCGAGGCCATCGCCACGCGGATCACGCCGCGCACCCGCGCGCTCATCTTCAACGATCCGCTCAATCCCACCGGCTCGGTGGCGAGCGCGGCCGAGCTGGCCATGCTGGCTCAGCTGTGCGCGGCCCACGATCTCGTGGCGATCTGCGACGAGGTGTGGGAAGCGGTGCGCTTCGACGGCCAGCCCCATCGCTCGCTGCTCACCTTTCCCGGCATGGCGGCGCGCGCGATCAAGATCGGCTCGGCCGGCAAGCTGTTCGGCCTCACCGGCTGGAAGATCGGCTGGATGGCCGCCGCGCCGGACCTGACGCAGGTTCTGGCCCGCGCCCACCAGTTCCTCACCTTCACCACGCTTCCCGCCACCCAATGGGCCGTGGCCGAAGGCCTCGCCCGCGACGACATCCTGGCCGAGCGGCTGGCCGGCTGGGCCGCAACCCGCTCGGTGCTGAACGACCTGCTGGCCGAGGCCGGCTTCGCCGTGCTGCCCGGCCCGGCGACCTGGTTCACCTGCGTGGACCTTGCGGCCTCGGGCATCGCCCTTGCCGACAGCGAATTTGCCGCCCGCGCGGTGATGGAAGGGCGCGTGGCCACCATCCCGCTGTCCGCCTTCCTCGAGCCGGGCGAGACCAGCACGATCGTGCGCCTGTGCCACTGCAAGGCGCCCGAGGTGCTGGAAGAAGGCGTGCGGCGCCTGGCGGCGTTTCGGGAAACGCTTGGCGCCTGACCGGGTCAGGCCTGCTCCAGCGGCGCGGTGCTGACCCCCAGCGCGGGAATGCCGATCGAGCGGCGGCCGCCATAGTCGGTGCGGACCACGATCAACGCCGCTTTCTCGTAATGCTCCAGCAGCCGGCGCACCCGCCCGGCCGAGCTGGTGCCGTAGATCCGCGCCAGCTCCGCGTCTTCCGGGCATGGCTCGCCCAGTTGCGCGGCGCGGGCAATCACCAGGAAGGGGGCGAGCAGGTCGTCGGCCACATCGCCCGCGATGGCGACAATCTGCGCCCAGCCCGGCTCTTCCGGCACGCAGCCGGCCACCGCCAGGGCAAAGCGGCGGCGGAACTGGGCAAGGTCCATGCCATGGCCGGCGATCCGCGCCATCCGGCAGCGCAGGGTGAAATCCTGGAACAGGGCCGGCGCGCCCTGGAAGGTGCAATCCGGCTCGGCGGCCATGTCGGCAAGGATGGTGGCCAGCTTCGCCGCGGTTTCCTCGGCCGCGAACAGCGCGCCCTGGGGCTCGGGCTCGACCTGCTCGGCGGTCGGCACCTGGGCCTCGATCTGGCCGAGCAATTCGTCGCTGGCGACCGGCGGCGCCTCGGCCACGATGGGCAGCGGCGGCGGCGGCGCCACCACCGGCTGGTCATGGAGCAGCGTGGCCATATCCTCGGAACTGGCCGTGGGCAGCGGCATCAGGCCCGAGATCGAGGTCTTGGCGCGGGTGCGGACCTCGCCGATCCTGACCGCCACCGGGCGCCGGCTGATCGCCGGGCCAAGGCCAAGGAAATGCCCGCGCGCCAGATCGCGGATCTGCTCGGCCTGGCGACGCTCCATGCCGAGCAGGTCGGCGGCGCGGGCCATGTCGATATCGAGGAAGGTGCGGCCCATCAGGAAGTTGGAGGCCTCGGCTGCCACGTTCTTGGCCAGCTTGGCCAGGCGCTGGGTGGCGATGATCCCGGCAAGGCCGCGCTTGCGGCCCCGGCACATCAGGTTGGTCATGGCCGAAAGGCTGACCCGGCGCGCGTCCTCGGCCACGTCGCCGGCGGCGGCGGGGGCAAAGAGCTGGGCTTCGTCGACCACCACCAGCGCCGGATACCATTCCTCGCGCGGGGCATCGAACAGGGTGTTGAGGAAGGCGGCGGCACAGCGCATCTGGGCATCCACCTCCAGCCCGTCGAGCGCCAGGACCACCGAGGCGCGGTGCCGACGGATACGGGCGGCGAGGCGCACGATCTCGTCGCCGGCATAGGCGGCGGCATCGATCACGACATGGCCGAACGGCTCGGCCAGCGTCACGAAATCGCCTTCGGGATCGATCACCACCTGCTGCACCAGGCCCGCGCTTTCTTCCAGCAGCCGGCGCAGCAGGTGCGACTTGCCCGAGCCGGAATTGCCCTGGACCAGCAGGCGGGTCGCCAGCAGTTCCTCGATGTCGATGCGGACAGGCGCGCCCGAGGGATCGGAGCCGATGATGACGGAAGGATTCACCGCTCCTCCCTTGCCCCTCGCGCCCGCCGGCTCAACCGCGCGGGCGGCCTTATCCCCAATCGGGCGACAGGCCGTAGCGCGGGGGGCCGCTTGGCGCTATGCCGGGGCGATGGCCGAGATCGTCAACCTGCGCCTTGCCCGCAAGGCCCGCCGCCGCGCCGATGCCGCCCAAGGCGCCGCGGAAAACCGTGCCCGCTTCGGCCGGAACAAGGCCGAACGCACGCGCGATGCGGCCGAGGCCGAGCGGCTCGCCCGCACGGTGGAAGGCGCGCGGCGCGAGCCCGAAGCGCCGGAGCAGCCCTGATGCGGAGCACCTTCGACGGCGTCACGGTCCGCCTCTACCACCTGGCCGACGAGCCGGGCATGGCCGGGGCCACCACCCTCATCTACGGCACGCTGGAAGAGGCGATCCGCCTGGCCGCCAGCCAGCCCGAGGAGGTGCAGGCCGGCCTGTTCATCGCCACCGACAACGACGTGATCGCCTGGGCCGACCTCAGCGACAGCCTCTGAACCGCAATTCCGGCACGGCGAGGGCGCGGATGCACCAAGTCCAAATGATCCGGATTAGACCAATCTCGCGGTCAGCAACTTGCCGTTCAGGTAACATGGTGAACAATTGTAAAATATGACGACAGCGGGACTGCGCGGGATGCAGGTTCTGCTAGGGCCACGCCGGGGTCGCGCCTTGAGCCATGGAGAGTTGCGCTGCTGCGGCAGCCCGATGCAATGAAAGTCGCCATTCTCGACAAGGACCCCACGTTCCGCCAGGCCCTGGTCACGCTGGTGGAAGATGCGGGATTTCACAGCACGAGCTTCCAGAGCGGGCGCGAACTCATGCGTTCGCTCCAGCGCGACGGCCATGACCTGCTGGTGATCGACTGGGACCTGCCCGATCTTTCCGGCCCCAACCTGCTCGAAGGCGTCCGCAACCAGGTGGGGTTCAACCCGCCGCTGCTGCTGCTCACCGCGCCGCTGGCCAGCCCCGACCTGGCCCTGGCCCTTCGCACCGGGGCCGATTGCGTGCTGGCCAAGCCCTGCACCCATGAAGTTCTCGCCGCCCAGGTGCTGGCCCTGGCGCGCCGGTCGACCAATTGCAGCGAACTGGCGGTGGAAACCTTCGGCGAGTTCCGCTTCGAACTGCCGACCCGGCGGCTGATCATCAGCGGGCGGGCGCTGCATCTCACCCCCAAGGAATTCACCCTTGCCCTGCTGTTGTTCCGCAACCTCAACCGGGCGGTTTCGCGCAGCTACATCCTGGAAACGGTCTGGGGCATCGACCCGGCGCTTTCCACCCGCACGATCGATATCCACATCTCCAAGATCCGCACCAAGCTCGGCCTGCGGCCCGAATCCGGCTACCGGCTGAGCCCGGTCTACGGCTTCGGCTACCGGCTTGAGGAATATGCCGGCTGAGGCCGACTGCTTGGCAAGCGCGAAACGGCCACCCATATCGCGCGGATGAGCGAAACCCTGATCATCGCCTGTCCCGCCTGCGCCACCCGCAACCGTGTCCCGGCCGAGCGGCTTGGCTCGCAGGCAACCTGCGGAACCTGCCACAACCCCCTGTTTTCCGGCCATCCGGTTGAGCTGACCTGCGCCAATTTCGCGGCCCATGCCGACAAGAGCGACCTGCCCCTGCTGATCGACTTCTGGGCGGCCTGGTGCGGGCCATGCCGGCAGATGGCCCCGGCCTTCGCCCAGGCGGCGGGCAAGCTGGAACCACGGCTGCGGCTCGGCAAGCTCGATACCGAGGCCGAGCAGCAGCTCGCCGCGCGCTTCGCCATCCGTTCGATCCCGACCATGGTGCTGGTCCATCGCGGCCGGGAAATCGCCCGCCAATCGGGCGCCATGCCGGCCGAGGCCATCGTGCGGTGGGCCGGGCAAGCGCTCGCATCGGCTTGAACCACGGCATTTTCAGCCGGAAATCGCGCAAGTGCCCTGCCCCGCCCGAACCGGCCCCGGGGTATGGCCGTTGACCTTGCCCGCGCGGTGGGCTTGGGTGCGGCGATGACCGCTGCGCCCCCTTGCGACGAAGACCAAGCCGCCCTGCGGCTGGCCCTGGCCGTGCCCGGCACCGCGCTGTGCACGATCGTGGGGATCGATGGCTCCTATTCGCGCCGGCGCGGCGCGCAACTGGCCGTGGCCCCCGATGGCCGCATGGCCGGGAGCCTGGCCGACGGCTGCCTCGAACGCGAACTGGCCACCCGGGCGCGGCAGGCTTGGGCGGAAGGCTCGGGGCCGGTGCTGCTGCGGTTTGGCGCCGGCTCGCCGTTCATCGATTTTCGCCTGCCCTGCGGCGCCGGGATCGACGTGCTGCTCGATCCCGCGCCGGATCGCGCGGACATGGCCGCCGCCCTCGCCCGGCTCGATGCGCGCCAGCCCGCCGCGCTGCCCCTGCCCGCGCCCTCGCCTCTGGCCGAACGCCGTTTCCTGCCTTCGCTGCGGCTGGTGGTGCTGGGCGCCGGGCCGGAACCGGAAGCCTTGGTCCGTCTTGCCCAGGCCCATGGCCTAGGGGCCGCGCTGCTGGCGCCGGAGCGCGACCTTGCACTGGGCCGCGCGCCCGACCTTGCGCTCGATGCGTGGAGCGCGGTGGTGCTGTTGTTCCACGATCACGAATGGGAGCCGACCCTGGCCGATTGGGCGCTGCGCTCGCCGGCCTGCTACATCGGCGCCCAGGGCGGAAAGACCGCGCGCGAGGCCCGCGCCGCCCGCCTCGCCGCCATGGGCCACGATGCCGCGAACCTGGCCCGCCTGCACAGTCCGGTAGGCCTGATCCCCCATGCCCGCGATGCTGCAACGCTCGCGCTCTCGATCCTGGCCGAAGTGGTCGCCACCTACGAACATCTGCGCGACTAGGCCCGCCAAACGCAACCGGCCCGCCGCGCCCCCCGGTATGCAGGAGCGTGACGGGCCGGCGTTCCTCCCCAGGAACTGGTGCGTCCGATCAGCGCCCGGCGGCGCTGCCGAGGCGGTGATAGAGGTTCGAGAACTTCACCGATTCGGGCGAATCCTCGTGGGCCTTGAGATAGAACAGCACGGCCTGGCTGATCAGCTTGAAGTCCTCGGTGGAGAGGACCGCACGGGCACGGGCAGGTTCGCTCATCTTCGTTCTCCTTCGCTGTGGGGGCCGGCAATCGCGCCGGCCACCCGGTCAGAATGCCTCAGGCGGCAAACTGGTTCATCGTGTTGGCGGCGCCGCCAGCCTTGAGCGCGGCCTCGCCGGCGAAATATTCCTTGTGATCGTCGCCGATGTCGGAGCCGGACATATTCTGGTGCTTCACGCAGGCGATGCCCTGGCGGATTTCCTGGCGCTGCACGCCCTTGACGTAGCCGAGCATACCGGCCTCGCCGAAGTATTCCTTCGCCAGGTTGTCGGTGCTGAGCGCGGCCGTGTGGTAGGTCGGCAGGGTGATCAGGTGATGGAAGATGCCCGCCTCGCGCGCCGAGTCCTTCTGGAAGGTGCGGATGCGTTCGTCGGCCTCGGCCGCCAGCTCGCTGTCGTCATAGTCGACGCTCATCAGCTTCGCCCGGTCATAGGCGCTCACGTCCTTGCCGGCCTGCTCCCAGGCATCGAACACCTGCTGGCGGAAGTTGAGCGTCCAGTTGAAGCTGGGCGAATTGTTGTAGACCAGCTTGGCATTGGGAATGACCTCGCGGATGCGCGAAACCATGCCGCCGATCTGGCCGATGTGGGGCTTCTCGGTCTCGATCCACAGCAGGTCGGCGCCGTTCTGGAGCGAGGTGATGCAGTCCAGCACGCAGCGGTCCTCGCCGGTGCCGGGGCGGAACTGGTAGAGGTTGGAGGGCAGGCGCTTGGGGCGCAGCAGCTTGCCGTCGCGGCTGATCAGGACATCGCCGTGGCCGAGACTGGCCGGATCAACCTCGTCGCAATCGAGGAAGGCGTTGTACTGGTCGCCGATGTCGCCGGCCTCGCGGACATAGGCGATCTGCTTGGTAAGGCCGGCGCCGAGCGAGTCGGTGCGGGCGACGATCACGCCATCATCAACCCCCAGTTCCATGAAGGCATAACGGACCGCGCGGATCTTCGCGAGGAAGTCCTCGTGCGGAACGGTGACCTTGCCATCCTGGTGGCCGCACTGCTTTTCATCGGAAACCTGGTTCTCGATCTGGATGCAGCAGGCGCCGGCCTCGATGAACTTCCTGGCAAGCAGATAGGTCGCCTCCGCATTGCCGAAGCCGGCGTCGATATCGGCGATGATCGGGACAACGTGGGTCTGGAAGGCATCGATCTTGCCGAGCAGGCGGTGGATGCCGACCGCATCGCCCGCTTCCTTGGCGGCATCCAGCTCGCGGAACAGGCCGCCCAGCTCACGCGCGTCGGCCTGGCGCAGGAAGGTGTAGAGTTCCGCGATCAGGTCGGAGACCGAGGTCTTCTCGTGCATCGACTGGTCGGGCAGCGGGCCGAATTCGCTCCGCAGCGCAGCGACCATCCAGCCCGAGAGGTAGAGGTAGCGGCCTTTGGTCGTGCCGAAGTGCTTCTTGATGGAGATCATCTTCTGCTGGCCGATGAAGCCGTGCCAGCAGCCGAGCGACTGGGTGTAGTTGGCCGGATCGGCATCATAGGCGGCCATGTCGGCACGCATGATCTTCGCGGTATAGCGGGCGATGTCGAGGCCGGTGCGGAAGCGGTTCTGCAGGCGCATCCGCGCAACGTTGGCGGCGTCGATCCCGCTCCAGGTTGCAGCGTTGGGGGTGATGGTTTCCTGCGCGGCGGTGATGGTCTGCGAATAGGTCACGGGCGAATCCTCATCGGGGAAGCGGCTGATGCCCTTCGCTAACGCAGCATGAGGCGGCGCGAACAGGCCCGGCGGGGTGCGCTTGTCAAACTTTACATCTATTCTTTGTAAAGTTGTGGAGCTATGACAACCACACAAACACCCCTTGTAAGGTTCCGTCGATGAGCCAGGCCCGCCCCCTCTATCTCGGCCCCCGCATCCGCCGCCTGCGCCGCGAACTGGGCCTCACCCAGCAGGCCATGGCGGCCGACCTCGATATCTCGCCCTCCTATGTCGCCCTGATCGAGCGCAACCAGCGCCCGGTGACCGCCGACCTCCTGCTCCGCCTCGCCCGCACCTACCGGCTCGACGTCAGCGAACTGGCCGGCGAGGATTCCGCCGACGATGCCCGCCGCGTCGGCGAGGTCATGCGCGATCCGCTGCTGGCCGACATCGACCTGCCGGCGCTGGAAATCGCCGATCTCGCCACCTCGTTCCCGGGCGTGACCGAAGCCTTGCTGCGCCTTCACGGCGCCTACCTGCGCGAGCAGCAGGTTCTGGCCGATCGCCAGCTTGGCCGCGAGGCGCACGATCCCGCCGCGCCCGATCCGGTGCGCGAGGCGCAAGGGTTCTTCGCCGCCCAGCGCAACCACTTCCCCACCCTCGATGCCCACGCCGAGGAACTCGCCATCGAAATCGCCGAGGACGGGGCTGCGGCGGAATGGCTGCGAAAGCGCAAGGGCGTGCGGGTGCGCTACCTGCCGCCCGAGGTCCTGGTGGAATCGGTCCGCCGCTTCGATCGCCACAACCAGCAATTGCTGATCGACGACACGCTCGATATGCCCACCCGCAAGTTTCAGGTGGCGGTCCACATCGCCTGGTCCACCATGCGCGAGGAGATCACCGCCATCGCCCGCGCCGCCGGGCTGTCCGGCCGCTCGGCGATCGCGCTGGTTCGCCGCAACCTTGCCGCCTATGCCGCCGGCGCCCTGGTCATGCCCTACGATCGCTTCGCCCGCGCCGCCCAAGCCCGCGGCCACGATGTCGCCGCCCTGTGCGGGCTGTTCGGCGCCAGCTTCGAGCAGGTTGCCCACCGGCTGACCACGCTGGGCCGGCCCGGGCAGGAAGGCGTGCCGTTCTTCTTCCTGAGGGTGGACCCGGCCGGCAACGTCTCCAAGCGGCTCGACGGCGCCGGCTTTCCCTTTGCCGCGCAGGGCGGCGGGTGCCCGCTGTGGTCGATCCACGAGGCCTTCCGCCGGCCCGGCGAGATCCTGACCCAATGGCTCGAACTGCCCGACGGGCAGCGCTTCTTCTCGATCGCGCGGACCGTGGGGGGAGAGGCGCGGCACGTTGGCGCGCCGGGGGTGATGCGGGCCGTGGCGCTCGCCTGCGCGGCCGAACACGCGCCGCGTCTGGCCTATGCCAGGGGGATCGACCCGGCCGGCGTGCCGGCCACGCCGATCGGGATCGGCTGCCGCCTGTGCCAGCGCGCGGCCTGCACCGCCCGCGCCCTGCCCCCGATCGGCCGCGAACTGGCCGCCGACGACCAGCGCGCCGGGGCCGCGCCCTACCTGTTCAGCGAAGGGTGATGCCGGAATCGCGCCGGGCCAATGGTGGGCCGGCGCCGGTCAGCCGGCCCGGGGCTGCCAGCCCGGCTCGACCCTGCCCCAGTGGAACAGGACAACCTCGCGCTCGACGAACAGCCAGCGCCCTGCCACGCGGATGAGCTGGTCACGATAGACGCCCGAGCCGATCAGGCTCTCGCCGCCATCGCCGTTCTTTCGCATCTCGATCGAGCTGACCGCGCGGGCGCTGTCGCCGCTGATCTCGATCATGATGTTGTGGATCATCGGGACGGTCTGCCCGGCGGGGATCGCCGCGTAGAACGTGTCCATCGCCGCCCGGCCGCGCACCGCGTTGCCGCGCAGTCCTCCGCCCGGCGCCTGGATGAAGGCCCCATCGGGGGTGAACAGGTCAGCCGGCGAAAGCCCGTGGGCCACCCGCAGCGAATAGGCATGGATGATGTCGCGGATCAGCTCGCGGTCAACCAGTTCGCGCAGCACCGCCTCGGCCGGCTTGCCGGCAAATCCGTCGATCCGCCCATCGAACAGGTCTTTCGCGGCCTTGCCGATCCCGTTCTGCCCGCTCATCCGCCCAGTCTCCCCCGCGCCAAGTCCCGGCACCGCCACGGCCGGCCCACCGGCCATGACCGCGACCAGCGCACCGCCAGTCAACGCGCCCTTGGTCAACACCTTGCGCCGTGAAATCCGCTTCGCGCCCATGCCATCCTCCCCGCGCCCGCCATGCCCCTGCGCCATGATGCGCGGCGCGAAAGGCCAGGGCCATTCCGGCCGGATCAGCGCAGCGAGACGACGTTGTCCGAAACGCGCGGATCCCGGCGATCGCCGCGATACTGGGTGGCCATCGGCTCATCGGCCACTTCGACCACGTGGACGGCATCGAAGCCGTTGAACGCAGTTTTCATCGCCGCGCCATAGGCGCCCAGCATCCCGATCTCGACATAGTCGCCCGCGGCCACGTCGGCCGGCAGCATGAACGGCCCCTTCATGTAGTCGCCATCGTCGCAGGTCGGGCCGTAGAAGGCGAATTCCTCGTCCGCGTCGGCGCGGCCTTCGTTCAGGCACTTCACCGGGAAGCGCCAGCCCAGGTGCGCGGCATCGAACAGCGCGCCATAGGCGCCGTCGTTGATGAACAGCTCGTCGCCCCGGCGCTTCTCCACCTTGACCACGATCGAGTTGTATTCGGCGCACAGGGCACGGCCCGGCTCGCACCACAGCTCCGACGAATAGGAGACCGGCAGCGATTCGGCGGCGCGGTGGATCGCACCGAAATAGTCCTCCAGCGGCGGAGGCTCCATGCCCGGGTAGATCGACGGGAAGCCGCCGCCAACATCGACGATGTCGACCGTGACCGAGGCATCGACGATCGCCGCGCGCACGCGCTCCAGCGCCTGAACATAGGCAAACGGGGTCATCGCCTGCGAACCGACGTGGAAGCAGATGCCCAGGCTGTCCGCCACCTGGCGGGTGGCCTGGAGCAGCGGCGCCGCATCGGCCAGGTCGATGCCGAACTTGGAGGCCAGACTCAGCTCGGAATATTCCGAAGAAACGCGCAGGCGCACGCACAGGGCCAGATCCTCGGCCGGCTGGCCATCGGCATTGGCCGTGGCGGCCACGATCTTGTCGAGCTCTTCCTGGCTGTCGAGGCTGAAGGTGCGAACTCCGTGGACCTTGTAGGCCTCGGCAATGGCGCCCGCGGTCTTGACCGGGTGCATGAAGCACAGCGTGGCCTCAGGCAGCGTGGCGCGAACCATGCGGACCTCGGCGATCGAGGCCACGTCATAATGGGTCACGCCGGCGGCCCACAGCGCGAGCAGCAGATCGGGCGACGGGTTGGCCTTCACGGCATAGAGCGACTTGCCCGGAAACTTCTCGACGAAGAAACGGGCAGCCCGGTGCGCGGCCTGGGGGCGATTGAGAATAACGGGTTCGTCGGGCGCGAGCGCGCGAACTACAGCCGATGCGTCAGGATAGCTGTGCAACTCAAGGGACCCCCAATAGGCCTTTCGGCCAGAAACAACACAAAGCTGCCTTGCGGTTTGGAAGTCCCCATGGGGCAGCGAGAGGGGGCGATATAGGGCGCATCTCCGCGATCGCAAACGAAAAATGGCTCCGCGGTTTCCGGGGGGCGACAGGGGGTGGAAAACTGGCGGAAATGCGTGGTTTTTGGCGGGGTTTGGCGGAGGAGAAATCGGATCGTTTTGTGTCGGCTGGGGTGCCCCGAAGAGCGACTCGGAAGGCGTGCCGGCGGCGGAATGGTTCACGCGGCGGCGCGGAGGAGAAAAGGGCGCGCGCAAAGGCGCAAGGAGGTCGCGCGAGGCGGCGAAGCCGCTTTCAGTTCAAACGGCACGAAAGATGAGTGGCCTTGCGGCCCGCCCCAACTCCTTTGCACCTTTGCGCCTTTGCGCGAGGAAAATTTGCCGCGCCTCCGCGTGAACCCGAAAATTCAGCTCAGCCGATCGCGGAAGGTCTCCCAGCCAAACCGCTTCACGCATTCCAGCGCATCGGTTTCCGAATCCCACAGCCAGATCGAGGGCAGCGGCACGCCGTTGAAGGTCGTGGTCTTGACCATCGAATAGTGCGCCTGGTCAAGGAAGGCGAAGCGCGTGCCCGGTTCGGGCGGCTCGGGCAGGACATAGTCGCCGATCACGTCGCCCGCGAGGCAGGAAGGCCCGCCGAGGCGCACGGCCTCGCCCTCGTCCGCCGGATCGCGCTCATTCAACAGGGCCGGGCGATAGGGCGCCTCGATCACGTCGGGCATATGACAGGTGGCCGAAATGTCGGTGATGGCCACCGGCATGGCATTCCAGGCCACGTCGAGCACCGTGCCCACCAGGATGCCCGCATCGAGCGCCACGGCCTCGCCCGGTTCGAGATAGACCTGCGCCCCGGTATCCTCGGCCATGTCGCGCAGGAACTGGACCAGCTCGTCGCGCTGGTAATCGGCGCGGGTGATGTGGTGTCCGCCGCCCAGGTTGATCCACGAGAATTCGCCGAAGAACGGCTCCAGCTTGTCGAACACCACGTCCCAGGTGCGCGCCAGGGGCAGGAAATCCTGCTCGCACAAAGTGTGCATATGCAAGCCGTCGATCATGGCCATGTGTTCGGCCGTGAGCTGGTCGATGGGAAAGCCGAGTCGCGAATGAGGGGCGCAGGGATCGTAGCGGGGCACCTCGCCCTCGGCGTGCATCGGGTTGATGCGAAGGCCGATGTCGAACTGCTCGCCCATGGCGCGGGCGACCTCGATGATGGGCAAGAACCGTTCGATCTGCTGGGGCGAATTGAAGATCACGTGATCCGACAGGCGCAGGATCTCGGGCAGGTCCTCACCCTTGTAGGCGGCGCAGTAGGTGGCGATCTCGCCGTCGTAGAACTCGCCCGCCAGCCGCGCTTCCCACAGGCCCGAGGTGCACACGCCATCAAGGTATTCCCCGATGATCGGCGCCACCGACCACATCGAGAAGGCCTTGAGCGCGCCCAGCACCTTCGCACCCGACCGCTCGCCCACATCGGCCAGCACCCGCAGGTTTGCGCGCAGGCGGGCAGCGTCGACCACGAAGGCGGGGCTATCCACGCGGTTGAGATCGAAGTGGGCAAATGCGCCCGGATCGCCGGCTCTGGTTTCCATGAACGCCGCCTAGCGCATCACGGCCAACTGGTCCTCCCCATTTTTGCGAAGCACAAATGGGGAGGCGGCAGCGCAAAGCGCTGATGGAGGGGTCAGCTCCGCTTGCAATACCGAACGAGCGCTTGGGCAATGGCCTCGGGAGATTTCAGCACGTCCGCAGCCGGAACACGGACAACCTCCAAGCCAAGCCCCCGCAGTTCCGCATCCCGGCGCTGATCGCGTTCCGGCGCACCGGCCATGTCGTGCGAAATCCCATCGATCTCGATACCGACCTTGGCCGCCGCGCAATAGAAATCGACCACATAACCACCCACCGGATGCTGCCGGCGGAACACCACCCCGTCGGGCGCGCCACGCAGCAGGTTCCACAGCAAGACTTCGGGCAGCGACATCTGCTGCCGCAACTGGCGCGCTCTCGGGACATTCCGGGGCTGTTTCTGGCGCGGCAAGTACCCCTCCGTCAGGCGCTGACGCGCCTGCCACCTCCCCATTTATGCTATGCAGAAATGGGGAGGATCACATCGCCGCACCAATCCTCTCCATTTTCCCCCGAGCTTGTCGAAGGGGCAAATGGGGAGGTGGCAGCCCGCAGGGCTGACGGAGGGGCAAACCCCTCAGAACGCCAACGGCCCCGCCAATTCCTTGCAGGTCCACGGCAGGCCGTGCTGGTTCAGCATGGCCATGAACGGATCGGGGTCCATCTGCTCCATGTTGAACACGCCGTCACCGGCCCACGCGCCGGTCATGATCATGGCCGCGCCGATCATCGCGGGCACGCCGGTGGTGTAGCTGATCGCCTGGTTGCCGGTCTCGCGATAGGCATCCTCGTGGTCGCAGATGTTGGAGATGTAGAAGGTCTTCTCGCCAGACCCGTCCAGCGCCTCCCCGGTGGCGATGTCGCCGATGTTGGTCTTGCCCTTGGTGGTGGGGCCAAGCGTCTCGGGCTTGGGCAGCACGGCGGCGAGGAACTGGAGGGGCACGATTTCCTGGCCGTTATAGATCACCGGGTCGATCCGGGTCATGCCCACGTTCTGCAGCACGGTCAGGTGCTGGATATAGGCATCGCCGAAGGTCATCCAGAAGCGGCCGCGCTCCAGTTCGGGCAGGAAGCGCGCCAGGCTTTCCAGCTCCTCGTGGTACATCAGGTACATATTCTTGGGGCCGACGCCCTCGAAGTCGAACTGCTCGCGGATGGTCATGGCCGGGGTTTCCACCCACTGGCCCTTGTTCCAGTGCCGCGCGGGCGCGGTCACTTCGCGGATGTTGATTTCCGGGTTGAAATTGGTGGCGAAGTGCTGGCCATGGTCGCCGCCGTTGCAATCGAGGATATCGAGGCTGCGGATGGTCCTGAGCTTGTGCTTCTTGAGCCACATGGCGAACACCGAAGTCACGCCCGGATCGAAACCGCTGCCCAGCAGCGCCATCAGACCCTTCTCGCGGAAGCGGTCATGCAGGTCCCACTGCCACTTGTACTCGAACCTGGCCTCGTCGCGCGGCTCGTAGTTGGCGGTGTCGAGATAATGGGTGCCGGTCTGGAGGCAGGCCTCCATGATCGCGAGATCCTGATACGGGAGCGCGAGGTTGACCACCAGCCTGGGGCCGATCTGGCGGATCAGGGCGGAGAGCGCGGGCACGTCCTCGGCATCGATCGCGTAGGTATCGATCACCTGCCCGGTGCGCTGCTTCACGGAAGCCGCGATCGCATCGCACTTGGCCTTGGTGCGGCTGGCGAGGCTGACGTGCGGGAAGATGTCCGGGTTCATCGCCATCTTGTGAACCGCGACCGAGCTGACGCCGCCGGCGCCGATGACCAGAACCTTGCTCACCTATCGTTCTCCTGTGCGCGGCGGGATTCCCGACCTGCGAAGTGCGCCCATATAGACGGCGCGCCGCGCATCACAACATCGCTTGGATGACAGGCCTGTGGCAGCCGGTTCAATCGCGGACGAACAGGCTGGCCAGCTCGACATGGGTAGACCAGCGGAACTGCCCCACGGGGCGCACCTCGGCCAGCCGCCAGCCCGCCTCCACCAGCAGCGCCGCATCGCGCGACCAGCTGGAGGGATTGCAGCTGACATAAACGATCCGCCCCACGGTGCTGCCGGCCAGCCGCTCCACCTGCTCGCGCGCGCCGGCGCGCGGCGGGTCGAGCACGACCGCGGCGAAGCGGTCCAGTTCCTCGGGCAGCAGCGGATTGCGGAACAGGTCGCGGTGCAGCGCATGAACCTGGACTTGCGCCCGCGCCGCGGCCTCCTTGCAGGCCATATGCGTGTCGCGTGCGGCCTCCACGGCCAGGACCTTCACCTCCGGCGAGGCCAGCGCGAAGGCGAAAGTCCCAAGGCCGGCGAACAGGTCGGCCACGGTCGCGCAGCCGGCCAGCCATTCGCGCGCCGCGCCAACCAGCGCAGCCTCGCCATCGGCGGTCGCCTGGAGAAAGGCGCCGGGCGGAAACGGCACCGCCACGCCCGAAAGGGTCATCGTCGCCGGCTCCGGCTCCCACACCGTTTCCGGGCCATAGCCGCCATCCATCGTCAGCCGGGCAAGGCCGTGGAGGCGGGAAAAATCGAGCAGCAGTTCGGTGGCGGCCAGGCCTTCGGCGGCCAGCCCCTTGATCCCCAGGTCCACGCCCTGGTCCACCAGGGTCAATTCCACGTCGGCCGCCAGCTTGGCGTGGGCGTGCTTGCCGCCGGGCCGGCCCTTCGCGGCCTTCTTGCCCGCGCCCCCTCCGGCACCTTGGCCCAGCCGGATCAGCAACTTTCGCAGGTGCGGCAGGATCGCAACCAGTTCGGGCGCCAGCACCGGGCATTCGGCCAGTTCGACCACCCGATGCGAGCGGGCCTCGCGGTAGCCGATCACCACGCGCCCCTGCGAGCTTTCCGCCCGAAGCGAGGCGCGGCGGCGGCTGCCCGGCGGGGAAAGGTGCGGCGGCAGGAAGCGCTCGGCCCCCAGCCCCTGCGAGCTGGAGGCATTGGCCACGCGCGCTTCGACGAAGCCGGCCAGACTCTCCTCGTCCAGTTGCTGCAACTGGCACCCGCCGCACTGCGCGAAGTGGCGGCAGACCGGCGCCACGTGATGCGGCCCCCATTCCAGCGTGCCATCGGGCAGCAGCAGGTCGCCGGGCGCGGCGCCCCAGGCAAACCGGCCCGAGGCGGTGATGCCATCGCCCTTGGCGGCAATCCGCAGGATTTCCTCGGGCTCGGGCATGATCTGGTTATCGCTCACAGGAATGGCCATCGCTCACAGGAATGGATTGGCGGTCACAGGCAGGCGGTGAAGGCGCGGCGGACTTCGCCGGCCAGGTCGTCGGCGCAGAAGGCCTTGCCGGCACGGCGCGCGGCCTCACCATGGAGCCAGACCGCCTCGCAGGCGGCGGCAAAGGGTTCAAGCCCGGTGGCCAGCCGCGAGGCGACGATCCCCGCCAGCACGTCGCCGGTCCCGGCGGTGGACAGCCAGACCGAGGCCCGCATGGCAAAGGCCGCGCGGCCATCGGGTGCGGCGATCACCGTGTCCGGCCCCTTGGCGAGAATGACCAGGCCGGTGGCCACGGCCAGCGCCCGCGCGCGATCAAGCTTGGTGCCCACGCCATCGAGGCCGAAGGCCCGCTCCAGAGCGGCCAGTTCGCCATCGTGCGGAGTCGCCACGCCCGCGCCGCAGGCGTCCCCGCGCCGCAGGAGCACGAGCGCATCAGCATCAAGCACCAGCCGGTGCCCGGAAGCGAGCGCCGCCGCCAGCCGCACCCGCGCCGTGCCATCGCGGCCAAGCCCCGGGCCGACCAGCGTGGCGGCAATCCGGTCATCGGCCAGGGCATCCACCAGCGGGCGCGGGTCGACCACCAGCGCGGCGGTGCGCGGCTGGGCCGCGCGGCCATCGGTGGCAAGGCGAACATAGCCCGCCCCGGCCCCCATCGCCGCCGCGCAGGCCAGTTCGGCCGCGCCCGGCATGGCTCCGCCCACCACCGCGAGCAGCCCGCGCCGGTACTTGTGGGTTTCGGCATCGGGCATGGAAACCACCGGGCGCGCGACCACGCCGGGCGCGCCGGCAACCGCCGCACAGCCAATGCCGACCAGCCGCAGCGCGCCCATCGCGGCCGCCGCCGGCATCAGGAAATGAGCCTGCTTCCACGCGCCCAGCGCAATGGTCATCAGGTTGTCGGGCAGGCCGGGGTTCAGCGCCACGCCGCTGTCGCTCTCGATTCCGCTCGGCAGGTCTACCGCGATCACGGCGTGATGGCGCGCGGCCAGCCGGGTAAGCAGGGCCAGCAGTTCGTCCGCCAGCGGGCGAACCAGGCCGCTGCCGAACAGGCAATCGACCAGCAGGTGCCCGTGGGCCTCCGTCTCCGGCCCCAGCACTTCGCCCTGGTAGAGCGCGCGGGCATTCCTCGCCGCGTCGGTCCGCGGCTCCAGCGCGGCCACGACCCGCACCTTGCCGCCCCGTTCGCGCAAGGCCTCGGCGATGACATAGCCATCGCCGCCATTGTTGCCGGGGCCGCACAGCACGGTCACCGGATGCTGGGCGGCCAGGCGCCAGACCCATTCCGCCGCGCCGCGCCCGGCCACCTGCATCAGCGCATCGACGCTGGTCCCGGCGCGGATCAGATCGTCCTCGGCCGCGCGCATGGCGGCCACGGTGAGAACCTGGTCAACGGGCTCCATCGGACTTCACCTTGAACGGAAAGCGATAGCGATCCTCGCCCACGGCCACTTCCAGCAGGTCGCCGGCAATCGCCTGGCGCGCCGATTCGGCGCCATCGGCGGCGGCCAGCCCGGCGCCATTGGCGAGCACGGTGAAGCTGCGGAACCCGCCATCGGGATGGTGCACCACGAGCAGTTTCTCGCCCCCGCGATCCGCGCGTTCCAGCGCGCAGACCGCCTCGAACCGCGCCCCGACGCCCAGCGCGCAGGCGATCTTCTCCGCACCCTCCGCCGCGCCCGAACCCGCGCCCGGCTCGCCGCGCGAACAGGCGGCCAGCAGCGCCAGTGCGGCGGCGGCGAACAGGACCGGCCCCCGGCGCATCGTCAGCCGCGCTTCAGCTGCGAAACGTCGCGCACCGCGCCGCGCGCGGCGCTGGTGGTCATCGCGGCATAGGCGCGCAGCGCATCGGACACCTTGCGCGGACGCTCCTTGGCCGGGTGCCAGCCGGCGGCCTGCTGCGCGGCGCGGCGGCGGGCCAGTTCCTCGTCCGACACCTGGAGGGTGATGGTGCGGCCCGGAATGTCGATGGCGATTACGTCGCCGTTCTCGACCAGACCGATCGTGCCGCCTTCGGCCGCTTCGGGCGAGACATGGCCGATCGAGAGGCCCGAGGTGCCGCCCGAGAAGCGCCCGTCGGTCAACAGGGCACAGGCCGCGCCCAGCCCCTTCGACTTGAGGTAGGAGGTGGGATAGAGCATTTCCTGCATCCCGGGGCCGCCGCGCGGCCCTTCGTAGCGGATCACCACCACGTCGCCGGCCACGACCTGCCCGGTGAGGATCGCGGTCACGGCGGCATCCTGGCTTTCGTAGACCTTGGCCGGGCCGGTGAACTTGAGGATCTTGTCGTCCACCCCGGCAGTCTTCACGATGCAGCCATCGGCCGCGATATTGCCGGTCAGCACCGCCAGCCCGCCATCCTGGCTGAAGGCGTGTTCCTTGCTGCGGATCACCCCACCCTCGCGGTCAAGATCAAGCGCGTCCCAGCGCCGGTTCTGGCTGAAAGCCACCTGGGTGGGCACGCCGCCGGGCGCCGCCTTGAAGAATTCCTGCACCGAGGGGCTGTTGGTCCGCTTGATGTCCCACAGGTTGAGCGCATCGCCCAGCGTGCGGCTGTGGACCGTGGGCAGATCGGTGTGGAGCAGCCCCGCCCGGTCCAGCTCGCCCAGGATCGCCATGATCCCGCCGGCGCGGTGAACGTCCTCCATGTGGACGTCCTGCTTGGCCGGCGCGACCTTGGACAGGCACGGCACCTTGCGGGAGAGCCGGTCAATGTCGGTCATGGTGAAATCGACCCCGGCCTCGTGGGCGGCGGCCAACAGGTGAAGCACGGTGTTGGTGGAACCGCCCATGGCGATATCGAGGCTCATCGCGTTCTCGAAGGCGCCGAAGCTGGCAATCGAGCGCGGCAGGGCCGAGGCATCGTCCTCATCATACCAGCGCTTGCACAGGTCGACCACCAGGCGCCCGGCCTCCAGGAACAGGCGCTTGCGATCGCCGTGAGTGGCAAGTGTTGACCCATTGCCCGGCAGCGAGAGGCCAAGGGCTTCGGTCAGGCAGTTCATCGAATTGGCGGTGAACATTCCCGAGCACGAACCGCAGGTCGGGCAGGCCGAGCGTTCGATCGTCTGCACTTCCTCGTCGGTGTAGTGCTCGTCATCGGCGGCGGCGACCATGGCATCGACCAGGTCGAGCGCCACTTCCTTGCCCTTGAGGATCACCTTGCCGGCCTCCATCGGCCCGCCCGAAACGAACACCACCGGAATGTTGATCCGCAGGGCCGCCATCAGCATCCCGGGCGTGATCTTGTCGCAGTTGGAGATGCACACCATCGCATCGGCGCAGTGGGCATTGACCATGTATTCGACGCTGTCGGCTATCAGGTCGCGGCTGGGGAGCGAATAGAGCATCCCATCATGGCCCATGGCGATGCCATCGTCGACCGCGATGGTGTTGAATTCCTTGGCGACGCCGCCCGCCGCCTCGATCTCGCGGGCGACCATCTGGCCCAGGTCCTTCAAGTGGACATGGCCGGGGACGAACTGGGTGAACGAGTTCACCACGGCGATGATCGGCTTGCCGAAATCGCTGTCCTTCATGCCTGTGGCGCGCCACAACCCGCGCGCACCCGCCATGTTGCGGCCGTGAGTGGTGGTGCGGGAACGATAGGCGGGCATGGGCTGGCTCCGGTGAATTGGCAGGCAACGGATATGGAGGTTCGGCCCTAGACCGGCAAGGCGCGAAGGTCGAACGGGAAAATTCGGCAGGCCCGCCGGCGTCGTCCCGGGTTTGACCAGGGACCGTTGTCCGACGCGGAGCTGGGAGGGTGTGTGCCGGATGCGGCGCAGCTTCGCCATCGCTCACCGGTCCCGGGTCAAGCCCGGGACGACGATCAGCCCATCGCCAAAGCCACCGCGCTGGCGATCCGCGCCAGCCGTTCGGCCCAGCGGGCCTGGCCGGCGGGGCTGTCGATCTCGTCCTGGCGCACTTCCACGCCCAGGTAGGGCCGGCCTTCGGCTTCGGCGTGGCGGTTCATCGTATAGTTGAGTTCCACGCCCGAATAGGGCTGCTGGTCGCCCACGCACAGGCCTTCCGCTTCCAGCAGGGGGATGGCGAGGCGGGCAGCGCGATCGTCGCGGTTGTAGAGCACCCCGACCTGCCACGGACGCGGCTTGTCGCAGGTCCGCAAGGCGGGCGTGAAGCTGTGGAGCGAGAGGATCAGCGCGGGCGGCGTGTCGCCCAGCACCCGGTCAAGCGCGGCATGATAGGGCGCGTGGAACCGGGCGAGGCGCTCCGCCCGCCCGGCCATGGTCAGCCGGTTGCCGGGAATTTCGTGGCCATCGCTGAATTCGGGCACGGCGCCCGGCGCTTCGGCGTTGCGGTTCACGTCGCAAACGAGGCGGCTGACCGCGCACTGGAAGGCTGCCATCCCGGGCCGCGCCGCCATGAGCCCGCCGACCGCGCCCACCCCGATATCGAGCGCCATGTGCTGGATGAGCAGGGCCGGATCGATGCCCAGCGCAATGTCGGCCGGCACATGATTGCTGGCGTGATCGGACACGACAAGTATCCCACCAAAGCGCGGCTGACCGATGATGCGGTGTGTTTCAGACAACATTCCCATGATCCGTTCGTGTCGAGCGAAGTCGAGACACCTGGCGAAACGTGTCCCGACTTCGCTCGACACGAACGGGCAAGCCTTAGCGCAGATTTCCGGCCAGCCGCCACCACTGCGCCGGCAGCCCCGCCGCTGCCGCATCGCGCTGAGCGGCGCTGTCGAACAGCGCAAAGCAGGTCGCCCCGGAACCCGACATCCGCGCCAGCCAGGCCGGCGTGGCGCGCAGGGCGGCCAGCACCTCGGCAATCTCCGGGCACAGGGCGATGGCGGGGGCTTCCAGGTCGTTGCGCCCAGCCAGCGCGATTTCCCGCGCCGTTCCCATGGGCAGCGGCCCACGGTCGATCCCGTCCCAGGCCTTGAACACCGGCCCGGTCGCCAGCGGCACGCGCGGGTTGACCAGCAGCACCGGGGTTCCGGCAAGGTCGGTCGGCCCCGGTTCCAGCTCGGTCCCGGTGCCGCGCCCCAGGCAGGTTTCGCTGCGAACGCAGGCCGGAACATCGGCGCCCAGCCGGGCGGCGCGCGATGCCCAGTCATCCGGCCAGCCATGGCTGCGTTCAACCAGCCGGAACACCGCGCCGGCATCGGCCGACCCGCCGCCAAGTCCCGCCGCGACCGGCAGGTTCTTCTCCAGCGTGATCGCCAGCCCTTCGGCGCGCGGCAGCACGGTGAGCGCCTGCATCACGATATTGTCGAACGGATCGCTAAGCGCCCCGGCGAATTCGCCCGCCACGCGCAGCTCGTCCAGCGCCGAGGCGCGCGCCGCCAGCCGGTCGCCGGCATCGACGAAGGCGAACAGGGTTTCCAGCTCATGATAGCCATCCCCCCGCCGCGCGCGGACGTGCAGCGCGAGGTTGAGCTTGGCATAGGCGGTTTCGTGAAGGCTCATCTTTCCTCCCCGGATCGGGGAGGATGTCAGCCGCCCCTCGCCCCTTCACATATTCGGGTAGTTCGGCCCGCCGCCGCCTTCCGGCGTCACCCATTCGATGTTCTGGGTCGGGTCCTTGATGTCGCAGGTCTTGCAGTGGACGCAGTTCTGCGCGTTGATCTGGAGGCGCGGGCCAGACCCATCGGGATCGACGAATTCATAGACCCCGGCCGGGCAATAGCGCTGCTCCGGCCCGGCATAGAGCGGCAGGTTGATCCGCGTCGGCACCGTCGGGTCCGTCAGGCGCAGATGGCAGGGCTGCTCTTCCTCGTGGTTGGTGAACGAGTAGGAGACGCTGGTCAGCCGGTCGAAGCTGATCACGCCATCGGGCTTGGGATAGGCGATCGGCTGGTAGAGATCGGCCCGGCCGATGCTGGAGGCATCGGTGTGGTGCTTCATCGGCTTGGCCACGCCGAAGCCGAACAGGGTCCGCAGCCACATATCGGCGCCGGCCAGGATCGTGCCGATCTCGCCGCCGAACTTGGCGACCAGCGGCTCGGCGTTCTGGACCAGCTTCAGCTCCTTGGCGATCCAGCTATCGCGCACGGCGGCATCGTATTCGGCAAGGGCATCGCCCTCGCGGCCGGCGGCGATGGCCGCGGCAATGGCTTCGGCCGCCAGCATCCCGCTCTTCATCGCGGTGTGGCTGCCCTTGATGCGCGGCACGTTGACGAAGCCGGCCGAGCATCCCGCCAGCACGCCGCCGGGGAAATCGAGCTTCGGCACCGATTGCCAGCCGCCCTCGTTGATCGCGCGCGCGCCATAGGCCACGCGCTTGCCGCCTTCGAGGATCGCCCGGATTTCCGGGTGCTGCTTCCAGCGCTGGAATTCCTCGAACGGGAAGACATAAGGGTTCTTGTAATCGAGCGCGCAGACGAAGCCCAATGAGACCTGGTTGTTCGCCTGGTGATAGAGGAACCCGCCACCCCAGCTGTCGCTCTCCGAGAGCGGCCAACCCTGGGTGTGGATCACCCGGCCCGGCACGTGCTTGGCCGGATCGATGTCCCACAGCTCCTTCATGCCGATGCCGTAGACCTGCGGCTGGCATTCGGCTTCAAGGTCATACTTCGCCTTGAGCCGCTTGGTCAGATGGCCGCGCGCGCCCTCGCAGAACACGGTGTATTTCGCCAGCAGGTTCATGCCCGGTTGGAAATCGGCCTTGGGATTGCCCTCGCGGTCAACGCCCATGTCGCCGGTCTGCACGCCGATGACTTCGCCGTTTTCCCCATAGAGCACTTCGGCGGCGGGGAAGCCGGGGAAGATTTCGACGCCCAGCGCCTCGGCCTTGCCGGCCAGCCAGCGGCACAGGTTGCCCAGGCTGCCGGTGTAGTTGCCGTGGTTCGACAGGAACGGCGGCATGATCACGTGCGGGATCGAAAGCTTGCCGCCCTTGGTGAGGTTCCAGTGCCAGTTGTCGGTCACCGGCACTTCGGCCATAGGGCAGCCGTCGTCGCGCCAGTCGGGCAGGAGCTCGTCGAGCGCCTTGGGATCGTAGGTCGCGCCCGAAAGGATGTGGGCGCCGATCTCGGAACCCTTTTCGAGGATGCACACCGACAGCTCGGGATTGAGCTGCTTCAAGCGGATCGCCGTGCCGAGCCCGGCGGGGCCACCGCCGACGACAACGACGTCGTAAGGCATGGATTCGCGTTCGATCATGGGAAAACCCGTCCTGTCCTGCTCTCTTTTGGTCGAATGTGCCTTGATTGCACTCGGCGCAGAGGTCAAGGCCGAAGCGATGGAGGGTCTTCGCCAGCGCGAAAACGATCGGTTGCGTCCGGGCGATCTCGCCGGGGCGATGGCCTGGTGGCGCGATGCCGGCGTGGACCTCGATTTCACCGATGAACCGCAGGGCTGGCTGGCCGCTCCCGAAGCCCCGCCGGGGCACGAGATCAAGTCCGCCGCCGCCCCCGCCCGCCCGGCGCCCGAACCCGCCCCCCCCGCCCGCATCGGCGGCGATCCCCAGGCCTGGCCGGCGGATCTCGCCGCCTTTCGCGAATGGTGGCTGGCCGAACCCCTGCTCGATGGCGGAAGCCTGCGCGGCCGGGTGCCGCCGCGCGGCAGCGCCGAGGCGCAGGTGATGATCGTGGTCGGCCAGCCCGAAGCCGAGGATGAGGGCGAACTGCTCTCGGCCAGCCAGGGACGGCTGCTGTCGGCCATGCTCGCGGCCATGTCCCTGCCGCCCGAAGCGGTCTATCTCGCCTCGGCCCTGCCCCGCCACACCCCCGTGCCCGATTGGGCCGATCTGGCCGCGCGCGGGCTGGGCGCGGTGCTGCGCCACCACATCGCCCTCGCCCGCCCGCGGCGCCTGCTGGTGTTCGGAGAGGGCGTCCTGTCGCTGCTGGGCAACGATCCGGCGCAAAGCGCTCAAAATTCATCGCACTTTTACCATGAGGACCAAACCTTGCCGCTGCTGGGCGCGCGCGAACTCGCGTCGCTGGCCCGGCCGGCATGGAAGGCCCGCTTCTGGCGGGACTGGCTGGACTGGACTGGAACCGAAACCGCGTGAAGCAGGCGAACCCTTCCTGGCTGGCAAGCCTGGGCCTGGCCACCGGCCTGGCCCCGCTGGCCCTGGCGCTGGTCCCGGCTCCCGCCGCGGCCAACAGCGCCGCGGTCGATTATTTCCGTGGCCGCGCCGATCGCAGCGCCGTGCCCACCCTGCTCTCGCAGGACGAACGCGCCTATTACAAAGACCTGTTCGGCGCCATCGCGCATGAGGATTGGGCCAGGGTCCAGGCCCTGTTCGCTCAGAAGGTCGACGGCCCGCTCCACCAGGTCGCCCGGGCCGAGTATTTCCTCGATCCCAAGAGCCCGAAGATCGAACTGGATGCGCTGAGCCAGTGGCTTGCCGCCAGCGCCGCCCTGCCGCTGCCGCAGACCGAACAGGTCGCCGCCCTGGCGCTGAAGCGCGGGGCCACCGCGCTCCCTGTCCTGCCTGCGCCCCAGCCATTCGTCTCCCAGCCCTCCAGCCCCAAGCGCCTGCGCCCGCGCGAAACCAACGATGGCACCATGCCCGCGCCGGTCGCCACGGCCATGCAGCAGCGGATCAAGGCCGATGATCCGGCCGGCGCCCGGCTCCTGCTCGATGGCATCGATGCCAGCCTCAGCCCGGCCACCCGGGCCGAATGGCGCGCCCGGATCGCCTGGTCGTTCTATATCGAGAACGACGATGCCTCGGCCTATGCCCTCGCCCAGACCACAGCCGATGGCCAGGGGCCATGGGTGGCCGAAGGCTGGTGGACAGCGGGCCTCGCCGCCTGGCGGCTCGACGATTGCCAGGGCGCCGCCGATGCCTTTTCCCGCACGGCGAGCCTGGCTGACAATGTCGAGCTGAAAACCGCGGCCTATTACTGGCAAAGCCGCGCCCTGGTTCGCTGCCGCCAGCCGGAAAAGGCCGCCGCCCCGCTCCGCCTCGCCGCCGCGCGCGATGAAACCTTCTACGGGATGCTCGCCGCCGAACAGCTTGGCCTGCGCCTGCCCGAAACCCACCAGACCGCCGATTTCACCACGGCCGACTGGCAGCGCCTGCGCGACAATCCCACGGTCCGCACCGCGGTCGAACTGGCCGAAGTGGGCGAGGATGGGCTGGCCGACGAAGTGCTGCGCTACCAGGCCCGGATCGGCGATCCCGCGCTCTACCAGCCGCTCTCGCGCCTTGCGCGCGACATGGGCCTGCCCTCCACCCAGCTGTGGATGGGTTACAGCGCGCCGCGCGGCGGGCAGAGCGAGCCGGCCCTGCGCTTCCCCACCCCCAAGTGGACCCCGGCCAATGGCTGGAAGGTCGATCCGGCGCTGGTCTATGCCCACACGCTCCAGGAATCGGTGTTCCGCACCAGCGTCACCAGCCCGGCCGGCGCGCGCGGGCTGATGCAGATCATGCCCGGCACCGCGCGTGATCGCGCGGCGGAACTGGGCGTCTCGGCGGCCGATGTCACCCGCCCCGAAGTCAACCTCGCCTTCGGCCAGCAGCACCTGCAACTCCTGCGAAATTCCGCAGGAACCCAAGGCCTCCTGCCCAAGGTGATCGCCGCCTACAATGCCGGCCTTCTGCCGATCACCCGCTGGAACACCGAGATCAGGGACAAGGGCGATCCGCTGCTGTGGATCGAAAGCGTGCCCTATTGGGAAACGCGCGGCTACGTGAACATCGTGCTCAAGAACTACTGGATGTACGAGCGCCAGGCCGGCGGCCCCTCGGAAAGCCGGATCGCCCTTGCCCAGGCCATGTGGCCCACATTCCCCGACCTGTCCGGCAGCCAGGCCGTCCGCATGGCAAGCAATGGAGTTCTTCTGCGTGGCCGTTGACCTGACCCGTGAATTCAAGCCCATCGGCATCGCCGTCCTCACTGTTTCCGACACCCGCACCGCCGCCGACGATACCTCGGGCGACCTTCTGTGCGAGCGGGTGAAGGGAGCCGGCCACCGCCTGGTCGCCCGCGCTATCGTCAGGGACAGCGTCCACGAAATCGCCAGCCGCATCCGCAACTGGCTCGATGATCGCGCGGTCGATGCGATCATCACCACCGGCGGCACGGGCCTGACCGGGCGCGACATCACCCCCGAGGCGCTCGACACGATCAAGGACCGCGACATTCCCGGCTTCGGCGAACTGTTCCGCCTGGTCTCCTACCAGACCATCGGCACCTCCACCCTGCAATCGCGCGCCTGCGCGGTGATCGCGCGGGGCAAATACGTGTTCGCGCTCCCCGGCTCGAACGGCGCGGTCAAGGACGGCTGGGACCTGATCCTTGCCGAACAGCTGGATAGCCGCAACCGCCCCTGCAACTTCGTCGAACTGATGCCGCGGTTGCGCGAGGTCTAGCGCAGGGCCGCTTCGGGCAAGTCGATCCCGAACACCGCGTCCAGCGCCGCGCGATAGTCAGCGGCATCGGTGATCGTGCGCCGTTCCGTCCGGCCCGCGCGCGTGATCGCCAGCGCCCCGCCGTTCATCGCGGCAAAGCCATCGGGCAGGACGCGGCTGATGACATCGGCCTGGACGAAGCGCGAAGCCGGCCAGGTGGAGGTCCACCAGTTGGCCTGTTCGAGATCGTCGGCGGCCACTTCGGCAAGGTCGAAGGTATATTGCGCCTGCCAGCCGTCATGCGCGGCAAAGCGGCCGTCCGTCGCCGCGGTGGCCCCGGCGCGCTCCAGCTGCCACTCGCCGGCAAGGCTCCCCGGGGCACCCACCCGGCGCAGCCGGTGGCGCGCGCCATCCGGCGTCTGTGCTCCGGCGCCATCGACCAGCGGCAGGGGCGGCACATAGGACCCGCCGAACCCCGCATCGCAGATCCACGGGCTTCCCCCAAGGTCAACCAGCAGCAGCACGTGGGTGCGCGGCGGCACGGTGCCCGCCGGGATCGCCAGCCGGGGCCGCGCCAGCAGCGGCCGGGAGGCGAAGCCCAGCAGCCCCAGCATATCGGCGTAGAGCCGGTTCTGCTCGAAGCAGTATCCCCCGCGCCGGCTGTGAACGAGCTTGGCCAGCACGCTGGCGCCGTCGATCCGGATCGGCCGGCCCAGCCGCACATCGAGGTTCTCGAAGGCAATCGCCTGGCGCTGGGCGGCCTGCAACTGCGCCAGCCCCGCCGCATCGCGCGGCGGCGGACGGTCAAGGCCAAGGCGGGCAAGGTAGGCGGCGAGAGCGGCATCAGTCATGGCGCGCTTCTAGCCGACATCGCGGCACGGGTCAGCCCGAAGGCGCTTGCCCATCTGTTCTTATTATGTTCTGTCCATCTCGATGACTCGCCCTCCCCCCCTGCACGGTCGCGGCGCGCAGTCGGCGGCCGTGCCCCAGCGCTTCGGCCTCGCCGCGCGCGAGGCAGATGGCGATTGGCTGGATGAGAGCGCAAAGGTCGATGGCCCACCCGCGCCTTTGCGAACCACCGTCACCGAGGAACACCCCCGCTCGATCCTCACCTTCAACAAGTCGCCCGACGTGCCGTTCGATCGTTCGGTCAATGCCTATCGCGGCTGCGAGCAGGGCTGCATCTATTGCTTCGCCCGGCCCACCCACGCCTGGCACGATCTCTCCCCCGGCCTCGATTTCGAGACGAAGCTGTTCGCCAAGCCCGATGCCGCGCGCCTCTTGCGCGAAACCTTCGCCCGCCCCGGCTACAAGCCCGCCCCGCTGGCCATGGGCACCAACACCGATCCCTACCAGCCGATCGAGGCGCGCTACCGGATCACCCGGGCCGTGCTCGAACTGTGCCTCGAAGTGCGCCACCCGGTGATGATCACCACCAAGAGCGACCGGGTGCTGCGCGATCTTGATCTGCTGGCGGAATTGGCGCGCCAGCGCCTCGTCGCCGTCGGCCTGTCCGTCACCAGCCTCGATCCGGTGCTGTCGGGCAAGCTCGAACCGCGCGCCGCCGCCCCGGCCAAGCGCCTCGCCGCGCTGGGCCGATTGGCAGAAGCCGGCGTGCCCGCCCATGTTGCCGTCGCCCCGGTGATCCCCGCCATTACCGACGAATGGCTCGAACGCATCCTGGCCGAAGCCGCCGCGCGCGGGGTGGGCTCGGCCTCGTGGATCCTGCTGCGCCTGCCCCACGAAGTGGCGCCATTGTTCCGCGAATGGCTCGCCGTCCACTTCCCCGACCGTGCCGCCAGGGTCATGGCGATCGTGCGCGAAGCGCGCGGCGGCAAAGACTACGATTCCGGGTTCCACACCCGGATGCGGCCCAGGGGCACCTGGCCCGACCTCATCGGCGCGCGATTCCGGCTGGCGTGCCAGCGGCTGGGCCTGAATGGCAAGGACAGCAAGCTGGAGCTGGATTCCAGCCAGTACACCCCGCCCGAACGCGGCGGCCAGTTGCGGCTGCTGTAAGCGCTCAGGCCACCAATCGCAGGCTCGGCCCGCGCTTGGCCGAAAGGCTCACAGCGGCAATGCCGGGAATGGCGGCGACCTGTTCGGCCAGCTCGCCATCGAGGTGGAAATCGCGCCCCAGCCGCATCAGCGGGTCTGGCCCGGAACCGCCGGTCCGCAGCCGCGCCACCACCTCGCCCTTGCCGGCGGCGCCCGGCTGGAGCAGCAGCGCCAGTTCCGACAGCGCCTCCACCGTGGACACTTCCAGCGAAAGCTCCATCCGCGCCGCCTCGCGCACTTCGGCCAGCGGGCGCCCGCCCCGCACGGTCACGCGCGGCGGCTCGTCCGGGCTGGGGCTGTCGAGTTCCACCTGAAGCAGCACGCAGGTGCCCTCCCTGGCCCATTGCACAAAGCTGTCGACCAGGCTCTCCTCGAAGCACGATGCGGAAAACTGGCCCGAGCTGTCGGAGAAGTCGGCCATGACGAAGTCCTTGCCGCGCTTGGTCTTGCGGCGCTGCACGCCTTCCACCATCGCCGCCATCACCGCCATTTGCCGGCCCCCGCCAGCGGCCCCGCCGCTCGCCATCAGGCTGCCATAGGTCCGCGCGCCATTGGCGCTGGCGATCGCGCGCCATTGCTCCACCGGATGGGCGGCGAAATAGAACCCGAAGTTCTCGCGCTCGCGGGCCATCTGCTCGGCCCTGGTCCAGGCCGGGGTCTCGGCCAGGCGCAGCACGTGGTGATCGTGGTCCGCCCCGCCGAACAGGCCATGCTGGCCGCTCGTGCGGGTGCGCTCGGCCTCGTCCGCCACGGCCAGCAGCATATCGGCATTGGCAAGCACCTTGGCCCGGTTCGGCTCGATGCTGTCAAAGGCGCCGGCCGCGGCCAGGCCTTCCAGTTGCCGCCGGTTCATCGAGCCTTGCGGCACGCGCCCGAACAGATCCTCCAGCGAGGCAAACCGGCCGTTGCCCTCGCGCTCGGCAACAATCGCCTCCATCGCCTTCTCGCCCACGTTGCGGATGCCGGCCAGGGCATAGCGCACCTGGTGCCCGTCCTCGGTCTGCTCCACCGAGAATTCCGCCTCCGACATATTGAGGTCCGGCCCGGCGATGACCAGCCCGTTGCGGCGCATATCATCCACGAAGACCGAGAGCTTTTCCGACTGGTGCATATCGAAGCACATGGCCGCGGCGTAGAATTCGTGAGGGTAATGGGCCTTGAACCAGGCGGTCTGGTAGGCCAGCAGGGCATAGGCCGCCGCATGGCTCTTGTTGAAGCCATATCCGGCAAACTTGTCGATCAAATCAAATAGTTCGTTGGCCTTCTTAGCGTCGATTCCACTATCGCGCGCGCACCCTTCGACAAACCGCTGGCGCTGCGCGTCCATCTCGGCCTGGACCTTCTTGCCCATGGCCCGGCGCAGCAGGTCGGCGTCGCCCAGCGAATAGCCCGCCAGGATCTGCGCGGCCTGCATCACCTGTTCCTGGTAGACGAAGATCCCATAGGTTTCCGACAGAATACCCGCCAGTTTTTCATGCGGATATTCAATCTCTTCCAACCCGTTCTTGCGACGGCCAAACAAGGGGATGTTGTCCATCGGCCCGGGCCGGTAGAGCGAAACCAGCGCGATGATGTCGCCGAAATTGCTGGGTTTCACGGCGGAAAGCGTGCGGCGCATCCCTTCCGATTCCAGCTGGAACACGCCCACCGTATCGCCGCGCTGGAGCAGCTCGTAGACCTGCGGATCATCCCAGGCGAGCAGACCCAGATCGATGGTGATCCCGCGCCGCGCCAGCAGGTCCACCGCCTTCCGCAGCACCGACAGCGTCTTGAGCCCCAGGAAGTCGAACTTGATCAGCCCGGTATCCTCGACATATTTCATGTCGAACTGGGTCACCGGCATATCCGAACGCGGATCGCGGTAGAGCGGAACCAGTTGCTCCAGCGGCCGGTCCCCGATGACCACGCCGGCGGCATGGGTGGAGGAATTGCGCGGCATCCCCTCCAACTGCACGGCCAGGTCGATCAGCCGGCGCACCTCGTCGTCATTGTCGTATTCGCGGCGGAACTCGGCCACGCCGTTGAGCGCGCGCTTGAGGTCCCAGGGATCGGCCGGCAGGTTCGGCACCAGCTTGCACAGGCGGTCCACCTGCCCGTAGCTCATCTGGAGGATGCGGCCCGTATCGCGCAGCACCGCGCGGGCCTTCAGCTTGCCGAAGGTGATAATCTGGGCAACGTGATCGGCGCCATATTTGCCCTGCACGTAGCGGATCACCTCGCCGCGCCGGGTTTCGCAGAAGTCGATGTCGAAGTCGGGCATCGAGACGCGTTCGGGGTTGAGGAAGCGCTCGAACAGCAGGCCGAGGCGCAAGGGATCGAGGTCGGTGATGGTCAGCGCCCAGGCAACCACGCTGCCCGCACCCGAACCGCGCCCCGGCCCCACCGGAATATCGTTGTCCTTGGCCCACTTGATGAAGTCGGCCACGATCAGGAAGTAGCCGGCGAAGCCCATCTTGTTGATGATCCCGGTCTCGAAATCGAGCCGGTCGAAATAGGCCTGGCGCTCCGCCTCGGGCAGTTCGCCATAGGGCTCCAGCCGCTTGACCAGCCCGGCGCGCGCATCCTCCACCAGCATTCGCGCCTCGCCCTCGGTGTCGCCGGCAAGGCTGGGCAGCAGCGGCTTGCGCCTGGGCGGGGCATAGGCGCAGCGCTGCGCGACGACGAGCGTGTTAGCGGTCGCCTCGGGCAGGTCGGCGAACAGCTCGGCCATCGTGTCGGCCGGCTTGACCCAGGCTTCGCCGGAAGAGCGCGGCCGGTCCGCCGCATCGATGTGGGTCGAATTGGCGATGCACAGCAGGGCATCGTGGGCGGCGTGGAACTGGCTTTCGGCAAACATCGCCGGGTTGGTGGCCACCAGGGGCAGGTCGCGGGCATAGGCCAGCGCGATCAGCGCCTCCTCGGCCGCTTCCTCCACCGCGTCGCCGCGCCGGGCGATCTCGACATAGAGCCGCCCGGGAAACAGACCGGCCAGCCGCGCGGCCAGGTCATGCGCGGCCTCGGCCTTGCCATCGGCCAGCAGCCGGGCGAGGCCACCCTCGCCAGCCCCGGTCAGCGCGATCAGCCCATCGGTGTGGCCATCGAGATCGGCCAGCGGCACGTGGGGCTCGCGGTCGAGCGGGCGGTCAAGGTGGGCGCGGCTGACCAGCCGGCACAGGTTGAGCCAGCCGGCCTCGTCCTGGGCATAGAGCGCCAGCCAGTCGATCGCGGCGGAATCCCTTGGCTCCCCCTCGCGGGCCACGGCCAACAAGGTGCCGACCAGCGGCTGGATGCCCGCGTCCTTGCAGGCCGAGGCAAAGGCCGGCGCGCAATAGAGGCCATTGCGATCGCACACCGCGATGGCCGGGAACCCGCGCTCCTTGGCCAGCTTGGCGATGGCCTTGGGATCGATCGCCCCCTCCAGCATCGAATAGGAGGAGAACACGCGCAAGGGAACGAACGGAGCATAGGCGGCCATCCCGGCAAGGTAGCGCGTGCCCCCGCCCGATCAACCCGCCCCCGCCCCCCTGCTGGGGAAAAGGCGGCTCCCATGAACTTTGCTTTCGCGCAAAGACCGCGCCGCGCCGCGCGGCCAAGCCGGGGCCACAACCGACACGTCGTTGATGGAGTGCCCCGATGCCAGTCGATGAAATCGCCCCGCGCCGCTCGATCGCCGCGCGCGCCGCCGCCATTGTCCTCTCGCCCCGCTCGGAATGGGCGCGGATCGCCGCCGAGGACCGCCCGTCGGGCGAGGTGCTCAACCGCTATGTCCTGCCCCTGTCGCTGATCTGGCCAGTCTGCGCCTCAATCGGCGCGCTCACCTTCGGCCACTTCGGCTATGGCGCCGGGCCGCTCAGCGATCCCACGCCGGTCACCCCGGTCTCGGTGCTGGGCAGCGCGATCATCGTGTTCCTGGGCACCCTGTTCAGCCTGCTGGCCCTGGCCATGTTCGCCAGCATCGTCGCGCGCCACCATGGCGGCACCCACGGCGGCGATCGCGCCTTCGCGCTGATCGGCTATGGATCGACCCCGGTCCTGCTGGCCGGCGTGGTCGCGCTGGTGCCTTCGCTGGCCTGGCTCGGGCTGGTGGCGCTCTACGGGGTGCGCCTCCTCTATCTGGGCGCCGCCCCGATGCTGGGCGTCCCGCGCGAAAAGGTGCTGCGCTTCACCGTGGTGGTGGTCGCCGCGGCCACCCTGCTCAACGTGATCGTGGTGATGATGACCCGGCTCAACGATGCGCTGATCACCGGGATGGGCATGGCCTGAACTCCGGCCGGTCCGGCAGGAACCAGACCGGCTGCCGTTCAGGTGGCCGGCAGGTCGGGCCGCGCGGCCAGCCCCATGATCTCGAAGGGGTGATACTGCCGGTCGCCGGCCTTCTCGATCATGTAGTGCCCGCGCTCGCCCGCCGGCAGGGCGGCGAACCAGCGGACCAGTTCGCCCAGCGTGCCCTTGCGGATCGCCTTGAACCCATGGAGCAGCCCGCCGCCGTCGGCGCGGCGATGCAGGGTCGCCGGATCGTCCCAGCCGATCGCGCCATGCGGCTGGTCGGAAGGCTCGGCGGCAAATGTGGTCGGATGGTGGCTCACGAATGGCTCTCCTTGGCTCCCGCGTTCCCCTTGCAGGAACCAAACGGTTGCCCCGGCGCGCCGGTTCCGGTGAACTTTCGGTAAGCCGCGCGCGATCGCTGTCAGCCCAGCCGCCCATCATGCAGCCGCACCACGCGGTCCATCGCCAGCGCGAGGCGCTCGTTGTGGGTGGCGATCAGCGCGGCGCTGCCCTCGCCGCGCACCAGGCCCAGGAACTGGCCGAGCACCTTGTCGGCGGTCGCCTCGTCAAGGTTGCCGGTCGGCTCGTCGGCCAGGACCAGCGCCGGGCGGTTGGCCAGCGCCCGGGCCACGGCCACGCGCTGCTGCTCGCCGCCCGAAAGCCGGCTCGGCTTGTGGGTCAGGCGCTGGCCCAGGCCCAGGCTCTCCAGCAGTTCGGTCGCCCGCGCTTCGGCTTCCTCCTGACCGGCGCCCGCGATCAATTGCGGCAGGATCACGTTCTCGATCGCGGTGAAATCGGCCAGCAGGTGGTGGAATTGGTAGACAAAGCCCAGGTGCTCGCGCCGCAGCGTGGTCCGCCCGGCCGAATCCTGCGCCGAGGCATCAACCCCCGCGATCTCGATCTTGCCGCCAAAGCCGCCTTCCAGCAGGCCGATCGCCTGGAGCATGGTCGACTTGCCCGAACCCGAAGGCCCCAGCAGGGCCACGATCTCGCCGGGGCGGATTTCAAGGTCGATCCCACGCAGCACGTCGATCCGTACCCCGCCCTGCTCGAAGCTGCGGGTCACGCCGGCAAGGCGCACGACTGGCGCGGCAAGGTCCGTGGCGGCAAGGTCCAGCGGCGCGCGATCACTCATAGCGCAGCACCTGCACCGGATCGGTGCTCGCCGCCTTCCACGCCGGGTAGAGCGTGGCGAGGAACGAGAGTACCAGCGCCATCGCCGCGATGGCCACGATCTCCACTGGGTCGGAGCGGCTGGGCAGTTCGGAAAGGAAGCGGATCGAAGGGTCCCACAGGTTCTGCCCGGTCAGGTATTGCACCGCGTTGACCACGTTCTGGCGGAAGAACAGGAACACGAAGCCCAGCGCCAGCCCCGTGCCGGTGCCCAGCGCGCCGATCGAGAAGCCGATGGTTACGAAGATCCGCAGCAGGCTGGCCCGCCGCGCGCCCATGGTCCGCAAGATGGCGATGTCGCGGGTTTTCGCGCGCACCAGCATGATCAGCGAGGAGAGGATGTTGAACACCGCCACCAGCACGATGATCGAGAGCACGGTGAACATCGCCACCCGCTCCACCGAGAGCGCCTCGAACAGGGCGGCGTTGATGGTCTTCCAGTCGGTCACCACGGCCACGCCCGCCAGCTTGCGGGTGAGCGGGGCGAGGATTTCGGTCACCTGGTCCGGATCGGTGGTCTTCACCTCGATCATCCCGATCGAATCGCCGCTCAGCAGCAGGGTCTGCGCGTCGGGAATGGGCATGACCACGAAGGTGTTGTCATAGTCATAGACCCCGATCTCGAAGATCGCGCCCACCGTGTAGCCCACCTGCCGGGGCACCGTGCCGAACGGGGTGGCGCGCCCCTGCGGGTTGATGATGGTGATCGTGTCGCCCACCCGCGCGCCGAGGTTTTCCGCCAGCCGCGCGCCGATGGCCACCATGCTCGCGCCCGGGCGCAGCATCTGGAGCGAGCCATCCTTCACCTGCGGCTTGATCCGGCCGATGTCCTCGGCCGTGTTGCCGCGCACGAGAATGCCTTCCACCCGGCCGTTGAAGGTGGCGAGCAGGGGCTGCTCGATCAGCGGCGAGGCCCGGGTCACCCCCGGCGTGGCGCGCACATCGGCCAGCACCTGCTGCCAATTGTCGAGCCGGCCGCCATAGGCTTGGATGATCGCATGGCCGTTCAGCCCCACGATCTTGTCGAACAGTTCGGCGCGAAAGCCGTTCATCACGCTCATCACGATGACCAGGGCCGCCACGCCCAGGCTCACCGCCACCAAGCTGATCCCGGCAACGAGCGCGATGAACGCCTCGCCCCGGCCCGGCAGCATATAGCGCTTGGCGATGGTCCATTCGAACGGGGAGAGGATCAAGCGGGAGCCTTCTTTCGCGGGTCTCCTGGGGCAGGCGACGCGAGGCCGGGTTTAGGCGGCGGCGCGGCCGAGGGCAATGGTCTGCCGACCCATCTCCGCCTTGCGCGCCACCGGGCTTGCCTTTCGGCGCCGCAGGGGCCAAATGCGCCCGCAACACGGCTGTAACACAAGCCTTCTCGCCCGGCGGACCAGCAACCATGAACCTGACCAATCCTTTCTGCGACGCGGACGGCGACAAGCTGCGCGAGGAGTGCGGCATCTTCGGCGTGATCGGCGCCCGCGAAGCCGCCCCCATGACCGCGCTCGGCCTCCACGCGCTCCAGCATCGCGGCCAGGAGGCCGTGGGCATCACCAGCTTCGATGGCCAGGAATTCTATTCCCGCCGCGGCACCGGCCACGTTGCCGCCAATTTCTCCAGCGCCGAAGCCCTCGCCGAACTGCCGGGCATCATGGCCGCGGGCCACGTGCGCTATTCCACCACCGGCGGCTCGGGCCTGCGAAACGTCCAGCCGCTGTTTGCCGATCTGGCCTCGGGCGGCTTCGCCATCGCCCACAACGGCAACATCTCCAACGCCATGCACCTCAAGTACGATCTGGTGCAGAAGGGCGCGATCTTCCAGTCCACCTCGGATACCGAGGTGATCATCCACCTCGTCGCCACCAGCCGCTATCCCACCCTGCTCGATCGCTTCATCGATGCGCTGCGGCTGGTCGAAGGCGCCTATTCGCTGATCTGCATGACCCCGGCCGGCATGATCGCCTGCCGCGATCCGCTGGGCATCCGCCCGCTGGTCATGGGCAAGCTGGGCGATGCGACCGTGTTCGCCAGCGAAACGGTCGCGCTCGACGTGATCGGCGCCGATTTCCTGCGCGAGGTGGAGCCGGGCGAACTGGTCGAAGTCGATCTCGATGGCGCGGTCCGCACCCACCGCCCCTTCGGCGATCCGCCGGCCCGGCCGTGCATCTTCGAACACGTCTATTTCAGCCGCCCCGATTCGCTGATGGGCGGCAGCTCGGTCTACGAGGTCCGCAAGGCCATCGGCCGCGAACTGGCGCGCGAATCGCTGGCCGATGCCGACATGGTGATCCCCGTGCCCGATAGCGGCGTGCCCGCCGCGCTCGGCTATGCCCAGGAATCGGGCCTGCCCTTCGAGCTCGGCATCATCCGCTCGCACTATGTGGGCCGCACTTTCATCCAGCCGTCCGACGGCGCCCGCAATGCCGATGTGAAGCGCAAGCACAATGCCAACCGCGCGATCGTCGCGGGCAAGCGGATCGTGCTGGTCGACGATTCGATCGTGCGCGGCACCACCAGCCTCAAGATCGTGCAGATGATGCGCGATGCGGGCGCGGCCGAAGTGCATATGCGGATCGCCTCCCCGCCGACCGAGCATAGCTGCTTCTACGGGGTCGATACCCCCGAACGCTCCAAGCTGCTCGCCGCGCGGATGGACGTGGCCGCCATGGCCGAATTCATCCAGGCCGACAGTCTCGCCTTCGTCTCGCTCGATGGCCTCTATCGCGCCGTGGGCCTGAAGGGCCGCAACGCCGCCTGCCCGCAATATTGCGACGCCTGCTTCTCGGGCGAATACCCGACCCGGCTGACCGACCTGGCCGATCGCGATCGCCCGGCCCAGCTCGACCTGCCGGTCGCCTGAAGCGATGAGCGAAGCAGGCAAGCCCTTTTCAGGCCAGGTCGCGCTGGTCACCGGGGCCAGCAAGGGAATCGGCGCGGCCACGGCCCTGGCGCTCGGCCAGGCCGGCGCCCATGTCATCCTCACCGCGCGTGATGTGAAGGGGCTTGAAGCGGTCGAGGAGGCGATCCACGCCGCCGGCGGGACCGCCACCATCGCTCCGGTCGATCTGATGGAACCCGATGGCGTGGCCCGCCTCGCCACGGCAATTCGCAGCCGCTGGGACAAGCTCGACGTGCTGGTGCTCGCCGCCGCCCTGCTGCCGCAACTCTCGAGCGTGGCCGATATCGACCAGGCCAGCTTCAACAAGGCGCTCACGGTCAACGTGCTGGCCACCCAGTCGCTGATCGCCCACTTCGATGGCCTGCTGCGCCGCAGCGCCGATCCGCGGGTGATCGGCCTGACCAGTACCGTGGCCGATGCGCCCCGCGCCTATTGGGGCGCCTATGGCGCCACAAAGGCCGCCTTCGCGCAATTGCTCGATTGCTGGGCGCAGGAAGTTCGCGCCATTTCGCGCATCCGCATTGCCTTGGTTAATCCCGGCGCCACCCGCACCGCGATGCGCGCCCGGGCCTATCCGGGCGAAGATCCCGCTTCGGTCAAGGCGCCCGAAGTGGTGGCAGAGCGCCTGGTTGCCCTGCTGGGCGAACCCTTCGCCAGCCCGCACCGCGAAACCGTTAACCATCCGGCGTAACCCGCCGGCAAGCAGTCTTGCCCCATCCTTTAGCCGGAATTCACCGGCCTGCGCGATAGTGCGTAGGCGGTAGGGAGCAAAGACGATGGGCGAAGTCCAATCCGTGCAACGCTATGAAGTGGCCGCGCAGGAAGATCGCTGCGCGCCGCGGACGCGCATTTCCATTCCGGCCAGCCTGCGCGCCTCGGGCGGCCGTAGCTTCTCGACGATCGTCCACGATCTCTCGCTGGGCGGTTTCTGCGCCTCGGCGATCAGCCGAATGCAGCCGGGCACGATCTGCTGGATCACCCTGCCCGGCCTCGAATCGCTGCAATCGGAAGTGGTCTGGTGGAACAACAGCCTGATCGGCTGCGCCTTCCAGAACCTGCTCTCGCCGATCGTGCACGACAATATCCTGGCCCGCTGGCAACCCGAGACGATCTTCCGCTCGACCCTCTGATCACCCGGCCACGACCAGTTACCCGGTGGGGCGCGGCGGCGGGGGGCAATCCCGACCAGGGGCCGCCGCGCCCTTCGCGGCCTGAAAGCTCGCCTTCGCGGCCTTCGCGGCCTGAAGCTTCTGGAGCGGGATGACATTGCATTGAAGTGCCGGTCTCCCCTCCCCATTGGGGAGGGGCTGGGGGTGGGGGTACGGCGCTGGCGTGGAACCCCCATCCCAACCCTTCCCCAACGGGGAAGGGCTTTGCGCTTCAATCCAATGTCATCAGATTCTAGCCCCCGCCGCTCGCCGCTTCCCCCTTCGCCTGCACCATCGCCGCCAGCGCCCGCGCGCGGCCCGCACCATGGTCCACGATGGGCCGCGGATAGCCCCTGGGTCGCACCACGGGATCATGGATCTCGCCATCCGCCAGCCCCGCCAGCTCCGGCACCCACTGGCGGATATAGCCCGCCGCATCGAACTTCACCGATTGGCTGAGCGGCGCCATGATCCGCGAAAAGATGTTGGCATCCACCCCGCTGCCCGCGCTCCACTGCCAGTTGACCGCGTTCTGCCCATGGTCGGCATCGACCAGCGTATCCCAGAACCAGCGCTCGCCTTCGCGCCAGTCGATCATCAGGTGCTTGATCAGGAACGAGGCCGCCAGCATCCGCACCCGGTTATGCATCCAGCCGGTGCGCCACAGCTGCCGCATCCCGGCGTCCACGATGGGATAGCCGGTGCGCCCCTGCTGCCAGGCCGCAAGGTCCGCCTCGGCCTCTGGCCCGGTCCGCCAGGGCATATGGTCGAACTCCGCCTTCGCGCTGCGGGTGGCATAGTCGGGAAATTGCAGGATCACGTTCTGGGCATAGTCGCGCCAGCCCAGTTCCCCCAGGAAGGTGCCGACCGAACCGCCCGCCCCGGCCACCGCGTGCCACACCGCGGCCGGTGAAATCTCCCCGAAATGGAGGTGCGGCGAAAGCAGCGACGTGCCCTCCTGCGCCGGCAGGTTGCGGCGCTGTTCATAGACCGCCGCGGCCTCGGCAAAGTCGGCCAGCCGTTCGCGCGCCCCGCCCTCGCCCGGCGACCACATCGCGCGCAGCCCGCCCGCCCAGTCCGGCGCGCGCGGCAGCAGGCCCCAGTCCTCCAGCGCATCGCTTGCCGGCCAGTTCGCCGGGGCCGGCAGGTGCGCCGGCGCGGCCACGGGCAATGGCGGCGGCAGGCGTTCGCTCAACGCCCGCCAGAACGGGGTGTAGATGCGGTAGGGTGTCCCCGCGCCCGAGAGGATGGTGCCGGGCGGCGCCAGGTAATTGCCGTCATGGCGCACCAGCTGGAAGTGCTTGGCCACGGCCCGCTCGGCATTGCGCCACCACGGCTCGTAATGCGCCAGGCAATGGACCGTGCGCGCGCCCACCTCGCGCCGGATCGCGGCCAGTTCCTCGTGGGCCTTGCCCCGCCGCAGCACCAGCCGCGATCCGATCGCCCGAAGGTCGGCATCGAGGCGGCTGAGCGAATGATGAAGCCACCAGCGCGAAGCCCCGCCCATCCGGTGATGCCGGGGCGCCTCGTCATCCAGCACATAGACCGGGATCACCGGCGCACCGCTCTGCGCCGCCGCGTGAAACGCGGCCTGGTCGGCCAGCCGCAGGTCGCGGCGCAGCCAGACGATGACGGGATTGGTCATGCCGCCCAGCTAAGCGAGGGCACCTGCCCATTGCCAGCCCCAAGCGCCCCACCTGCCCTTTCGGGCAGGTCGGATCGAAACCGGAATCCCGTCAGATCAGCCCAGGTCCGCCGCCTTGGCCGGAACGGTCCAGGTCTGGCCCTTGGCGAGGAGCTTGCCGAGATCGGCCACCCGGCCCTCGCGCGCCTTGGCGTCCTGGCCGTGCACCGCGTCCTCGTAGGTCGGGCGCGGATCGTCGAAGATCACGCCAAGCGCCATCGGGAACGGCCCGAAGGGCATTTCCACCAGCATATGGGCCACGGCCTTGTTCTTCACGTTGTGGACGATAACGCCGGCGGCCTGCCAGTCGCCGTCTGCAACGTCGACGACCTTGAGCGACAGGGTTTCCATATCAAGCGTGATGCCCTTCACCCCGCCCGACTTTTCCGAGCCGAACAGCATCGGCTCGCCGTCCTTCAGCCAGAGCTGGTTCGCTTCCGCGCCCTTGGGGGCGGCGAAGTCCTCGAAGCGGTCCTTGTTGTAGACGATGCAGTTCTGGAAGATTTCCACGAAGGCCGCGCCGCGATGGGCGTGGGCCGCCTTGAGCACGCCGCCCAGTTCCTTGGATACGTCGAACCCGCGCGCAACGAACCGCGCGCCCGAACCCAGCGCAAAGGCGCAAGGCAACGCCGGATGATCCACCGAACCCATCGGGGTGGAGGGGCTGGAGGTGCCCTCGCGGCTGGTGGGCGAATACTGCCCCTTGGTCAGGCCGTAGATCTCGTTGTTGAACAGCATGATCTGGCAGTTCAGATTGCGCCGCAGCAGGTGCATCGTGTGGTTGCCGCCGATGCTCATGCCGTCGCCGTCGCCGGTCACCAGCCAGATATCCAGCTCCGGGTTGGCCAACTTGATGCCGGTGGCAAAGGCCGGGGCGCGACCATGGATCGTGTGGAAGCCGTAGCTTTCCACGTAGTAGGGGAACCGGCTCGAACAGCCGATGCCGCTCACGAACACGGTCTTGGCCGGGTCCGCGCCGATCTCGGGCAGGGTGCGCTGCACCGCCTTCAAAATCGCATAGTCGCCGCAACCGGGGCACCAGCGCACTTCCTGGTCGCTCTCCCAGTCCTTGAGCGTGGTCTGGATCGGGGTCATGTCGTTCATGGTCGTTCCCTCACGCCAGCATATCGTCGATCGCGGCTTCGATTTCCGCGATGGTATAGGGCTGGCCGCTGGTCTTGTTGAGCGGCCGGGCGTCGATCAGGTACTGGTCGCGCAGCACGGTCTTGAACTGGCCGGTGTTCATCTCGGGCACCAGCACCTTGTCGAAACCCTTGAGCAGGTCGCCCAGGTTCTCGGGCAGCGGCCAGACGTGGCGCACGTGGATGTGAGAAACGTCCAGCCCCCTGGCCCGAGCCCGGCGCACCGCCTGGATGATCGGGCCATAGGTGGAACCCCAACCCACGACCGCCAGCTTGCCACTGCTTTCGCCCAGCGTCACCTCCTGCGCCGGAATGGCCTTGGCCACGCCGTCGATCTTGGCCTTGCGGGCATCGGTCTGCAACTGGTGGGTGGCCGGCGCGTAATCGAGGTCGCCGGTGTCGGGCGCCTTCTCGATCCCGCCGATGCGGTGCATCAGGCCCGGCGTGCCCGGCTTGATCCACGGGCGCACGCCCTTCGCATCGCGCTTGTAGGGCAGCACCTTGCCGCCATCGGGATTGTTGTTTTCCTCCAGGAACTCCACCGGGAACGGCGCATAGCTCGCCGGATCGGGCACGGCCCAGGGCTCGGCGGCATTGCCGATATAGCCGTCCGTCAGCAGGATCACCGGGGTCATGAACTGCACCGCGAGGCGGCAGGCCTCGATCGCGCAGTCAAAGGCGTCGGCCGGGCTGCGCGCGGCGATCACCGGCAGCGGCGCGTCGCCGTTGCGGCCGTAGACCGCCTGGTAAAGATCGCTCTGCTCGGTCTTGGTCGGCAGGCCCGTCGAAGGCCCACCGCGCTGCGAGTTGACGATGACCAGCGGCAGCTCGGTCATGATCGCCAGCCCCATGGCCTCGCCCTTCAGGGCAATGCCCGGACCGGACGAGGAGGTAACCCCCAGCTGCCCGGCATAGGAGGCGCCGATGGCCGAACAGATCGCCGCGATCTCGTCCTCGGCCTGGAAGGTGGTGACGCCAAACTCCTTGAGCTTGGCCAGGTTGTGCAGGATCGCGGAGGCCGGGGTGATCGGATAGCCGCCGAAGAACATCGGCAGGTCGGCCAACTGCGCGCCAGCCACCAGGCCCAGGCTGACAGCCTCGGCGCCGGTCACCGTGCGATAGAGGCCCGGCGCGCTTTCCACCGGATCGAGGTGCAGCTTCTTCAGCGGCCCGGCCAGCTCGGCCGTCTCGCCATAGGCGTGGCCGGCGTTGAGCGCGGCGATGTTGGCATCGGCCAGCACCGGGTTCTTGGCGAACTTGTCCTTGAGCCAGGCGATCAGCGGCTCGCGGTCGCGGTCGAACATCCACAGCGCCAGGCCCAGCGTCCACATATTCTTGCAGCGCAGGGCTTCCTTGTTGCCAAGACCGAAGGGCTTGACCGATTCCAGCGTCAGCGCGCTGATGTCGAAGGCCAGCAGATCCCACTTGGCGAGGCTGCCATCGTCCAGCGGCGAAACCTCGTACTTGGCCTTTTCGAGGTTGCGCTTGGTGAACTCGCCGCTGTCGGCGATGATCAGCCCGCCGGGCTTGAGCGCCTCGACGTTGGTCTTGAGCGCCGCCGGGTTCATCGCCACCAGCACGTCGGGCGCATCGCCGGCGGTATCCACCGCGGTCGAGCCGAAGTTGATCTGGAAGGCCGAAACGCCGAACAGCGTGCCCTGCGGCGCGCGGATTTCCGCCGGAAAGTCGGGGAAGGTGGCAAGGTCGTTGCCGGCCAGCGCGGTCGAAAGGGTGAACTGCCCGCCGGTCAGCTGCATCCCGTCGCCGGAATCGCCGGCAAACCGCACGACCACGGCTTCGGGGGTATTGGTGCCCGTTGCGGGCTGCTTGTCGGCCAGTAGAGTTGCCATCATGGTCCTCGAAAGGGTTCGCTGCCCGGATTCGTCCGGATCACGCTTGCCTGCGCCTAAGCCACTCAATGATCGGCTGTGCAATTCAGTTTTTCTGTCAGGCGCGATACCGCCGGGCAAGTTTCGCCCATTCCCGAGAGATGGGCACAGCGAGCGGCTAGTCAAGCGGGCCGGCGCGCCCTAAGGCGGCCGCGGGCCGACTCCTTGGGTGAGAGGCCCGGTTTCAAGCCATCCTCCTGAACGAGCACCCTTCTGCGATGAACGACTTTTCCGCCCTGCCCTATCGTCCCTGCGTCGGCGTGATGCTGGTCAATGGCCAGGGGCTCGTCTTCGTCGGCCGCCGGATCGACAATCGCGAGGGGGATTTCTGGCAGATGCCGCAAGGCGGGATCGACGAGGGCGAGGAACTGCGCGCCGCCGCCCTGCGCGAACTGTGGGAAGAAACCGGCGTCTCCGCCGACAAGGTCGCCCTCATCGCGCAGACCCGCGAGGAACTGCTCTACGACCTGCCGGACGAACTGCTCGGGCGCCTGTGGGGCGGAGCCTATCGCGGCCAGCGCCAGCACTGGATCCTCGCCCGCTTCACCGGCGAGGATCACCACATCGCCCTCGACGCTCACGATCCGGCCGAATTCTGCGACTGGAAATGGGTCCGCCCGGAAGAGCTGCCCGAACTGATCGTGCCGTTCAAGAAGCGGGTCTACCGCGCCGTCGTCGAGGAATTCCGCGAATTGATCTGAACCCGCGCCGGACCGGTGCCGCACCTGTTTCAGCTTAACTGAAACAAAGTCTAGTTCGCCACCGCGCCTGTCGGCTTGGCCGGATCGGCCGCCACCACCCGCTCCTGCGGGCCTCGAGCGATCAGCGCGGCCAGGCTCTCCGCTTCCGGGCAAGACGAGCCGCACAGGTTCTGCAACCGGGCAAGATTGCGCTTGGCCTTCTCCACCGCGCCCTTCTCCAGCAGCGCGGCGCCTTCGCCCGAAATCGCCACCACGTTCCGGGGATCGCGCTCCAGCGCCTCGCGGTAATAGTGCAGCGCCTTGCCCTGAAGCCCCTGGCGCCGGGTCGCCTCGGCCAGGTCCAGGGTGATCGCGGTCGCCCCGGGCTGGATCGCCAGCGCGGCCTCATAGGCATCGATCGCGCCTTCGACATTGCCCGTGCCCAGCGCGGTGCGGCCCTGGGCTACCAGCGCCGCCGCGCGCGGATCGATCGCCTGCGGCGCCTGCGACTGGCCCATGCTCGCCGTCAGGACGAAAACCAGCGACAATGCCATCGAGGCCGGGGCAAAACGCATCAGGAACTCCCGCGGTGTCATCTTACAGGTTTCCCGTCGGTGCCGGGCCGGGCCTGAACCCTTGCCGAACGGGTATCACAACCGTTCCAGCCTAGCGACGAAAAACCCGTCGGTTCCATCGGCCCCCGGCGTCAGCCGCAGGCCGGCGCCATGGACCTGCCCCGCGCCCAGCGCGAGCGGCACCGCCCGCCAGCCGGGATGGGCGCCAAGGAACGCCGCGATCTGGTCGGCCCCTTCGGCATCGAGCAGCGAACAGACCACATAGGCCAGCCGCCCGCCCGGGCGCACCAGGGTGGCGGCCAGCCCCAGCAGGCGCTGCTGCAAGGCGGCCAGCCGCGCCACTTCGGCCGGTGTCAGCCGCCAGCGCGATTCGGGATTGCGCCGCCAGGTTCCGGTGCCCGAACAGGGCGCGTCGATCAGCACCGCATCGGCCGTGCCCACCCAGTCGCGCAAGGCCTCGCCCTCGCGTCCGGCATCGAGCAGACGGGTTTCGGCAATGGTCACCCCGGCCCGCGCGGCGCGCGGGGGCAGGCGCGAAAGCCGCGCGCGGTCCGCATCGCAGGCCAGCAGACGGCCCCGGTCGTCCATCGCCGCGCCCAGCGCCAGGGTCTTGCCCCCGGCCCCGGCGCACAGGTCGACCACCGCCTCGCCCGGCCGCGCGCCCAGTGCCTCGCAGACCAGTTGCGAGCCGGCATCCTGCACCTCGATCGCGCCGGCCTGGAAGCCGGGCCATTGCTCCACCGGGGTATCGGGCGGAAAGCGGCGGCCATGCGGCGCCACGGTCGGCTCGCCCGGTTCGGGCAGGTCCGCCAGCGCCGCCTTGAGGCTGTTGATCCGAATGTCCACCGGCGCGCGCTGCATCAGCGCCGCCTGGCTCTCGGCATCGATGCCCGATGCCGCCAGCGCCTGTGCCAGCCAGCCCGGCGCGCTGCCGCCCCAGGCCACCGGCTCGCCCGCCACCAGCGGAGCGGGCGCATGGCGCGATCCATCGAACAGCGCGGCCAGCGCCGGATCGCCGTGGGCCACGCGCAGCATCGCCGCCCGCCCGCTTGCCGGAATGTCGCCGCACTGGCGGATACCCGCGTAAACCAGCTCGCGCACCGCGCGCCGGTCCTTCGATCCGGCATAGCGGCGCGAACGAAACCAGTCGGACAGGATCCGGTCCGCCGGCGCGGCCTTGGCTTTCGCGGCGATGATCACCGCGTCCAGCACCTCGATCGCCGCCTGGACCCGGGCCTGGGGTGTCATGGCAATGTCCTCCCCTGCCGTGCGATGAATTGGCTCAGGCCGGAGCGAGAATGGCCGTTTTGGGAGACCCGGAGCGCAGCGGCCTTAATGGCCGTGAGCACCGGAAGCGCCCGAAATGGCCATTCGCAGCCCGGCCTCAGCCAATTCTCAGCCGACCTTGTAGTTGGGGGCTTCGCGGGTGATGGTCACGTCGTGGACGTGGCTTTCCTTGAGGCCGGCATTGGTGATCTGCACGAACTTGGCCTTGGTCCGCAGCTCCTCGATGGTGCCGCAGCCGGTATAGCCCATCGCCGCCTTCACCCCGCCCACCAGCTGGTGGATCACGTCCCGCGCGGGTCCCTTGAAAGGCACCTGGCCCTCGATCCCCTCGGGCACCAGCTTCATCTGGTCCTTGATATCGCCCTGGAAATAGCGATCGGCGCTGCCGCTGCCCATCGCGCCCACCGAACCCATGCCGCGATACGACTTGTAGGCCCGGCCCTGGTAGAGGAAAGTCTCGCCCGGCGCTTCCTCGGTGCCCGCCAGCATCGAGCCGACCATGACCACCGAGGCGCCGGCCGCCAGCGCCTTGGCCGCATCGCCCGAAGTCCTGAGACCGCCGTCGCCGATCACCGGCACGCCCAGCTTGTCGGCCTCCTCGGCCGCATCCATGATCGCGGTCAGCTGCGGCACGCCCACGCCGGCCACGATCCGCGTGGTGCAGATCGAACCCGGGCCGATGCCCACCTTCACCGCGTCGGCCCCGGCGCCGATCAGCGCGCGGGTGGCTTCCGCCGTGGCGACATTCCCGGCCACGACCTGGGCGGAATTCGACAGCTTCTTCACCCGCTCCACCGCGCGGGCAACGTCGCGGTTGTGGCCGTGGGCGGTATCGATGATCACCACGTCGCACTCGGCCGCGAGCAGCGCCTCGGTGCGCTCGAAGCCCTTGTCGCCCACGGTGGTCGCCGCGGCCACGCGCAGGCGGCCCGCGCCGTCCTTGGTGGCGCTGGGATAGTTGACCGCCTTCTCGATATCCTTGACCGTGATCAGGCCCACGCAGTGATAGGCCTCGTCCACCACCAGCAGCTTCTCGATCCGGCGCTGGTGCAGCAGCCGGCGGGCTTCCTCCTGGCTGACCCCGGCGCCAACCGTGGCCAGGTTCTGGTGAGTCATCAGTTCGCGCACCGGTTGGCCGGGATTGTCGGCGAAGCGCACGTCGCGGTTGGTGAGGATGCCGCACAGCTTGCCATTGGCTTCCACCACCGGGATGCCGCTGATCCGGTTGATCTGCATCAGCGCCCGGGCCTCGCCCAGGGTGGCATCGGGCGAGATGGTAATGGGGTTCACCACCATGCCGCTCTCGAACCGCTTGACCGCGCGCACCGCGGCGCACTGCTCTTCCACGGTGAGATTGCGGTGAAGCACGCCGATTCCGCCAAGCTGCGCCATGACAATCGCCATGTCGGCCTCGGTCACGGTGTCCATCGCCGAGGAGATCACCGGAATGTTGAGCGCGATCTCGCGGGTCAGTTTCGTGCGGGTATCGGCCATCGAGGGCACGATGTCCGATTCCGCCGGGCGCAGCAGCACGTCGTCGAAAGTGAGACCGAGGGAAATGTCGATGAGTGCCACTGCTTTGCCTGTCTGCTCGGGAGTTCCCGGGGGGAATCGTGGCGGCCCATGTAACCGCACGGGGCAATGTTAACAACCCGTGGTTCCCGCTGTGTGACAGGAGGACGAAACGTGGCGGCCGGGCTTCGGGGTTTCGTGCGGAAACCCCGCCACAGCCCTCACTTCACCGCCGGCACCTTGCGCGGATCGGCGAACCACCGCCCCAGTTGCACCAGGAAGCCCACGTCCTGCGCCGCGCCGCCCAGTTCGATGCCTGGCTTCACCACGTCGGTCGGGCGGTGATAGTCGCTGTCGAAGAAGGCCTCCAGCCGCTTGAGATCGCCATAGGCCGTGGTCACCATCACCGCCGGAACGTCGTGCTGGAGCAGCGCCCAGCCATCCTGGCGCTTGATATAGGCATTGGCCTCCTCGCCGCCCACGAGCTTGCGGCGATAGGCCTTGGCCGCCGCTGCGATCTGCGGGTCAAGCCGGGTCATCCCCTTGCCGACAATGGCAAAGGGCGTGCCGGCCGGCGCGATCGCCACGGTATCGATGTTGAAGGCGGCCACCACCTGCTTCAAGGGCAGGGGCGGGTTCTCGGCAAAGGCCTCGGCGCCCAGCAGCCCCAGTTCCTCGGCCGTGGTTGCCACGAAATAGATGTCGCGGTCGGCCTGGGGCATCCGGCTGAGGAACCGCGCCACCTCGGTCAGGGCAGCGATCCCGCTGGCATTGTCGATCGCGCCATTGCAGATCAGGTGCTCGGCCGGCGGCTCGGCGCATTGGCCGAAATGGTCCCAATGGGCCATGAACAGCACCGCGCCCTGATCGGGCCGGCGGCCATCCAGCTTGCCGATCAGGTTGTGGGTGCGGATCGTGCTCTCACGGGTGGTTGCCTCCAGCGTGGCGGCCAGGTCCAGCGGGCGCGGCACGAAGGCCGGGTCGGCGGCGGCGGCCTGCAAGGCGGCCAGGCTGGTCCCGGCCACGACCGCCAGCCGATCGAAGGCGGCGGCATCGATGAACCCCTCCAGGTCCCCGCCCAGCGCCTCGCTCGACAGGGCATAGCCCGAACGCCGCCGCCGCGCGGTGACCTGGGCCAGGGTGCGGTCATCGTCCAGCACGGTCAGCACGGCCGAGGCGCCGGCCTTGAGCAGGGCGTTCTGCCGCTCGCTGTCGCGCTCGCCGGCATCGAGCAGGACCACCACCCGCCCGGCCAGTTCGCTGCGGGCGAGCTGGTCGGCCTTGTCCGCGCGGCCCACGAACAGCAGCGGCGCGTTCTCCACCAGCGCGCGCGGGCCGGAGGTCAGCATCAGCACCGCGCCTTGCGGCACGTAGACCCGTCGCCCCTTGCGGGTGAACACCGCCGCCGATCCGGCCGGCTCGCGCGCCACCAGGTTGACCGGGGCAAACCACGGGTGGCCCGGATCGTTGGTGCCCGAAACCAGCCCGAGGTCGAACCACAGCTTGCCGAGATAGCGCAGGGTTTTCGCCTCGCCCTCGGTCCCCGGCTCGCGCCCATCGAACTCGTCGCTGGCCAGAACCTTGATATGGGCCAGCATATCGGCCTCGAGCGCCAGGTCGCGCCTGGGAGCGGGCGCAGCGGCCTGCGCGGGCGAAAGGCCGGCAAGCGCCAGCCCTCCCACGGCAACCGCCGTCGCAACCGTCGCCCGGAAGGCTCGGCTCATCGCTCCCATGGCTCGCCTCATCGCCGCCGGTTGTGGACGACAACGCCCGGGGCAGCAAGGACGCGCCCCCACGTTACCGCGATATTTGCAAGGTGTGGCAATTGGGGCGCACCCGGGCGCACCGGCCGCCGATACCTCCCCTTGCCAGGAAGGAGCGGAAGAAAAGCCCCGCAAACCCCTATTGCGCGGTCCAGCCACCATCCATCGAGATGTTGCTCCCGGTGATCTGCTGGGCCGCATCGCGGCACAGGAACACGGCCAGCTCGCCCAGGTCCGACGGCTGGGCGAAGTCCTTGGTCGGCTGGCGCTCCAGCATCACGTCCTCGATCACCTGCTCGCGGGTCAGCCCGCGCGCCTTCATCGTGTCGGGGATCTGGTTTTCCACCAGCGGGGTCCAGACATAGCCCGGGCTGATGCAGTTGGCGGTGATCCTGGTGCGCGCCAGCTCCAGCGCCAGGGTCTTGGTCAGGCCGGTCAGGCCATGCTTGGCCGAGACATAGGCCGACTTGAACGGCGATGCGGTCAGCGAATGGGCGCTGGCGATGTTGATGATCCGCCCCCAGTTTTGCGCCTTCATGTGCGGGATCGTCAGCCGGCAGGTGTCAAACGCGGCGGTCAGGTTGAGCGCGATGATCTGGTCCCACTTCTCGACCGGGAACGCCTCCACCGGCGCGACGAACTGCATCCCCGCGTTGTTGACGAGGATGTCGACCGCCCCGGCCGCGGCCATCAGCGCCTCCACGCCCTCGCGCCGGGTGAGGTCGGCCCCCACGTGCCGCGCGCCCAATTCCTCGCACAGCGCCGCGATGGCATCCGGCTCGCCGAAGCCGTTGAGCACCAGTTCGGCCCCCTCGGCGCGCAGGGCGCGGGCGATGGCGAGGCCGATGCCCGAGGTCGAACCGGTGACGAGCGCGCGCTTGCCCGAAAGAAACATTATCGACTCCTGCCGGTTGATGCTGGCAAATGAACGGCGGAACATTGGCGAGGCGGGGTCGCGCTGTCCAGCGTTCATGATGCAGCGCAGCAATATCGGGCCACAACACAGGACGAAGCCATGCGGCTTGACGATTTCGACCCCAACGCCATCGACGTCGAGGACCAGCGCGGCAGCGGCGGCGGCAGTCTGGGCGGCAGCCTGCCGCTCGGCCTGGGCGGCGGACGGCTCGGTTGCGGCACCCTGGTCATCGCGCTCATCGCGGCGGCCGTGTTCGGGGTGAACCCGCTCCAGCTGATCGGCGCCATGCAGGGCACGGGCAGCCCGGACACCGCCGAGGTCGGCGGCCCGCTCCCCGGCCAGCAGCCGCGCGCCGGCACCACTGCCAGTGAAAGCTGCACGATCGACGAAGCCAGCCGCGAAAGCTGCAACGCCCTGTCCTCGCTCAACAAGACCTGGGCGCCGATCTTCCGGGAGGCCGGCGCGCCGTTCGGCCGCCCCAAGCTGGTGTTCTACGCGCAGATGGGCCGCTCGGGCTGCGGCGCGGCGCAAAGCGCGATGGGTCCGTTCTACTGCCCGACCGACAACGGCATCTACCTCGACACCGATTTCTACCGCCAGATGAGCGAACAACTTGGCGCCACCGGCCAGTTCGCGCGCGACTATGTGATCGCCCATGAATATGGCCACCACATCCAGACCCTCACCGGCCTGTCCGACAAGGTCCACCAGGCACAGGAACGCCATCCCGGCCAGGCCAATGCCCTGTCGGTGCGGCTCGAACTCCAGGCCGATTGCTATGCCGGCGTCTGGGCCGCGCGCAACCGCGACCGGCTGGAGCCGGGCGACATGGAAAGCGGGCTCAACGCCGCCCACCAGATCGGCGACGATACCCTGATGAAGAACGCCGGACGCAATCCCAGCCCGGAAAATTTCACCCACGGCTCCAGCGCCCAGCGCATGACCTGGCTCCGCAAGGGTCTGGAAACCGGCGACGTGAATTCCTGCGACACCTTCGCCGACCAGCGCACCCGCCAAGCCGCCCCATGATCCGCACCGGGAGCCCCGCCTTGCCCAGCCATGCCCGTCGTCTCTCCCACCTCGCCGCGCTCGCCCCGCTGCTGATCGCCACCGTGGCGCTGGGCCAGCCGCAAGCAGGTTCCCAGGCCCAGCCAAAGCCCAGACCAGCGCCCGCCGCCGAGCCGCAAAAGCCGGTCACCAACCGCGATCCCAGCGCCGCCGATGTCGTCGCCACCCCGATGACCGACCTCAACCTGCGGAAGGGCGAAATCCCCGCTGCCCTCCTCGCCGCCGAGGCCGATCCCTATGGCCTGCCGGGGGGCGCCCGCTGCCCGGCGCTGATCGCCGAGGTCCAGCAGCTCGATACCGTGCTGGGCGATGATATCGACCTCGCCCAGGGCGCCCGCGCGCGGCTCAGCGCGGGCAAGGTCGCCCAGTCGGTGGTCGGCTCGTTCATCCCCTTCCGCGGGGTGATCCGCGAAGTGTCGGGCGCCAGCGAACAGGAGCGCCGGCTGCAATCGGCGATCAACGCCGGCGTGGCGCGGCGCGGCTTCCTCAAGGGCGTGGGCCTTCAGCGCGACTGCGCCCGCCCGGCCCGCCCCGCCACGGCGCCGGCGCCGGCGCCGGCGCCGGTGCCGGCCGCCAAGGTCCAACCGGCCCCTGTCCGGCCCGCGTCCGCCCGGCCCGTCCAAGGCAAGCCGGGCCGCTGATCGGCACTGCGCGCAAGCTCCGCGCTCGTCTGCGGATCGGCGCCGGCGCCGGCTTTCGCTCAGTCCGAGCCGGCGACCAGCAGGCGCCCGTGAAGCGGCTGGGTGGGCCGGGCATTGTCGCCGATGATCGCGTGGATCGCGGCGATCTGCCCGGCGCTGGCTGTCACCCGGTGCTCGGCCACGTGCCAGCGCACCCCTTCGGTGCAGGGCGGCGTGGTCAGCGATCCTTCATAGCGCCAGACCGCCAGGTTATCGGGCAGCAGCCGGGCCGGATCGAACGTCACGCCGGCCACCGGGGTTGGCCCCTGCTCCCAGCGCGGGGCGGCGCGGATCACCTTGTCGAGCTCGGGATTGTGCGCCCCTTCCTCGAACAGCACCGCCAGCACGGCCAGGTTGCCATTGGCGTCCACGTGGACGAAATGGACGACCATCGGATAGGGAATGCCATAGACCGTTTCCTCCGAGGGCGTGTGGAAGTGCATCTGCACCAGCTTGTAGCGGGCGATCCCGCTGGCAAGCTGCGATCCTTCGGGGAAGTTCACCTGCACCGTGTGCCCGTTGTTGAGCACGGTCAGCCCGCCGGGCCGATAGGCGGCGCGCACCGCCAGCCGCCCGGCGCTTTCCGCCCCGCCCAGGTCCACCGGGCTTTGCATATGCCCCTTGGCGCAGGCGGCGAAATCCTCACTCATCTCGCCCCAATGCTCCGGGCCGGCAGCCCCGTCATAGGTCCAGTGCGGCCCGCCATGGCCCACCGGCGCGGCATCGCCGGCTCCATGCGACTGGCCGTAGCGCTCCGGCTGGCCGGCGCGAACCGGGCGATGCGGCGCTCCCAGTCCCGCCCCGGCAAGGGCGATCAGCGCGACGGTGGCGCACAGGGCGGCAAGGGCGGCACGGGTCTTCATCGCGCAGGCAGGCTCCCGGATAGGCAGGCGGATGGGCGGGCAATCGCCCCCACCTAGCCCGGCCCGGCTAAGCCCGCGCCAAGGCCCGCCTCCGCAAAAGCCCTGAGCCCCGCGCCGCCGCCCTCATCCCTTGGCCTGGTCGCGGATCGGCAGGCTGCGAATGCGCTTGCCGGTGGCCACGGCCAGGGCGTTGACCAGCGCCGGGGTCAGCGGCGGCACGCCCGGCTCGCCGATCCCGCCCATCTCCGCGCCGCTCTCGATGAAGTGCACGGCGATTGCGCCCGGCGCCTCGGCCAGCTTGAGCAGGGGATAGTCGGGGAAGCTGGATTGCACCACCGCGCCCTTCTCCAGCGTGATCGCCTCGCCCACCGCGGTGGAAAGCGCCTGGACAATCGCCCCGGAAATCTGCGCCTCGGCATTGCGCGGGTTCACCGTCGTCCCGCAGTCGACCACCGCGGTCACCTTGTGGACCCTTGGCCAGCCATCCTCGCGCAGCGATGCCTCGACCACTTCGGCCACATAGGTGCCAAAGCACTTGAAAATGGCGATCCCCCGCCCCGTGCCCGGCGGCAGCGCCGTGCCCCAGCCGCCCAGCCGCGCCGCCTCGTCCAGCACTTTCGCCGCGCGCGGATCGTGATCGAGATGCCGACGGCGGAACCTGTAGGGATCCTCCCCGGCGGCCGAGGCCAGCTCATCCATGAAGCTCTCGGTCCAGAACCCGAACTGGGTGGCGTTGACCGATCGCCACGGCCCGTCCACCTGGTTGGTCTTGTGGGCAAAGTGGCGCCGCTGCACGTTGGGCAGATCGTAAAGGAAGCCCACTTCCATCTCGGCACTGGCGCTCTGGGCATAGTCGGTCCGCAGCGCGGTAATCCGCCCATCCTTCACCGCCCCCCTGAGCCGGGCCGAACACTGCGGACGATAGGAACCGTGGCTCACCTCCTGCTCGCGGCTCCAGATCAGCTTGACCGGCCAGGGGCACTGGCTGGCCACGGCCACGGCCTGATCGATGATCTCGCACTGCCACGGCGAACGCCGGCCGAAGCCGCCGCCCATCAGCGTGGTGTGCAAGGTCACGTCGTCCATCCCCACCCCGGCCGCCTTGGCGACAAGGCTGCGGGTTGCCAGCGGGTCCTGCAGGCCCACCCACGCCTCCACCTTGTCGCCCCGGCGATGAACGGTCATCGCGAAGGGCTCCATCATCGCATGGTGCAGGTAGGGCACCTGGTAATCGGCCTCGATCACCTTCGCCCCGGCCTCGGCAAAGGCCTTGTCCACGTCGCCCTTGCCGGCTTCCTTGTCGGCCTTGCCGGCCGCGATCAGGCGCGCATGGTCGGCCGCGATCCCTTCCGATCCGATGGCGCCGTTGCCGCCGTCGGAAAACTTCGGGGCCAGCGCCTGCGCGCCCTTCCACGCCGCCCAGTAGCCGGTGGCCACCACGGCCACGGCCTCGGGCAGACGGATCACCCTGTCCACCCCGGCCACGGCCAGGGCCGGCTTCTCGTCCACCTCCAGCAGCTTGCCGCCGCGCACCGGGGCCATGATCACGGTCGCCACCCGCATGGCGGGCAGGGTCACGTCGATCCCGTAGACCGCGCTGCCGTCCACCTTGCCGGGAATGTCGCGGCGCGCCACCGAACGGCCCACGGCCGCGCCCGGCTTGATCGGGGCCAGCACCGGCTCGGCCGCAAGGCTGCGCTTCGCCGCCGCCTCGGCCAGTTCGCCATAGCGCAGGCTGCGCCCCGATGCGGCGTGGCGCACCCGGCCCTCGGCCAGGGCCAGCTCGCCCTCGGGAACCCCCAGCCGGCTCGCTGCCTCGGCCGCCAGCAGGCTGCGTGCGCCCGCCGCCGCGCGGCGCAGCAACTGCCCGCTATAGCGCACGGCCGATGAGCCGCCGGTCAATTGCACCGGCACCTTGCGGGCGGCGAAGCCCAGGATCTGGTCTGGCACCCAATCGGTCACCGCGCCCACGAACTCCTTGCCGAAGCCCCTGACCACCTCGGTATTGGCAAAGCCGGGCATGGCCGGGGCCTGCTCGATCACGATCCGCTCGAACGGCACGCCCAGCTCGTCGGCCACCATCTGCGCCTGGGCGGTCTGCGAGCCCTGGCCCATGTCGATGGTCGGCGAATAGAGCGTCACCGTGTCGTCAGGCGCGATCTTGAGCCAGGCGTCGAAACTGCCCTCGCCCTGGCGACGGGTGGCGGCGATCGCCTCGGCCCGGGCGCTGCTGGCGCTCCATTTCAGCCCGAACACCCCGGCGCCCGCCAGCGCGACCGAACCGAACAGGAAGGCGCGGCGCTTGATCCCCATCACGCCTCTCCCGTTTCGGCCACGGCGCCGGTGGCGCGTTGTATTGCCGCGCGGATGCGCGGATAGGTGCCGCAGCGGCACAGGTTGGTCATCGCCTCGTCCACCTGCGCCGGGCTGGGCCGGCCGGCCTTCGCCACCAGCGCCGCCGCCGCCATGATCTGGCCCGATTGGCAATAGCCGCATTGCGGCACCTGCTGGTCGATCCACGCCTGCTGGACCGGATGAAGCTGCCCGTCCGGCCCCTTCAGGCCTTCGATCGTGGTGATCGCCTTGCCGGCCACATCGCCGATCGGCACCGAGCATGAACGCACCGGCTCGCCATCGATGTGCATCGTGCAGGCTCCGCAGGCTGCCACGCCGCAGCCGAACTTGGCGCCCGTCAGCCCCAATTGCTCACGCACCGCCCACAACAGCGGCATATCCGCCTCACCCGCAAAGCGCACCGCCTTGCCGTTCACCGTGGCTTCGATCGCCATGCCTGCAATTCCCTTCATCGACGCCGCGTCGCATAGCCGATAGCGCGCGCGCGCGCCACGCTCATCAAAGGACAGGTCAGGCGCCACACGGCGTTCCCCACGGTCGACCAACGCCGGAACCGGCGGCGCCCTCCTCGCGTTCGGGCGATGGAAGGGAGCCTCGCGGCCAGGTGTCCGTCCGGCCCCGCTTCGCACAATTCCAACCCGAGGAGGATACCATGGCCAATCGGCAACTCACCCCCTATCGGCGCGGCGGCATGGCCAGCTCATCCGGCGGCGCGGGCAGCGGCTTCGGCGGCGGCTTCGGCTTCGGCGGCTCGCTGTTCGACCTCAGCCGCCAGATGAACCGCCTGTTCGACGACCTGATCGAACGCGGCCCCACCGGCGCCCAGGCCGGCGGCACCTTCTCGGCTCCGGCGCTCGAAGTGCACCAGTCCGACGACCGCCTCGAAATCACCGCCGAACTGCCCGGCGTGCGCGAGGAAGACATCGATCTCACCATCGAGGACGGGCTGCTCACCCTAAGCGGCGAAAAGCGCTCCGATCATACCGATGAACAGCGCGGCTATTCCGAACGGACCTATGGCCGCTTCGAACGCACCATCACGCTGCCCACCAACGTAAACGAGGAAGCCGCCCGCGCCCAGTTCCGCAACGGCGTCCTCACCATCACCCTGCCCCGCGCCGCCGAACGCCCGCGCGGCCGCAAGATTCCGCTCGGCGGCGCCCAGCAAGCCCAGGTCGGCCAGGTAGCCCACAACGATGCCCACCCCGCACCGGCCCAGCAAGCCGCCCAGCAACCCAGGGGCAGCAGCAGCCAGCAGGGCGAGGTGCACCGGCAGGGGGATAAGCACCGCGGGCCAGGCCAGCAAGGCTGAAGCCAGGCCCGCGTCGGCACGGCGCGGCAGGGCCGGGCACAGTCCGGGGCGGGTGCAGCGCCCCGGCCTGTGCCGGCACGTTCAGCCGGCCTCGCCCGGCGCGCGCCTCAGCGCAGCAGCCACCCGGTGATCGCATACCGCGGCGCCCCGGCAAACGGCGCCACGTAGGAAACGCTGTGCATCTGCGGCACGCGGAACAAATGAATGGTGTTGAACCCGGGCTTGAGCGAAAGCGGCACGTCGCCCCCGGCATTCTGGAACTGGAGCAGGCCGCCCCAGTCAGGCCGCCAGTCCTTGGTCAGGTTGATGACAAAGGCCGCCACGCGGTTTTCCCCGGCCAGCGAATCGTCGTGGGCCGTCAGGAAATGCCCGGGCAGGTAGCGCGTCGCCTGGCCCACCGCCTGGCGCACTTTCGGCTCCCCGGTGATCGCGCGGAACGTATTGAGCGACGAGTGATGGTTGAGCGCCTCGACCACCCGGTCCAGCAGCAGCCCGCGCGCCTTGCGCTCCCTGGCCTTGTCCGAAACGATCACCGAATCGAACAGGAACTGGAACCCGTCGCGCGCCGCAGCGTGGACCCGGTCGATAAAGGCATGGTCCTTGGCCGCGATCATCTGCGCGATCAATTCGGGGGTCAGGTCCAGGGTATCGTCGCCCTGGCTCACCGCCCGGCGCCATTCGAGGTCCGTCTCGAAATGCTGGTACAGCGCCTCGGCCACTTCGCCCGGAAAAAGCTCGGGCACCCGCAGCACCCCGGCCCGCGCGAAACTGTTCGCCGCATCGGCCAGCAGCCCCGCATCGAACGACAATCGCAGGTCGGCGTCATCAAAGCTCATTCAGGCATTCCATGGTCTGGCGTGATCCCCGGCGCAAACCCCGCAACCAGCCACCCGCAAGGGCCACCCGCGCTTGCGAGACACGCGCAGTCGCCACGGTAACCACAGCCCCCCGCGCAAACAAGGCCGGTGGGCATAGGCCGCGCCCGATTCCCACCTCCCGCACACCATCAAAAAGGGCCGGAGCATCGCTGCCCCGACCCTTCTCGATGTTCCGGAAAGGCGAACCGCCTCAGTACACCCGCTTCTTCGGCTTGATGTACTCGACGTCGTCGGTCAGCGTGAACTCGTGGACCGGGCGGTAGTCGATCTTCACCTGGCCGCCCTTGCCGCCCCAGCCCTCGAACCAGGCCGCGGTGTGCTTCATCCACTCGGCATCGTTGCGATCGGGGAAGTCCTCGTGCGCGTGGGCGCCGCGGCTTTCCTTGCGGTTGTGTGCGCCGTGCAGCGTGACCGAGGCCTGGCTGATCAGGTTGTCCAGCTCCAGCGTCTCGATCAGGTCCGAGTTCCAGATGAGCGAACGGTCGGTCACCTTGATGTCGTTCATGCGGCTGTAGGTCGCGGCCAACTTGTCCTTGCCCTCGGCCATCAGCTCGTCATTGCGGAACACGGCGGCATGAAGGCTCATCGTGCGCTGCATCTCGGCGCGGATATCGGCGGTCGAGCTTTCGCCCTTGGCGTTGCGGAAGTGGTCGAGGCGGGTCAGCGCCAGGTCGGCCGAATCCTTGGGCAGCTCGGCATGGGCCGTGCCCGGCTTGATCAGCTCCTTGAGGCGATGGCCCGTGGCGCGGCCGAACACCACGAGGTCGATCAGCGAGTTGGAACCCAGGCGGTTCGCGCCGTGAACCGAAACGCAGGCCGCCTCGCCCACCGCGAACAGGCCGGGGACCACCGTTTCCGGGTTCCCGTCGGCGCCGATGGTGACCACCTCGCCATGGTAGTTCGTGGGAATGCCGCCCATGTTGTAGTGCACGGTCGGCACCACCGGCAGCGGCTGGCGGGTCAGGTCGACATTGGCGAAGATCTTGCCGCTCTCGGTGATCCCGGGCAGGCGCTCGGCCAGCACGGCGGGATCGATGTGATCGAGGTGCAGGTAGATGTGGTCCTTGTGCGGACCCACGCCCCGGCCCTCGCGGATTTCCATGGCCATCGAGCGCGAAACCACGTCGCGGCTGGCCAGGTCCTTCGCGGAAGGCGCATAGCGCTCCATGAAGCGCTCACCCTCGGAGTTGGTCAGGTAGCCGCCCTCGCCGCGCGCGCCCTCGGTGATGAGCACGCCCGCGCCGTAGATGCCCGTGGGGTGGAACTGGACGAATTCCATGTCCTGCAGCGGCAGGCCCGCGCGCAGCACCATGCCGCCGCCGTCGCCGGTGCAGGTATGGGCCGAGGTCGCGGTGTAGTAGCAGCGGCCATAGCCGCCGGTCGCCAGCACCACGGAGTGCGACTTGAACCGGTGGATCGAGCCATCATCCAGGCAGATCGCGATCACGCCGCGGCATACCGGAACACCATCGGGGCCATTTTCCATGATCAGGTCGATCGCGAAGTATTCCACGAAGAAGTCCGCGGCATACTTCAGGCTCTGCTGGTAGAGCGCGTGAAGCATGGCATGGCCGGTGCGGTCGGCGGCGGCGCAGGTGCGCTGCACCGGCGGGCCTTCGCCCATGTTCTGCATATGCCCGCCGAACGGGCGCTGGTAGATCGTGCCGTCGGCATTGCGGCTGAAGGGCACGCCGGCGTGCTCCAGCTCGTAGACCGCCTGGGGCGCCTCGCGCACCATGTATTCGATCGCGTCCTGGTCGCCCAGCCAGTCCGACCCCTTGACGGTGTCGTACATATGCCAGGTCCAGTGGTCGGGCGTGTTGTTCTTGAGGCTCGCCGCGATGCCGCCCTGGGCAGCGACCGTGTGCGAGCGGGTGGGGAACACCTTGGTGATGCAGGCAGTCTTCAGCCCGGCCTCGGCGGCGCCCATCGTGGCGCGCAGGCCCGAACCGCCGGCGCCCACGACCACGGCATCATAGGTGTGGTCGATGATCTTGTAGGCAGCAGTCATGCTCAGGCTCCGAGCGCAAGGCGGATGATGGAGAGCACGCCGAACGCGCCGCCGGCAAAGGCGGCCATGTTCAGCGCGGCATTGGCGGCAAAGGCGGCGCCGGCTTCATGGACATAGTCCTCGATCACCACGCGCAGGCCCGAGCGGGCGTGCCAGAAGTTCACCACCACGAACAACACCATGGCGGTGGCCGGCAGCGGATGCGAGATCCACGCGCGCACCGTCTGGTAGTTCAGCGCCGGCAGCATCAGCAGCGAGAACAGCAGGTAGAGCGAGACGATCATGCTCGCCAGGCCCGTGAAGCGCTCCTGGATCCAGTTGGTGGCCCCGCTGTGGGCCGAGCCGAGGCCGCGCACGCGGCCGATGGAGGTTCCGTTACCCATGATCCGTTCCCCTCAGCGCGCGAAAATGCAGGCCCAGGTGCCCGCGGTCAGCAGCACCGAGACAACCATCGTGATCACCGACCAGTGCGCGTTCGCATCCAGTTCGAACCCCGCGCCGATATCCAGCACGAAGTGGCGCACGCCCGAGCACAGGTGCTGGAAGAAGGCCCAGGTCAGGCCCACCAGCACGACCAGCCCCAGCGGCGAGCCCATCACGGCGGTGAAAGTGGCGTAAGCCTCAGGCCCGGTCACCAGCGCGCCCAGCCACCACAGCAGGACGGCCAGGCCGACCACGGCCAGCCCGCCGCCGGTTGCCCGGTGCAGGATCGAAACGACCATCGCCGGCCCCCAGCGCCAGATCTGCAGGTGCGGCGAAAGCGGGCGGCTCTTGGCGCCGGGCGGGTTGGCACTGGCCATCTTCGCGGTGTTCCTCGTTAGCCTGAATGTCTTGAGGGCAACCCCTCTTGAGGTTCCCCTTAATCGAAACGTCCGCCCATGCAAGCTTGTGCGAAGGGGGTGGCGCCGTCGATCATGAACCGCCGCCGCCAGGGCCGGGCCACACACCCCCGCCCCCACCTAGCCAATCCCCCGCCCACCGCCTAAAGCCCGCTCCCATGAGCCAGTCGTGGAAAATCACCGTCCTTGCGCCCCGCCCCGTGATCGAGGCCGCCCTCGTCGCCCACGAGGATGCGTTCGACTGGGATGCCGACATCGTCCTGTCCGGCAGCGAAATCGCCGAGGACCGGCCGGACGACTGGCGCCTCGAAGCCTGGCTCCCGCGCCGCCCCGCCCCGGCCGACAAGGCCGCGATCACCGCGCTGTTCGCCGGCAAAGCGCCGCCGCTCGAGATCGAACAACTGCCCGAAACCGATTGGGTCACCCTCAGCCAGAACAACGTCCAGCCAATCCGCGCCGGCGCCTTCCATGTCCACACCCCCGAATTCCCGGCCGCCAACGAACCGGGTATCCGCGATTTCATCATCCCCGCCAGCCAGGCCTTCGGCACCGGCGCCCATGCCACCACCGCCGGTTGCCTCGCCATGCTCACCCGGATGCGCCGCACCGGGGTCATCACCCGCAATCTCGCCGATATCGGCACCGGCACCGGCCTGCTTGCCTTCGCCGCGCTCCACCTGTGGCCGCGCGCGCTGGCCACCGCCTCCGACATAGATCGCGTCTGCGCCGGGGTGGTGGAGGATAACGCCGCGCTCAACCGGGTGCCGCTCGGCGGCCGCGCGGGCGAACTGGCCATGGTCGTCGCCGATGGCATGGCCCACCCGGTGCTCGCCGCGCGTGGGCCTTATGATCTGATCATCGCCAATATCCTCGCCGGCCCGCTGATCAGCCTTGCCCCCCACTTCGCGCGCCATCTGGTGCCCGGCGGCAACCTGCTGCTGGCCGGCCTGCTCGAAACCCAGGAAGCCCAGGTCCGCGCCGCCTGCCGCCGCGCCGGCCTGCGCCTCGCCGCGCGGCTGGTGAACGGCGACTGGTCGATCCTGTGGCTGCGCCAGCGCGCCCGGGCCAGCGTCCACGGCGGCCGCCGCGCCGACCTGCCGGATTGGTCGCGGAGCTGGTAAATCGGGATCGCCGCAAGGCAGGCTCCTCAGGCAAGCCAGGCAAGGTCCTCCCCGTTTTTGCTGAAAGCACAAATGGGGAGGTGGCAGCCGCAGCAGGCGGCTGACGGAGGGGCCATGGCGCAAGCTGGGCAATCCTCGCAGCGCCGGCTGCTCTACCCCGCCAAAGCCCGCTCCAGCAGCCCCAGCGCGGCCACGGCAAAGGCTTCAATGTTGCCGATCCGCGCGTCGCTCCCGGTTTCGGTGCGGCAGGTCAGTTCCACCCCCGGCCCCACCACCGCCGCCACGCTGATGCCCGAACCCACGCCCAGCGGATGGGCGCTGCCGCCTGCCGCCCCGGTCTCGGCCAGCCCCCAGTCGGCGCCCAGGTTGTCGCGAATCGCCCGCGCCTGGAGCAGGGCATAGTCGGCGCTGGCCGAGCGCATCCCCCGGAACGCCGCCCGCTCCAGTCCGAACAGGACCTCGCGCGAACGCAGCGAATAGACCACGCCCCCGCCCACATAGAACCCCAAGGCACCCGGCACCGTCAGCAACGCGGCCGAAATCAGCCCCCCACTCGCCCCATCGGCCACGGCCACCGTGTCCCCCCGCGCCAGCAAGGCCGCCGCAATCCGCGCGGCCACAGGGTGAAGCGCCTCGATCATCCGGCCGCCTTGACGATCTCGGCCCAGGCCGTCTCATCGATCACTTCGATCCCCAGCGCCGCAGCCTGCTTCAACTTCGACCCCGCCCCCGGCCCGGCCACCACCAGGTCGGTCTTGGCACTCACCGAACCCGCCGCCCGCGCGCCCAGCGCCTCGGCCTGGGCCTTGGCCTCGTCGCGGCTCATCGTCTCGAGCTTGCCGGTGAACACCACCGTCTTGCCCGCCACCGCGCTCTCCCGGGTCTCCACCACATAGGGCGGCGGAGTCACCTCGCTCAGCAGATCCTCCCACACCGCCACGTTGTGCGGCTCATGGAAGAAGTCCCCCAGCGCCTCGACCACCACCGGCCCCACCCCCTCGATCGAAAGCAGCTCGGCCCGCGCTTCCACCAGATCCTCCCCCTCTGGGGGAGGTGGCAGCCCGCAGGGCTGACGGAGGGGGCTTGCCCCAAACAGATCCCCCTGCGGGCCTGCCGCCCCACCAGCCCCGATCCCGTTCGCCCGTTCGGCAACTGCCCGCAGCGCCTCCAGAGTCACGAACCGCTTCATCAGGTCCCGCGCGGTCACCGCACCGACATGGCGAATGCCAAGGCCGAACAGCAGCCGCGCCGCATCCGGCTGCCGCTTGGCCTCGATCGCGGCGATGAGGTTGTCGACCGACTTGTCCTTCCACCCCTCGCGCCCCACGATCTCGTCGCGCCGCCGCCGCAGCCGGAAGATGTCCGCCGGCCCCTTGTCCAGCCAGCCGAGATCAAGAAACTCCGCGATGCTCTTCTCGCCCAGCCCCTCGATGTCGAGGCTCCCGCGCGAAACGAAGTGCCGCAGCCGCTCGAAGCGCTGCGCCCGACAGGTCAGCCCGCCCGTGCACCGCACGTCAACCTCACCCTCCTCGGCCACGGCTTCCGCGCCGCATTCCGGGCAATGCTCCGGAAAGGCGAAGGCCGCGCGCGGCTCGTCGCGGGTCAGGTTGTCCACCACCTGCGGGATCACGTCGCCGGCCCGCTGGAGCACCACCCGGTCGCCCACGCGAAGGCCGAGCCGGGCGATCTCGTCGCGGTTGTGCAGGGTCACGTTGGTCACCGTCACCCCGCCGACCGAAACCGGCCGCAACCGGCCCACCGGGGTCAGCTTGCCGGTCCGCCCCACCTGGATGTCGATCGCCTCCAGCGTCGTCTCGGCCTGCTCGGCGGGAAATTTCCGGGCCAGACCCCAGCGCGGCGCCTTGGCGACAAAGCCCAGCCGCTCCTGCCAGTCGAGCCGGTCGACCTTGTAGACCACCCCGTCGATGTCGTGCGGCAGGTCCGCGCGGGCCTGCTGGATGGTGCTGTAGTGTTGCAGGGCCGTTGCAGCGTCGTTGCACAGCACCAGCAGCGGGGAGACGGGAACGCCCCATTCCGCGATCCGCCGCATCATCGCAAACTGCGTGGTTTCAGACACTTGGCTTGCCGCGCCCCAGCCATGGGCCAGGAACCGCAAGGGCCGCGCCGCCGTCACCCGCGCATCCTTCTGGCGCAGCGATCCGGCGGCCGCATTGCGCGGATTGGCGAACACCTTCTCGCCCCGCTCCTCCTGCGCGGCGTTCAGCGCCAGAAAGTCCGCCTTGGCCATGTAGACCTCGCCGCGAACCTCGAAAACATCTGGAACATCTCCAGCAAGTATCTGGGGAATATCGGCAATCGCGGCCACGTTTGCGGTCACATCCTCTCCCACCGAGCCATCCCCGCGCGTCGCCGCCCGCACCAGCCTGCCCGCCTCATAGCGCAACGAACACGACAGACCGTCGATCTTGTCCTCCGCCGTCAGCGCCACCGGCGCATCCTCGGCCAGGTTCAGGAACCGCCGCACCCGGGCAACAAATTCAAGCACTTCCTCATCGGAAAAGGCGTTATCAAGGCTCATCATCCGAACCTCGTGCGCCACCTTGGAAAGCGGCGAGGCCGAAACCTCATGTCCCACCTGCCGGCTCGGCGAGTCCGGCCGGACCAGATGTGGAAAGGCCGCCTCCAGCTCGGCATTGCGCCGCACCAGCTCGTCATACTCCGCATCGGAAATTTCCGGCGTATCTTCAGCGTGATAGCGGCGATTGTGATGGGCGATTATGCGCGCCAGGCGCATCAGTTCATTGGCCGCCTCGGCCTCGGTCAACGGCATCACACCCCCTCCAGCAGCCGATCCGCCTGCGCGCGCGCTTCGGGGGTCACTTCCGCGCCCGACAGCATCCGGGCGATTTCCTCCTTGCGCCCGCCTTCATCGAGCAGGTGGACCGAGGTCCGCGTCACCGTGCCTTCACTTGATTTTTCAATGAGATAATGCCGATCCCCGCGCGCCGCGACCTGGGGGCTGTGGGTAACGGCCAGCAATTGCCCGTCCGAGGCCAGCCGCGCCAAGCGCTCGCCAATGGCGCTGGCCACGGCACCGCCCACACCCCGGTCGATCTCGTCGAAGATTACCGTCGCGGCTCCACCCTCTTCCGCAAGAGCGACCTTCAAGGCGAGGATAAACCGCGATAATTCGCCGCCCGAGGCGATCTTCCCCAGCGGCGCGAAATCCGCCCCCGGATTGGTAGCGATCAGGAATTCCACCGCATCAAACCCGCCCGGCCCCCAGCGATCATCCGGCAGTCGAACCACGGCAGTGCGGAACCGCGCGGCATCGAGCTTCAACGGCGCCAGTTCCCCCGCCACCGCCTGGTCCAGCCGCTGCGCCGCCTCGAACCGCTGGGCCGAGAGAGTCTCTGCGCGCGCCTGGTAATCAAGCTGCGCCTCGTGCGCCGCGCGCTCCAACGCGCCGATTTCCGCCTCCCCGCTCTCGATCGCCTCCAGGGTGGCGCGCATCGCCAGCATCCGGTCGGGCAGCTCGTCGACCGCGCAGCCATGCTTGCGCGCGGTGGCGCGAAGTTCGAACAGGCGGGTCTCGATCCGGTCCAGCGCCTGGGGATCATGGGCCAGGGCCTCGGCCGCGCGGTTCAGCCGATCCTCCGCCTCGCCCGCCTCGATCACCGCGCGATCGAGCGATTCCAGCGCCTCGGCCAGCAGGGGATGTTCCGCCGCGATCCGGTCAAGCCGGCGGGCGGCGGAACGCAAGGCGGCCGACGCCGAATCCGAACCTGCCCACAAGTGCTGGAGCGCGGCCAGATCATCCGCCAGCTTCTCGCCCTTCTGCATGGCCGCGCGAGCCTCGGCCAGTTGCTCCTCCTCACCCACCTCGGGAGACAGCTCGGTCAATTCAGCAAGATGGGCGAGCAACAGGTCCTGATCGGCGCTGGCCTGGGCCACCCGCCCCCGGGCGACCGCCAGCCGGTCTTCGGCGAGGCGCCAGGCCTTCCACGCTCCCTCGACCCCGGCCACGTCGGCCCGCGCATAGCGATCGAGCAAGGCCCGGTGGCCGCGCGGGTTGACCAGGCCGCGGTCATCGTGCTGGCCATGCAGTTCCACCAGGAACGGCGCCAGTTCGCGCAGCAGGGCCGCGCCCACCGGCTGGTCGTTGATGAAGGCCTTGGAGCCGCCATCGGCCTTCAATTGCCGACGGATCAGCAGCGGTTCGCCCCTCTCCACCTCCACCTCGGCCTCGGCCAGCGCGGCGGCGATGCCATCAGGCAAGGCGGCGAATTCGAAACAGCCGGTCACGCTGGCCTTGTCGGCCCCGGCCCGGACCAGCCCGGAATCGGCCCGGTTGCCCAGCACCAGCCCCAGCGCATCGAGCAGGATCGACTTGCCCGCCCCGGTCTCGCCGGTCAGCACGCCCAGCCCGCGCGCGAACGCGAGGTCGAGTGCTTCGATGAGCACGATATTGCGGATCGAAAGGCGGGTCAGCATTGCTCGGCCCTAAAACTCACGGCGGATGTTCGCGTCACGTTCTAGCGAAGCCTTCAGCCAAGGTCACGGGGGTTACGCAGGTTGTCCCGGTTTTTTGACAGCCGCCCCTGTATTCTGGAGCACTATCGCACCCAACAAAAAACCCCCGCCGAAGCGGGGGTTCGTTGGTCCGGAGCGGAGCGCGTGCTCAGAGCCCGGCGATCGCCTGGTCGACCAGCGCCTTGTCGGCCCCGGCATCGTGACCCTTGCGGATCAGCGCGCCGGCGGCAGCGGCGGCGGCAGCAGCGGCCTTGTTGCGAAGATCCTGGACCGCGGCGAGTTCGGCCGCGGCGATCTTTTCCGAAGCCATCTTCTCGCGCCGGGCGATGAGGTCGGTGGTGTCCGCCTCGGCCTTGGCGACGATCGCTTCCGCTTCGTGCTGCGCGTGGGCAACCATTTCGGCAGCCTCGCGCGCGGCATTGGCGATCTTGTCGGCATAGTCCTTGCGAAGGGCTTCGGCTTCGGCGCGCAGGGCCTTGGCCTCTTCGAGCTGGTGCCTGATCTCGGCGATGCCCTTGTCGAGCCCTCCGAGAGCGATCTTCGGCGCCTTGGCGAGGAGGGCGATGCCGATCAGCACGGCCATCGACAGCGCGACCCAGGCGCCGGGAGCGAGGCCGAGCGCGCTCGGTTCGACTTCGGCATGGCCGGCGGCTTCGTGGGCCGCGCCGGCGGCGAGAATGACGAGGCTAGCAATGTCAGCCATTGAAGGCCTCCTTGACGGCAGCGGCGCCCGCGGCCTTGGTGACCTTGAGGCCGGCGATCCGGGCAGCGATATCGGCGGCGGCTTCGGCCGCGACAGACTCGATCTCACCCAGCGCGGCAGAGCGGGCGCCGGCAATGCGGCCATCCGCCTCGGCCAGCCGGGCATCGATCGCGGCACCGGCGGCGGCAAGCCGCTGCTCCGCGGCCTTGGCCGCTTCGGCCTTGGCCTTGGCGAGGACCGCCTGGGCTTCCTCACGCTGCTTGAGGGCTGCGGAAGACCACGAGGCCTGCTCGGCATCGGCCGCCGCACGGGCAGCCTCGGCCGCGGCGAGATCGGCGGCGATCTGCCGGTCACGCGATTCGACGGTCGCCATGACCTTGGGAACCATGCCCTTGCCGATGACGAAGAAGACGATCCCGAAGAAGATCAGCGACCAGAAGATCTGGCTCGCAATGGTTTCGGAAAGTTGCGCGATTTGAGGCATCGTGGGGTCCGGTGCAATGTGGCGCGCGGATCGGGTCCGCGACGCCGGGGACCGCCGGGCGGCATGAGCCGCCCGGCCGGTCAGGCATTAGAATTCGTCAGGCGACGAAGATCAGGATCATCGCGACGACGAACGACAGCAGGCCGAGAAGTTCCGCGGCGGCGAAGCCGATGAACAGGCGGCCCTGCTGGCCGTCGGCGGCACCCGGGTTACGCAGCGCGCTCTCGAGGAACGAACCGAAGACGTTGCCCACGCCGATGGCGGCCATGCCGGCGCCGATGGCAGCGAGACCAGCACCGATCAGCTTTGCGCTTGCAGGTTCCATTTCAAAAAACTCCTTTTCTCGAAAATTTCTTGTGTGATGAACTTAGTGAAGGTTCTCTGCGTCGTTGAGGTACAGCGACGTCAACAGCGCGAAGACATAGGCCTGGATGCCAGCCACCAGGATCTCCAGCGCGCAGATGGCGACCATCAGCACGAAGCTGGGAATGCCCACCACCGAACCCCACAGCGGGCCGGAATTGGCGCTCGAGATGACGAAGCTGGAAAGCACTTCCAGCAGGACGTGGCCCGCCATCATCGCCACGAACAGTCGCAGGGCGAGGGAGAAAGGGCGCACCAGGAAGGAAATGAGCTCGATCACCGGGATCAGCCACAGCAGCCACACCGGGGTGCCATGGGGCACGAACAGCGAGAAGAAGTGCAGGCCGTGGCGCCAGAAACCAACCACCAGCACGATCGCGAACGACATGATCGCGAGCACGCCGGTCACCGAGAAGTGGCTGGTGAAGGTGAACGGATGGACGCCAACCAGGCCGAGCGGCAGCAGGCCGAGCACGTTGGCGAACAGAATGAAGCTGAACAGCGAGAAGATGTAGGGGACATACTTCTTGCCGGCCGGACCGATGTTGGCGGCAAGCAGGTTGTCAATGAAGCCGGTCAACGATTCGACCGCCATCTGCCAGCGGCCGGGAACCAGCTCGCGCTTCATCCCGCCCCACACGAACAGCAGCATGGCGGCGACGGTAATCGCCATCCACAGCGCCGAATTGGTGAAGGGGATATGGTAACCCGCAATCTGCCAGTGATCGGTGCCGAACATCGGCTCGATCGAAAACTGGTGCATCGGGTCGACTTTGCCCTGTTCGGCTGCCACGTTTACGCCTCTTGCCTGCCTGTCTTGCGCGACAGCGCCCCTGCTGGATCCCCCTCGCCCGGTTGGGCGACAGGTTCAGTCGGGACGCCGGTTTGCGATCCGTATGATGTTCCTGAAGGCAACGACGATCCCCAGGACCATCACCACCACCAGGCCTCCGTGCTGCGCCTTGCCGGTGAACCAGCCGATGACTTCGTCAACGACCCAACCGATCAAAGCCCCGCCACCAATCCCGCCGATAAGCTCGGCGAGGACCCGGTTGCCCATGCGATAGTTCGCATCGGCTTCCGCGCCCAGCGCCGGGCGGCTGCGCTCTTCTTCCCGCTCGCGCGCGGCCCTGAGCCGCTCCTCGAGCGCGTCGATCCGCGCATCCTCGCCGGGTTCCCGTGCGGATGGTTCGTCGCTCATGGCCGTATCCCTTGTAAAAACACGGCGCGAACTCCCCCCAACCCGCCGGAGGCGCCGCCCCCTTAGGCGGGCCGCCAAAACGAGTCAACCGCACCGCGGCCTGTGCAAAACCTGCGACGGGCCACGAAAAAGCCCGCTGCGCGGGTGCGTGGCGGGCGGAATGGGCGATGGGCCGGGGAAAACCGCGCGAAGCCGACCGGCGGGCGGCGCGGATCGCGCCGCCGCCACGGTCATCGGGGCAGGATCACGGGCAGCGCGGATCGCGGCGTGGCGGGGCTGCGGTGCGCGTGGCCCACGAGCCGTCGGGCGCCTGGTACTTCTCGCCCGGCACCGTGCGGGCAATGGCGAGGCACCCGGCGGTCAGCGCATATTCCTCGACCGTGGCGTGCTGGGCCTGAGCCTGCTGCGAATAGACCGCGCGGCGCTTGATGTTGAGATCGTCGACCATGGTCTTCAGCTCGGCCGTGGCCGGGCCGACGATGCCGAGATAGCCGTCCATCTTCTCGCCCACGCGGCCGGCCTCGCGGGCAGCGGCATAGGCCGGATCGCGCTGGGCCAGCGCCGGCGTGGCGACCACGGCGGCGCCCAGCAGGGCGGCCAGGGCCAGGGTGCGGACAGGAACGAGCGCGTTACGCATCAGAATATCCCCGAATTCTGCTCGATCGCCTTTCCGGCGTCGTCGGCGAGGCGATAGAGCACCTCCTGCTTGATGTTGATGTTCAGCTCGATCACGATCGGCTTGTCGGGCGCGTTCACCGAAACGCACCCCGCCAATCCCGCCGAGCCGGCCACCAGCATCATCGCGGCAAGTGCCCGCCAATGCCTGCGACCCCGTTCCCGTCTGCGCCGTCCCACCATGGGCCGGATTGTCGCAACCGGAAGCCGATCGGTCAATTCGCCTCGGTTCATCGCTTATTCTCGCTGTCTGAAGACTGAATGGGGGTTGAGGGCGCCGTGGGCTTGCCGTTGGCCGGTCGGCGGATCGGCCGCCCCCGCGCATCGAGCAGGCCCAGCGTGCGCGGGTCCTTGATATAGGCCGGATCGTACATCGCCTTGAACGAGGTGATCAGCTGGTAGAACGGCGCGCGCAGGTTGACGTTGAACTGGAGCGGAAGCTGCGCGAACCGCCGGGTCAGGAAATTGCGCCTGGCCCCGGCGCCCTGCTTGACCCCGTCGAACCGCACACGGGTGACGATATCGCCCTCCAGCGCCCCGTCCATGGCGATCCGCATCTGCCGGTAATCGAGCGATTTCAGCGCATCGAAGGCGAAATTGGCGATCGGCGAGAGGTCCTTGTAGGTCAGCGCGCCGACATAGGCGACATTGCCCGCCGGCCGCCCGTCCGTCCCCGGCCGCGAGGTGAGCACCCCGCCCTCGATCCGCCCGCCGTTCTCGTCGAACACCAGCGGCAGGGTGCCATCGAACGATCCCGTGGCGGACAGGTTGGCGAGGTCCATCTGGGCGACGAAGCGCGCCGCATCCAGCCCCTCGATGTCGAGCTGGTAGCGCCGGGTCTCGGCCACGCCGAGGCGCAGGTCGACCGGGCGCAGGAACAGCCGCCCGCCCAGCAGCGGCCAGGTTCCGCCCTCGATCGCCAGGACCGAGCCGGGCTTGAGCTGGAAAAATACCTCGCCGTCGGTTACCGCGATGCCGGGGTTCATCGTGGCGATGGTCAGGCGCTGGTGGGGCTTGGACACGAAATTGACGAGATCGGTGAACTCGATCGTGCCGACCGCGCCAGTGGCCGGACCGAAGGCGGCGGCGAAATCGAGCGAATCGGTGCCGAACCGGCCCGAGCTGTGCACCTTGTCGCCATCCCAGGCGATCTCGCCGCGCCCCTTCACCGTGCCGCGCGCATTGGCGATGACGCCGAGCAGGGCGTGAGTGACCATGTCGGGGCGCAGCCTGTCGTCGAACACGATCCCCGGCACGTCGAGCGTGGCATGGCCCCGCCCGGCGGCCAGATCATGGTCCAGCGCGACCTGGGCTACCTCGCGCCGGCTCTGCGGTTCGCGCAGCAAGGCCTTGGCAGAAATGCGATTATCGCGCAGGATCAGCCCCACATCGCTGGCCTCCAGCGGCTGGAAGCGATCGACCTGGGCGCGATCTTCCAGGCGGAAGGTCGCCCCGGTCACGCCCAGCGCGCCATCGGCATAGCGCCAGGTCCCGCCGGCATCGACCACGTCGAGCGGAACCGCGCCGATCCGCACCTCGGTCCCCGCGAAAGTCCCGGCAATCTCGCGGCCGACCACCGCGCGCAGGTCGGCCAGCCTGAGATGGGTTGCCGTATCGTCCGGGCCGAGCGCCACTTCCAGCGCGCGGGCATAGAGCCCGCCGGGGCTGGCATAGCCGATCGGACCGCTGGCAAGGCGGATCGGGGTCTGCCCGAGATGCCCGGACAGGGCCAGGGCCGGCGCGCCGAGCGCGATGCGCGTGCCACCCGCATCGCTCCTGACGATCACCCCGCCCGGCCCGGCGCACAGGCGCAAGGCCTGCCCGTCGAGCACGAGATTGGCATAGGCCAGTTGATCGAAGCGCACCGTGGTGCAACCCGGCCACAGGCGCAGGCCGCCCGACGCGCCGCGCGTTCCGGCAATTGGCAGGACCAGGTTGCCCGCCCGTCCGCCCGGCAGCGGCCCGCTGGCCTCGGCCACGCCGGAGAAGGCCAGCGCCCCGCTCGGCTGCTGGGCGATGGTCAGTTGTGGCAGGGCGATGCGCGAATCCCCGGCGCGGTATTCGGCCATCACGAGGCGCACCACCGTGCTCCCGCGCGCGCCCTGCTCCATCCGCGCTTCGATCCGCGGCAGGCCCGGGCCACCGGTGGAGAAATTGCCGGCCAGGCGCGGTGCGCCCGGGCCTGACGCATAATGCATCCGCGACAGGGCCAGCAGGGTTGCCCCGCTGCCGCCGGTCAACCGGCCCTGCGGCAGGACGAGGCTGGCCTGCCCGCCAGCGCGGCGCGCCACGAAGCCGGCGGCGAAGTGGCTGGCCGGTCCCTCGCGCTCGATCGCGGCGCGCAACTGGCGCAGCAGGGGGGCCACCAGGCTGCCCTCGCCCTGCCGTTCGGCCGCGACCAGCCCGGCCAGCGTGCTCTCGCCCAGCCTGAGGCCGCCGGCGTCGATATCGCCTTCGGCCTCGGCGCGGGCAAAGCCGTCGCGCGCGCGCAGCGTGCCCTTGAACGCCACGGTCGCCGCGCGGACCTGCGGCAGGGCCAGGCCGCGCACCAGGCCATCGGCCCGCGCGGTCAGCGCGCCGCCGCGCCAGGTGGCATCGACCACGCCATTGAGCCCGCTTGCCCGGCCCGCGCCCAGCGTGCTGGCCCCGGCCCCGATCCCCAGCCGCGCGGCCGCGCCATCGAGCGTCTTGTCCAGCGTGGCGTCGACCGCCACGGCCACCTGGCCGAATCCCACGCCCTGCCCCGGGCAATCCAGCCGCGCCGCGCGCAGCGGCCCGTTGAGCCGGGGCTTGCCCTCGGCCACGCCAAGCTGGCCATACAGCGTCGCCCCGCGCGCCTGGCAGCTGCCCAAGATCAGGGCCGGCGCCACGGCGGCGAGTGTTCCGGCAAAGCCGCCGGTGAGCCGCCCGGCCCCATCGATCCTCAGGCCGATCGGCCCGTGGTTGCCGGTGAGCCGGCCGCGCCCGTCGACGATGGCAAGGTCGATGTCGGGCAGGCCGGCCGCCTTGCGCTGCCCCCCGAACAGCGCCTTGTCGAGCGCGCCGAAGCTGATCGCGCCATCGCTCCAGGTGCCATGGAGCCGCGGGCTGACCAGGGTGATCCGTCCGATCGCCGGAAAGCCGAGGCGCGGCTCGATCTCGATCTCGGCGCGCGCGATGGTGAGGTCAGGCGTGCGCGGATCGCCGATCACCACGTGGCTCAGCACCTGCCTGCGAGGACCGATCGAATCGATGTGCCAGGTGCCCTTGAGGCCCAGCGACCGCAACTGGCTGGCGATGATATCATCGGCGATCCGCTCGCGCGCCAGCCAGACCGTGCCCAGTCCGAGCGCGACCACGCCGCCGGCCACGGCGGCCACGCGCAGCCAGCGCGCCCGGCGCTCAGGCGCGCCCGGCTCCGGTCCCTGCTGCTCCGGCCAGAGGGCCAGGCCCGCATCATCGGACCTGTCGTCCGTCGCCTCGCTCATGGCGCCCACCCTTGCGCGGTCCTTCACGAAAGGCAATGCTGCGCGCGCAACGCTTGGGGCTGTGGGGGGCGCATTTGGCCGAAAACGAACTGTTCGCGCCCGATCCCGGCGCACCACGGCGCCCGGATGCCGCCCACGATCCCAGCGGCCACCGCGCGCGCCTTCGCAAGCGCCTGCTCGATGGCGGGATCGATGCCCTGGGCGATCACGAGGTGATCGAGTTCCTGCTGATCAGCGCCGTGCCGCGCCGCGACATGAAGCCGCTGGCGCGATCGCTGGTCCAGCGCTTCGGCTCGCTTGCCGGCGTGCTCAACGCCGATCCGCAGACCCTGGCCCACCATCCCGGCATGGGCGAGGCGACTGCGGCGGCCCTGCGGATCGTCGCCGTCGCTACCCGCCGGCTGGCCCGCCAGACCGCGCACGAACAGCCCGTGCTCGGCTCGTGGCAGGCGCTGATCGACTACCTGACGATCGACATGGCCCACCTCACCAAAGAACGTGTGCGGGTGCTCTATCTCAACACCCGCAATATGCTGATCCATGACCAGCACCTGCGCGACGGTTCGCTCGACGAGGCCCAGATCGAACCGCGCGAGGTGATCCACAAGGCGATGGACCTCGGCGCGGCGGCGGTGATTCTCGTCCACAACCACCCCTCCGGCTCGCCCGAACCCAGCCGCGCCGACATCCAGATCACCCAGCGCGTGGCCGAGGCCGGGCGGCTGCTGGGGATCACGGTCCACGATCACGTGATCATCGGGCGGACCGGCCACGTCTCGCTGCGCGCCCAAGGCCTGATCTAGAGCAGGAAGGCGTCGCTCCCCAGCAGGCCGTGGACCCCGGCGACCAGCAGGGCGAATTCGGCCTTGCCATCGCCATTGGTATCGCCCTCGATCACGATCCCGCGCGCGGTATCATGCTGGATCACTTGCCCCGCCAGCCGCACGAACCCGCTGCCCAGCGGCGTGAAGGCCTGGTCGCCGGCCAGGCGCGTGCTGGCATCGATCCCCGAAAGGTCGATCCGGTCGCCCTCGGCCAGGCTGAAATCGTGGATCGTATCCATCTGCCGCAAGGTCGATTGCGCGGCCGACTGGAGCACAAAGACATCGGCCCCGCTGCCGCCCCACAGGTCATCGGCGCCCAGCCCGCCGACCAGGCGATCATCGCCGCCGCCGCCCAGCAGGGTATCGTTGCCCGGCATCCCGGCAAGCAGATCGTCGTTTTCGCCGCCCGCCAGCCGGTCGGCGCCGGTTGTGCCATTGACCTGCATGGCGAGATCGATGGCGGCCGGGCGGACCTCGGCCCCCGCCGGCAGGCCGGCGATCTCGACCACCATCACGTGATCGCTCACCGTCAGGCTGATTGATTGCCCGGTGGCGCTCGCCAGCGGCGCGGCCGACAGCAGCGGATCGAACACCGCCAGCCGCGCCGAACCGCTCGCCAATCCGCTCAGGGTCACGGTCACCGTGCCCGGCCCGGCGGCGATCGGCCGGTCGGCGGCCTCGTCCCAGATGTCCGGCTCGGCCCAGATCATCAGCGCGTAGGTTCCGTCCGACTTTTCCACCAGCAGCGTGTGGGCGCCCTCCGGCAGGCCCGATACCGCATAGTCCAGCGCATGGGGCGCGAAGCCCCTGGCCTGCGCGCCCGGATCGGCAAGGATCGTGGTGAGGTTGTGGATCGCGGTCGCCACCGGCTTGGCCTGGAAGGCGGCATCGAACAGCCCGAAGCCCGAATCGAGCGTTCCGCCCGCGCCCGCCTCGCGCAGCTGGTAGAGGAAGGTCTTGCTCACCCCCAGCAGCCGCGCATCGGCCAGCAGGTTGAGCGTGAGCTTGGCCTGGGTCAGCGGGTCCACCCCCTCGAAGGCGGCCTGGCTGGTGGCCGTGGTATAGCCCGCCTCGGTGATCACCAGCCCCTTGCCCGGCACCGCGGCGCCCTGCACCGCCTGCTTCACCCATTCGTAGGGCTGGGCGCCGCGCTGGGGATAGGGATGGATGTTGGTATAGCCGGAGGCATCGGCGGCAGTGGCGGCCGTGCGCCAGCCGCCGGTGAAATCATAGATCGCCGCGCCAGCCAGCGCCGGATCGCCCATGGCGCGGGTGGCGAGGTCGTTGGTGAAGGCGATCCCCGCCGCCATGCCGCCCAGCCCGTTGTAGGCGATCGGCCAGTTGTTGATCTCGTTGGGGCCTTCCAGCGCGACCAGCGAATGGGGATGCGCGCGGGCGAAGGTGGTGGCCAGGCCCAGGCTCTCGGCCATCGGGCGGACGCTGCCCATCAGCACGTCGAATTTCACCCCCGCACCGGCGAGCCTGTCGGCCACGCTGCCGGACTGGACCAGCACCGGCGAAAGGGTCGTGCGGATATTGGCCAGCCCCAGGTATTGCATCGCCCGCACCGCCTGGGCGGCTTTGTCGGGGGCATTGTACATGGCGATATTGGCAGCGACGCCAATCGAACCGACGAAATCCGCAGACCTTATGGGAACTGACATGGGCTTAAATCCTGCACGGCTTCTGCCGTTACAGGTATGGCACCCGTCTTTATCGCTGGTTCAAGAGCAAGGCGAATCGCCTTTTAACACCTTCGTCTTTCCCTTATCAGTAGTTTTGCGTGAAATTTACCAGATTCCCTGGTCAGTTGCCTTCCTGACTCTTACCGGCCTCGTCCGTGTCGTTGGCCGCGCTGGCCCCCCGCCACGGCTCGCCGATCAAGTCGGCAACCAGGCCGATCAATTGCCTCGGCCCGAATGGCTTGGCCAGCGCCGCATCGGCGTGGCGGCTATGGTCGTCCGGCACCCGGGCCGAGAGCAGGGCCACCGGCAGCCCCGGCCGCGCCGCGCGCGCCTTTTCCGCCAGGGCCAGGCCATCGATCGATCCGGGCATGGTGATATCGGTGGCGAGCAGGGCCAGCGGCTGGCCACTGGCCAGAACGGCGAGCGCCTCGGCCGCATCGCCCGCCTCGATCACGCCATAGCCGGCCTCGCGCAGCCAGTCGGCATTGGCGAGGCGGATGAAGATCTCGTCCTCCACCAGGAGGATGGGGTCAGGTTTGCCGCCCCCAGCGCCGAGCGCCGCCACATCGGGCGCGTCCGCAATCGCCGCCTCGGCAGCAGGCGCGCCGCACTGGCCTGAGCCTGTCATCGACCCTACCCCGGCTACCCCCGTCCTTGGTGCCGGCTTTCCAGCCCCTGTCTGACCGAGGCCGCCCCGACCGGCAAGGGTCGCTTGGAACAGTTCACAGATTTATCCCGTGCGTTCGGCGCACTTGCCAACCGGGGCGCGGCGGCATAGCGGCGCAGGCAAAGGCCGGCCCGGTCGGGCCACCCGCGCCGATCGGGCGCGCCTGTCGAAGGAGTCTGTCCATGGTCCCCCGTTATGCCCGCCCCGCGATGACCGCGATCTGGGAGCCGGAAGCGCGTTTCCGCATCTGGTTCGAGATCGAGGCCCATGCCACCGAAAAGCTGGGCAAACTGGGCGTCGTCCCGAAAAGCGGCGCCAAGGCGCTGTGGGACTGGTGGGCGACCAACCCCACGATCGACGTTGCCGCGATCGACGCGATCGAAGCCGTGACCAAGCACGACGTGATCGCCTTCCTTGACTGGATCGCCCAGCAGGTCGGCCCGGAAGCCCGCTTCATGCACCAGGGCATGACCAGCTCCGACGTTCTGGACACGACCCTTGCCGTCCAGCTCGCCCGCGCCGCCGATCTCCTGCTGGCCGATCTGGATGACCTGCTCGCCGCGATCAAGCGCCGCGCGCTCGAACACAAGTTCACCCCCACCATCGGCCGCAGCCACGGCATCCACGCCGAACCCACCACCTTCGGCAAGAAGCTGGCCGAAGCCTATGCCGAGTTCGCGCGCTGCAAGGTGCGCCTCCAGCACGCCCGCGCCGAGATCGCCACCTGCGCCATTTCGGGCGCGGTCGGCACTTTTGCCAACATCGATCCCTCGGTCGAGGAATACGTGGCGGAACAGCTCGGCCTCGCGGTCGAGCCGGTGTCCACCCAGGTCATCCCGCGCGATCGCCACGCGATGTTCTTCGCCACGCTGGGCGTGATCGCCAGCTCGATCGAGCGCCTGGCCGTCGAAGTGCGCCACCTCCAGCGCACCGAAGTGCTCGAAGCCGAGGAATATTTCTCGCCCGGCCAGAAGGGCTCGTCGGCCATGCCGCACAAGCGCAACCCGGTGCTGACCGAGAACCTCACCGGCCTTGCCCGCATGGTCCGCTCCGCCGTCACCCCGGCGCTGGAAAACGTGGCCCTGTGGCACGAGCGCGACATCTCGCACTCCTCGGTCGAACGCTTCATCGGCCCCGATGCCACGATCACGCTCGATTTCGCCCTCGCCCGGCTGACCTCGGTGGTCGACAAGCTGGTGGTCTATCCTGAGCGGATGGAGAAGAACCTCAACAAGATGGGCGGGCTGGTGCACTCGCAGCGCGTCCTCCTCGCGCTTACCCAGGCCGGGCTGGAGCGCGATACCGCCTACCGCCTCGTGCAGCGCAATGCGATGAAGGTGTGGGAATCGGACGGCCAGCTTTCGCTGCTCGAACTGCTCAAGGCCGATCCCGAAGTCGCCGCCGCGCTCACGGCGCAGCAGATCGAGGAAAAGTTCAACCTCGACTATCACTTCAAGGCGATCGACACGATCTTCGCCCGGGTGTTCGGGGAATAGGCCTGGCCCCTCGCGCCAGCAGAAAGGCCCGCGGAAGCATGATGCTCCCGCGGGCCTTTCTTCATGGGCCGGCGGCGTGGACCGGCCCGCATTCCTTCAGAACGAGAACTTGATCGTCCCGCCCCAGGTCCGCTGGTCGCCGGCCGTGCCCGCGATCAGGCCGGTGTTGCCCGGCGCCACCTGCAGCAGGTCGATGTAGTTGACGTCGAAGGCATTACGCACCCAGCCGAACACATCCACCCCGTCACCCCGGAAGCCGACGCGGAAGTTGGTCAGGGCATAGCCATCAACCCTGGTGTAGATAGAGGGCGAGGCGTTGGAGTTCCAGGCGGAGCGATAGTTGCCGTCCACCCCGAAGTAGACCTGGCCGTCCTTGTCGAGCAGCCTGGCCGGCACGTTGACTTCCGCGCCATAGGCGAACGACCACTTCGAAACGCCCGGCAGGGTCTGGCCCGAAATGTCGCACGAACGCGGGCTGAGCGCGCCGGCAACACCGGCCTGGCTGAGGTCGGAGGTGACCCCGGCCGCATAGAAGGTGCCGCCGGAAAGCTCGGGCGGGCACGGGGCATTGGTGAACCGGGCATATTTGGCGTCGGTATAGGCGCCGTTGACATAGGCGGTCAGCCGGTCGCTCGGGCGGATCTTGAAATCGGCCTCGATCCCCTGCGAACGGACCTTCTCGGCATTGGCGAGATAGCCGCGCACCGTGCCGAACTGCCCGCCGTTGACCGTGGCCTGGAAGTCCTTGATCTCGGTGAGGAAGGCGCTGAGGTTGAAGGTCGCCCGGCGATCCCAGAACTGCGCCTTGAGGCCGATCTCGAAGTGGTTGACCGATTCCGGCTTCACCGTGCTGGCGGTCAGGTCCGGCACGTTGGCCGTAGTCAGCGGCAGGCCGTTCTGGTTGATCCCCAGGGTCTTGAAGCTCTTGGCATAGGTTGCATAGACCAGGACGTCGCGGGCCACCTTGTAGTTGAGGTTCAGGTCGTAGCTGAGGTTCCACTTGCTCGCCGCGGGCGAAGTGGTCTGCGGCTGGTAGACCCCGCACTGCGCCGCCAGCACCGAGCCGGAGGCCGGCGCCGGGGTGCAGCTGATCACCACGCCCGCGCCGGTGGTCACCACGCGGCTGTAATAGCCCTCCTTCTTGTCATAGTTGATCCGCAGGCCCGGCTGGATGGTCAACTTGTCGGTCAGCTTGTAGCTGAGCTGGCCATAGAGCGCGGCACTGCTGCTCTTGAGCCACTGGGTGTTGTTCGCCGTCAGGCCCGACAGGATGCTGGCATCGGCCGCCTGGGCGCCGGTCAGGCTCCAGCGGCTGGCGTCGCTGCCCTGCCGTTCCAGGCCCTGGGTGTCGATCCGCTGCCTGAAGCCGAACAGGCCCACCACGAAGTTCACCTTGTCGCCTTCGTAGTTGTAGCGGAACTCCTGGCTGTACTGGTTCTGCTGCGAGGGATTGTTCGAGGCCGAAACCACCGAGAGACCCGAGAAATCGCGATCGTTCTGCGGCTTCCAGTCCCAGTAGCGCCAGGCCGAAATGGCGGTGAGCGTGCCCGCGCCCAGCTTCCACTTCACCCGCAGCGAGGCACCGCCGATCTCGTTGCCGGCCTGCAAGGGGGCATCGATGTCGGTCAGCCGGTCATAGACGTTGCGGCTGGGCACGGCATAGTTGCGCCCCGGATTGGCGGCATTCACCGCCGCCACCAGCGCATCATACTGCCGGCTGAGCGCGCGCTGCGTCCGGCCGACCCGCACGAACGAGGTGCCGAAGCCATAGGGATCCTGCTTGCTGAAATCGCCCGAGACCGTGATGCTCAGGTCATCATTCGGCTGAAACAGCAACTGCCCGCGCACGCCGATGTTGTCCTGCTCGTTGATCCAGCGCCTGGTCGCCACGTTGTAGATCGTGCCGCGCCGGCTGGTCGAGGCGATCGCCACGCGGGCCGCCAGGGTATCGCTGATCGGCCCGGAAACAGCGGCCTTGGCCTGTTTCAGGTTGAGGTTGCCCAGGGTCAGCTCGGCGCGGCCCTCGAAGTCGAAGGTCGGCTGGTTGGTGGTGATGGAGATCGCGCCGGCGGTGGTGTTCTTGCCATAGAGCGTGCCCTGCGGCCCGCGCAGCACTTCGACCTGCTGGACATCGAGGAAGTCGAACGTGGCGGCGGCCACGCGCGAATTGTAAACATCGTCGACATAGATGCCGACGCCCTGCTCGAACCCGTCGCTGGTCAGGCCGAACGGCACGCCGAGGCCACGGATGTTGACCGACGTATTGCGCGGGTTCGACGAATAGACCTGCAAGGTCGGCGCCACCTGCTGGAGCTTGACCACGTTGAAATTGCCGGTCGATTCGATGGAATCAGCCTTGATCACCGAGATCGCCAGCGGCACCGCCTGGGCGGTTTCCTGGCGGCGGCGGGCGGTGACGATGATCACCTCGCCCCGGCTCGGGTCGCCATCATCAATCTGGGCATCGGCAGGAGCCACGGCGGCGGCAGAATCTGCGGCAGTAGCAGCGGCAGCGGCAGCGGCAGCGGCATCAGCGCCATCAGCCGCCTGGGACGGCGTTGTCAGCGCGAAGAAGGAAAGCGAGGTTGCGGCCAGAAGACCGCCGCGGACGAACGAATGCATGGATCCAATCCTTTGAGAAGGGAATGGATGCATCCGGCGGTCCGGTCTGCACCTGGGTATTCAGTGTGAAAATCTGCCCCGAAAACAGGGCGGGTCAGGTGAAACGCTGGCGCTCGGTAACTTCGAGCTGGACGACCCGGCCGTCATGGACCGTCAGACCGATGGCGCCGTAGCGCAGCCGCGAAATTGCCTCGATCACGGCGCTGATCGCGGCTGCGGCGGCCTCTTCGGGCGTGGGGATCGGGCGCTTGTCGTCAAACGCCCGGGAATCGGGTGGTGCTGCCATGGGTGCCTCCTTGCGAGGCCTTTTTATCTCTACCATTACGATAGACAATGGCAGATCAGCTTTGCGCCGACAAAGCGCGGCTATTGCGCGCCGGGCTGTTCGCTTTCCGGGAACGGCGGCTCCACCGCGATCGGATCGGCCAGGGTAATCCGGTCGAGGATCGCGGCCATCTCGTCGCGCAGGGTCAGCATCAGCCCGCGCAGGCGGCATTCGGCCTCGGGCAGGCAGTTGGCACACTTTTCATGGGCATTGCGCGCCGCGCAGGGAACCAGGGCCAGGCTGCCGCGGGTCAGCCGGATGATGTCGCCATAGCGGATATCGACCGGCGCCAGGGCCAGCTCATAGCCGCCCTCACGGCCCCGGTGCGAGATCACGATCCCGTCGCGCACCAGTTCGGACAGGATCACGGTGAGGAACTTGCGAGGGATGTTCTGGGCTTCGGCGATGGCATCGAGCCGCACCGCCCCCCCACTGCGATCGGGCCGCCAATGGTCGGCAAGGTGCTGCAAGGCCCTGATCGTATAGCGCGTTTTCTGCGAAAGCATGGTGGCCTAGAGACTCCCCTGCCCCGCCCTTGTCAACCGGCGCGATAGAACACGCCTTTTCCCGCGCAGCCCCCCGGATCACCTCCGGAATGACGGCATCGGGAAAGGCGGCGACCCAGGCATCGCGCGCAGGGCCGCCAGGCCGCTCAGCTCGCGGCCACGCCCGGCGCGTGCTTGTTCATCAGGGCGAAGGCCCGGCCATACCATTCGCTGCCGGGATAGTTCTTGCCCAGCACGGCGGCGGTCTTCTGCGCCTCCTCGGGCAGGCCGATCGAGAGGTAGCTCTCGGTCAGACGATAAAGCGCCTCGGCCGTGTGGCTGGTCGTCTGGTACTTGTCGATCACCGTGCGGAAGCGGATCGAGGCGGCCAGCCACTTGCCCTGCCGCTGGTAGGCACGGCCGATGTCCATTTCCTTGCCGGCGAGGTGATCGTTGATCAGGTCGATCTTCAGGCGGGCATCGGCGGCAAAGCGCGTGTCGGGATAGCGCCGGGTCAGCTCGGTCATCGCCTGGAGCGCCTGGGCGGTGGCTTTCTGGTCGCGGGTCACGTCACTGATCTGCTCGTAATAGGACAGGGCGATCAGGTAGTAGGCGTAAGGCGCGTCCTTGTTGCCCGGATGGATCGACAGGAACCGCTGCGACGACTGGATCGCCTTGGTATAATCACGCGCCACGTAATAGCTGAAAGCGCTCATCAGCTGGGCGCGTCGTGCCCAGGGCGAATAGGGGTGCTGGCGCTCCACCTCGTCGAACAGGGCAGCTGCTTCCTTGGCCCGCCCCCGGTCAAGCCAGCTCTTGGCGGCGAGGTAGAGCGTGTCGACATCGCGCGCGACATAGGCGGTATCGCGGTTCTTGCCCCCCTTGCCGGCGCAGCCGGCGGTGAGCGCCATGGCGGCGGTGGCGGTGGCAAGGATGGCGAGCTTGAGCGGCGAATGCTTCATGGCGACGGGCTATAGCCAGCACCGCCCTGAACGCCAAGTGAAAGCGCCGTCCGCCCGGTGGACGAACCCACGCCCGCCCCGTCGATCCCGCCCACCGGCCCACACCGCCGGCGCGCAACGAAAAAGGGGCCGCCGAAGCAGCCCCTGATCCGTTTCGCCTGGCGCGAAAGTGTCAGTCGTCGTTCTTGAGGAACGCCGGCATATGGTCGGCGTTGCCGCCTTCCTCGCGGCGCGGACCGCGATCACGATCGCCACCCTCGCGGCGGGGACCACGGTCACCACCCCGGCCACCATCACGGCCGCCATCGCGGCGCGGGCCACGACGATCGCCGCGATCGCCCCGGTCACCGCGCGGCTCGCGCGGTTCGCGCGGCGGACGGGTGTCCTCCAGCGCTTCGCCGGTTTCCTGGTCGACCACCCGCATCGACAGGCGAACCTTGCCGCGCTGGTCGATCTCGAGCACCTTGACGAAGACTTCCTGGCCTTCCGAGACGACATCGGTCGGGCGTTCCACGCGCTCGTTCTTCATTTCGGACACGTGGACGAGACCGTCCTTGCCGCCCATGAAGTTCACGAAGGCGCCGAAGTCGACGATGTTGACGACCTTGCCCTTGTAGATCTTGCCGACCTCGGCCTCTTCCACGATCCCGAGGATCCACTGGCGGGCAGCCTCGATCTGGGTGAGGTCGGACGAGGAGATCTTGATCAGCCCCTCGTCGTCGATGTCCACCTTCGCGCCGGTGGTGGCGACGATCTCGCGGATCACCTTGCCGCCGGTGCCGATCACGTCGCGGATCTTCGACTTGTCGATCTGCAGCGTCTCGATACGCGGGGCATGGGCCGAAAGCTCGGTCCGGGCCTCGCCCAGAGCCTTGGTCATCTCACCCAGGATGTGGGCGCGGCCTTCGCTGGCCTGCTTGAGCGCCACCGCGAAGATCTCGCGGGTGATGCCGGCCACCTTGATGTCCATCTGCATCGTGGTGATGCCTTCGGCGGTGCCGGCCACCTTGAAGTCCATGTCGCCGAGGTGGTCCTCGTCGCCCAGAATGTCCGAGAGGACCGCGAACTTGTCGCCTTCCAGGATCAGGCCCATCGCGATGCCCGAAACCGGCCGCTTGATCGGCACGCCGGCGTCCATCATCGACAGGCAGCCGCCGCAGACGGTCGCCATCGAGGAGGACCCATTCGATTCGGTCACGTCCGACAGGACGCGGATCGTGTAGGGGAACTCGTCCTTGGTCGGCAGCACCGGGTGCAGCGCGCGCCACGCCAGCTTGCCATGGCCAACCTCGCGGCGGCCCGGCGCGCCGAAGCGGCCCACTTCACCGACCGAATAGGGCGGGAAGTTGTAGTGCAGCATGAAGTTCTCGTAGCGCAGGCCTTCGAGGCCATCGATCATCTGCTCCGATTCCTTGGTGCCAAGGGTGGTGGTGCAGATGGTCTGCGTTTCGCCGCGGGTGAACAGCGCCGAACCGTGGGTGCGGGGCAGGAAGCCGACCATCGATTCGATCGGGCGGACCTGGGTGACGGAGCGGCCGTCGATGCGCTGGCCGTCGTTGAGGATGGCGCCGCGCACGATGTCGGCTTCCACCTTCTTCATGGTCTTGATGGCGACCATCTGGGTCTGCGGGCCTTCGCTGGCGAAGGCTTCCTTGGCCTTGGCGCGCGCCGCGTTGAGCGCGTTCGAGCGGGCCGACTTGTCGGTCAGCTTGTAGGCCGCGGCAACATCCTTGCCGACCAGGTCCTTGAGCTTCTTCTTGATATCGGCCGTGCTGTCCGAAAGGTCGATGTCCCAGGGTTCCTTGGCCGCCTTCTCGGCGAGCTGGACGATCGCGCCGATCACCTTGCGGATCTCGTCATGCGCGAACAGGACCGCGCCGAGCATCTCGTCTTCCGAAAGCTCCTTGGCTTCCGATTCCACCATCATCACGGCAGCATCGGTAGCGGCGACGACCAGGTCGAGCCGGCCATCGGCCAGCGCCGCATCCTGCTTCGGGTTCAGCACGTAGGCGCCATCGACATAGCCGACGCGCGCGGCCGCGATCGGCCCCATGAACGGCACGCCCGAGATGGTCAGCGCGGCCGAGGCGGCGATCATCGCCACGATATCGGGCTCGGTCTCGCCATCATACGAAAGAACCTGCGCGATGCAGTTGATCTCGTTGTAGAAACCTTCGGGGAACAGCGGACGGACCGGACGGTCGATCAGGCGGGAGACCAGCGTCTCCTTCTCGGTGGCGCCGCGTTCGCGCTTGAAGAAGCCGCCCGGGATGCGCCCGGCGGCGGAATACTTTTCCTGGTAGTGCACGGTCAGCGGGAAGAAGTCCTGCCCTTCCTTGACCGACTTGGCGGCGGTGACCGCGCAGAGCACGACCGTTTCGCCATAGGTGGCGAGGACCGCGCCGTCGGCCTGACGGGCAATGCGGCCGGTTTCCAGGGTGAGGGTCTTTCCGCCCCACTCCATCGATACAGTCTTGACGTCGAACATGAGATTTCCTTCGGACCCGCCTGCCCTATTGCCGGCGGGGTTTGCTGCCGGGGATTCCGTCCCGGTCCGGTGCGGGGCATTTGTCGCGCCCCAGGGGCGCCCCGCCGGATTGCGGAGCCGCCTGAAAGCAAAAGCGCCCCGCTAGGGGGCGCTCCGCTTGATTACTTACGCAGACCCAGCTTCTGGATCAGGGCGTTGTACCGCTCGACATCCTTCTTCTTCAGGTAGTCAAGCAGACTGCGACGCTTGTTGACCATCATCAGCAGGCCGCGACGCGAGTGGTTGTCCTTGTGGTGGCCCTTGAAGTGCTCGGTCAGGTTGCGGATGCGCTCGGTGAGGATCGCGACCTGCACTTCCGGCGAACCGGTATCGCCCGACTGGCGAGCGTTGTCCGTGATGATTTCCTGCTTACGTTCAGCGGCAACCGACATATTCTTCACTCCGCGACATCGGAAAGGTTGAACCCCCGAACGACCTTGAGATCGCCACCCGAAAGCTCGACCAGCGCGACCGGCACGTGACCTTCTCGCGTCCAGCACAGCCCATCGGGAAAGGGCACCCCGGTCAGAACGCGGCCCTGGCGGACCGCCCTTGCCTGCTCCGGGGAGAGATCGAGGGCCGGGATGTCGACCAGCCCCTTCTCCAGCGGCAAGAGTACCTGTTCAAGTGGCGCGCCCTTGCCGATTTCGTTCAGTTTGTCCAGCGAAATCGCCTGGTCGATCCCGAACGGCCCGGCCTTCAGCCGGCGCAGCATGGTCACGTGCCCCACGGTCCCGAGCGCCCGGGCAATGTCGCGGGCAAGACTGCGGATGTAGGTGCCCTTGGAGACATGGACTTCCAGGGTGACTTCCCCAAGACCCTCCCCCCCTGGGGGAGGTGGCAGCCCGTCAGGGCTGACGGAGGGGGCCAGCGCAAACACCGTCACGCACCTGCCCTTGAGCTCCACCACCGCGCCCTTGCGCGCAAGGTCATAGGCCCGCTCGCCATCGACCATCAGCGCAGAAAAGGCCGGCGGCACCTGCTCGATCGCCCCGGTGAACCGCGCCAGCACCGCCTCCACCTCCGCCAAGGTCGGCCGCACCGAACTCTCGGCGATCACCTTGCCCTCAAGGTCGAGCGTATCGGTCTCGCTCCCGAACCTCACGGTGAATGCATAGACCTTGCTCGCGTCCAGCATCCGTCCAGCAAGCTTGGTCGCCTCGCCCAGCGCGATCGGCAGGACGCCGGTCGCTAGCGGATCAAGCGTGCCGCCGTGGCCGACCTTCACCTTCTTGCCGAAGCCCGCCTCGCGCAGATTGCGTTTCACCGCCGCCACGGCCTGGGTGGAGCCAAGGCCAAGCGGCTTGTCGAGGATGATCCATCCGTTGGGAGCAGGCGGGGCAACAGGCGCGGTCATCGGCGCGCCCTAGCGCCTCGCGCGCCGCCTGTCAGGCCTTGTTGTCTCGGCTGCCGCCGGCAGCGGGGGATCAGTGCCGGCGCGCGATCCGCCGGGGCGGCGGACCGGGCATCGCCTCGAACGACCGGAAATCGTAATGCTGCCCGCGCACCACGATCCCGCCGAACTTGTCGAGCGTGCCCATCGGGCGGGCATCGATGCCGATCCGCTCGACATAGGGCAGGTCGATGGCCGGGGTGAACAGGATCGCGCGGAACCAGCGGCGGTGGCTGTCCCTGAACCAGATCTCACGGTCGCTCACCACGCGCCAGTCGTCCACCCCGCCGTGGTTGGCGAAGGGGATCTCGGCGCGCGGTGGCGGCGGCGGGGCGGCGCCCGCCGCCAGCGGGGTCGCGGCCACGGCCAGGGCGGCAAGGGCCGGCATGATCAACTTGCGAAGCATGGCACGCCTCCTCTCTCCACCCAGATGGGGCGGCCGGCCCGAATGGCCAAGCGGCCGCGACACTTTCTTACTGGCCTGAACCACCCGCGATCGCATCGGCCAGCGCGAAATAGTGTCCGGTCAGCCATTCGACCGGCGGCCTGACCAGCCAGCCGATCGGATCGAACCCCCGGACCAGCGTCGGCAGGACGATCAGCACCACAAGCACCAGGGCAAAGCCCAGCCGCCGCACTTTCGCATAGCCGCGCGCCAGCCGCAGCGGCAGCAGCCCCTCGACAATGTGCGACCCATCGAACGGCGGGATCGGCAGCAGGTTGAACAGCGCCAGGAACACATTGATCATCACGAAATTGATGAGGTTCAGAGCCAGGAACCCGACCAGCCCGCCGGCCTCGCCCTCGCCCACGCCGGCCCCGGCAAAGGGCCGCGCCAGCAGGCCCAGCAGCACCGCCCCCACCAGCGCCAGCGCCAGGTTCGTTGCCGGCCCGGCTGCGGCCACCAGCATCATGTCGCGCCGGGGATTGTCCAGCCGCCGCGCGTCGACGGGCACCGGCCTGGCCCAGCCGAACACCGGCAGGTGCGCCAGCGCCAGCATCCCGGGCAGCACGATCGTGCCGATCGGATCGACATGGCGCAGCGGGTTGAGCGTGAGCCGGCCCCGCTCCAGTGCCGTCGGATCGCCGAAATGGCGCGCCACCCGGCCATGGGCCACTTCATGAAAGACAATCGCCAGCACCAGCGGCATGATCAGGGCCGCGGCCTGGACCAGGGTATCGTTCATTGGCAGGAACCTTCGCGTTAGCGGATAGGGCGCGTAATCGGATCGGGCGGCTCAGGCCGGCGGCTCGGCTTCGAGCATCAGCAGCTCGGCCAGCCCCTGCGGGCGGGTGACCATCACCTGGTGCCCGGCAGCGATCCGGACCGTCCGCTCGCAATGGAGCCGGGCGGCAAAGACCTCCTGCTCCCAGGGCGGCAGGATCGTGTCCTCCAGACAGTGCACGTAGGTGGAGGGCAGCGCGGCGAGGTGATCATAGGCCCAGTCGGCATAGACGCTGGCGGATTCGGGCCAGTGATCCTGGGACAGGCGATCAAGGAAGGCCTCGGCCTGCACCGGCCCCATGTCGTTGCAGAAGGCCCGGAAGAACTGCTCGCGCATCGGCACCTCGGGATTGCCGAAAATGCCGTGGAGCGGCGCGCGGGGGTTGGCGTGGATCGCCATGGCCGCGTCGAGCACGCTCGAACCCGGGGCGGGCGCCACGCAGGAAACATGGATCGCCCGGGCGAACAGGTCGGGCCGCGCCGCGATCAGCGCGGGCAGGACCACTCCGGCCATCGAATGACCAACCACCACCACATCACGCAGGTCCGCGCGCGCGATGTCCGCCAACAGCTCGTCAACCAGCTCGGGAAAGGCGATGGCGCTGGTGTCGCGGCCGCGCCTGGTCCCGCAACCGGGCACGTCCAGCACCAGGGTGCGATGCCGGCCCGGCGCCTGGAGCGCCATGGCCGCCACGGTCTGTTCCCAGACCCAGCCGCCCTGCCCGCCGCCATGCAGGAACACGAAGTCCATCGGCCTCCCCCCCTTCTCGCAGGCCGCGCTCAGTCGTCCTCGCCGTCCTCGGCCAGGTCGCGCTTCACGCGCGGATCGTTCAGCAACGAGTCGATCCGGCTGGCTTCGTCAAAGCTCTCGTCCGGCAGGAACTTGACCTTGGCGGCATATTTCAGCTTCAGCTTGCCGGCCACTTCCTTCTGGAAATAGGCCGTGTGGGTCCGCAGCGCCTTGAGCACGATCTCCTCGTCCGAACCCAGCAGTGGCTTCACGAAGACCGTGGCATGGCGCAGGTCCGGGCTCATCCGCACCTCGGTGACCGAGATGGTATGGGCGCTCAGCACGTCGTCGTGCACCATCTGGCGCATCAGCAGCTCGGAGATGACATGGCGCACCTGCTCGCCCACCTTGAGCAGGCGGACCGATCGGTTTTCGGGCGTGGCGGATTGGCGGGCCATCAGTTTTGGTCTTCGTCCATCTTGGTTTCGTCGAACTTGTGCAGGATGCGGGCGAGCGAACGCATATTGCGCGCCGTGCCGCGCCGGCCCAGCCGCCGCTCGAGGAAGGGAGCGGTCAGCCGGCTGGACCCCACCCCTCCGGCATAGTCGATATAGAGCGCGCGGTCACCCAGGGCGAGCCGCTCCGGCCCGCGCCCCTCGTGATCGGCCAGCAGAACCCGGAACTGCGCCGGATCGGCATCGCTTTCGAGGAACATGGTGTGGACCAGGTTAGCCTCGCCGCTGGCCGCGAAGGGATTGTCGGCAATGGCTGCGGCCACCTCGTCGCGGCTGCGGACCGCCGCGATCGAGCGCATCCCGAAGCGATGCCGCAGCAGATGCTCCAGCTTCTCCTCCAGCCCGCGCGTCGGCCGCTCGTCGTGGTCGAACAGCACGTTGCCGCTGGCCACCACCGTCTCCAGCCCGGCGAACCCCTCGGCCTCCAGCGCGGCGCGCAGTTCGGCCATGGTCAGCCGCTGGCCGCCGACGTTGATCGAACCGAGGAAGGCAACGTAGCGGGTCATCAGGTTCGCCCGATCAGCCAGGGGAAATGCGGCACGGCGGCAATCGCCGACCGGACGGGCGCCAGGCCAAGGCCCACAATGCGTCGTGGTCCCCGGCCTGGCTCATGGCCCATTGGCGCCGTTCAGCCGATGGTCCGCTCGCGCATCTCGACCTCGAAGACTTCGAGCATATCGCCCGGCTTGATGTCGTTGGTGTCCTGGAGGACCACGCCGCATTCCAGCCCTGCGCGCACTTCCGGCACGTCGTCCTTGAAGCGCCGCAGCGAGGCGATGACCGTCTTGGAAACGATGACGTCGTTGCGGGTAAGGCGGGCGTTGATGCCCTTCTTGATGTAGCCTTCGAGCACCAGCAGGCCGGCCGCCTTGTCCTTCTTGCCCGCCGGGAACACTTCCTTGACCTCGGCGCGGCCGACCACGTGTTCGAGCCGTTCCGGCCCCCAGATGCCGGCCATTTCCTTGGCCACTTCGTCGGTCAGGTGATAGATCACGTCGAAGTACTTCATCGGCACCTTCGTGCGCTCGATCAGCTCGCGCGCCTTGGCGTTGGGCCGCACGTTGAAGCCCACGATCGGCGCGCCCGAGGCCGAAGCCAGGGCCACGTCGCTCTCGGTGATCGCGCCCACGCCCGAAGTCAGGACGCGCACCTTGATCTCGTCGTTCGAGAGCTTGTTCAGCGCATTGACGATCGCCTCGGTCGAACCCTGGACGTCGGCCTTGATAACCACCGGGTATTCCAGCACCGCCTGCTTGGCGGCGAGCGCCGAGAACATATTCTCGAGGCTGGCCGGGGCATGGGTCGTGCGGCGCGCGGTCGCCTGTTCCTGGCGATAGGCGGCAACCTCGCGGGCGCGGGCCTCGCTCTCGACCACGGTCAGGGTGTCGCCGGCCATCGGCACGCCGCCAAGGCCCAGCACTTCCACCGGCAGGGCCGGCGGCGCTTCCTTGATCTGGCGGCCCTTGTCGTCAAGCATGGCGCGCACGCGGCCCGAATGGGTGCCCACCACCAGGATGTCGCCCACCTTCAGCGTGCCGCGGTTGACCAGCACGGTCGCCAGCGGCCCCTTGCCCTTGTCGAGCTTGGCCTCGATCACGGTCGCCTCGGCGGCGCGGTCGGGGTTGGCGGTCAGTTCGAGCAGTTCGGCCTGAAGCAGGATCTTCTCGATCAGCTTGTCCAGCCCGGCGCCGGTCTTGGCCGAAACCTCCACGTCCTGCACGTCGCCGCTCATCTCCTCGACGATGACTTCGTGCTCGAGCAGGCGCTCGCGGATCTTCTGCGGGTTGGCCTCGTGCTTGTCGGCCTTGGTGATCGCCACGATCATCGGAACGCCGGCGGCCTTGGTGTGATTGATGGCCTCGATCGTCTGCGGCATGATCCCGTCGTCGGCGGCCACCACCAGGATCACGATGTCGGTGACGTTCGCCCCGCGCATCCGCATCTCGGTGAAGGCCTCGTGGCCCGGGGTGTCCAGGAAGGTGATCAGGTCGCCGCCCTTGGTCTTGATCTGGTAGGCGCCGATGTGCTGGGTGATGCCGCCGGCCTCGCCGCGCACCACGTCGGTGCCGCGCAGGGCATCGAGCAGGCTGGTCTTGCCGTGATCGACATGGCCCATGATCGTGACCACCGGCGGACGCGGCTTCAGCGTCTCGGGCGCATCCACGTCGGCGGCGGCGTCGATGTCGACATCGCTCTCGCTCACGCGCTGGATGTTGTGGCCGAATTCCTCGACCAGCAGCTCGGCCGTATCCTGGTCGATCGTCTGGTTGATGGTGACCATCATGCCCATCTTGAACAGCGACTTGACCAGGTCCGCGGCCTTTTCGGCCATGCGGTTGGCCAGTTCCTGCACCGTGATCGCCTCGGGCACGATGACATCGCGCACCTGCTTCTCGCGCTGCTGGTGCTGGCCGCCGAAGTGCGCGCGGCGCTCCTTCTCGCGGGCGCGCTTCAGGGCGGCGAGGCTGCGGGCGCGGGCACCCTCGTCCTCGTTGAGCGCGCGGGTCACGGTCAGCTTGCCGCCACGGCGCTCGTCGGCGCCCTTGCGGTCGCGGGCCGGGGCACCGGGCTTCTTGGCGGCCGGCTCGGGGCGCTTGGGCGCGGGCGCCGAGGCCACGGGGGTAAACCGGCGCGGCGGCGGCGCGGGCTGGGCCGGCGCGCTGGGCGCAGCGGCAGCGGCAGCCGGCTCGGCGGCAGCTTCCGGCGCGGGCGCGGCGGCGGCGGTGGTGGCGGCAGGCGCCTCGATCACAGGCTCGGTGGCCGGAGCCGGCACGGCCGGAGCGGCCTCAGGCTGTTCAGCCGCGGGGGCCTGGGCGGCCTTGCGATTGTCCTCGGCGCGGCGACGCTCCTCCTCAAGCGCGCGCAGGCGCTCCTCTTCCTCGCGGCGGCGCGAGTCCTCGGCCATCCGCAGGCGCTGTTCCTCCGCCTCGCGCAGCAGGCGGGCCTGCATTTCCTGGCGGGTCTCGCGGTTGGCCGAAGGTGGCGGCGGCGGCGGCGCGGGCTGGATGGGCGCGGCAACCGGCGGCGGCGCAGATTGGACCTGGGCGGCGGGCACGGCCTCGGGGGCCGGCGCGGCCTCGCCCGGCTTGCCGATCAGCTTGCGCCGCTTCACCTCGACCACCACCTTGTTGGTGCGGCCGTGGCTGAAGGTCTGCTTGACCTCGCCCGCTTCCACCGAGCGCTTCAGCCCCAGCGGCTTGCGGCCCAGCGTCGGTTTGTTGTCGGTCTCGCTCATCGGTTCAAACAGTCCTTCAAAATCAATGCGTCGTCGCTGCGGGCGCAAGGGCTTCAGCCGAAGCTGAAACCGCCCGCTCGCTCAGGTCATCTTGTCCGGCCGTCCCGGTTTCATTCTGGCCGGCTGCATCCTGGCCGGCTGCATCCCGGGACTGGCCCATGAAGAGCGCCAGCCGCTGCAACACGGCGGCAAGCCTTTCGGCAGCCGCGGAATCGGTCAGCGCCAGGTGGACGACGTTGTCGCGGCCCAATGCCACAGACAAAGCCGCCCGGTCCAGTGGCAAGCGCAGGCCGTGAAGACCGGAACCTTCCTCCTCGCGCCCGACCCGCCAGGCCTGGTCGAGCTTGCGGTTGCCGTCCTCGCCGGCATCGGCGGCATGGGCCAGCCAGGCCACGTTGCCAGCCCGCGCGTTCTCGGCGATGCGGTCGGAACCGACCAGCAGCTTGCCGGCGCGCATCTCCAGCCCCAGCCGGTCGGTGAAGGCGCGCATCAGCGCCGCCTCAATCCGGTCGGCCAGATCGTCCGGGATGGCCAGCGCGACCCCCTTGAAGGCCCGCGCCAGCGCTCCCTTGAGGTTGCCCTTGGCCAGCGCTTTTTCAAGGGTGGCGCGCGAAACGCCGATCCACGCGCCACGCCCCGGCGCCCGCGCCAGAACATCGGGCAGCACCAGACCGTCCGGCGAGATCGCCAGCCGGATCAGCGCATCGCGCGGAGCCACCTCACCGGAAAGGATGCATTTCCTTTCCGGTCCGGCGTCAGCACTGTCGGAGCTTACGCGCTCATTGCGAGGATTCCGCATTGGCGGCCTCCTCGGCTTGGGACTGGTCTTCGTCCTCGAACCAATGGGCGCGCGCGGCCATGATGATCTCGTTGCCCTGCTCTTCGCTCAGGCCATATTCGCCCAGCACGCCGCCCTTGTCGTCGGTGCGCTCGCGGCGGGCGCCATCACGGCGGCGCTGCTCGGTACGCTTCTTGGCGATGAGCTCGTCGGTGGCCAGGTCGGCCAGGTCGTCGAGGGTCTTGATGCCCGCCTTGCCGAGCACGACCAGCATGGCCTCGGTGAGATGGGGGATCTCGGCCAGGGCATCGTCCACGCCCAGCGACCGGCGCAGCTCGCGCGCGGCTTCCTCGCGGCGCTCGAGCGCCTCGGAGGCGCGGCTCTGGAGTTCCTCGGCCAGTTCCTCGTCGAAGCCCTCGATCCCGGCCAGTTCCGCCAGTTCGATATAGGCCACTTCCTCCAGCTCGCTGAAGCCTTCGGCCACCAGCAGCTGCGACAGGGTCTCGTCGACGTCGAGCTCTTCCTCGAACATCTTGGAGCGTTCGGCGAATTCCTTCTGGCGCTTCTCGCTCGCCTCGGCATCGGTCATGATGTCGATCTGCGAGCCGGTGAGCTGGCTGGCGAGGCGCACGTTCTGGCCGCGGCGGCCAATGGCGAGCGAAAGCTGGTCATCGGGGACGACCACCTCGATCCGGCTCTCTTCCTCGTCGATCACCACACGCGAAACGGTCGCCGGCTGGAGCGCGTTGACCACGAAGGTCGCGGTGTCCTCGCTCCACGGGATGATGTCGATCTTCTCGCCCTGCAGCTCCTGGACCACCGCCTGGACGCGGCTGCCCTTCATGCCGACGCAGGCGCCGACCGGGTCGATGCTGGAATCGCGGCTGATCACGCCGATCTTGGCGCGGCTGCCCGGATCGCGGGCGGCGGCCTTGATCTCGATGATGCCGTCGTAGATCTCGGGTACTTCCTGGGCGAACAGCTTCTTCATGAATTCCGGGTGCGCGCGGCTGAGGAAGATCTGCGGGCCGCGGTTCTGGCGCTCCACCTTGAGGATCAGCGCGCGCACGCGCTCGCCCACGCGGGCAGCCTCGCGCGGGATCTGCTGGTCGCGGCGGATCACGCCCTCGGCCCGGCCGAGGTTGACGATCACGTGGCCGAACTCGACCGACTTGATCACGCCGGTGATCACTTCGCCGGCGCGGTCCTTGAACTCGCCATACTGGCGCTCGCGCTCGGCATCGCGGACCTTCTGGAAGATCACCTGCTTGGCCGACTGGGCATCGATGCGGCCCAGGTCCACCGGCGGCAGCGGATCGACGATGAAGTCGCCCAGCTTGGCGCCCGGCTGGAGCTTTTCGGCGGCCTTGAGGTCAACCTGCTTGAAGTAGTCCTCGACCACTTCCACCACTTCGACCACGCGCCACAGGCGCAGGTCGCCGGTGCGCGGATCGAGCTTGGCGCGAATGTCGTTCTCGGCGCCATAACGGTTGCGCGCCGACTTCTGGATCGCCTCTTCCATCGCCTCGATGACGATCGCCTTGTCGATCATCTTTTCCGTGGCGACCGCATTGGCGATCGCCAGGAGCTCGGCGCGGTTTGCGGAAATCGCACTGGCCATAATCAGTCTTCCTGCTCTGCGAGGGGCTCGCCCCCGGCTTCGATGTCTATCTCGATCTCGGTCTCGTCGGCGCCGGAAGCGTCGATCGGCCTGGCGGCGGCGATCAGCCGGTCGGTCAGGACCAGCTTGGCCGATTGAATATCGCCAAAGGGAAACGAAACCCGGCCCGACTTGCGCTCATCCAGCTGCACCGTCTCGCCGTCCACGCCGGCGATCTCGCCCTGGAGGCTCTTGCGGTTGCCGTCCACCGGCGCGGTCAGCGTCACCTTGGCCTCGTGCCCGGTCCACTCGGCGAAATCCCGAAGGCGGGTCAGCGGACGGTCGATCCCCGGCGAGGACACCTCCAGCCGGTAGGCATCGGCGATCAGGATCTCGCCCGCTTCCTCCAGCGAATCGATCCGGTCGGAAATGCGGCGCGACAGCGCGGCGCAATCATCCAGCACCAGCTGCCCGGTCTCGGGCCGCTCGGCCATGATCTGCAGGGTGAGTTCCTCATCCCCGCTGATCGAGCCGATCTCGCCGCCGCGGAACATGATCACGCGCACGAGATCGAAGCCCAGGGCCTTCACCTCCGGCTCGATCACTTCGGTAATGCGCGCGATATCCGCCAATGCCTGCTCCAACCAAGCCCGACCGCCAGCGATGCAACGAAGTTTCGCGCCGGCCCCTTTCGGCGCCAGCCCTGACGTTGCATCACAATGTCGGGATGGATGGGCAAATAGGCGCTTGTCGCGCCGAAAGCAAGCCCTCAGTTGCCGTTGGCGCGCCGGGCCGCATCCCCGGCGCTCTGCCAGTTATCGACCGTGTCCTTCTTGAGGCTGCCCGGCAGGAACTTGCCCACGTCGACCCCGGCATAGTCCCTGGCCGCCCCCGCCGCCACGCCGATCGCCTTGTCGGCGAGGCTGACCTGGGCATCGCTGGCTGCTTGCTGGGCCGCATCGGTGCCCCACGGGTTCACCGCCTTGCGCTCGTCGCCCCCGCGCCCGAACACCACCACGCCGATCGCCACCACGGCCACCACGCCGATCTTGTGCCGAACCAGAAACTGCGCCGCCCTGAACATTGCTGCCTCCCCCAAAGTAGATAGGCCCAGGTACGGCCGCCCCGGTTTCCAGCCGGTTAACCAGTGCCACGCTGTATCTTGCCCCCCGCCGCGCCCGCCCCTAAACGCGCCGCCATGCGCCCGATCGACGATATCCGCGAAGAATATGAATTCCTCGATGGCGATGAACGCTATCGCCTGCTGATCGAGCTTGGCCGCGAGCTCGATCCCATGCCCGATGCCCTGAAAACCGACGCCACCAAGGTGCGCGGCTGCTCGGCCTCGGTCTGGGTCTACCCCACGCAAACCGAGGACGGCCGCCTCCATTTCCTGGCCGACAGCAATGCCGCGATCACCAAGGGCATCGTCGCGCTCGTCCTTTCCGCGGTGCAGGATCGCCCGGCCGCAGAAGTCGCCGCCACCGACATCGCCGAGGCCCTCGCCCCGTTCGACCTGAAAAACCAGCTCTCCTCGAATCGCACCCAGGGCGTGCCCAACATGATCGCCCTGATCCGCGAAACGGCGGCGCGTATCGCCAGCGGCGGTTCGGGAGCGGCGTGAAGCGCCTCGCCCGCCCGTTCTGGCTCGGCGGCGGGCTGCTGGCGGTTGGTCTCGGCATTCTGGGCGTGGCCCTGCCGCTGCTGCCCACCGTGCCGTTCTTCCTCCTCGCCACGGTCTGCTTCGCCCGGTCCAACCCGGCGTGGGAACGGCGTCTGCTCGATCACCCGCGCTATGGCCCGCCGCTGCGCCAGTGGCGGGAGCGCCGCGCGATCTCGCGCAAGGCCAAGCTCGCCGCGCTCACCGCGATGGGCGCCACGATCGCCCTCTCCGCCGCCCTGGCCGGCTGGCCCTGGGTGCTTGCGCCGGTGCTGGCTTGCGGTGCGAGCGGCGCGTGGATCTGGACGCGGCCGGAATAGGCCTCAATCGCCGACCGCCTCGCGCAGCACCGCAATTCCCCGTTCGCGCTGCGCCTTCAGCTCCTGCTTGAGCACCGCCGGATCGCGCGCGAAGACGAAACCGAAGCTGACCCCGCCCTCCTTGCCGATGGTGGCGTGATGCAGCCGGTGCGCCTGGACCAGCCGCCGGGCATAGCCCTTGCGCGGCACCCAGTGGAAATAGCGCTGGTGCACCAGCCCGTCGTGGATCAGCGAATAGACGATCCCGTAAAGCAGAATGCCAAGCCCGATTTCCGTGCCCGGCGCCCAGGCCTTCGCCCCCATCACCAGCGGACTGCCCAGGGCAAAGGCCGCAATGCTCATCGCCGCGCCGACCAGCGCATAGCGGTCGTTCGTCTCCAGCACCTTGTCGTGGGGCTCGTGGTGGTCGCGGTGCCAGCACCAGCCGAAGCCGTGCATCACGTACTTGTGGCTCGACCAGGCCACCCCCTCCATCGCAAGGAAAGTGGCGGCGACGATCAGGATGGCAGCGCCGGTGCTCATGCCGCCGCCCTATCCCAAAGCGCGACGGCGCGCGACATTTTACGACACGAAGGCCAGGCCGGCGTTTCACCGCCGTTCATCTCGGAGGGGTAAAACCTGAACCTGCGGACACCGGCAAGGCCATGTCCGGCAGAATGAACCAGAGGAGTACAGGTCATGCACAAGTTCACCAGGATCGTGGTTCCGGCCCTCGCCGCCATCGCCGCGCTCGGCTCGGCCGGGGTGGCATCGGCCCAGCCCTACGGCGGGTACGACCACGGGCGCGACCCGGGGCGCGACTGGGGCCGTCACCAGACACCGGCCCGCGCCGAGGCCATCCGCGCCCAGATCGTCCAGCTCGAACAGCGGGTCAACCGCTCCGACAACCGCGACCGCATCTCCGAGCGCGAAGCCTGGGGCCTGCGCCGCGAAGTCCGCGACATCCGCGAACAGTTCCGGGCGTTCAACCGCGATGGCCTCAACGACCGCGAATTCCGGATCCTCCAGACCCGGATTGACCGGGCCAGGGACCGCCTCCACTTCGAGCGCACCGACCGCAATGGCCGTCCGGACGGTCGCCGCTGGTAATCACCCGCCGCTCGCCGGCCGGCACACGAAGGGCGCTCCCGCGGGAGCGCCCTTTTGGCTTGTTTTTCGCCCCCCGGCTCCCTAGGTCCGGCCCATCATGACCAGCACTCCGCGCACGCTCTACGAAAAGATCTGGGACGCCCACGTCGTGGAATCCCAGCCCGACGGCACCAGCCTGATCTACATCGATCGCCACCTCGTCCACGAGGTGACCAGCCCCCAGGCCTTCGAAGGACTGCGGACCGCCGGGCGCAAGGTGCGCCGCCCCGATCTCACCCTCGCCGTGCCCGATCACAACCTGCCGACCACCGCGCGGCTCGATGCGGCGGGCCAACGCCTGCCGATCGCCGACGTGGAAAGCGCCCAGCAGCTTGCCGCGCTGGAACACAACGCCCCCGAATTCGGCATCCGCTACATCGGCGCGACCGACCGCGAACAGGGCATCGTCCATGTCGTCGGCCCGGAACAGGGCTTCTCGCTGCCCGGCGCCACGATCGTGTGCGGCGATAGCCACACCTCGTGCCACGGCGGCCTCGGCGCGCTCGCCTTCGGCATCGGCACCAGCGAGGTGGAGCACGTGCTCGCCACGCAGACCCTGCTGCTCACCCGCTCCAAGACCATGGAAGTGCGCGTCGAGGGCGATCTCGGCCCCGGCGTCACCCCCAAGGACCTGGTCCTCCACATCATCGGCGTGATCGGCACGGCCGGCGGCACCGGCCACGTGATCGAATTCCGCGGCCCCGTGTTCGAGGCCATGTCGATCGAGGGCCGCCTCACGGTCTGCAACATGAGCATCGAAGGCGGCGCCCGCGCCGGCCTCGTCGCGCCCGACGAGAAGACCTTCGCCTGGCTCAAGGGCCGTCCCATGGCCCCCACCGGGGAAGCCTGGGACAAGGCCGTGGCCTGGTGGCGCAGCCTCCCCACCGATCCCGGCGCCCGGTTCGACAAGTCGGTCGTGATCCAGGCGGCCGACGTGAAGCCCACCGTCACCTGGGGCACCAGCCCGGAAGACGTCGTGCCGATCGATGGCGTGGTTCCCGCGCCCGAAAGCTTCGCCGATCCCTCCAAGCAGCGCGCCGCGCAAGGGTCCCTCGATTACATGGGCCTCACGCCGGGCACGAAGATGACCGACGTCGAAATCCAGAACGTCTTCATCGGCAGTTGCACCAACAGCCGCATCGAAGACCTGCGCGCCGCCGCCGCCGTGCTCAGGGGCCGGCACAAGGCCGCCAGCGTCAAATGGGCGATCGTCGTCCCCGGTTCCGGCCTGGTGAAGGCCCAGGCCGAGGCCGAGGGGCTGGACAAGGTGTTCATCGCGGCCGGTCTAGAATGGCGCGAGCCGGGCTGTTCGGCGTGCCTCGGCATGAACCCCGACAAGGTGCCCGCCGGCGAACGGTGCGCCTCCACCTCCAACCGCAACTTCGTCGGCCGGCAAGGCCCGGGCGCGCGCACCCACCTCGTCTCCCCGGCGATGGCGGCCGCCGCCGCGGTCACCGGCAAGCTCACCGACGTGCGCGAGCTGGCCTGACCGCCGGCTTCGGCAGGCCACCTCCGTTCATGTCGAACGAAACCCCACGTTCGTTCGTGTCGAGCGAAGTCGAGACACGCCGCAAGCAGGCCTTCGCGCCGGTCGTCGCGCCGAATACGCGGGTTCTGATCCTCGGCTCCCTGCCGGGCGAGGCCAGCCTTGCAGCGGGGCGCTACTATGCCCACCCGCGAAACCGCTTCTGGCACCTCGCCGGCGCGGTGATCGGGCGGGCCGACCTGCCAGACCTTGCCTATGAGGCCCGCCTCGCCGCGCTCCTCGCCGCCGGCCTTGGCCTGTGGGACGCGATCGCCTCGGCCCGGCGCACGGGCAGCCTCGATGCGGCGATCCGTGAGGCCGAGGCCGCGCCCTTGCGGCAATTGGCCCAAACCCTCCCCGCCCTGCGCGCCGTGGGCTTCAACGGTGCCCGCGCCGCCGCGATCGGCCGCAGGGCGCTGGCGGGATCGTCCCTCGCCCTGATCGACCTGCCCTCGTCCAGCCCGGCCCATGCCGCCATGCCGCTGGCGGCAAAACAGGCGCGCTGGCTGGAACTCGCCGCCCACCTGGGCTAGCCTGCCCTCCGCAACGGGAGGGACTAAGGTCATGCTCAAGGCCGCACGCGCACCGGAAAAGGCCTATGCCATCGTGCTCTGGCTGGTCTCGGTGGTCTTCGCCGGGTTCATCATCGGGCTTGGCAACCTCGTCATCGGCGACTTGCCGCAGGTCGGCGCGGGCGAATATGGCGTGACCGCGCCAAGCGCCGCCGAACAGCGCCTTGGCCGCGAAATCGCGCAAGTGTCCGAGCGCATCGGCCAGATCGACGACAGGCGCGCCATCGTCCAGCTCCAGCTTGATCAGGCGCGCAAGGCCTCGCAAACCGGGACCGAAACCTTCCAGGCCTGGATCGCCACCCGCACCGCCACGACCAATCCGGCGCAGGATCCCGAAGTCGTCGCCCGCACCCGCCAGCTCGAAGCGCTCAAGGCCGGCGAGCGCACCCTGCAAGGCCAGGTCAATGCCTTCGACAACGAGCGCCTGCCGCTCGAACAGCAGCGCTCCGAACTGCAGGGCGCCCAGGCCCGCGCCGCCCAGGCCGCCGAGCCGGCGCGCGAGCGGGCGCGGTTCTGGCAGGAACTCAGGGTCTTCCTCCTGCGCCTCGCCGTCACCCTGCCGATGCTGGCGGTCGGCACCTGGCTGGTGGCGAGGAAGCGCAAGAGCGATTACTGGCCGCTGGGGCGCGGCTTCGTGCTGGCCGCGGTCTTCGTGTTCTTCGTCGAACTGGTGCCCTATCTGCCCAGCTACGGCGGCTATGTCCGCTATGGCGTGGGCATCCTCCTCACTTTCGCGGCCGGGGTGTTCCTGATCAAGAATATGCGGCGCTACCTGGAAAGCCGGCAGAAATCGGAGGCCCAGGCCGAGGCCGAGCGGCGGGCCAGGGTCAGCCACGACGAGGCCTTCCGCAAGATGGCCGCGCGCCAGTGCCCCGGCTGCGACCGGCCGATCGCCACGATGGAAGGGGCCGAAACCAACTTCTGCGTCCATTGCGGGATGACCCTGTTCGACCATTGCCCATCGTGCCATTCGCGCAAGATGGCCTTCTTCCGCTTCTGCATGGCCTGCGGAACGCCCGCGCAAGCACCGGCCAGGGCCAATGCAACGCCCCCGCAAGGCGAAATTCCGCCGCAGCCGGCTTGAACCGCGCGGCCGGGCGTCACATAGGGAAACCATGACCAAGGAATCCGACAAGCCAAACCGTTCCGGCGCGTGGACCGGCAAGGCCGCCATCGCCGGCGCCGCGATCGGCTCGGCCGCGCTGGCCGCCGCCCTGCTCTACCGTTCGCGACGCAAGGACGCCGACAAGGCGAAGGCCGCCCCCGCCCGCCCCGAAGACGCTCCGGAGACCGACTGATGGAACCCGTCCGCGAGATCGAGGGCAAGGCCTATCCGTTCGGCCTCAAGAACGTCGATACCGACATCATCATCCCGGCCCACTGGCTCAAGACCATCAGCCGCGAAGGCCTGGGGCGCGGCGCCTTCGAGGCGCTCCGCAAGGAGCCCGGCAACCTGTTCGACAGCCCGGAATACGCCGGCGCGCCGATCCTGGTGGCGGGGGACAATTTCGGCTGCGGCTCCAGCCGCGAACACGCCGCCTGGGCCTTGCTCGACATGGGCGTGAAGGCGGTGATCGCGCCGTCCTTCTCCGACATCTTTTCGGGCAATGCCTTCAAGAACGGCATCCTCACCGTGGTCCTCCCGCAGGAGGCGATCGACCGGCTGATGGAAGTGGCGCGCGAGCACACGATTTCGATCGACCTCGAACACCAGACCGTGACCACGCCCTTCCAGGACCGTTTCACCTTCGAGATCGACCCCTTCCGCAAGCACTGCCTGCTGGGCGGGCTTGACGAAGTGGGGCTGACCCTTGCTCGCCAGGATGCCATCGGCGCCTACGAGGCCCAGGCCCGGGCCGAGCGCCCGTTCCTCGCCACCGGGGTCCCCGCCTGATCAGAATGCCTGAATTTCATTGCCTGACTTTCATCAATGCCAATTGGACCGGCCCTGGCCAGCTTCAGGCGCCGTCCACAACAGGGATCGAGACCATGACCAATTTCAATGACCGCGAACGCGCCGAAGAGGCCAAGTTTGCCCGTGACGAGGACACCCATTTCCGCGTGGTCGCCCGCCGCAACCGCCTGCTGGGCGAATGGGCGGCCGAGCGCATGGGCCTGTCCGCCGCCGAGACCGAGGCCTATGCCAAGTCGGTCGTCCAGGCCGATTTCGAGGAAGCCGGCGACGAGGACGTGATCCGCAAGGTGCTGGGCGACCTGATCGGCGCCGGGGTGGAATCGAGCGATGGCGAAGTGCGCGCCGCGCTGGAGGCCAAGCTGGTCGAAGCCCGCCGCGCCCTGCTCGGCGAAGCCTGAGGATCCTGCGATGGGCATGGCCGCCGACGATATCGCCGCGCTGATCAAGGCGGCCCTGCCCGACGCGGAGGTGACCATCACCGACCTTGCCGGCGACGGGGATCACTATGCCGCCCACGTTGTTTCGGCGGCCTTTGCCGGCAAGAACCGCGTGGCCCAGCACCAGTTGGTCTACAAGGCGCTGGGCGGGCGCATGGGCGGCGAACTCCACGCCTTGCAACTGACCACCGCACTTCCCAATTGAGCGCCAAGCCCCATTCCAATCGAGGTTGCCGAAACCCATGTCCGACACCGCCAACAACCCCACCGACGCCCGCATCGCCGAAATCGTGAACGGCAATGACGTCGTGCTGTTCATGAAGGGCACGCCGCTGTTCCCGCAGTGCGGCTTTTCCAGCCGCGCGATCGCCATCCTCGATCATCTCGGCGTCGACTATGCCAGCGTCGACGTGTTGCAGGACATGGAGATCCGCCAGGGGATCAAGACCTTCTCCGATTGGCCGACCATTCCCCAGCTCTACGTGAAGGGCGAATTCGTCGGCGGCAGCGACATCATGATGGAAATGTTCGAGGCCGGCGAGCTGGCCCAGCTGATGGCCGAGGCCGCGGTCAAGCCCGCCGCCTGAGCCGGCCTTTCCGGGCCAGTCCGGCCGGACGAATCAGAAAGGCCCGCGAACCCCTGGGGGTTCGCGGGCCTTTTTAGCGAGCCGGGTGGGACCGGGTACGCTCAGGAGATATCGTTTTCTCGGGGAGGCGGGCCGCGGAGACCAGGATGCGGACCCGCCTCTATTCGAGACTGCTTGGGGTATCCAGGGTATAGCACGAGCCGTGCCAAACTTGAAAATGCGCGGAAAACAGCCATTCTCGTCAGAAAGCCTGGTTACCCGCCCCGGCCCATGTGTAAACCAAGCCGACAATTCCCCCGCCACGGCACCGGCCCGGTTCCGGCCAGATCCCCGATGGACTTGCCCGCCCACCTCCCGCACAATCCGGAACAGCCCATGACGACCGACCAGCCCCCGCCCGAAGGCGCCGCAACGCCGCCCACCCCGGCCGCCACGCTGGTGGTGTTCCGCCGCGCGCCCGCCGGTGGCCCGCCCGAACTGCTGATGATCGAACGCGCGGCGCATATGCGCTTTGCCGCCCGCGCCACGGTGTTTCCGGGCGGACGGGTCGATCCGGCCGACCACGCCCTTGCCGCCCGCCTCGCGCCCGCCGGCGCGCCGCTGCCGGCGGAGGAGACGGCCAACCGCATCGCCGCCATCCGTGAAACGCTGGAGGAAACCGGGCTGCTGGTGGGTGTAAACCAGGCCGTCACCGCCCGCGCCGCGGCCGAGGCCCGCGCCGTGCTGCTGGACAGCGGCAAACTTGGCACGGTGCTGGAGCGGTTCGGCTGGGCGCTCGCGCTGGACCGACTGGTGCCCTTCGCCCGCTGGTGCCCCAACCGCGAACGCGCCTTCGATACCCGCTTCTACCTGACCGACCTTGGCACTGGCGCGGTGGACCTGGCGGTGGACGGAACCGAGAACAGCCGCCTGTTCTGGTCGAGCGCGGCCGATACCCTGGCCAGCGCCGACCGGGGCGGACCGCAGGTGATCTTCCCCACCCGGCGCAATCTCGAACGGCTCGCCCTGTTCGCCGAATTTTCCGAGGCCGCCGACCACGCCGCCGCCCACCCGGTGACGACGATCTCGCCATGGATCGAGGAACGCGACGGCGAGCGCCATCTCACCATCCCTGAAGGCCGGGGCTATCCGGTCACCTCGCAGCCGCTGGCAACCGCGATGCGCGGATAACCGCGCCGGCGCTCAGCGCAGCGAGGCGTTGAGCGCGTCCAGCGCCTGCGAGCCGGGACACAGCTCGGCCTCGCCCAACTGGTTGAGCGGGGTTTCAACCGTGTTGAGGTGGCGGTGGAGATCCTCGGCGCCTTCGTCCACGTAAAGCAGGCCGGTGACGATCTCGCCCAGCGCGGCGCGTTCGTGCAGGTGGTTCATCGCGCCGATCCGGTCGGTCGGATCATAGTCGTCGCCCAGCTTGCGAAGGAGCAGCATCGAGCCATCGTGCTGGACCACGCGGCGCAAGCTGCCCGGCTCATAGCTGGCCTCGATCGCATCGCGCGGCAGGATCACCTCCAGCCGGTTCACCGCCTCGTTGTGCTCGCGCACATAGTCATACGACTTGGTGGAGCCGGCGTGGTTGTTGAAGGTCACGCAAGGCGACAGCACGTCGATGAAGGCCGGCCCCTTGTGGCGCAGCGCGCCCTTGATCAGCGGCACCAGCTGATCCTTGTCACCCGAAAAGCTGCGCCCGACATAGCTGGCGCCCAGTTGCAGCGCGAGGGCGACCATGTCGATCGGGCTGTCGGGGTTGAGCACGCCCTTCTTGCTTTTCGAGCCCTTGTCGGCCGTGGCCGAGAACTGGCCCTTGGTAAGGCCATAGACCCCGTTGTTCTCGACGATGTAGGTGAGGTTCACCCCCCGGCGCATGGCATGGGCGAACTGGCCGATGCCGATCGAGGCCGAATCGCCGTCACCCGAAACGCCAAGATAGGTGAGATCGCGGTTGGCCAGGTTCGCGCCGGTGGCCACCGAGGGCATCCGGCCGTGGACCGAATTGAACCCGTGGCTGGCCCCCAGGAAATAGTCCGGCGTCTTCGACGAACAGCCGATGCCCGAAAGCTTGGCCAGGCGATGGGGTTCGAGATCCAGCTCCCAGGCCGCCTGGACGATGGCGGCGCTGATCGAATCGTGCCCGCAGCCCGCGCACAGGGTGGAAACGCGGCCCTCATAATCGCGCCGGGTGAAGCCGATGGCATTGCGCGGCTGGACATCGGCAAGGAGGCGCGGCTTGGTGATATAGGTCATCGGCTTAGCCCTTGATCGGAGCGAGCGGGCGCAGGCGCGGGGTGTTCATGGCCTCGGCGATGGCCCCGGCAATGAACCGCGCGGTGATCGGCGAGCCATCATAGTGGAGCACCTTCACCAGCTTCTTCGGATCGAACTCGCATTCGTTGACCAGCAGGGTGCGAAGCTGGGCGCTTTCGTTCTGTTCGACCACGAAGACGAAATCGTGGGCATCGACGAATGCCTCGACCTCGGCATTGAACGGGAAGCCCCGAACCCTGAGCGCATCGAGATGCAACCCTTCGGCCCCCAGCAGGTCCAGCGCCTCGCGCATGGCCGGGCTGGTCGAGCCGTAGGAAATCACCCCAAGGCGGGTCGGCTGACCGGCCGGGGTCACTTCCGGCGCGGGGACCAGGCTCTTGGCGGTCTCGAACTTCTGGCGCAGACGCTCCATGTTGTAGACATAGTCGCGCCCGTCCTCGGAATAGGTCGCCTTGGCGTTGCGGCTGGTGCCCCGGGTGAAGAAGGCACCCTTGGACGGATGCCCACCCGGCAGGGTGCGCCAGGGGATGCCATCGCCGTCCACGTCCTCGTAGCGGCCAAACAGCTTGCCGGCATCGAGATCGGCGGCACTCAGCACCTTGCCGCGATCATAGCTGCGCGCATCGTCCCAGGCGAAGGGGGCCGAGAGGCGCTCGTTCATGCCGATGTCGAGGTCGGTCATCACGAAGACCGGGGTCTGCAAGCGTTCCGCCAGATCGAAGGCCTGCGCGGTCATGGTGAAGCATTCGTGCGGGTCTTCGGGGAACAGCAGCACGTGGCGGGTGTCGCCGTGGCTGGCATAGGCGCAGAGCAGCAGGTCCGATTGCTGGGTCTTGGTCGGCATCCCGGTGGACGGCCCGCCGCGCTGCACGTCGATCACCACCGAGGGGATTTCCGCGAAGTAGGACAGGCCGAGGAATTCCTGCATCAAGGAAATGCCCGGCCCCGAGGTGGCGGTGAAGGCGCGCGCGCCGTTCCAGCCCGCGCCGATGACCATGCCGATCGAGGCCAGCTCGTCCTCGGCCTGAACGATCGCATAGTTGGCCGCGCCGCTATCGGGATCGGTGCGGTACTTGCGGCAATAGGTGGTGAAGGCCTCGACCACCGAGGTGGAGGGGGTGATCGGATACCAGCCGCAGACCGTGGCCCCGCCATAGACCGCGCCAAGGCCGGCGGCGCTGTTGCCATCGATGAACACGCGGTCGCCCACCCCGTCGGCGCGTTTCACCCTGATCGGCAGCGGGCAGGCGAAGTGTTCGCGGGCATGGGCATGGCCGATCCGCGCGGCCTCGCGGTTGCCCTCGATCAGCTTGTCCTTGCCGCGATATTGCCGGGCGATCAGCCCTTCGACCACCTCCAGCTCGATATCGAGCAGGGCAGCCAGCGCGCCGACATAGAGGATGTTCTTGAACAGCTTGCGCTGGCCCGGATCGGAAAATTCGCGCGCGCAGATCGCGGTGAGCGGAATGCCGATCACGTTGATGTCGTCCCGGAATTTGCTGCGCGGCAGTTCCCTGGTGGAATCGTGGAACAGGTAGCCGCCGGCATCGATCTCGGCCACGTCGCGGTCCCAGGTCTGCGGGTTCATCGCCACCATCATGTCGCAGCCGCCGCGCCGGCCGAGCCAGCCTTTCTCCGAAACGCGCACCTCGTACCAGGTGGGCATCCCCTGGATGTTGGAGGGGAAGATGTTGCGCGGGGAAACCGGCACCCCCATCCGGATGATCGAACGGGCCAACATCTCGTTGGCCGAGGCCGAGCCGGAACCGTTGACGTTAGCGAACTTGACCACGAAATCGTTGGTGGCCGCGATGGCGGAAAGGGTCTGGGTCGCGGTCATCGCTCAGGCCTCCACAGCCAGTTCGGGGGTGGTGCCGGGGGTGGCGCAGGCCTTGGGCGCCTGGGGCACCAGCCATTCCACCTTCTGCATATCCCAGGCATTGGTCGGGCAGCGCTCCGAACACAGGCCGCAGTGCAGGCACAGGTTCTCGTCCTTGACCATGACCCGCCCGGTCTTCAGCCCGCCTTCGATGTAGAGCGGCTGCTCCAGGTTGGGCGCGGGAGCCTTCAGGCGGGCGCGCAGTTCGGCGTCCTCGCCGCCTTGGGTAAAGGTGATGCATTCGGTCGGGCAGATATCGACGCAACTGTCGCACTCGATGCAGGTGGGCGCGGTGAAGACCGTGGCCATGTCGCAGTTGAGGCAGCGCGCGGCTTCCGAGCAGGCCTTCTCCACGTCGAAGCCCAGCTCAAGCTCCAGCTTGATGTCCTTGAGCGCGGCCGCGAGGTTCAGCGTCGCCATCTGCTGGCGATCGTCCTCGGAGATGTCGTTGTCGTAGGCCCATTCGTGGATGCCCATCTTCTGGCTGGCCAGGGTCACCCGTTCGCCCGGCCGGTCGGCGACGACATCCTTGCCGCTGAGGTACAGGTCGATCGACACCGCCGCGCGGTGGCCCTGGGCCACGGCCTCGATGATGTTCCTGGGGCCAAGCGCCGCATCGCCGCCGAAGAACACGTCCGCCACGGTCGATTGCAGGGTCTGCTCATTGAGGACCGGCATATCCCACTTGTCGAATTCCAGCCCGATGTCGCGCTCGATCCAGGGGAACGAATTTTCCTGGCCGATCGCCACCAGCACCTGGTCGCAGGGGACCGTTTCCATCCGGCCGGTGGGGGCCAGACGGCGCTTGCCCGCCTCGTCGTATTGCACTTCCACGTGCTCGAAGGTGACGCCGGTCAGCTTTCCGGCCTCATGCTCGAAGGCCATCGGCACCATGCAGTTGCGGATGGCCACGCCCTCGTGCAGCGCCTCGTCCTTCTCCCAGGGCGAGGCCTTCATCTCCTCGAAGCCCGAGCGGACGATGACGTTCACTTCCTCGGCGCCAAGGCGCAGCGAGGAGCGGCAGCAGTCCATCGCGGTATTGCCGCCGCCCAGCACGATCACCCGCTTGCCCACCGTGTCCACGTGGCCAAAGGCGATGTTGGACAGCCAGTCGATCCCGATGTGGATATGAGCGCCCGCTTCCTGGCGGCCCGGCAGGTCCGCCTCGCGGCCGCGCGGGGCGCCGGTGCCGACGAAGATGGCGTCCCAGCCTTCGGCGCGCAGGTCCTTCAGGCTGCCGACATACCGGTTCTGCACCACCTCGACGCCCAGCGCTTCCACATAGCCGCATTCCTCGTCGATCACGCTGTCGGGCAGGCGGAACTTGGGGATCTGGCTTCGCATCATCCCGCCCGGGCGGGTCAGGTTGTCGAACACGGTGACGCTGTAGCCGGCCAGCGCGAGGTCGCGCGCGGCGGCGAGCGAGGCCGGGCCGGCGCCCACGCAGGCGATCCGCTTGCCGTTCCCGCGCTCCGGCGCCTTGGGCAGGCGGGCGGAGATATCGCCCTTGAGATCGGCCGCCACCCGCTTCATCCGGCAGATCGCCACCGGCTCCTCGTCCACCCGCCCGCGCCGGCAGGCCGGCTCGCACGGACGGTCGCAGACCCGGCCGAGGATGCCGGGAAACACGTTGGACCACCAATTGATCTCGTAGCTGTCGGCATAGCGGCCGGCCGCGATCAGCCTCAGGTATTCGGGGACCGGCGTGTGCGCCGGGCAGGCCCACTGGCAATCGACCACCTGGTGAAAGTGGCCCGGCCGGCCGCCATCCGAAGTTCCCATGATCCTCTCAGTTCTTCTTGCAAGCCATTCTGGAAAAACCAGAATCACATCCTCAAATCCGGGTGCTCCGCGCTCTTCCAGCGCGGTTCGCAGCAGTGGCACTTGTGATCCGCCCGGTGATCCCTCCAGCGGTCGGCTTAGGGCTTTTCGCTTGCCGTCCGCCCCCCCCGAGATCCCCCAATGGTATGCCTTTCGACAAAGGGAATAGCATTCGCGATTCCCTGTCAACCCGCCCGGGCCGGCAGGGCCGAGCTATGCACAAGCCATCGGCGCGACGATCCCGCCGCCCCGCCCATGCCCATGCCGCCCCAATCAGGCCGGCGCGCGTTTGACCATGGCCGAACGCAGGCAGGAACAGACCACCTCGTCGCGCTGGTTGATCAATTCGTGGCGGAAGGTGACGATGCCGGCACCGGGGCGCGAGCCCGAAGGCTTCAGCGCCACCACCTCGCTGGTCGCGCGCATGGTATCGCCGATGAACACCGGCCTCGGCATCACCAGCTTGTCATAGCCCAGGTTGGCCACCAGCGTGCCCAGCGTGGTCTCGCCCACCGACAGGCCAACCATGAGGGCGAAGGTGAAGGTGCCGTTGACCAGGATCTGGCCGAATTCGCTGGCCCGCGCCGCTTCGGCATCGATGTGCAGCGGCTGGGGGTTGTGGGTCATGGTCGAGAACAGGAGGTTGTCTGTCTCGGTGACGGTGCGCCGGATCTCGTGTTCGATCCGGTCGCCCACCTGCCATTGGTCGAAAAACCTGCCGGCCATGTCCGCTTGTCCCCTGCCTCTTGCCCGGCGCGTGCCCGGCCGGGCCGGCGCCGCCACCATGGCGGCGCCGAGCCTTCAGACCGCCGGCTTGCGGGCGTAGATACCGAAGGCGGCGATGATCGCATAGCACACCGCCGGCAGGACCAGCGCCACGGCCAGGCTTCCGGCGGCATCGGCGATGGCCCCGGTCAGCAGCGGCAGCACCGCACCGCCGAAGATCGCCACGTTGATGATCCCCGAACCGTCTGCCGATCGCGGCCCCAGCCCTTCGCAGGCCAGGCTGAAGATGGTGGGGAACATGATCGAGTTCATCAGGCCGATCGCCAAAAGGCTGTAGCCCGAAACCATGCCCGAGGTCTGGGTGGAGATCAGCGCCAGCAGGATCGCGCCGGCTGCGTTGAAGGCCAGCACCTTGCCCGGGCTGACGAAGCGCAGGACCGCCGAACCGATGAACCGGCCAACCATCGCTCCGCCCCAGTAAAGCCCGATCAGCTTGCCGGCGGCCTGTTCGTGCAGGCCCATGACATGGCCCTGCATCAGGTAGTTGACGATCAGCGAGCCGATCGAGACTTCCGCCCCGACATAGAGGAAGATGCAGAGCGCGCCGAAGGCAAAGCGCGGGCGGCGCAGCAGGTCGCCGCCGGCAAACTTGCTGCCCTCGGCCGACTTTTCCTCGTTCAGCCGGTTGCGGAAATACCAGACTGCGAGCGCTACCACGGCAAGCGCAACGGCCAGGCCCAGGTAGCCGCGAACGATGGCGCCGCTTTCCGCCGTGCGATAGGCGTCAAGCTCGGCACCGGAAAGCTGGTGTGCGCTCTTCGAGGCCAGGCTGCCCAGGATCAGCAGCGATCCGAAATAGGGAAACACGGTCGTCCCCAGCGAATTGAACGCCTGGGCGAAGGTCAGCCGGCTGTGCGCGGTGGAGGCCGGGCCAAGCAGCGAGATCAGCGGATTGGCCACCACCTGCACCACCACGACCCCGCTCGCCAGCACGAACAGCGCCAGCAGGAACACCGGGTAGGAGGCGCTCTGCGAGGCCGGGATGAACAGCAGACAGCCGGTCATCATGGTCAGCAGGCCGGCCACCGCGCCGCGCATATAGCCGATCCGCTTGACCAGCATGGCGCCCGGAATGCCCACCAGGGCATAGGCGGTGAAGAAGCAGAACTGCACCAGCATGGCCTGGGTGTAGTTGAGCGTGAACAGCTCCTTCAGCTTGGGAATGATCACGTCATTCAGGCTGGTGATGCCGCCGAAGATGAAGAACAGCGCCATGACGAACAGCTGCAATTGCGGCGCATTGACGTGCGGGGTGCTGCCTTCCGTCACCGGCGAGGCCGGATTTTCAGAGGAGCTGGGAATGAGGGCCATGGGATGGATTCCTGCTGTTCGTTCGGAAGGCGCGGGTGCATGACCGACGCGGGGGGCGTTCAGACTGGCGCGGCGGGGCCGCGCAGCGACGGGCAGATCGGATTGTTCAAGCCCGCCTCCCCCAGCGCTTGCGGATGCCGGACACCGCGCCGGCCCGTTATGGCGGACCCGCCGCTTGCGTCAATCGGTGAAGTGCGCCAGCGGCCGGTTCGCCCGGGGCCGGGATCAGACGATCCCCGGGGCCGGGATCAGACGATCCCCGCGCCCAGCCCCACGGCCTTGCGCTCCTGCGCCTTGCGGTCGCGCCAGCGGCTGTCGCGGTAGACGGCCAGCACGTCGAAGGCGCCGCCAGCTTCCACCCGCGCCTTGGCGAGGATCGGGGCAACGTCGATGTTGTAGGCCCGGCGCAGCGCCTGGAAGGCCATCATCGTGTCGTTGGCCTCCTGCGCGCCATGCAGCGCTGCGCGGTCGACCAGGCTGGCCTTGGCATAGCACTGGGTGATCGCCTCGGCCGAGGAAAGCATCGATTCGATCGGATCGGTCACGTTGTGCGACTGGTCGATCATGTAGCTGGGGCGGAAGCCGTCCCGCGGGTTGGCCTCGGCCTCGGCCAGCTCGTTGAACACCAGGAACAGCTGGTGCGGGTTGATCGAGCCGGAATCGAGATCGTCGTCGCCATACTTGCTGTCGTTGAAGTGGAAGCCGCCCAGCTTGCCGAAGCGGTGGAGGCGGGCCACGATCTGCTCGATATTCACGTTGGGCGCGTGGTGGCCAAGATCAACCAGGCACTTGGCCTTGGGGCCAAGCTCCTGCGCGGCCAGGATCGAGCTGCCCCAGTCCGAGATCACGGTCGAATAGAACGCCGGCTCGAACATCTTGTGTTCCAGCAGCATCCGCCAGTCGTCCGGCAGGGCGGCATAGATCTGGCTCGCGCCATCGAGATAGCGATCGAGGCTGCGGGCGAAGTCCTGCTGGCCGGGGAAGTTGGTGCCATCGCCCACCCACACGGTGAGGTCGGTCGAGCCGAGCTGGCGGCCATATTCGATGCATTCGATGTTGTGGTCGACCGCCTGCTGGCGGGTCGCCGCGTCCTGCGCCGAAAGCGAGCCGTTGGCATAGGTGTGCGCCTGACCGGCCTGGTCCTGGAAGGTGTTGGAATTGACCGCGTCCCAGCCCAGCCCCAGCTCGGCGGCTTCCTCGCGCAGCGCCTTGAAATCGGTCACCTTGTCCCAGGGGAAGTGCGGCGAGACGCGCGGGGTGACGCGCGAAAGCTGGTTGATGACCGCGCAATCCTCCAGCTTCTCGTGGATGTTGGTCGGCTCGCCGGCAATCGGGAACTTGGCGAAGCGGGTGCCGCCCCGGCCCGCGCCCCACGAAGGCACGGCCACCGAGAAGCCCGCCACGCGGTCCTTGATCGCGTCGATGTCGATGCCGGTGCGCGCGAGCTTGCGGCCCAGCGCGGCATAGTCTTCCTCCAGCGCCTCGGCGTTGGCGGCATTGTGCTCGGCGATGAGGTCGGCGGAAATGGGCAGGGTCATGGTCTTGCCTTTGCTTCAAGGAGGCCTCGGGATTGCATCCAGGCCAGGAATTGGGACATCATCAAGGTGCTGGTCGTGCCGGGCGTGCCCATGCCGAAGCCGTGGCTGCCCCCGGCATAGGCATGAAGTTCGACCGGCTTCTTCGCCGCGTGCCAGGCCGAGACGATCGAAAAGTCGCCATTGCCGAACAAGGGATCGTCCATCGCCAGGGCGGCGAACATCGGCGGCGCGCCGGCCGGAACGGTCACGGCCGCCATCGGCCCATAGATATAGCCGATGAAGTCGGGGCCGGGCTGCCGGTCGGTCGCCTGGAGGACCGCGTTGAGCGTGGTGATCGCGCCGGCCGAAAAGCCGATCATCCCGACGCGGCGGGGATCGACGCCCCATTCGCCCGCCCGAGCGCGCACCACGCGCAGCGCGGCCAGGGCATCGTCAGTCGCGCGCGGTTCGCGGATTTCCGGCGGCTTTCCGGCTTTGCCGGCGGGGCTCGCGCCGCCCATCAGCCGGGCCATGGTCGCCATCCAGGCCTTGTCGTCGCGCTCCGACGGGTTGAGCCGGTACTTGACCACGAAGGCCGCCACTCCGTGATCGGCCAGGGCCTGGGCAACGCGCCAGCCTTCGTTCTGGAGCGAGAGCATCTGGAACCCCCCGCCGGCCAGCACGAGCACGGCCGCGCCATTGGCCTTGCCCGGCGCGGGCAGGATCGGGGTCAGGGTCGGGTAGGTGATGTTGCGGATCACCGTCTCTCGCCCCATGAACCGCGTCTCGACCTCGTCGCGCGGACTGCCGGGCGTGTCCTTGCCGTAAAGCGGGATCGCCGCGCTGCCGGCCGGGGGCGTGGCGGACCCTTGCGGCGGCACCGCCAGCTGCGCGGCGACCGGAACCGGCGCGGCAGCCAGGGCAAATGCCAGGGCATGGCGAAACTTCATGTCACGTCTCTCCCGTTTCGCCGCGATCCCGGCCACTTGACCCGGCCGGGATCACTGCCTGGTTCTCGCCGGCCTTCCCCGCTTTAACGGGTGAAGGCCTGCACGTTGCCCGCATCGACGTTGATCATGTTGCCGGTCGACTTGGCGGACTGGTCCGAACCCAGCCAGTAGGCGGCCTCGGCGATGTCCTCGGGCAGCACGTCGCGCTTGAGCATCGAGCGGTTGCGGTAGTGCGCTTCCAGCTCGTCGCCGGCATCGACCTTGTTGGAAGCGGCGCGTTCCTTGCGCCAGTCGCCGTCCCAGATCTTGCTGCCGCGGATCACCGCGTCGGGGTTCACCACGTTGACCCGGATGCCCTCGGGCGCGCCTTCCAGCGCGAGGCAGCGGGCCAGGTGGTTGGCGGCAGCCTTGGCCGAGGCATAGGCCGAGGCGCCAGCGGCGGCGGCCACGGCATTCTTCGAGCCGATGAACACGACCGAGGTCCCGCCCTGCTCCTTCATCCGCTTCAGCAGCGGCCAGGCGTGCTTCGAGGTCAGGAAATAGCCCTGGGCCAGCACGTCGAAATTGCGGTTCCACAGTTCAACCGTGGTCTGCTCGATCGGCGCCGACGAGGCGATGCCGGCATTGGCCACCAGCACGTCAAGCCCGCCGAATTCGCGCGCAGTGGCGGCGAAGGCGGCGGCGACCTGGGCCTCGTCGGTCACGTCACACACGGTGGCGCGGACCACGTCCTTGCCGAACTGGCCGGCAAAGCCGTTGCAGACCTCTTGCACCGCGGTTGCATCGCGGTCAGCCAGCATCACGCAGGCGCCTTCGCGCAGCAGCCGCGCCGCGGTCGCCGCGCCGATCCCGCCGGCCCCGCCGGTAACGAGGGCAATCCGCCCGACCATGGGCTTGGGCGCCGGCATCCGCTGGAGCTTGGCTTCTTCCAGCAGCCAGTATTCGATATCGAAGGCTTCCTGCTCGTCGAGCGCGATGTAGTCGCCGATCGCCTCGGCCCCGCGCATCACGTTGATCGCATTGCCATAGAACTCGCCGGCCAGGCGCGCCGTGGTCTTGTCGGTGGCGAAGGTGATCCGGCCAACGCCCGGCACCAGCACGACCACCGGGTTGGAATCGCGCATCGCCGGGCTGTTCGGCCGCTTGCAGCGCTCGTAATAGGCGGCATAGAGATCGCGGTAGGCGCTGACCTGCTCGGCCAGATAGGCATCGTCCTGAATCCGCGCCGGATCGAGGGTGAGCGGGGCGATCTTGGTCCGCAGGAAGTGATCGGGGCACGAGGTGCCCAGCGCGGCCAGCCGCGCGAAGTCGGCCGAGCCGACGAATTCCAGCGCCTCGGCATCGTCCGAAAAGTGACCGAGCTTGCGGCGCGCGCCGGTCATGAAGCCGCGCAGGCGGGGCATGAGATCGGCGGCGATGGCCGCGCGCTCCGGGTTGGGGGTGACGACCTGGCCGCCGAAGGCCGGCCCGCCGGCCAGCTTGCCGTTGAGATAGTTCGCCGCGTCCGCGATCAGCCGCACGGTATGATCATAGCAGGCCTTCGCATCGTCGGCCCAGCAGATGATCCCGTGGCCGGCAAGCATCACGCCCTCGATCCCGGGATTGGCGGCCACGTAATCGCGCAGCATCACGCCCAGGGTATAGCCCGGGCGCTTCCAGCCCAGCCAGCCGATCTTGCCGCCCCAGATTTCCTTCGTCGCGGCCTCGCCGCCCGACGAGGCGGCCAGCGCGATGATCGCATCGGGGTGGACGTGATCGACATGGGCAAAGGGCAGCAGCGAGTGCAGCGGGGTATCGATCGAGGCGGCGCGGCCATTGAGGTTGAAGGTGCAGTGCGGGAGGAAGCCGACCATCTTGTCGTCATCGTCCGGCCCGGCATAGTGCTTTTCCAGCCCGAGCAGCTTGTCCTGGTAGAGCGTGGCGAAGCCATCGAGCTTCATCGAGCCGATATCCCCGCCCGAACCCTTGACCCACAGCACCTCGGTGCTCGCGCCGGTCAGCGGATCGGTTTCGGTCAGTTTGGCCGAGGTGTTGCCGCCGCCGAAATTGGTAACGGTCAGGTCCGAACCCAGCAGGTTCGAGCGATAGAGCAGCAGCTCGGCCGGGCTGAGCCGGGCGGCCACCGAGTCGTCCCAGCGGCTGGTCGGCACGGCAAACGGCAGGGCGGCAGCGGCATTCCGGGGGGAAATCGTGGTCTCGGCGTTCATGGCATCCCTTTTACGGCTGCGGCGTCATTGCGCCTTCTGGTCCGGGTGCTAACATTTCTACTGGAAATGATCAAGAATGATTGCTAGTGATCGTTTGAAAGCGGAATGGGAGAGAAGCGCTTGGACAAGGGCGCAACCATCGTCATCGATCTCGGCAAGACGCTGAGCAAGGTCAGCCTGTGGACGCGTGACGGCCGCATGGTGGATCGCCACGTGCGCCCGAACCGGCTGGTCACGGCCGAGGGCGTGCGCCGGCTCGACGTCGAAGGCATCGGCGCCTGGCTGGTCGAAACCTTGGCCCGGTTTGCCGCCCACCCGGTCGAGCGGATCATCCCGGTCGGCCACGGCGCCGGCGTGGTCGCGCTGGTCGATGGCGCCCTGGCCTTTCCCCCGCTGGACTACGAACAGGTCATCCCGGCCGACGTCATGGCGGCCTACCGGGCCGAGCGCGATCCCTTCGCGCTCACCGGCTCCCCCGCCCTGCCCGACGGCCTCAACATCGGCAGCCAGCTCTACTGGCTGGAGCGCCTCCATCCCGAGGCCATGGCCCGGGCCACCCTGCTGCCCTGGGCGCAATACTGGGCCTGGCTGCTCACCGGCCGCGCGGTCAGCGAGGTCACCAGCCTTGGCTGCCATTCCGATCTGTGGTGCCCCGCCGAAGCCGATTTCGCGCCGATGGCCCGGCGCCTGGGCTGGGCCGATCGCTTTGCCCCGGTCGTCCGCGCGGCCGACGTGGTCGGAACGCTCACCGCGCAAATGGCCGAGGCCACCGGCCTTTCGCCCCGGGTCGAAGTGCTGGCCGGCCTCCACGATTCCAACGCGGCCCTCCTTGCCGCGCGCGGCTTCGCCGAGATCGCCGGCAACGAGGCCACCGTGCTCTCCACCGGCACCTGGTTCATCGGGATGCGCCTGCCGGCCGAGCCGGTCGATACCGCCAGCCTGCCCGAAGCGCGCGATTGCCTGGTCAACGTCGATGCCTATGGCCGGCCGGCGCCCTCGGCGCGGTTCATGGGCGGCCGCGAGATCGAGACCCTGATCGAGATCGACACCCGCCGGGTGGATATCAAGCCCGACCAGCCCGCCCTGCTCGCCGCCGTGCCGCAGGTGCTGGCCGCCGATACGATGATCCTGCCGACCATCGCCGCCGGCTGCGGTCCCTTCCCCCAGGGGCGCTTCGATTTCCGCAATCGCCCGGACGACTGGTACCAGCGCCGCGCCGCCGCCTGCCTCTATGCCGCGCTGGTCGCCGACGTGTCGCTCAGCCTGATCGGCAGCAAGGAACGCGTGCTGGTGGAGGGCCGCTTCGCCGAGGCCGAGGTCTTCGTGCGCGCGCTCGCCGCCCTGCGCCCTGATTGCGCGATCTACACCGCCAATGCCCACAACGACGTTTCGTTCGGCGCGCTGCGGCTGGTCGATCCCGAACTCAGGCCCGCGGGCGAACTGGTCCGCGTGGTCCCGCTCGACCAGGACCTCACCCGATACCGCGCCCGCTGGGCCGCACAAGTCGAGGCTCTCGCCGCATGATCACCGCTTCCGTTGCCGATTTCCGGGAGGCCGCCAAGCGCCGCCTGCCGCGGTTCCTGTTCGAATATATCGATGGCGGCTCCTATGCCGAGGCCACGCTGAAGCGCAACGTCTCGGATCTCGCCGATATCGCCCTGCGCCAGCGGGTGCTGCGCGACGTTTCGCAGCTTGACCTGTCGACCGAGCTGTTCGGCCAGAAGCTGGCCCTGCCGGTCGCCCTCGCCCCGATCGGGCTGGCCGGCCTCAACGCCCGGCGCGGAGAACGCCAGGCCGTGCGCGCGGCGGAAAAGGCGGGCATCCCCTTCACCCTTTCCACCGTGGGCGCCTGCCCGCTGGGCGAAGTCGCCGATGCCGCCTCGCGGCCGTTCTGGTTCCAGCTCTACATGATCCGCGACCGCGCCTTCATGAAGGACCTGATGGCCCAGGCGGTCGCCGCCCAGTGTTCGGCGCTGATCTTTACCGTCGATATGCCGGTGCCCGGCAGCCGCTACCGCGATTACCACACGGGCCTGGCCGGTTCGCCCGGCCTCAAGGGCGCGCTGTGGCGGGTGGGCCAGGCCATGCTACGCCCGCACTGGGCCTGGGACGTGGGCCTGTGGGGCCGCCCGCACACGCTCGGCAATGTCGCCCCGGTCCTTCAGGGCCGCACGGGGATCGAGGATTTCTTCGCCTGGATGCGGAACAATTTCGACCCCTCGATCAACTGGCGCGATCTCGAATTCATCCGTTCGGAATGGAAGGGACCGCTGATCATCAAGGGCATCCTCGATCCCGAGGACGCCAAGGAAGCCGCCAACCTCGGGGCCGATGGCATCGTCGTCTCCAACCACGGCGGCCGCCAGCTTGACGGCGTGCTGTCCACCGCGCGCGCCCTGACCCCGATCGCCCAGGCCGTGGGCGACCGGCTGACCGTGCTGGCCGATGGCGGCGTGCGCTCGGGCCTTGATGTGGTCCGCCTGCTGGCGCTGGGCGCCAAGGGCGTGCTGCTCGGCCGGGCCTGGGCCTGGGCGCTGGCCGCCGGCGGCGAAGCGGGGATCACGAAGATGCTGGGCGTCATCGAGGCCGAGATGCGGATCGCGCTGGCCCTCACCGGCACCACCAGAATCGCCGACATCGACAAGACCATCCTGGCGGGAGAGGGACTGAAATGAGCAACACCGCAAATTCGGGCAGCTGGCGGGACACGATCCTCGCCGGCCTCGCCAACTATATCGACGCCGGCTCGATCGTCTCGGCCTCGGTCGCCCTCGCGCTGTGGCAAGAGCATTTCGGCCTGTCGGAAAGCTATCTCGGCGTGCTTGGCGCTTTCGGCCCCAATGCCATCGGCGCGGGGGTTGGCGCCCTGGTCGGCGGGCGGCTGTGCGACAAGTTCGGCCGCAAGAAGATCTACCAGTGGGATATGCTGGTCTATGCGGCGGGCATGGCGCTGCTGGTCTTCGCGGTGGCGCCGTGGATGATCGTCACCGGCTTCCTCATCGTCGGCCTCGCGGTGGGCGCCGACATTCCCGCCTCGTGGTCGCTGATCGCCGAACAGGCGCCCGACGATGCGCGCGGCAAGCATTCGGGCGCGGCCCAGGTGCTGTGGTATCTCGGCCCGGTGGTCGTCCTGCTGATGAGCCTGGCCCTGACCAACCTCGGCCTGCTCGGCGCGCGGATTGTCTTCGCCCACCTGCTGGTCCTGGCGCTGGGCCTCACCTTCCTGCGAAGCCGGATGAAGGAATCGCGCCGCTGGGAGGAAGCGCAGGCACAGGCCACGCAGGAAGCTCCGCCGCTGTCCTCGCTGTTCCGCGGGCATCACCTCGCCTCGATCCTCGGGCTGGTGGGAATGTACGGCTTCTGGAACCTGTGGGCGGGGACCAACGGGTTCTTCTTCCCCTATATCCTGCACACCGTGGGCGCGGCCACCCAGGCCCAGTCGGTGGCGATCCAGGCCTTGTCGTTCTTCATCGGCATGGTCTCGATCTGGTTCGTGTTCATGAAGCTGGTCGACAAGGTCAACCAGCGCCAACTGTTCATCGCCTCGGCCGTGATCCAGGTGATCGGCATGGCCCTGCTGGCCGTGTTCCCGCTGACCATCCCGATCGCCCTGCTCTATGTCTTCCTGCTCCAGTTCGGCGGCGGGTTCGGCGCGCAGAGCTTCTTCCAGCTGTGGAGCGCCGACCAGTTCCCCACCGCGCTGCGCGCCACGGCACAGGGCATCTGCTTTGCCATCGTGCGGATCGCGCTGGGCGTGTTCAGCTTCTTCGTGCCGATGCTCAATGCCACCGGTTTCTCGAACCTCGCCTGGATCCTCACCGGGTTCCTGGTGATCAGCGGGGTGATCGGCTACCTGTGGGCGCCGCGCAACGAAGGCAAATCGCTTGAACAACTCGAGGCCGAACGGCAGAGAGCCTGAATCGGAACGGGGGGAAGGCAATGCACGCGGCTGAGCGCGAACGGCTGATCGTCGAGGCGTTGGGGCCAACCGGGTTCGTCTCCTACCGCGAGTTGGAGTGCCTGCTCGAAGCCTCCCCCGCCACGATCCGGCGCGACCTCACCCGCCTGGAGGAGGAAGGCCGGATCGTCCGCGTGCATGGTGGAGCCAAACAGGCCGAACCGGTCGACATGGCGCCGCGGCTGGTCGGCACCCCGTTCGACCAGTCGATCACCCTCAACGCCGCGGCCAAGCGCGCGATCGGCAAGGCCGCCGCCGCGCTGGTCAGCCCCGGCGAGGGGATCATGGTCGATGGCGGGACCACCACCCTGCAGATGTGCCCCCACCTTTCCGGGCTGCGCTGCCAGGTGCTGACCAACTCGCTCCACATCGTCAACGCGCTGCTCCCGCAGGAGGGTACCGGGATCCTCGTCCCCTCCGGTTCGGTGTTCCGCGAGCAGAACATCATCCTCGCCGCGGCCGGCGAGGAATCGATGCCGCGGTTCCATGCGCCCAAGCTGTTCATGGGCGCGGCGTCGGTCGGGCCGCAGGGGATCATGCAGGCCGACATCATCCTGGTCGCGGCCGAGCGCCGGCTGATCGACCGCGCGGAAGAAGTGATCCTGCTGGTCGATTCCAGCAAGTTCCGCGACCAGTCGGGCACGATCGTGTGCAAGCTGGATGAAGTGGACACGATCATCACCGATGCCGTGCCGCCGGACATGGAGGCCATCCTCCAGCGCAACCAGGTCAAGGTGATCATCGCGCAATAGGCCGGCCCGTTCGGCCACCCCGCCGGTTCGCCGCCGCGAGCGCCGCCGGCATGGCGCGCGGCTCGCGCGTGATGCGGCCTTGCCGTGCCTGGCCCAACTACCCTGTTGTAAATCGGCCATCATCGATCATAAGCGATCACACCCACACCGGGCGCGCGGAGAGCCGATCGGCGCTGCGTGCCGGGTCGATGATTCCCCCGTTGCATCGTGGAATGGAGATCTTTGCGTGCGAGCGATTCTGAAAACCCTGCTCCTCATCGGGTGCATCGCGCCGCCCGCCTCGCTGGCGTTCGCCCAGTCCACCGTGCCGGTGATCGATGGCAATGCCACGGTTCGCCTGCCCTCGGTGCCGATCCCCTTTTCGGAGCTCGCCACGCCTGAGGCCAAGGCGGCCTACCTGCGCCTGATGGAAGAAAACCGAGTCGCCGCCACCAAGCCGGCGCGCACCATCGCCGACCAGCGCGCGATCGAGGATGCCAAGTTGATCCCGATGAAGGAGCGGCAGATGCAGGCTCTTGCGGTCAGCATCGACCCCCAGGTGATCGCCGGCGTGCAGACCGACGTGATCACGCCCAAGGCCGGCATCGCCCCGCGCAACCGCAACCGCGTGCTGATCAACCTCCACGGCGGCGGCTTCACCACCGGCGCGCGATTTGGCGGGCAGGTCGAATCGATTCCGGTGGCCTGGGCCGGGCGGATCAAGGTCGTCACGGTGGACTACCGCATGGCCCCCGAACATCGCTTTCCCGCCGCCAGCGAAGACGTCGTGGCGGTCTACCGCGAACTTCTCAAGACCTACCGTGCGGAAAACATCGGGATTTTCGGCTGTTCGGCGGGCGGGATGCTCACCGGCCAGACGCTTGCCTGGTTCCAGACTCACGGCGTGCCCCGCCCTGGCGCCGCCGGCATCTTCGGCTCGGGATCGCAGATCCGCGGCTCGGGCGACAGCAACTATGTTGCGGCCCCGCTCATGGGCTGGCCCATGCCGCCGCTGCCGCCGGGCCTCAATGCCACCCAGTATATGCCCTATTTCCGCGGCGCGAACCCCAACGATCCGGTGCTCTCCCCGATTGAGCATCCCGAGATCCTGAGCAAGTTCCCTCCCACCCTGATCGTCTCGGGCACCCGCGACATCGGCCTTTCCCCGTCGCTCAACCTGCACGCCAAGCTGGTCGACGCCGGCGCGACCGCCGAGCTGCACGTTTGGGAAGCCATGACCCATTGCGGGTTCACCGAGCCAGACGTTCCCGAATCGCGCCAGGCCTGGAAGGTGATGGCGCAGTTCTTCGACCGCTATCTCGGCACGAAGCGCAAGTAAGGCCCGCCTCCCGCGCGCGCCGCGTGCAACGGCCCTGCAAGAGCCTTGCAACGATGATGCAAGGCTCTTGCATCGCGGCGCAAAGGGAGCGCTAACACAGACCAGATTCCAAGGGAGTGGCGCCATGACGACCAAGCCAACCAACCGCGCTTTCCGGCGCCGGACAGCGCTGCTGCTGGCCACCCTGCTCGCCACCGGCTCGTCGGCGCTGGCGCAGGTTGCCCACCCCGAGAAATGGCCCGCCCGCAAGGCCTCGGTGCTGGTCGACCGCCAGGCCGAACGGACGATCGACCGGATGCTCGCGCGCATGACGCTCGAGGAAAAGATCGGGCAGATGATCCAGGGTGAAATCCGCTCGGTGACGCCGGAGGACCTGCGCCGCTATCCGCTGGGCAGCATCCTGGGCGGCGGCGGCGCCGCGCCGCTGGGGGCAACCCCGCGATCCGGCCCGGCCCCCTGGGTCGCCAGCCGCCGGGCCTATGACGCGGTGGCGCTCGAGGCACGGCCCGGCCACGAGCCGATCCCGATCATCTTCGGCTTCGACGCGGTTCACGGCGCCAACAATATCCGCGGCGCCACCCTGTTTCCCCACAACGTCGCGCTGGGCGCGGCGCGCGATCCCGAGCTGATCCGCCGGATCGGGCGGGCGACGGCGGAGGAGTCCGCCGCCTCGGGCATCGAGTGGACCTTCGCCCCCACCCTCGCCGTCCCGCAGAACGATCGCTGGGGCCGGACGCTGGAGGGCTATTCGGAAGATCCCGCGCTGGTCGCCAGCTATGCCGGCGCGATGATCGAAGGGCTCCAGGGCCGCGCCGGCCTGGCCCGGCCGATCGCCCGGGGCTTCGTGGCCGCCACGGCCAAGCACTTCGTTGGCGACGGCGGCACCCATGACGGGGTGGACCAGGGCGACACGCGGGTGAGCGAGGACGAGCTGATCCGCATCCATTTCGCCGGCTACGGCCCGGCGATCGATGCCGGGGCGATGACGGTCATGGCCTCGTTCAACAGCTGGAACGGCCAGAAGATGCACGGCAACCGGTCGCTGCTGACCGGCGTGCTCAAGGAGCGGATGAAGTTCGGCGGCTTCGTCGTGGGTGACTGGAACGGCCATGCCCAGCTTCCCGGCTGCACCGCCGACCACTGCGCCGCCGCCTTCAACGCCGGGGTCGACATGGCCATGGCCCCCAATGACTGGAAAGCCCTGTTCGCCAATACCCTGGCCGATGTGAAGGCCCGGGTGATCCCGCTGGCCCGGGTGGACGATGCGGTCCGCCGGATCCTGCGGATCAAGCTCAGGCTCGGCCTGTTCGGCACGCCGCGCCCCTATGAGACCAAGCCCGAGGTGGTCGGCTCGGCGCAGCACCGGGCGCTGGCCCGCGAAGCGGTCCGCAAGAGCCTGGTCCTGCTCAAGAATGACGGCGTGCTGCCGATCAAGGCCAATGCCCGGGTGCTGGTCGCCGGGGAAGCCGCCGACCAGATTTCGCAGCAATCGGGCGGGTGGACCCTTACCTGGCAGGGCGACGGCAATACCAATGCCGATTTCCCCAATGCCCAGTCGATCTGGGCGGGGCTGGCCGAGGCGGTGCGCGCGGGCGGCGGCACGGCCACGCTCAGCCCCACCGGCGCCTATGACACGCGGCCCGACGTGGCGATCGTGGTCTTCGGCGAGACGCCCTATGCCGAGACCGCCGGCGATCTCGCCACGCTGGAATTCGAGCCGGGCGACAAGCGCGCGCTGGCCTTGCTCAAGAAATTCAAGGCCGCCGGCGTGCCGACCGTCTCGGTGTTCCTCTCCGGGCGCCCGCTCTGGGTCAATCCGGAGATCAACCAGTCGGACGCCTTTGTCGCGGCCTGGCTGCCCGGCTCGGAAGGCGGCGGGATTGCCGACGTGCTCGTCGGCACCGCCGATGGCCGGGCGCGCCACGATTTCACCGGGCGCCTGTCCTACAGCTGGCCCCGGCGCGCCGACCAGTTCGCGCTGAACCGGGGGGCGCCGGGCTATGAGCCGCTGTTCCCGCTCGGCTTCGGCCTTGCCTATGCCCACGGCGGCCAGACGCCCAGGCTGAGCGAGGATCCCGGCCTCGATGCGGCCAGCGTCAACCGCTCGGTGGTGTTCTCGCGCGGGCAGGTGCGCGCGCCCTTCGCACTTCAGGCCGACCCGGCGATCCGGCAGGAACCGGTCGATACCGAGCAGGCCCAGGGCGGCGCGCTGCGCTTTGGCTGGTCGGGCACGGCCCCGGTCCGGCTGCGCTTCACCGGCCCCGTGCTCGACTTCGCGCGCGAAGCCAAGGCCGACCATGGCCTTTCGCTGACCCTGCGGGTGATCGGCCAGCCGGCGCAGGCGCCGATCATCGCCCTTGCCGGTGGCCGGCTTTCGGGAGCCGGCCTGGTGGCCGCGCCCGGCACCTGGCAGACCATGCTGATCCCCTTCGCCTGCTTCGCCGCCGCCGGGGCAGACTTTTCGCGGATCACCGACTACCTGACGATCGAGGCGAGCGCGCCGCTCGCGCTCGACATTGCCGAGGTCAAGCTGGTGGGCGGCGCCGATCCGGCGAAATGCCCTGCCCGGCCATGACCGCCCGGCCATGACAGCAAGGCCTGGCCCGCAAGGCCGGCCAGAGCAGGAAGACAGGAACACCCGCGAATGCCCAAGCCAGACCGCGCCGCCGCGGGCCATGCCAGGAACCTGACCGAGGGTCCGATCGGACGGACCCTCATCACCTTCGCGATCCCCACCCTGTTTTCCAATGTGCTGCAATCGCTGAACGGATCGATCAATTCGATCTGGGTGGGCCGGTTCCTGGGGGAATCCGCCCTGGCGGCCACGGCCAACGGCAATGTCATCATGTTCCTGATGATGTCGGCGGTGTTCGGTTTCGGCATCGCCGCCATGGTCCTCGTCGGTCAGGCCATCGGCCGGCGCGACCTGCCCGCCGCGCGTCAGGCCTTCGGCTCGGCGCTGGGCTTCAACCTCGGCCTCTCGCTGCTGGTGATGGCACTTGGCTGGCTCTGCGCGCCGCAGATGCTGCGGCTGCTGGCCACGCCCCCCTCCTATTATGCCGAGGCGCTGATCTACCTGCGGGTGGTGTTCCTCTCGATGCCGGGGATCGTGCTGTTCATCATGATGACGATGGGCCTGCGCGGCAGCGGGGATTCGCTGACGCCGCTGTGGTTCATCGGCCTGGCGGTGGTTCTCGATGCCGGGCTCAACCCGGTGTTCATTCTCGGGCTTGGCCCGGCGCCCCGGCTGGGGATCGCCGGATCGGGGGTGGCCACGGCCATCGCCAACTATGGCTCGTCCATCGCTCTCCTGGCCTGGATCTATCGCCGCGACCTGCCGCTGCGCCTGCGTGGCCGCGAACTGCGCTGGCTGGTGCCGGGCCGGCGCGATGCCTGGGGGCTGGTTTCCAAGGGCTTGCCGATGGGCCTGCAGATGATCGTCGTCTCGGGCGCGGGGCTGGTGTTCATGGGCTTCGTCAACCGCGAGGGGATGCTGACCGCCGCCGCCTATGCCGCGGTCCAGCAGGTGTGGACCTATATGCAGATGCCGGCCATGGCGATTGCCGCGGCGGTCAGCGGCATGGCCTCGCAGAACGTGGGCGCCGGGCGCTGGGACCGGGTCAACGCGATCGCCCGCCACGGCATCGCCTTCCACCTGGCGATCACCGGGGCGGTGCTGGTGCTGATCCTGGCCTTCGACCGGCCGGTGCTGCAATTGTTCCTGGGCGCCCACAGCCCGGCGGTCGAGATCGCCCGGCACATCCAGCTGATCGCCAGCGCCACCTTCCTGATCTTCGGCATTCCCACGGTGCTGTTCGGGGTGATGCGGGCCAATGGCGTGGTGATCGCGCCGCTGCTGGTGATCGCCATCGCCATGTTCCCGGTGCGGCTGATCGTCTACTGGCTGGGCTATCCCGGGTTCGGGGCCGACGCGCTGTGGTTCTCCATGCCGGTGGGATCGGCCTTCACCCTGCTGGTATCCTCGGCGCTCTACCTGGCGGGCAACTGGCGCGGAACGCCGGCCCACGTCCCGCCGACGCTGGAGGAAAACGCCGAGCTGGCGCTGGGCGAAAGCGACCAGGCCGGCCGGATGACGCCGACCGGCTGAGCCAGACCGGCCCCGGCCGGCTCCTGGACCTCAGCTCTCGTGAAAGACGTAGAACCGGGTTTCCAGGCTCACCCGGGGCACGCCGCCGTGAACCGTGGGATCGCGGAAGGCGCCGTGCAGGCAGCCGGGCAGGCGCGCGGGATCGTCGTCGTGGTTCTTGAAGGCGATCAGTTCATCGGGCGAGAGGCTGGAATAGTAGTACCAGCGGTTGTCCGGGTTGTAGACCGCCGCCATGTGCTTGACCTGGAAGCGCATATTCGGCTCGCGGGTTTCGCCCACCAGCCAGTCGCCCGGGGCGATGGTCCGCTGGTCGCAGATCGCCAGGGGGACATCGTGGGGCGGCGGCGACAGCGCGCGCCAGAAATTGATCATCTCGAAGCGCGGGTAGCGGGTGCGGATCGCTTCATCGACATTGTTGCGGATGATCTCGCGGCAGCTTTCGCGCTCGCGGTCCATGTGGGCGAAGGCTGCCGCCGGGGCCGCGCCATTGCCGGCGGTATCGCGGATCACCCAAGATCCCGGGAAGGTGACCGCCTCGGCCCCACCGGTGATCCTGAGCGCCAGATCACGCAGGACCGGCAGGTAGCTGGACTGGATCCAGGCATCGTCGGTCCACCGGGGATTCTCGACCGGCACATGGTGCAGTTCGAAGCCTTCGCGCTGGTAGCTGGCGGCGGGCGCGAGCAGGCGGGCATCGCGGATCGGAACCGCCTGCTCTTCCACGACGAGGGTGGTCTTTTCCGGTTCGAAGTTGCTGACGACGAAAGTCTCGACCTCGCGCATCCGGGGCGAGGCGAAGTTGATAGGCGCAACGAGGCTGTCGGCGATCAGGTCCGCGGCATGGCTCATGGTGTCTCTCCTGCGGTCCGCCGGGGCCGGGGCATGGGCGGATCATGGTGCCGGATTGCCGGCTTGGCCAGGAGTGTAACCGGTCCGGCTTCGCCCGGTAAAATAGGAATGGCGAGGAAAGATATAGGCGGAGCTTATATGTTTATGCCGCCGGGGCGGCCTCGCGCTGGCCGAGGTCGGCGGCGGCCAGCGCCCACAGGTCGGCACCGGGATGGCTGGCATCACCGCGCCGGCGCATCAGACCCCACCGGGCGAGCATCGGCAGCGCACCGGGGACCGGCAGGACGGTGACCTGATCACGGTAGCTGGGGAAGCAATCGGACAGGTCGGGCATCAGCGCGGCCTTCTCGAAGAACAGCGCGCTCCGCAGCAAGGCCTCGAAATTGGCCTGCGAGCAGCGTTCGAGCGGAAGGCCCGCCGCTTCGGCAAGGTGCGCCACCTCGGCCATGAAAGCGGGCTGGTAGCGTTCGGGCAGGGTCACCACCGGATCGCCGGGCACGACATCGCCCTCGATCCCGCCAAGACCCGACCGCTCCACCGGAACGAACAGTTTCATCGCATGGCCATAGAGCGGCAGGATATCGATCCCCGGCGCCGGGCACGGCAGCAGCGAGAGGATCATGTCGAACCGGCCATCGAGCAGGCCGGCGACGAGGTCGGTCGGCGAGGCGTTTTCGATCACCAGGTCGACCCCGGGATGCAGGCGCATGAACTCCACGATCAGCGCGTTCCAGTTGGTGAAATCAAGCGTGATCGGCTCCGCGCCCACTGTCAGCCGGTTGCGGAAGGCCTGGCCCAGTTCGAACAGGCGGTCCTGGGCCTGATCGAACGCCTCGACCGCGCCGCGCCCCGCCGCGACCGCCGCCTCGCCGGCCGGGGTGAGTCGCACGAACCGCCCCCGCCCCCGCACCACCAGGGCCACGCCCAGCGCTTGCTCGATCTGGCGCAGCTGCTCGGAAATCCACGGCTGGCTGACGTTCATCCGCCGGGCCGCGCCGGTGAGCGAGCGCTCTTCGGAGATCGCCAGCAGCGCCCGCAATGCCTTGATGCTGATCATGCCCTGTCCCGACCGATGCAGATGAACCAGCGCTCCGTGATCTGGCCAATGCTTCTTCCGCACTCGGTCCGCATCTGACAAGCCCGCAAGCGATCTTTCCCATGGCGGACTGCCGGAGAGGACGATTGTCCCTGGCCCCGATGCGCCGACGCCTCCGGACCGGGAAGGTCCAGAGGCGCAGGTTCTTTGTTGGCAGCGGGTTGGCCGGAAGGCCATTCCCCGCCGTCCATGCGGATCAACCGGCCATGCGGATCAATGGGCGGGGCAGCGCCCGGACTTGTCCATCACGGCGGTGATGCCACCTTCGAGCAGGGCCAGGTTGTTGGCGTTGGTATAGGTTTCGGGACGGTGGCCGATGGCCGAGTAGAACACCCGGCCCTTGCCCACGCAACGCATCCAGGCGATCGGATGATCGTCGCCCATCCGCAGGTTCTGGCCCATCATGCCGTCCGGCTTGTAGGTCGATTCGTCGAGCCGGGCGATCACGGTGGCGCCATTGAGGCGCGCGCTCTTGCGGAACGAATACCATTCGTCGGACATCACCCACTCGCGCGGGGCGGCGGCGAATTTCGGATCGGTCGTTTCCACCACGACCCGCGCATCCTGGAACTGCGGGTTCATCGGGTGGCCGATGAACCGGGCGCCGAGCAGGGTATCGGCATACCAGTCCCAGAACCAGGCGGGATCGCCTGCCGAACCGTGAATGCCAACGAACCCGCCGCCCTGTTCCATCCAGCGCTGGAAGGCGCGCCGCTGCGAAAGCGTCAGGGCATCGCCGCTGACGTTGTTCCAGATCACGGCGTTGAACTGGCCCAGGGTCCGCGCGTTGAAGGCGCCGCCCTTGTCGGTGAAGACCAGCGCCCAGCCCTTGCGGACGGCCATGGCCTCGAGCGCGGCATGGCCGGCGTCGACCGAGGGGGTGTCCTTGAAGCCGTTGATCTTCTCGAACACCAGGACGTGCGGCTTGCCGGCGGGCAACTGGAACTTCGGCGTATCATTGTCGTAACGAGCGCAACGGGCGATGCGATCGGCCGCCGTGACCGGGACCGCGCGCAGTTCCGCATCGATCGCCTTGAGCTTGTCATCCTTCAGGCCCGAAAAACCGGCGCCGACGCGCAGATTCAGGATCGCAGCGAAGGTCGGCGGCGTGGTGCCCATGAAGCCCGGCGGGAACTTCGAGAAGCGGGAGTTGGTGGCCCGATCGAGCACCGCCTTGGCCTGCGGGCTGAGCAGGATGTCGATGATCGGGGAATCGACCGAGAACGGCGCATCGCGCAGCGGACAGTCGGTCACCGCCCGGGCCGTGGCCGGCTGGGCGATCCCGAGGCAGGCGGCCATGGCGGCCGCGAACAGGGTTCCGATCCGCTTCACAGCACGCCCTCCTTCAGGAATTCGGCCGCATGGTGCGCGGCGCGCGCACTGAGCGCCATGTAGGTCAGCGACGGGTTCTGGCACCCGCTCGACGCCATGGCCGAGCCATCGGTGATGAACAGGTTGGGAATGTCGTGGGCCTGGTTGTACTTGTTGAGCACCGAGGTCTTCGGATCGGTGCCCATGCGCGCGGTGCCCATTTCGTGGATGCCCAGCCCCGGCACGCCCGGGGTCTCGGTGGTCGAGGCGACGAAGCCGCCGGCGGCCTCGATCATCGCCCGGCCATCGGCGATGACCTGCTTGGCCATCTTGTGCTCGTTTTCGCCCAGCGCGCAGTTCACGTGGACAATGGGAATGCCCCACTGGTCGCGCTCGGTCGCGCTCAGGGTCACGCGGTTTTCCGGATTGGGCAGCATCTCGCCGAACCCGGAGATATACATGACCCACGGCCCCAGCTTGTGGGCGGTTTCCTTGAGCGGGGCACCGATGCTGGGCGCCATCATCGTGGCGTTGCGCCCGCTCATGCGGAACGACATCCCCTGGTAGCCATAGCCGCGCAGGAATTCGCCCGGCTCGCCCACGTTGCGGAAACGCGGGATGTAGATGCCGACCGGACGCCGACCGTGGTAATAGGTGTTCGGCCCCTGCGGGAAGATGCCGAAGACCGACAGCGCATAGAGGTGATCCATCAGGTTGCGCCCGACCATGTCCGAACGGTTGGCCAGCCCGGTGGGGAAGGCCTCCGAGGCGGAATTGAGCAGGATCTGCGAGGTTCCGATCGTGGAGGCGCAGCTGAAGATGACCTTGGCTTCGTAGGTCGTGCGCGCCTTGGTGTGGGCATCGATCACCCGCACCCCGGTCACCCGCCCGGTCTTGGGATCATGGACGATGGAATCGACGATGGCATCGGTGACGATGGTCAGGTTGCCGGTCCGCTCGGCCGCCGGCAGCGACGAGGACAGGCTGGAATGATAGGCGCCATAGGAGCAGCCGCGATCGCAGTAGGAGCGGTTCTGGCAGCTGTTGCGCCCCAGTTCCTCGTGCTGCGGCTGGGCCACGGACAGGTTGGCGGTGCGCCCCGGGATGACCTTGCGGCCCGGGAACTTCGCCTCGACCTTCTCCTTGAAGGCGCTTTCCAGATCGGTCATCGCGAAGGGCGGCAGGAATTCGCCGTCGGGCAGTTGCTCCAGCCCTTCGCGCGTTCCGGCAACCCCGATGAACTTCTCGACGTGGTCATACCACGGCGCGAGGTCGGCATAGCGGATCGGCCAGTCGGAGCCGTGCCCGTCCTTGGCATTGGCGGCAAAGTCCATCTCGCTGAGGCGATAGGACTGCCGGCCCCACATGATCGAGCGCCCGCCCAGGTGATAGCCGCGGATCCAGCTGAACGGCTTGCCCGGTTCCTGGGTATAGGGATGTTCGCTATCCTTGACCCAGTACTGCTTGTTGGTCGAGTTGAAGGCGTAGCAGGTGCTCTGCACCGCATAATCGCGGGCGGCTTCCTCTTCGGGGACCATGCCGGCATTCGGCATTTCCCAGGGGCGCATCCAGTCGGTGTACTCCGGCCCCGCGTGCTCGATCTTGCGACCGCGCTCGATCACCAGGGTCTTCAGGCCACGTTCGCACAGTTCCTTGGCGGCCATGCCGCCGCTCATGCCCGAGCCGATCACGATTGCGTCAAACATTGCCGGTTCCTTCTATTCAGTAGCTGACGCCGCCATCGGGGCGGGTTTGCGGCGTAACCGGCACGGACGGCACCCATTTGCCCGGCGCGTGCACATAGGGCAGCTCCTGGGTGAGCGCGGCTTCGGAGAAATAGTAGGCCGTGATGACCAGCTCCTTGAGCTTGGCATATCCCGGATTGGCCACCTTCGGGCCGGACATCATGTCCGCAGCTGCCACTGGACCGGTCCGCGGCAGGGGCGTGGTCGCCGCCTTGTCGTGAGGCTTGAGCAGGGCGAGGCGCGCGTCGGGCGCCAGCGCGGCGAAGGGCTTGCCCTGCGCCTTGGCCGACAGCTCGTCGATCTCGGTCAGCGCGCGCGCCAGTTCGACCCGGCGCGGCCCCGAGGCCCAGTTCGCCAGCAGCCCGTCGACGACCTGGGGCACGCCCGCCTCGATCGCGCCGGCGGTGTCGGTCCTGGGGATCACGGTTTCGGCGAAGGCCGCCAGCGTGGCCATGTGCGGCGCGTCGAGGTAGGTTTTCGCCGCCGCGCCCTTGCGCGCCAGCAATGGCGACCCGATGCTGGCGACAGCGCTCGCGCCCACCAGGGCCATCATGCGCTGCATCAGCGCCCGGCGTTCGATCATGAAGGAATTGGTCATCGGCTGATGCTCCGGCTTCCCGCCCTGCGGACGGCAACTGTTTCGGTGCAGTGAATTAGGCAGAGCCACTTGAACTCGGCGTGTATGTCGGCGATTCCTGCTTCGGACGACGGCGCGGCCGGTCAATCCATCCGCAAATCAGTCTTTCAGACGCATCCTGCCGCGTAGCCCGCGGTCAATGTCTTGTCGTGCGAGTGGGAACCCGATGAGGCTCCCGCCCGGTTTCCACCGCCTGACGGCGGGGAAAAATGGTGCGGGCGTCACGATAAGCGACGCCCGCACCCAATTCAATCCAATCAGCGCGAACCGAAGGCGTAGCGCAGCTGGATACCCACTTCGCTCGGCAGGGTCGTGCTGACCTGGTCGTAGCCCGTGGCACCGAACGGCGCATACATCGCGTCGATCGGAAGGCGGGTCAGCTCCTTGCGAACATTGAAGATGTTCTTCGCGAAGGCGCCCACTTCCCAGGCCCCGTCGCCGCCGGTGACGCCGGCGAACAGATCGGTGATCGCATAGGCGCTGGTCGGACGGGTCGAGGTGCCGAAGTTCTTGCTCTTGCCCTGGTAGTTCAGGTTGAACCGGACGTAGCCCGAAAGCTGGTCGTTGATCGGCATATCATAGCTGCCGTTCAGGTTCGCCTGGAAGTAGGGCGACGGGGTCAGGTCCTGGCCCTTTGCCGAAGCGCAGGTGTTGATCGGGTTGGCCGCCGTGATCGGACGGGCAACGCTATCGTTGCACGGGATGACACCGCCCTGCGAGGTGATCTTCGCGTAGCTGGCCGTGGCGTTGAGGCTCAGGCCATCAAGCGGCTTCAGGCCCAGCTCCGCTTCGACACCGCGCACGCGGGCATCGACGTTGCGGAAGAACGCCAGGTTGGTGGTGCTGACCTGCCCGCTGGTGGTGTTGTAGTACTGGATCCCCTGGAAGGTGGTCAGCTGCCCCTTGTAGTTGATCTGGTAGGCCGCGATGTTGAACCGGATGCCCGGCGCAAGCGTGGTCTTCAGACCGACTTCATAGGAGGTGGCCTTCTCCGGGTTCGGGTTGCTCAATCCGACCGGCAGGCCGGTGTTGGCGACCGCCGGCAGACCGCCGCGATAGGACGTGCCCACCGTTGCATAGGCCAGGATGTCGTCGCCGAACTTCTTCGACGCCGACACGTTCCAGATCGTGGCGGTGTGGCGGTTGGCGTAGGACTCGTTGATGGTGCCAGCCGCGATCGGCAGGTCGCAGGTCCCCGCATAGCTCGGGCTGTCGACCACACCCGCCAGCGCCGGCGAGACAAAGCCGAGGAACGCACAGGGGAAACCGGTCAAACGCGGATCGATGCTCGCGGGGGTGCCGAGGTTGATGAAGCCGGCACCGATCGTGGTGTTCAGCGCGAGCGGGGTATGATCGGTGATGTGACGGATGCCACCGGTCAGCTCGATGTCGCTGGGCAGGTGCAGCTGCACGCTGCCGTAGGCCGATTCTTCCTTGCGCTGGATGCTGACCCCCAGGCCGATCGGCAGGGTATAGCGCGACAGCGGCGAGGTCACCGAGCCCGGCGTGAAGCCGAAGGCACCGGAAAGGTAGGTGTGCTGCAGCAGGCTGGTCGGCGCATTGGCGAAGAAGTTGTAGTAGCCAATGTCATAGTCGATCAGGTGGCTGCCGCGCTGCGACGACAGGCGGATTTCGTGAATGGCATTGCGACCATGCGGAACATTGTTGGTCGGCACGCCATCGAAGCCGGGGATCTGGTTCGCGACATCCTCGCGGCCCACGCCGCGGCCCACGCCCCATTCACCGCCGTAGTTGTAGGACAGGGTATGACCCAGCACGTCCCACTTGGCATTGACGGTGACGATGTCATCGTCGGAGTTGACCACGTTGCGCTGCTCACCGACGGCCAGCTGCTGCTGGGCAGTGATGACCGGGCCGTTGTAGCCAGCGCGGATGCCGAGGGCGGGAACGCCCGGGCTGCCGGAACCGGCAACCTGGGTGAAGAAGCCACCCCGGGTCGCGGTGTGCTGATACATCGCGAAGACTTCAACCGTGTCGGTCGGCGTGAACAGGGCCGAGACGCGGATCTGCTTCTGCTCGATCTTGGGCTTTTCGGTCGAGTTCACGCTCGACACGTTGTTGCCACGCGTGGTGTCGTAGTTGCCGGCAATACGCAGGCCCAGGACATCACGGACGACGGGCAGGTTGACCGCACCCTGGACGCCATAGTGATCGTGAGTGCCGGCAACGCCCTGCACGTAGCCGCCGAATTCGCCCAGGTTGGGACGGCGGGTCGAGACGGTGATGGCGCCCGAGATCGACGGCGCACCGCGCGAGGTGCCCTGCGGACCGCGCAGCACTTCGATCTGGCCGATGTCGAACAGGCTGGAGAGGCCGACGTTCGGCCCGAAGCTGGCTTCGTTCAGGTAAACCGGAACGGCCGGGGCGCCGGAAGCCGGCGACCAGCGCACGCCGCGCAGGATGATCGCCTGGTTGGAACCGGCGGTGTTCGGCGGGGTCAGCGTCAGGCCGGGAGCCAGCTTGGCGACTTCTTCCGAACGGGTGATGCCCAGCTTCAGGACCGTGTCACGCGAGATGACCGAGACGCTGACCGGGACGTTCTGCAGCGATTCCTGCGAACGGCGGGCGGTAACGATGATCTCATCGGTAACCGCGGCACCCTGAGCGGGCGCTTCCTGCGCGTTGGCGGAACCGGCGCTGACAGATGCGAGCGCGGTGGCAGCAAACAGACTGATTTTGAAGCGATTCATTGAAACTCCCCCATGATAAGGCCCTTCCGATTCCGCGGCTCTATAAATTTTCCCGCGTTTAGGTCAACGGTGCCGTAGACAAATTGTCACAAAAATCTGGTAGAATGTTAGCGCTATCGCGGCGGGGGAAAAATTCCCTCCCGAAAATGCGACCCTTGCTTTGTGCCCGCGTCAGCCGCGCGAATCAAGCGTTTCGTTGGCCCGTTCGAACGGTTCACCGAGAATCAGGGCGCGGACGAGATAGTCCAGATCGGCCTCGCTGGTCCCCCAAACGAGGCTCGCATTGAAGGCCACCCCGTTGACGGCATTGAGGACGAGATCCGCGCGATCCGCCCCGGGCAGGCCCTGCCGCTTCATGGCCGCGGCAAGTTCGGCGCGGTCACGATCGCGGCGCAGCGTGACATCGGCCAAGAGGTGCGCGGCATATGCGGGGCGGACCTGGGTTTCGGCCAGGATGAAGCGATAGCACTGGCCCATCACGGGCTGCTGAAACCATTCGATGAGCTGGCGGGCAAGGCGCAGGACATCGGCGACCGCATCGCCCGTGTCCGTGAACTCGACGACCGAAATGTACCGCCCGAAGGCCGCATAGGCCGCATCGACCGCCGATGGCCAGCGCAGGTAGAAAGTCTTCTTGGTGATCTCGGCCCGTTCGCAGATCCGCTCGACCGTGAGCCCGGAAAAGCCACCCTCGGCCAGAACCTCCAGGCAACTGGTCAGCAGGCGTGCCTCAAGCGCCGCATCGCGCGGGCGCCCCCGACGCCGTTTCAAGCTGGCCACTTCAGCCGGCGCGTTCATTGCGCGCACCGCCGGTTGGCAGGGCCGATCGGCCTTGCGCGGAATTCGTCCATCTGCCCCATCCCCATCTCTTGTCAGGCGGGGACATAAAGGCGAACGCGCGGCTGGCAAGATGGTTCTGCCCTGCCCGCGCAGGTCGACACGGAGCGCCTCGCGGCGCTCCGTGTGCAAGGTCAGTTGGCCTTGGCGATCTTGGCCAGGTCCTGATCGACCTTGCCGAGGGCATCGTCGGTCAGGATGTCGGCCGCGAAGCCCTGGATCTGGCGGAGCGTCATCGCCCGGGCCATTTCGATCTGGGGATTGGTGGAGAAGCCGGGAAGATACTTGTCGAGCACGGCCTTGGTCGCCGGGGTATCGACCAGGGTGCCGATGTCGGTGGTCTCGGTCGAATAGGCCGGCGCCGGGGCGGCGGCGGGCGCCGGGGCATCGACGGCCAGCGCGGCCGAGGCGGGAGCCAGCCCGGCGATCATGGCGAGAGCGGCGATGGTAGCGGTCTTCATTCGTTCAGTTCCTTTGCAGTTCGAGACAGATTTACAGGCAATCAGATGAATACAGGGCAACGCGGCGGGGCTGCGCCCCTGCCCTAGCGCCGTTCGCGCAGGAGCGTAACCGGGCCGAGCAGGCCCGAGGGCCGGAGCGGGGCATCGGCCTTGTAGGTCGGCAGCGGGGTCCAGGTGGTCTTCTTCGCGCCGGGCTGGGCATCGCCGATCAGGCGGTTGACCCACAGGTTGGCGACCTTGACCTCAAGCGTGTTGCGGCCCGGATGCACCGCCGATCCAAGGGCGATGCGCCACGGTGCGTGCCAGGCATAGCCGACGTCCTTGCCGTTCACCCGGACCTGCGCGATATCCCCGACATTGCCGAGATCCAGCCACAGCGGCTGCCCGGCGCGCCCGCGCGGCACGGTGAAGGTGGTGGCATAGGTGGCCGTGCCCGAGAAGTACTTGATCCCGGGATCGGCATTCTCGTTGAGCGGGGCCAGCCTGGCCAGGCTGGCCTGTTCGGGCGCGCCGCGGCCGCTTTCGAAGCGCACGGTCCAGGCGCCGTCCAGCCGGGCCGCGGTGTCGAGCACCGGCGGCGCGACGACCTGCTGCGCCGCGGTGGCCGGCTTGCGGAACACCACGAAGACCGCATCATCGGCCTGGAGCGCCAGGGGCACGATGGTGACGCCGTTTTCGATGCGGTAGCTGACCGGCTCGGCCTGGCCGGTTTCCGGGCGCCACAGTTCGGGCTGGCGACCATCAACGCGGAACCGCGCCTCGATCGCCTGCGGGGCGGCCTGGCGATTGACGAGGTAATAGGCATCGCCATCGCCGCTGCGGCGATGCACGAACGGGATCGAGACATCGCCCCCGGTTCCGGTAAAGGTGAAGTCGGGGGCAACGCCGATCTGCTTCAGCGCCGTTTCGACATCGGTGCCGGCGATGACCCGGCCCTTGCCCACGGCCCCGCCAGTGGCGGTCGGCCACAGCTTGCCGACCAGATCGGCCCATTCGGCGGTTTCGGCCGGGCCGGCATCCGTGCCCGTGGGGGTCGATTGCGGGCGATTGCCGATGATCGTCGCCCCGCCCTGCGCCAGCTGCGCCAGCCGGCGCAGCGTGGCCACCGACATCCGGTAGGACGAACCGCCGAGATAGAGCGCCTTGTAGCGCGCGCCGCCGGTGGCGACGATATCGGCGCCATCGGTGGACAGGTGGTTGGCCAGGGCGTCGAAGTTCACGAAGTCATAGGCGTGGCGGACCGGGGCATCGGCCACCGGCTTGTCGCCATAGAGCCCGGTCAGCGGGGCTTCCTCGCCGTAGAAGTAGCCGACATCGGCCACGTTGCGGCCCTGCTGGAGGAGCAGGCTCGAGCGCGCGATGTAATCGACCCAGGGCCGGGCCATTTCCGCCCAGGTATCGTTGCGGTTGAAATACTGGCCGAAGATGAACAGCGACAGGCCGGGCTTGCGATCCTCGACCGGCACGTGGACCGAGGTGTGGATCACCGGGCGGTTGACGCCGGTCACGAACATCAGGTCGATGACCCGCTTCAGGTCCTTGGGGGCATAGTTCCAAGGATTGAGCGAGGCGGTCAGCGATTCGGCGGCGACAAGGTTCTGGCCGTAGATATGGGCGACCGAGGCCGCGCCCTTGATATCGGCGAGATAGGTGGGGACCGGGCCGACCTCGCGCGAATGCATCCACATCGCCGCCATCGGCACGTCGGTGTGGCTCCGCATGGTCATGTCGTCGCCGTGGGTCGGGCGATGGTCCTCGAGCGCTTCGCCATAGACCTTGAGGCCATTGGCATGGGCCACCCGGGCCAGCGTGCCATAGTGCTCGCTGGCCATCAGGTCGGACAGGGTCCGGCGGAAATCGAACAGGAAGCGGTCGCTGTCCTCCCGGCTGCCGATCAGGGTGCCGGTCAGCACGGGGAGCCACGGGGTCGGGTCGTAGCCGCGCAGGCGCTTGAACTGCTCGACCAGCCGCGGGGTCCAGTTGGCCGCGCCAATCTCGATCGAATCGGTCAGGATCGCCCGGACCCCGTGCGCGCCCACCATGTCGGCGCCGGCGGCATCGCGGTACATCCCGATATAGTGATCCATGTAGCGCTGGACCGCCTCGCCATCGAACTTGTCGACCTCGAGCCCGGTGGCCTCGGGCGGGGCGGGATGGTTGGTCTTGCCGACCAGCGAATAGCCCAGGCGAATGATCTTCCAGGCGCCGCCCGGCGCGTTCCACGCCAGGGTGCCATCGGGCCGCAGGTATTGCGTGACATCGATCACCCGGGTGGCCGGCACGCCGATCGCGCCATCGCCGGGGCCGGTCAGCGCGTAGTAATCGGCCACGGTCGAGAAGCCGGCCTTCACCTCGCTGCGATCGACCGCGACGTCATTGGACAGGCTCAGTTCGGCCAGCGCCATCGGCGTGGCCGCCGCGCCCTTGCCCATATCCATGACGTTGAAGGCGAGGCCCGGCGCGGGCGAGGACAGGGTGCTCACCACCGCCTTGGGCGGCGTGAAGGTGACACGGAATTCGCGCGCGGTGGTGGGCGCGAAGGCCAAGGTGGTCGGCACCGCGTCGAGTGGCATGGCGGCAAGCGTGCGCCAGGCATCGCCCTCGCGCACTTCCAGCCTGGCCTCGGCGATCGGGCCGAGGATGCTGCGCCCGCCCGGGACGAACAGCTTGAACGAGCGGACCTGCCGGGGCGCGGCGAAGGTCATCAGGACGGAACTGGGCGCGCCCTCGCCCGGCCGGGCGATCTTCGCCATGGTGGTCAGGTCGCCATCGGCCAGCCGCGTTCCATCGAGCGCCTTGCCATCCGACGTGACGTAGGCCGGCAGGGGCGTGGCGGCAGGCGACGTGGCGGGCACGGCCAGAACGGCAACATCGCGATAGAATTGCGGGCGCTGGGCCGCGCCCTTGGGCGTGATGAATTCATCGAAGCCCTTTTCCGGCTCCAGGTTCTGGAACGGGCCGGTCTGCCCAGACGGCGCGGCGATCTTCACCGACAGCTTGCGGCCACCGGCGATCAGGGTTTCGCTCCACACCAGCTTCTTGAGGCCATCCTCGGGCTTGACCCAGGGGCCACCGGTTTCCGACCAGCCCGGCGACGAGGCGATGGTCAGCTCCAGCCCGCGCCGATCGGCCTCCTGCGCGGCGAAGCGGAAGGCGTCCTTCCATTCCGGGGTCATGTAGACCAGCCGGTTCTTCACGATCTGCGGGGTCATCAGGTTGACGTCAAAGTTCTGGAGGCCGCCGATGCCGACGCGCTGCATCCAGTCCATGTCGCGGGCGATGCCATCCTTGGTGATGTTGCCGTTCATCCAGTGCCACCACACGCGCGGCCGCGCGGACGACGGCGGATCACGGAACTGATCCTCAAGCGCGGGTGCCGCCCCCGGCGCCGGCCCGGCCGGCGCAACGGGCGTTTCCTGGGCCAACGCAGGCACGCCTACCAGGGCGGTGGCGAGAATGAGCGCCTTGCGGAACTTGCCTGCGAATTTCATGATCGAACTCCTCGTCGCCGGGGTCAGGAATGCGCCGATGGCGATCGAATCCTGCCTGTATTATTTATTTCGATACCCGATTTAATTTTCCGAGGGAAGTGCGCCCGATGCGCCAGGGCGCCGGTGATCCGCAATATGCCTGGCAGGCCGATGGCGACGGCCACCGTTTGGCGGGGCACACGGCGGTGCCGGCGCCCTCACTTCGGCGGCACCGCCCCGTCGGACTCGCGCCCCACCAGAGTGAACTTCAATTGCATGGGCCGCGGGGCCGGCGCGCCAGGCTTGCTGCGCTTGACCAGCGCCTTGACCGCGATCCGCGCCATCTCCGTGATCGGCTGGCGGATGGTGGTCAATTCCGGCCAGATCGTGGTGGCCATGGCGGTATCGTCGAAGCCGCAGATCGAGATGTCGCGGGGGACGTCGAGCCCCTGCTGGTGCGCGACGGCCACCGAGGCGGCGGCCATGTCGTCGTTGCTGGCGAAGATCGCGGTGGGACGGGGCTTGCAGCCCAGCAGTTTCCGCGCAGCGGCAAGGCCCGAGCGATAGGTGAAGTCACCATTGGCGATGAGCCGGGGGTCGGCGGCAATCCCCGCCTCGGCCAAGGCCCGTGCGAAGCCGGCCCGGCGCAGCGCGCTGGCTGTCTGGTTCGGGTTGCCGGAGATGAAGCCGATGCGGCGGTGGCCCTTGGCGATCAGCCGCGCGGTCATGGCATGGGCGGCAGCCTCGTCGTCGATGGCGACCGAGGAGGCCTGCGGGTGCGGCTGGCCGGTGGCGACCTGGGCAATCGGCATCCCCTGCTCCAGCATCGCCGCGATCAGGCGGGCATCGTCGCACAACGGCGGCGGCAGGAGGCAGGCATCGATGCGGTGATCGGCCAGTTGCACCGCGATGGCCGCCGGATCGGGATTTTCGGCGCAATGTTCGACCAGCAATTGCGCCCCGCTGGCGCTCGCCTCGCGCAGCGCGCCGACCATGAATTCGCTGAGATAGGCGGCGCTGGGGTTGGAGTGCAGCAGGGCGATGCGGAACTGCTTGCCCCCGGCCAGGCTGCGCGCCGCCTGGTTGGGCACGTAGCCCAGTTCGGCCACCGCGGCGAGTACGCGGATGCGCGTGGCTTCGCGGACATGGGTGTCGCCATTGACCACGCGCGACACGGTCATGGCGGAAACGCCCGCCTTGTGCGCCACGTCGGCGACGGTGGGGCGATGCTCTCCCCGTCGCCTTCGCGGCGTGCCGGATTGGACTTCGGTCATCGGCCGCGCATATCCGGGCACAGGCCCGGTCACAAGCCCTTGGCGAATCACGATGGTAGCGCTAACTTGCGGGCCGGGAGATATTTTCGTGTTTCTTGGCATCGATATTGGCACCTCGGGGTGCAAGGCCGTGCTCGTCGGAGCGGACGGCGCACTGGCCGCACAGGCCAGCGCGCCGCTTGATGTGTCGCGCAGCCAGGCCCTGTGGGCCGAGCAGGATCCGGCCGACTGGTGGGCGGCCACCGAGGCCGCCGTGCTGGCCTTGCCGGCCGACCTGCGCGCGCAGGTCATGGGCGTGGGCCTGGCCGGCCAGATGCACGGCGCGACCCTGCTCGACGCGCAAGACCGCCCCTTGCGCCCCGCGATCCTGTGGAACGATGGGCGCAGCTTCCGCGAATGCGCTGAGCTTGAAGCGCGCGAACCGCGCAGCCGGGCAATCACCGGAAATATCGCGATGCCCGGGTTTACCGCGCCCAAGCTCGCCTGGGTTCGCAAGCACGAGCCGGATATCTTCGCGCAGGTGAGGACTGTCCTGCTGCCCAAGGACTACGTCCGCCTGCTGATGACCGGCGAAAAGGCCAGCGACCTTTCCGACGCCGCTGGCACGCTGTGGCTCGATTGCGCCGCGCGCGACTGGTCGGACGCCATGCTGGAGGCCTGCGATCTTGACCGGACCGCCATGCCGCGGCTGGTCGAAGGCAGCGACGTTGCCGGCACCCTGCGCGCCGACATCGCGGCCCGCTGGGGCATGGCGCCGGTTCCGGTGGCCGGCGGAGCGGGCGACAATGCCGCGGGCGCGGTGGGCATGGGCATGGTTCATGATGGCGACGCCCTGCTTTCGCTCGGAACATCGGGGGTGGTGTTCGTGGCGACCGGGCAGTTCCGGCCCAATCCGGACCGCGCGGTCCATGCCTTCTGCCACTGCGTGCCCGATATGTGGCACCAGATGAGCGTGCACCTTTCGGCCGCCTCCTGCCTTGACTGGGGGGCGCGGCTGGCCGGCACGGACGTTGCCGGTTTCCTCGCCGCGGCCGAGCGGGCCGGGCCGGCGGCCGGGCCGGAGCTGTTCCTGCCCTACCTTTCCGGCGAGCGTACGCCGCACAACGATCCGCTGGTGCGCGGCGCCTTCCTCAAGCTCGACAACGATACCGATCCCGGGCGCCTGGCCGCCGCGGTGCTTGAAGGGGTGGCCTTTGCCCATGCCGACGGCCTGGCCGCGCTGCGCCAGGCAGGCACGGGAATCGAGACGCTCGCGGTCATCGGCGGCGGCTCTCGTTCGCGCCATTGGGGGGCGATCCTTGCCGCCGTGCTGGATGTGCAACTGCACTATCTGGATGGCGGTGAAGTTGGCCCGGCCCTGGGCGCGGCCAAGCTCGCGCGGATGGCCGTCACCGGAGAACCCGCCTCCGCCGCCTGCACCAGGCCCGCGGTGCTCGACACGATCGATCCCGACCCCACGCTGGCCGCGCGTCTTGCGCCCAAGCTCGAAACCTTTCGCGCGGCCTACCGCGCGGTCAAAGACCTTTAGAAGGAACTCCCATGTCAGCCGAATATTTCGCGCCCTTCGAGACCGTCCGCTACGAAGGCCCGGAAACCGCCAACGACCTTGCCTACCGCTGGTATGACAAGGACCGGGTGGTCATGGGCAAGCGCATGGAGGACCACCTGCGCTTCGCCGTGTGTATGTGGCATACCTTCTGCTGGCCGGGCAGCGACGTGTTCGGCGCCGGCACCTTCTCGCGCCCCTGGCATGACGGGCCGAACGACGCGGTCCGCGCCCGGGCCAAGCGCGAGGCGGCGCTGGCCTTCGTCGAGAAGCTCGACCTGCCGTTCTACTGCTTCCACGATGTCGACGTGATGGCCGATGCCGATGATGTCGCCTCGTTCCGCTCGTCGTTCGCGCAAGCGGTCGATCATCTCGAGGAGCTTCAGGGCCGCACCGGCCGCAAGCTGCTGTGGGGCACCGCCAACCTGTTCAGCCACCCGCGCTACATGGCCGGCGCCGCGACCAACCCGGACCCGGAAGTCTATGCCTGGGCGGCCATGCAGGTGCGCGACTGCCTTGAGGCGACCCACCGCCTCGGCGGCGCCAACTACGTCCTGTGGGGCGGCCGCGAAGGCTACGACACGATCCTCAACACCGAGATCGGCATCGAGCAGGCGAACTTCGGGCGCTTCCTCAACCTGGTGGTCGAGCACAAGCACCGCATCGGTTTCACCGGGACCATCCTGATCGAGCCGAAGCCGCACGAGCCGACCAAGCACCAGTACGATTTCGACACCCAGACGGTCTACGCCTTCCTCAAGCGCTTCGGGCTGGAGAACGAGGTCAAGGTCAACATCGAGGCCAACCACGCGACCCTTTCGGGCCACACCTTCGAGCACGAGATCGCCATGGCCCGCGCGCTGGGCATCCTCGGTTCGATCGACGCCAACCGCGGCGATCCGCAGAACGGCTGGGACACCGACCAGTTTCCCAACTCGGTCGAGGAGACCACCCTCGCCCTCATCGAGGTGCTGCGCGCCGGCGGCCTCGGCAATGGCGGCTTCAACTTCGATGCCAAGGTGCGCCGCCAGTCGGTCGATGCGGTGGACCTGTTCCATGGCCACATCGGCGGGGTCGACACGATCGCCCGCTCGCTGCTGCGCGCCGCCGCGATCCTCGAGGATGGCCGGCTCGAGGCTTTCCGCGCCGAACGTTACGCCGGCTGGCAGGGGGACCTGGGCCGCAAGATCCATGCGCCCGAAACCTCGCTCGCCGACATCGCGGACCTGGCCATCCAGTCCAACCACGCCCCCGAAGCCCGCTCGGGCCGGCAGGAGTGGTGCGAGAACTATATTGCTCGATTTTGAGCGAAAATGAAGGCAAACAGACGGTCAACGGACAAGGCGGCACCCTTTGCGGGGCCAGCGCGTTGACCGAATCCATCGATGACGGAGTTTAGGATGAAAACCGGTTCCAAGATCGTTTCGAGCGCGCTGGCCGCGGCGATCGTCGCACTGTCCGCCGCCCCGGCCCTGGCCGCCCCGCCCGCCCCGGTGGTCGACCAGGTGTTCCACCAGCGTTGCGAGGCCTGCCATTCGACCGCCAAGGGCGCTCGCCCGGGCATCGGCCCGAACTTGGCGGGCGTGGTGGGCCGCACCGCCGGCTCGACCGCGTTCAATTATTCGGACGCCCTGAAGAAGTCGGGGATCAAGTGGACGCCGGCCAACCTCGACCGGTTCCTCACCGCGCCCTCGCGCATGGTTCCGGGAACGCGGATGGCCGTGGCCATCTCCGACCCGGCCCAGCGCGCGCAGCTGATCCGCTTCCTGTCGCGCGCCCGCTGAGCGCAAGCGGGGGTTCAAGGGAGAGAGACATGGTCCGCAAGATCCTGAAAATCGCAGGCATCGTGCTGCTCGGGCTGGTGGCGATCATCGCCGTGATCGCAGCCAGCCAGTGGGAGTTCATCCAGCGGATGCTGCTGGGCGGACTCAAGGTCTACGAGACTGAGCCGCCCGCCATGCCGGCCGAGATCAAGCACCCGGCCCTGCTCGTCTTTTCCAAGACCAACGCCTTCCGCCACGAAGAGGCCATCCCCGCGGCCAACGCCCTGTTCGACGACCTGGCGCGCCAGCGCGGCTGGACCGTGTTCAAGACCGAGAACGGGGCCACCTTCTCGCCCGCCATCCTCGCCCGGTTCGACGCCGTGGTGTTCTCCAACGTCAGCGGCGATGTTCTCACCCTGCCGCAGCGCCAGGCCTTCCAGAACTTTGTCCAGAACGGCGGCGGCTTTGTCGGCATCCACGCAGCGGGCGACAATTCGCACACGGCCTGGCCCTGGTATGTCCAGAACATCATCGGCGCCAAGTGGATCGGCCATCCGATGGACCCGCAGTTCCAGAAGGCCACGGTGCGGGTGGAAAACCACGAGCATCCGGCCAGCGCCACCTTGCCCGCGGCCTGGCAGCGGGTGGATGAATGGTATTCCTACGAGAAGTCGCCGCGCGGCGTTCCGGGGCTGACCGTGCTCGCCACGCTGGACGAGCGGACCTACAAGCCGGGCAGCCTGTGGGGCACCAAGCTGGCCATGGGCGCCGATCATCCGATCGCCTGGTGGCGTTGCACCGGCAAGGGCCGGGTGTTCTATTCCGCGCTCGGCCATACGGCCGCGTCCTATACCGAGCCGGAAAACCGGGCCTTGCTGGCAGGCGCGCTGGCGTGGTCGATGCGCCTTGAAGGCGAGGCTTGCGGCACGAAGCCGCTGGTTACCACCAAGTCCGAAGCGCCGGCCGGGGAGACCGCGAAGTGAGCCCGGTCCGCTATGGCATGATCGGCGGCGGGCAAGGCGCCTTCATCGGCGGCGTCCACCGTATCGCGGCGCGCATCGCCGGCAACTGGACCCTGGCCGCCGGCGCGCTGTCGTCCACCCCGGAAAAGGCCCGCGCCTCGGGCGCCGAACTTGGCCTCGATCCGGCGCGCACCTATGGCAGCTGGGCCGAGATGCTCGAGCGCGAGGCGCAATTGCCAGCGGACGTGCGGATCGAGGCGGTGGCGATCGTCACCCCCAACCATATGCACGCCGCCCCCGCGATCGCCGCGCTGGAGGCCGGCTTCGATGTCATCGTCGACAAGCCGCTGGCCGACAGCCTCGCCAATGCCCAGGCCATCGCCGAGGCCGCCGAGCGGACCGGGCGCAGGGTGGCGATCACCCACACCTATACCGGCTATCCGCTGGTCAAGCAGGCGCGCCGCCTGATCGCCTCGGGCAAGTTCGGCAAGGTTCGCCGCGTGGCGGTGAAATACACGCAGGACTGGCTGAGCCGGGCCTCCGATCTGGAAGGCAACAAGCAGGCCGCCTGGCGGGTCGATCCGGCCCAGTCGGGCGATGCCGGCGCCTTCGGCGACATCGGCACCCACGCCGCCAACCTGTGCGAATTCATCACCGGCGAGCGCATCACCCGCATCTGCGCGGAACTGACCATGCTGCCGGGGCGCCGGATCGACGATGACGGCGCGGCCCTGTTCCACCTTTCGGGTGGCGGCAAGGGCACGCTGACCGCCAGCCAGGTGCTGGTGGGCGATATCAACGACCTCGCCATCTCGGTCTATTGCGACGAGGCCGGCCTGCACTGGCGCCAGGAGCAGCCCAATACCATGCGGATCGGCTACCGTGACCGGCCGACCGAAATCTGGAATGCCGGGGGCAATCGCGCGTACCTTGATGCCGACATCCTCGCCATCCAGCGCACCCCCGCCGGCCATCCGGAAGGCTATCTCGAAGCCTTCGCCAATATCTACCAGGCCTTCGGCAATGCCCTGCGCGGGGTGAAGGCCGAGGGCGACGAGCCGGGCTACGCCACCATTTCCGATACGCTCGCGGGTATGGATTTCCTGCGCGCCAGCCTTGAATCGAGCCGCAAGGGCGCGGTCTGGGTCGACCTTTGAAGGAGCACGCATGATGAAAGGCCCCGCCGTTTTCCTGGCGCAGTTCGCCTCGGACGAAGCGCCGTTCAATTCGCTCGACGCCATCACCCGCTACATGGGCGGCCTGGGCTACAAGGGCGTCCAGATTCCCACCTGGGACTCGCGCCTGTTCGACCTCGAACGCTGCGCGCAGAGCCAGGACTATGCCGACGAGATCAAGGGCGTGTGCGCGGCCAACGGCGTGGAAGTGACCGAGCTGTCCACCCACCTGCAGGGCCAGCTCGTCGCCAGCCACCCGGCCTATGACCGCCTGTTCGACGGTTTCGCCCCCGCCGCGCTCCACGGCAACATCCCGGCCCGCACCGAATGGGCGGTGGAGCAAGTGAAGCTGGCGGCGCTCGCCAGCCGGCGCCTTGGCTGCACCGCACACGCGACCTTTTCCGGCGCGCTGCTGTGGCACACGGTCTACCCCTGGCCGCAGCGCCCGGCCGGGCTGGTCGAGGAAGGCTTTGCCGAACTGGCCCGCCGCTGGACGCCGATCCTCAACGTGTTCGAGGACAACGGCATCGACGCGGCCTTCGAACTGCACCCGGGCGAAGACCTGCACGACGGCGTCACCTTCGAGCGGTTCCTCGAAGCGGTGGGCAACCACCCGCGCGCCAACATCCTCTACGATCCGAGCCATTTCCTGCTGCAACAGCTCGATTACCTGGCTTTCATCGACATCTATCACGAGCGGATCAAGGCCTTCCACGTCAAGGACGCTGAGTTCCGCCCCAATGGCCGGGCCGGCGTCTATGGCTCCTATGCCGGCTGGGGCGATCGTCCGGGCCGGTTCCGTTCGCTGGGCGACGGGCAGATCGACTTCACCGGCATCTTCACAGGCCTGACCCACCACGGCTACGACGGCTGGGCCGTGCTCGAATGGGAATGCGCCTACAAGCACCCCGAGCAGGGGGCCGCCGAAGGCGCGCCGTTCATCGCGCGCCACATGATCCGCAAGGCCGACAAGGCATTCGACGATTTCGCCGGCACCGGCACCGACATGGCACTGGTGCGCGAGGTGCTGGGCCTGGATTCGGCCGGCTGAACGACAAGACAATATCGGGAGGGGATAGGACATGACGCAACAACCGCCGAACCGGCGCGCGCTTTTCTGGATCTGCGTGCTGGCGCTGTTCACCGCGGCGCTTTCGAATGCCGTGCGCGCCGGCGCCGCCAATGCCATCAAGCTGGCCGCGCTCGATCCGATCGACGCCCAGCATTCGGGCGAGATGATCGGCACGGTGCTGGGGAGTTCCTTCCTCGGCTTCGCGCTGAGCCTGCTGGTCATCAGTCCGCTGCTCGACCGGATCGGCGCCAAGCGCGCGATCATGGTCGCGGCGGCCTGCTACACGCTCGGCCCGGTGCTGGTGCTGCTGGCGGCCGGGGCGGGATCGTCGGTCTATGTCCTGCTCAACCTGGCGATGGTTGTCTGGGGGTTCGGCTGGGGCGCGACCGAGGCCTCGATCAATCCGGTGACCGCCACGATCTATGCCGATGACAAGACCGGCAAGCTCAACAACCTCCACGCCTGGTGGCCGGCGGGCGTCGTGACCGGCGGGCTGCTCAGCCTGCTGTTCTTCAAGTCGCTCGACCTGCCATGGCAGGCGCTGGTCGGCCTTTGCGCGGTGCCGGGCGTGGTCCTGGGCATCTGGGCCTCGCGGCACAGCTTCCCGCGGACTGAAAGCGCGGTCCAGGGCGTGACCTTCGGGGAAATGATGGCCGAGCCGTTCAAGCGCCCGGGGTTCTGGGTGTTCTTCGCGATCATGTTCCTCACCGCTTCGACCGAACTGGCGCCCGGCGCCTGGGTGGACGTGGCGCTGACCCAGACCCTGAACGCGCCGGGCATCATCGTGCTGATCTATGTCTCGGCGATCATGTTCGTCATGCGTCACTTCGCCGGTGCGCTGGATCGGCGCTTTTCCGACATGGGCCTGCTGCTGATGTGCACCGTGCCGGCCACCGCCGGCCTCTATCTGCTCAGCACCGCCAGTTCGGCGCTTCCGGCCCTGATCGCGGCCACGCTCTGGGCGTTCGGCGTGTGCTTCATGTGGCCGACCATGCTGGCGGCGGTCTCGCGCCGCTATCCGCGCAGCGGGCCGTGGGGCATCGGCCTGATCGGCTTTGCCGGCGCCCTGGCGATCTACTTCGTCCTGCCGGAACTGGGCCGGATCTACGACGATGCCAAGCTGGCCAAGGCCGGCGGCATGGCCGCCTTCGAGGCTCTGCCCGCCGACAGCCCGGCGCTGCACGCAGCCCTCGCCTATGCGGCGGAGAAGTCGTTCAAGACGGTCGCCATCATTCCGGTGGTGCTGTTCTTCATTTTCGGCGCGGTCAGGCTGACCGAACGCAAGCGGAAGGGTTGAGGCGATGAAGATCGGCATGAATATGCTGCTGTGGACCGGCCACGTGACGCAGGAGCACGTGCCGGCCCTCAGGGCGATCAAGGAGACCGGGTTCGACGGCGTCGAGATCCCGGTCTTGGACACCTCCGACGAAGGCCACTACCGCTGGCTGGCCGGCGTGCTCGACGATCTCGGGCTTGAGCGGACCGTGGTGGCGCTGATCCCCGACGAGGCGCACAGCCCGCTCTCGCCCGATGCCGCGCATCGCCGGGCCGCCGGCGACCACCTGGCGCGGGTGATCGAATGCACCCATGTGCTGGGCGGCCAGGTGATCGCGGGGCCGTGGTTCCAGCCGCTCGGCGTGTTCAGCGGCTCCGGGCCGACCGCCGCCGAGCTGGACCGCTGCGCCGAGGTGCATCGCGGCGCGCTGGCGCTGATGCGCGAGGCCGGGATCGTGCCCGGGCTGGAGCCGCTCAACCGCTTCGAGGCCTATCTGCTCAACACCTGCGAGCAGGCCATCGCCTATGCCGAGCGCGTCGGCCCGGGCGGCATCGGCATCCTCTACGACACGTTCCATGCCAACATCGAGGAGAAGGACCCGATCGCCGCGCTTCACGCGCTGCACGCCTCGGGCAACCTGGCCCACGTCCACATCTCCGAGAACGATCGCGGCACGCCCGGGCGCGGCCACGCCGCGATCCCGGAAACGATCCGCGCGCTCAAGGCGCTCGGCTATGACGGCTGGCTGACGATCGAGGCTTTCGGCCGCAGCGTTCCCGAACTGGCCGCGGCCACCCGGGTCTGGCGGGAGTTCTTCCCCAGCCCGGACGAGGTTGTCACCGAGGGATACAGGTTCATTCGCCAGCACTGGGACGACGCCGCCTGACCATGAAGCCGGGCGCCCGCGCGCCCGGCTTCATGCAGTCCCGGCCGCTCGCTCCGGCCCGGCCTCGGCACCCAGGTAGATCTGCTCAAGCGCAAGCGCCGCTGCGCCCTTCCACCGCCAGCCAGTCATCACCTGGTCGATCTGGACTTTTCCCCGATGGCGAAACACCGACAGCACATGGCGGTCCAGCGCGTCCATCAGGGGCGGGCGGAGCAGGTCGGCAAACCGCTGGTCTGGGGTCTGCAGGAGCAGCAGGCCCGGATCGAGGATCGCGACGAGATTGGCGAGCGCAATGCCGAGATGCTCGCCCGCGCGATCGAAGCGGGCCTTGGCCCCGGCGTCGCCAGCGAGCGCCCGATCGGCAAGCTCCTCGAAGTCCGTCTGCACCGCCGCCAGGAACCCGGCCACGTCCAGCGGCTCGCGGGCATCCGGCATCCGATCGACGATCGCGAACATCGAGGCCATGGTCAGCAGGCATCCCCTTCCCCCGCAGATGCAGGGCCGGGCTTTATCGGAAAAGTCGGTCTTCACATGGCCAAGTTCGGCATTGAGACCGTCGGCTCCGCTGGCGACCACGCCATCGGTGAACATCGCCATGCCCACCGCCTGCCCGACATGGACCAGGACGAAATCATCCACCGGCATCTCGCCAAACCAGTGATGTGCCCGGGCGAAGCAATCGAGATCATTCTCCACGGTCACCGGCAGGCCGAGGCGGCGCGAGATGATCGCCGCAACGGGCACTTCACCCATCGGCAAGGGCGGAAAGAACCGGACGATGCCGCGCTGGCGATCCACGATGGCCGGGAGCGACAAGGCCACGCGCATGATCCGATCGCGCGGCAGGCCGCTTTGGACGATGGCATCGTCGAGCAGTCCGGCCACGATCCGGGCCAGTTCGGCAAGCGAGGACAAGGCGATCATCGGCCTGCTGAAGCTGTGCAGAATCTCGCCGCCCAGATCGACGAACGTGGCCACGAATTCGCCCCCCGGAACGATATGGGCCGCCAGCGCGACCCCCGCTCGGGCATTGATCACCAGCTCGCTGCGGGGCCGCCCCCGGCCCGATGCCTTGACGCGATGCTCCTCGAGCAGCCCCATCGTCATCAGGCCGCCGGTGATCTCGGTGATGGTCGCCCCGCCCAGCCCGGTCAGCCGCGCCAGTTCGCCGCGCGATACCGGAGCGCTGCGGCGAATGGCCTTGAGCACGGCCAGCCGGTTCAGCGTCTGGGCATCGTGGCGCATCGCGTGCCTTTCCTTGGGGCCGGAAGAGGAATTTTAATCGGGCACCGAAATATTAATTTCCGTCGCCCGCTGCAATGGGGCAAAGTGCGACCCATGCCAATGGCCAAGCGCAGCACTGGTGGCAACCGCCCAAGCCAAGCACAGTCCCGGCATTCACCAATGAATAGCCGGGCCAACGAGAGGGGATTGCAAGGATGGATCTGAGCCGCCGACACCTGGCCAAGCTGGCTTTGGCCGTTGCCGCATCGAGCGCCATCGAACCCGGCGGCGTCCTGGCCCAGGCCCGGTCGGCGCGCGATGAGTTATGGTTCATCAATCCCGAGCTTCGCGGTTTCGTGAAGCAGGTGAAGCCGTTTATCGACAAGATGCCCCGGTTCACGCTCGCGAACCTGCCCACGCTCCGCAAGGGCTTCACCCCGCCGCAACCGCCGCTGCCGGCCGTCCCTTGGGAGAAGCGGGTGATCGGCGGCGCGGCCGGCCAGCCCGACGTGACCGTGTACGTCATCAACTCGCGGCCCGGCCAGCTGCGCGGCGGCATCCTGCACACCCATGGCGGCGGCTTCGTGACCGGCAATGTCGCGGGCGACCTGGTCTGGTTGCAGGAACTGGCCCGGGCGGTCGATTGCTGCATCGTCAGCGTCGATTACCGCCTGGCCCCCGAAACCGACTATCGCGGTTCGACCGAGGACAACTACGCCGGCCTGCGCTGGCTCCACCGCTCCGCCGAAAGCCTCGGCATCGATCCGGCGCGGATCGCGGTGATGGGCGAAAGCGCCGGCGGTGGCCATGCCGCGCTGCTGGCCCTGCTGGCGCGCGATCGCGGCGAGGTGCCGCTGGCGTTCCAGTGCCTCACCTATCCGATGCTTGACGACCGCACCGGCTCCACGCGCGCCGCGCCCCATCCGATCGGGGCTTTTGGCTGGTCGGCCGCTGACAACGCCTTTGGCTGGCGTTCATTCCTGGGGATGAAGCCGGGCGGCCGCAATGTCCCGGAGGCCGCGGTTCCGGCCCGGCACCGCGATCTCGCAGGCCTTCCCCCGGCCTGGATCGGGGTTGGCTCGATCGACCTGTTCGTGAGCGAAGACCTTGCCTATGCCGAGCGGCTGATCGAAGCCGGCGTGGCCGTTGAAACGCTTGTCTCGCCGGGCGCTTTCCATGCCTTCGACCGTTTTCCGGTTGGCGCCGAGGTCGCCAACGCGTTCAACGCCGCGCGGATCGCCGCCCTGCGCCGAGCCTTGAAAGGCTAGGCGCAGGGCCGGCGCTGGCTGCCGGCCCCGGAGGTCAGCGGGCGAAAACTTCCAGCCGCTGCCAAAGCTGCGACGGCGGTTCGCCGCTGCCTGGCCGCAGGGCGTAGACCGGCTTGCCCGCAAAGCTCCAGGCGCTGCCGCCCGAGGCGGCTGGCACCGGCTGCCATCCCTGCATCGGCCGGGCGGCCAATGGCGCCACCAGCGGGGCCAGCCCGCCACAATCGTTGGCGCAGGTCTGCCCCGAGCGCGGGACATACAAGGCATTGCCGGCGGCATCGAACAGCCGGAAACCCTTGCTGAACGCCCGGGCCGCAATCCCGGCGGGAAGGTCGAGATTCGCCGCGCCCGCATCATAGAGTGCCGGCTGCCAATAGGCGGTCGCCACCGGAACCCCATCGATCAGCTTGATCGGGGCTGCGGAATAGGAGGAAATATAGGGCGGCACAATCCGCTCATCGGCCAGCCTGGCCATGTCGGCGCCGACAAAGCGATAGAGCGCCCGCCCCTTGTAGGCCAGCGCCGGCCGGCCCTCGCGCTCCACCCGGCTCCACTCGCTTCCGGCGGGCAATTGCTCGGGCGGGACAAGCGGCGCCCAGTCCGCGAGACAGGTGCTGCCGCACCGATCGCGGGGGATCCGGGTGCTCCGCTTCAATGGGGCATCGAAGATGAGCACGTAGAGTGGGGTGTCATCGCTGGCCACCAGGGCGATCGCATCACCGGCATCGACCAGCTTGACGTTTTCCGGCAACGCGCGGGACTGGGACGAGGACGGCACGCGCGTCGGCACGGCAGACTGCGCGCGCGCCGCGCCCGAAGAGGCCATCAGCAGGGCCACGGCCAATCCCGCCGCCACGCGCAGCCGGGCGATGCTGGTCCGGTTGGGCGCCCGGCGCCGAAGAGAGTGCGACTGCTCCATCAGGCCATGATCTCGCCAATGGTCTTGCTGGTCTTCATGCTGTCCTGCCCCCAGGTGTCGATCGGCACGCCCATCACCTGCTGCACGGTCAGGCCGATGCGCGAGATCGGCGTACCGTTGCCGGCCACGTGGATTCCGGTCTTTACCTTGCCATTGGCGCGCCCGGCCAGCATCACCGGGATGCCCTCCACCGTGTGAGCCTTGGCAAAGTTCGTTTCCGAGTGGGCGACGACCAGGCTGTGATCAAGCAGGGTGCCATCGCCCTCCTTGAACTTGCCGAGCGTGTCCACGAACAGGCCGAACGCTTCCATGCAGCGCTCGACGAACCAGGTCGATTCGGGCTGGTAGCCAAGCTGCGGGTCGATCTGCTCCTCGTGGGTCAGCTGGTGGTGCGAGATCGTGCTGCCCGCGCGGGTCAGCGACGAGGCGGCATTGTTGAAGTTGATGTTGAACACGCTGGTCTGGTTGCAGGCGAGCCCCATGGCGAGCAGTTCGACCATCACCTTGTGATTGTCGATCACCTGCTCGATCTCGTTGCTTTGGGGCGTGGTGTCGGCCGGCTTGCGCGGCAGGGCACAGGCCTCCAGCGGGGCCGGCTTTTCCAGTTGCAGGGCCAGTTGCTGCTCCACCTGCCGGAGCGAGGTGAAGTAATGGTCGAGCTTCTCGCGGTCAGCCGCGCCCACCCGGGCCATCAGCGCCTTGCGCTGGTCGGTCACCGCGGAAAGCACGCTGTGGCGCGCCAGCATGGCTGGGTTGGGCTTGAAGTCAGCCTTGTTGGGATCGACGAATTCGTTGCCGAACAGCCGGTTGTAGAGCGCGATCGGCGAGGTTTCGGCCGGATTGAGGCTGCCCCCGCCCCGCCCGCTCAGCGAATTGGTAGCATCGCGCGTGGCCGAGATCTCGAGTGAGCGAAACCGCGTGCGCCCACCGATCACATCGGCCACCAGCACGTCGAACGAGGGCGCGGGCAGTTCCGGCTTGGCCGGCGCCACCCCGGTGCGGATGCTGACGCCACCGCTGTTGTGCGGCAGGTTCGCCTTGTCATCGAGGATGGCATCGAACCCGGACAGGATCGAGATCCGATCGCGGTAAGCCTCGATCGGCTTGAGTTCGGGCATGATATCATAGCCCGCGCCGGTCCGGGTCGGCTTCCAGCGATCCTCAGTCACCCCCAGCCCCCAGAACCAGGTGCCGAACCGCACCGGCAGGGGCATCCCATTCGCCAGCGCCGCCCCGTTGCCATCGAGGAAACAGTCCAGCAGCGGCAGAGCCACGACAGCGGCGGCGCCCCGGTAGAGGCCACGCAGCATCGATCGGCGGTCAAACTGGGTCATCGGCGCAAGACTTTCGCTGACGGTCCCTGCACGGCCACCGTCGCGGCTGACGAGAGGGCGGAACGGGCGGGAACGGACATGAATTGCGGGCTGAGCACGATCTCGCGGATCAGCGCGCGATAGCGATGCTGGCTGGCCTCGGCCGCCGCCTGGATCGCGGCGGTCCAGCTTTCGCCCAGGCGGTCAGCCGGAAGACCCGTGGCATATTCCATCGCGCGCCGGGCCATGCATTCGCTGGCCGCCGGGCTTTGCGCCATGGCCCGGGCGAGGCCCGAAAGCCCGCTGAAGGCCTTGCCTTCGAACAGGCCGGACGTGTCGATCGGGGCGCCGTTTTCCTCCAGCCGCCGGCCGCCGATGCCATCAAAGCCTTCCAGCGGCAGGCCGAGCGGATCGGTGATCTTGTGGCAGGCCGCGCAGGCCGGATCGGACACGTGATGGCTCAAGCGCTGGCGCGCGGTCTTGAGCACGGCGTTGCGGGTATCGTTGAAGCCGGAGAAATCGACATTGGCCGGCGGCACCGGCACCGGCTGGCACAGCAGCACCTCGCGGATCGCCTTGCCGCGCAAGGTCGGCGAAGAGCGCCCCTCGTGCGAGAACAGCGCCAGAAAAGCGCCCTGCCCAAGCAGGCCGAGCCGCTCCTCGCTCGCTGCGAATTCGTGCGGTTCCCACCCGGTCGAGGAAGCGACCGGAACCTGGTAGACCAGACCGAGCCGCCGGTTGAGGAAGGTGCGCGGGGTCGAAAACAGGTCGAGATAGGGCTGGTCGCGCACCAGCACGTGATCGACGATGGTCCGCAGAGCCTGCTCGCGGAAATCGTTCGCCACGCCGGCGGTGAAGCGGGGATAGACCACCGTGTCCTTCGACAGGTCGGGCAGGCGATCGAGCTGGAGGAAATCGTCGTAGAAGGCGCGCACGCCCTGCTCGGCGCGGGGCGAGGCCAGCATCCGGTCAACCTCGGCGCGAATCCCCTCGGTCGTCCTCAGGCGGCCTTGCGCGGCGGCATCGAGCAATTGCTGATCGGGCACCGAATTCCAGATCAGGAAGCTGAGCCGCGAGGCGCGCGTATAGTCGTCGTAACCCTGCCCGTCGCGGCCCACCACTTCGGCGCGATAGAGGAATTCGGGCGCCACGAGCATCGCCGCCAGACCCAGTTGGAGCCCGGCATCGCCATCGCCGACCGGTCCCGCTCCGCGCCGGGCGAGGTCGACATAGAACGCCACTTCGGCCCGGGTGAGCGGGCGACGATAGACATAGCGGCCCAGGTCGCTGAAGAAACTGGCAGCACAGGCCGGGGAAACCCTGGCCGGCAGAGCATCGGCACAGGGCAGGAAAGTGGCCCGGCGTTCCTTCGCCAGCACCTGGCCGGCGATGTCGCGCGCCATGGATTCATATTGTTCGAACCCGGCGGCGGAAATGCTGCTCTCGCTCGCCCCGGTGGCGACGAGTTCCTGGACCGGCCGGATGATCGGCTCGAACCGGCCGTTGATGCGGATGTCCGCCCCGAAAATATCGGCGATGCTGTTGCGATACTGGGCTTCGGTCAGCCGGCGCAGCGCCACGATGGACTCGGGCGCCAAGGCTGAAGCCGGGACCGACGTGGGGGCGGATGCCTTGACCGGAGCCGGCGCCGGCGGCCCCGCCGGCGCGCGCGAAACGGCCGCGAGGCTGACCGCGCAAGCGAGGACGGCAACCGTCCTGGCCGCAACCTTCGTGATCGCGGTCGCGGATCTGGCCGCTGCCTCCGCTTCTGTCGGTGCCGTCAGGCGCAGCCTCGGCCGCATATCGCTCCCCATCGATCGGTCAATTTCAGCTCCTGATAATCGCCCTTGCCCGGCCAGAGTCAATTCAAATTATGAATTATGTTGCCTTGAGGGGCTTCCCGGCCCGGTTCGGGTTGACAATTGCCTCGCAGGAAATGATTCAAGAACCGAACGATTTTCCGCACGAGCGGAACGACCGGGAGTTTGATATGCGCCTATTCCGCCTGGCGGTCCTTGGACCGGCCTGCCTTGCCGCCGCCGCGAGCGCCGCGATCACCGCCGACAACGCGACCGATGTGCGAAAGACCCGCTACCGCGAGATGGGCGCCGCTTTCAAGACCATCAGCGACCAGTTGAAGACCGGCACCCTGATCCGGGTCACGCTCAAGTCTTCGGCCCGCCTCATCGCCACTGCCGCGCGCGACCAGTATGCCTGGTATCCGGCCGGGTCCGGCCCCCAGGCCCAGCCCAAGACCAAGGCGCTGCCGGCGATCTGGTCGGACGCCGCCGGCTTCCGCAAGGCTCAGGACAATTTCCAGCGGCAGGCCGCGCTGATGGCCCAGGTGGCCGAACAGGGCGACCTGCCGGCAATCAGCGTCCAGGCCAGGGCGCTGGGCGAAACCTGCGGCGGCTGCCACCGCACCTACCGGCTGAAGGACTGATCCCGGCCCGGCCCTGACCTGCCGGCCAACCGGCCGACCAACCGATCAGGGCCGCCCGTTCAGCAGCTTGCCGCCATCGTAGACGAAGGCCGGGCGCGCCGCGATGTTCAGCGCGGTCGACACCGATGTGCACTTCCCGGCCTGGTCGGGATCGCCATCGGCAAAGAGGCCGAGCGACTGGCGCAGCGACGAGCAATCGACCCCGGCCGTGCTGGCCACGCCCGGCCCGCCGACGCGGAACATGGCGATCACATTGTCAATCGGGCGATAGCCACCAAGCGCGCCCGACAGCTCGCCATCCTTGTTGCGCGTGAGGCGCAGGCGGACATGGCGGGCGATATATTCGCCGCCGCTCGCCCCCACCCAGTTGTAGGGCAGGATGAAGTCCCCCGGATCAGTGGTGAGCACCCCGTTGCGGATCGAACCCGTCACGCGCATCCGGTAGCGCGGATTGGCGCTGAGGGTGACGCTGGAACCGGCCATCGGCACCTGCTTGGCATCGAGCGGCGGACGATCGGCCACGGCGGCGACCAGCACTTCGACGTGCGGATCATCCTGCCAGTCATCAACCCCCGCGACGACGATCGCCACCGGGTGCTTGCCCACGCTCATCGGGCCGGACAGCTCGCCCCGGCCCTTCTCGCCGATCCCGCGCCACATCGTGTTGCATCCGGTGGCGCGGTACATCTGGTTATCGACCCCGCGCTCGCCGGTCGGGCTGGTGAAGCTGTCGTGGCGGCAGGTTCCGGGCGTGGCATGGCCCGGGGTCGCGCCATCCAGGTCCATGCCCGGGGCGACCGGCCCGCGGAACGGCTTTTGCAGCGGGTGTTCGGGCGTGGCGAACAGTTCGGCATCGGTGCAGATGTCCTTCCCGCCCGGACCGAAGACATAATCGTTCTTGTAGGCGCTATCGAGCGCGGCGGCGTTTTCGGGCTTGAGCAGACGTTCGCGTTCGGCCGGCGCGCGGGTTTGCAGGTAGGCATCGCGCAGGCTGAAGGAGCGCCCGTCGGGGCAATCGGTCTTCTCGTCGCCGCGATAGAACGCGTAGCTGAGATCTGAGACGATGAAGGCCTCGGTCGAGGTGGCCGGGCTGGTCTGCGCGCTCAACAGCGGCACGATGGCCGCGCAACCGGCACCAATCGCCGCAATTCGCCAGGAAATCTGCATCAGTACTCCTCCTGCGCCAACCCTAGGCAGCGCGCCCCCATTGTCAAATGATTCAACTTCTGTACGATATCCCGACCAGCCACAACACGACTGCATGACAGGCCCTCAGGAGGCGCAATTGACCAGCACGCGCGTTGCAACTCGCCGGACTTTCCTGTTCGCCTCGATCGGCGCGGTTGCCGCCGGCGCGGCGGCCTCGCAAGCCGCACTCGCCGCCACCGGCACCTGCGCCGACCTTGACAAGCTCGCCGCCACCGGCCTGCGCCGCAGCCTCAACTTCCGCCCGGTTGCCCCCGATCCGAACCGGACCTGCAAGGGCTGCACCTTCTTCCGCGCCGGGACCGAGACTTGCGGCTCGTGCGTCCTGCTCAGCGGGGGGGCGGTCTCGCCGGGAAGCGTCTGCGATTCCTGGGCCGCGAAGGCGGGCTGAAAATCGCCCTCCGCGAACCGCTGTCGATTTGCGGAGCCGTGGTTTTGCGGTATCAAAATGGATCGCCCCCGCGGCCGGGCGGCTGGAAGGTATGATGCAGGACCAGCGATTGCCTGTGGAAACGATTCTCCTGCGCGACAGGCCCGGCCTGTCCGGCGCGGAAGCCGGGACCTTCTTCGGCGCGCTCGCCGCCGCCCGCGACAGCATGGGCGACGTGACCAGGGACATTGCCCGGGAATATGGGCTGGGGCCGCGCGGTCCCTGGCTGGTTGCCCTGATCGGTCGCGGACCGATCTCGCCCAACGAAGTGGCCGACCTGCTCAACATCGGCCGCAGCCTGGTCACCGCGGAACTGGGCCAGTTGCAGGACGCCGGCCTGATCAACCACGAACGCAGCAGCGTTGACAAGCGCCGTGTCCTGCTGACCCTCACGCCGACCGGGATGGCCGTGGCCCACCGGGTGTCGGACGGGCTGGTTGCCCTGCTGGACAACCGCCTGCCCGGCTATTCCCGCGAGGAAATCCTCCTGGTGGGCCGCGTGCTCACCGACCTTGGCGGCGGCAACCACTACGGCTGACCGGTAGCGGCTAGGCGATCTGACCATCCCGGCACATTCGTCCGCTTTGGCACAGTCCCGGCGGTTGATCGCTCGGCCCCGATGATGGACTCGTGTCGCGACTGGCGGGTGAGCCGCGCATCTATGCGCTTGCGGTTGCGCTACAGCTTCGGCAACTGATCGAAACGACAAGGAGAGGCATTTTCATGGCTGACGGACCGGCGCTCAAGTTCGATGCGTTCACGAGCGCCGATCCGCATCCGTGGCCCGCGATCGCACAGGATCGCGCGCGCTGCCCGATTGCCCACGTGGGCGGCGCCTTTCCCTATCACCAGGTCAACTCCTACGAGCTGATCCGCGAGGCCAACCGGCGCCACGAGGATTTCTCCAACCGCATGGGGGTGGTCCCGGCCGGCCCCCAGGCGGAAGGGGAGCAGGTGCTCGAATTCGCCGACCCGCCCGAGCACACAGTCCACCGCGCGCTGGTCGGCAAGGCCTTTTCGGTCGCGCGGGTGAACGAGCAGAAGGACCGCATCCAGGCCATCGCCGACGACCTGGTGGATGCCATCGCGGCGCGCGGCAACAGCTTCCTCTTGCGCCGGGAATTCTCCCGCCCCCTGCCCTCGCAGGTGATTGCCGAGATCCTCGGCGTTCCGCTCGACGATCGGGCCAAGTTCATGGACTGGACCGAGGCGGTCGAGGAAACGATCGGCGGCACGACCGCGCGCGACAAGCGCGACGATGCCCAGGGCAATCTCTACGCCTATTGCGCCGAGCAACTGGAACTGCGCCGCCGCGAGCCGCGCGATGATCTGCTCAGCGCCATCGTCCACGCCCAGGTCGATGACCAGAAGCTTTCCGCCAGCGAGGCGACCGCCATGGTCGGCCTGCTGCTGGGCGCTGGCAACGGCACCACCTCGATCGGAGTGTCCAACCTGGTCTACCTGCTGGAAACCCACCCCGAGCAGAAGGCGAAGCTGCTGGCCGACATGGACGGCCTGCTCGAATCCGCGGTGGAGGAAGGGTTCCGCTTCGATTGCCCGGTGCAGGGCAACCTGCGCGGGGTGAAGCACGATACCACGCTGGGCGGAACCGAGCTGAAGGCGGGCGAACGGATCTATTCGTTCTACACTTCGGGCAACCACGATCCCGACAAGTACGACCGGCCCGACGAGTTCCTGATCGACCGCGACTGGCGCCGCCTGCCGCGCCACTTCGCCTTCGGCTTCGGCATCCATTTCTGCATGGGTTCCGATCTTGCCCGGGCCGAGACGCAGATCGCGATCCGCACGCTCTACACCCGCCTGCCCAACCTGCGCCTGCGCGAGGGCTTCGTGGCCGAGCAGATCCCCGGCATGGTGTTTCGCACCTGGCGCGAGCTGGACATGGTGTTCGATGGCCCGGCCCTCCCCCGGCTGAGCCCGGCGGGCGAGAGCGCGGCATGAACAGCCTTGAAGGAAAGGTCGCGCTGGTCACCGGCGCGGCGCGCGGCCTTGGCGAACACGTGGCCCGCGCCATAGCGCGCGCCGGCGGCAAGGTGCTGGTCACCGACATCGCGCCCGAGGCCGAGGCGGTCGCGCGCGACATCGGGGAGGCGGCGCTGTTCCATCGGCTCGACGTGACCAGCGCACCGGCCTGGGGCGAGGCCGTGGCGGCGGCGGAAGCGGCGTTCGGGCCGGTGACCGTGCTGGTCAACAATGCGGTGCGGATGCAGTGGTCTTCGTTCGACGAGCTGGACGAGGCCGAGTTTCGCGGCGTGTTCGAGGTCAACGAACTGGGCTGCTTCCTGGGGATGAAGGCGGTGGCCGGGCCGATGCGCCGCGCCGGCGTCGGCTCGATCGTCAACGTCAGCTCGATCGCGGGGATGCATCCGGCCAGCGGCATTGCCTATTGCGCCAGCAAGTGGGCGATCCGGGGGATGACCAAGTCGGTCGCCCGCGAGCTGGCGCCCGAGAACATCCGCGTGAACAGCGTGCACCCCGGCTGGATGGACGTGCCTTCGGGCGCGGGCGCCAATCTTGACGAGGTGGCCAGGCTGCTTCCGCTGCGCCGGGTTGGTGATCCGGCCGAGATCGCCAAGCTGGTGGTGTTCCTCGCCTCCGACGATGCCTCGATGATCACCGGCGGCGAATACCTGTGCGACAGCGGGGCCATGCTGCTGGGCACGCTTGAATTCCAGCAGATCGCCCGGGCCAACCATCTGGCCGCGCAGGCCGCGGCCAGCCAGGAGTAAACGCGAATGCCGCTCAGGGTCGTCCACACCGGCACCGGCCAGATCGGCCGCGCCGCGCTTGACGGGGTGCTCAACAATCCCGACCTCGAACTGGTGGGGATGTATGTCCAGTCGCCCGAGAAGATCGGGCAGGACGCCGGGCGCTTCGTCAACCGGCCCGATACCGGCATTATCGCCACCAACGATTGGGACGCGCTGCTCGCGCTCGATGCCGATTGCCTTTCGTACCACAGCAACAGCATCGGCCGCGAGCGCGAGGCTGCCGACGACATCATCCGCTTCCTTGAGCGCGGCACCAATGCGGTGACCACGGCGGCTTTCGCCTGGGCCTATCCGCCCGAAATTCCCGAAGGGTTCGAGCACGTGCGCGAGGCCTGCGCCAAGGGCGGAACCAGCGTGTTCATGTCCGGCTCCGACCCGGGCTGGGGCACCACCGACCTCGCGCTGACCGCGCTGGCCGTGGCCGACAAGGTCGAGTTCGTCCGCATGGGCCGCTATGGCTACTGGGGCAAGCACACGGCCGAATACGTGTGCCGGCACTATTACGGCTTCGGCCAGGGGCCGGACTTCGTGCCGATGCTGGTATCCGATGGCTTCCTGCGCCAGAACTGGGGGCCGGCGCTCCAGCACATTGCCGAAGCCCTGGGGATCGTGATCGACGACTGGAATGTCGTCTGGGAAACCGACAGCCTGCCCCATGATATCGAATGCGGGTTCGGCACGGTCAAGGCGGGCACGTCATCGGTGCTGCGGACGGAATTGCAGGCGATCAGCCAGGGGCGGGTGATCGCCGTGTTCGAGCACGTGGATCGCATGGCACTCGAGGCCGGGCCGCAATGGGGCAAGCCCAACCTGCCCGGCACGGTCGCCTTCCGGGTGGAGGTGACCGGCAATCACAGCTTCATGCTGGAATTCACGACCACCGGATCGACCACGCCGGAAGGCTATGCCGGCCCGCTGGAATACCTTGGCGGCAAGAGCACGGCCATGCCGCTGATCAACGCGATCCCGCTGGTCTGCGCCGCGCCGCCCGGCGTGCTGGGTCCGCGCGACGTGCCCTTTGCCGGGGCACGGCACCGACGCTGAGGGGCGCGCTGAGCGGCGCCTGCGTCAGGTCAGGGCCAGCGTCAATCAGACGGGTTCAGCGTCGCCGGGCGGTCGGCGCGACGCAGGTGTAGCTGCGATAGTCGGAACTGTCGCCCACGCGGTTCCACCTGGCCTGGTTGGGATAGACGCACAACGGCCGGCTCATCACCATGCCCTTGGCGGGATCGCCATCGGTGTACTTGACCGCCACCAGCCTCGCGGGCGCCTGTCCGCGTTCGACCCAGGCTTCGATGGCCGAGATGGCATCCTGGCCCGGACCGGTCGCCGGCTGATCGGCCGGGCGCTGGGCCAGGATATTGTCCGCCCCCGGCCCGCCGCTACAATGCTCGACGCCGGGCAGCAGGAACAGGCGATGGAAGCGATCGACCTCGGCCTTGGCCCGCGCCCACGATTTTCCGCCCGCCCGGTGGCGCGCGATCAGGGCGTCTTCGTACTTTATCATCTTGGGCATCGGGAAATCGTTGAGCCCGACATAGGCGATCATCTTGCCGCCGCGCGCGGCGAAGCCCTGGAGATATTCCTGCCTGGCGCTGGGCACATACATCGAGCGGGTCATGAACGAGACCATGTCGGTCATGGCGGCCGAGGCGGCCGGGCTGGCCGCGCCGCCTTGGGTATCCCCGCTCAGCGCCTTCCAGTAGTATTCGGCGCCCCGGCTGTGGCCGGTGGCATAGGCCTGCTTGAGCATGACCGCCTCGGCCGGCGAGAGGCACTTGTCGGTCTGCCCCGGGCGGCAGACCAGGCTGGCCGGATCGAACCGGCACTGCTTCGGATCGGCGATCACGCCATCGCGCACGCCATCATTGGCATCGCACTGGGCCACCGCCGCATCCGAGACCATCCGGGCCTTGGCCTTGGTGAAGCCAGGCTCCCTGGCGAGGATCGGCGCGATATAGGTGATGTCGCCCATGGTCGGCCAGGGCTTGCCCGGCACGATGTCGCGGTTGAACAAGAGCGGCGAGGCGCCGGCGATGATCCCGTCATAGTCGTCAGGATGGAGCCAGGCGGCGGTATAGCCCTGGACGCCGCCGGCCGAACAGCCCGACCAGTAGGAATGGCGCGGCGCGGCGCCATAGAACCGTGCGACCACCGCCTTGCTGGCCACCGTGGCGAGGTGATCGGCGCGTTCGCGGAAATCGATCACCTTCTCCGGCTGGTTGACCGACCAGGCCATGTCCGTGCCCTTGTGGCCGCGATCGCTACCGAACACGGCATAGCCGCGCTGAACCATCCGGCCCATCGCGCCATAGAAGATCGCGCCGGCAAGGCCGCCATTGCCCACTCCGGCGAAGCGGCCGGCATAGCCCTCGGTGGGCAGCCAGACCTCGAAGTTGATTTCCGATGAGGGCGTGGGCGTGAGCACGCCCGCGACCCGGCAGAACGGCCGGGTCACCGTCCCACCCTTGGCCCAGGGAACGGCAAAGGGCGGCGCGACCGGCGTGGCCGAGCGGATCCTGCCATCAGGAAGCGCGAACGAGGTCAGCGCGGAGCAGGCATCGGCCGGCCCCTGGGCGGCGATCCGCGTGGGCAGGCCCACGCCATAAAGCAAGGCGCCCACGCCCCCCGCCACTGCCACGAATACCCTGGTCCGACGCATGGCGCCCTCCTTCAAAATGATCACGCCATCAGCGGGCCAGCGGCCACCCTAACCCCAAACCCCGCGCCGTTCACGCGGTTTCGGCTCGCTTCGCCAAAAGTGCGCGCGCGCCAGCACGAGACCAAGTGCTTGTAAACACTGGCCTGCCATCCTGGCCGCGCGAGCCAGTCGCAGCTTCGGCTTATCGAATCAACCGCGAACTGATAGTCATTCGCAAGCCGCCGCTCTTGCAGTGCCCGCACGCGGCAAGCCACTTTACGATGGTAGCGCAATCATTCCGATAAGGACGCATATGAGAAGATTGGTCAATCGCGGCACGATTTCGGCTGCGATCATGATGGCGACACTGGTTTCGCAAGGCGCCTCGGCACAGACGCGCGCGCCCGCGCAGGGCCAGCCCGCCAGCCAGGCAACCATCGCAGCGCGCGCCGATGCGCTGATCGCGCAGATGACGCCCGAGGAAAAGGCGGCGCAGCTCGTCACCTATTTCTACATGGGCCAGTCCGCCGCCAGCGACCAGCGGGTCAAGAATGGCGCCGGATCGTTCCTGTTCCTGACCGACCCCAAGGAAATCAACCGCTTGCAGCGGGTTTCGGCGGAACAGTCGCGGCTGAAGATCCCGCTCCTGTTCGGGTTCGACGTGGTCCACGGCCTGTCCACCATCTTCCCCGTGCCGATCGGCCAGGCGGCATCGTGGGACCCCGCGCTGGCCGAGCGCAACCAGGCGGTGGCCGCCGCCGAGGCGCGCGCGGTGGGCCTGCACTGGGCCTTCGCGCCGATGGTCGACATCGCCCGCGATCCACGCTGGGGCCGCATGGTCGAGGGCGCGGGCGAGGATCCCTATCTGGGCGCCGCGATGGCCGCGGCCCAGGTCCGCGGCTTCCAGGGTGCCGACTATGGCGCGCCCGGCCGGATCATCGCCGGGCCGAAGCACTTCGCGGCCTATGGCGCAGCGCTGGGCGGGCGCGACTATGACGAGGTCAACGTTGCCGATGCCGAGCTGTGGAACGTCTATTTCCCGCCGTTCAAGGCCGCCATCGATGCCGGCGCGGGCAATATCATGAGCGCCTACATGGGCATCAACGGCATCCCGGCCCCCGCCAACCACTGGCTGCTGACCGATGTCCTGCGCCAGAAGTGGGGCTTCAAGGGCTGGGTGGTCAGCGACGCCCAGGCGGTGATCAACCTCAAGACCCACGGCCTGACCGCCGACGGGCAAGGCTCGGCCACCCAGGCGCTCAACAGCGGGCTCGACATGGAAATGGCCTTCGCCGCTCCCGCCTTCGCCAACCTGCCCAAGGCCCTGGCGGCGGGCCAGACCAGCCAGGCGACGATCGATGCCGCGGTGCGCCGCCTGCTGGAGGCCAAGCTGCGGCTTGGCCTGTTCGAGCATCCCTATGTGGATGAAGCCAGGGCGGACAAGGTGCTGCGCTCGCCCGCCCATCTCGAAGCGGCGCGCATCGCCGCCGAACGGTCGGCCGTGCTGCTGCGGAACGAAGGCGGCCTGCTGCCGCTCGACCGGCGCAAGCTGCGTGCGGTGGCGGTGATCGGCGGGCTGGCCGATTCCCCGCAGGACAGCAATGGTCCCTGGGTGTTCGCCCAGAACAAGCCGGCCACGCAAAGCCTGCTGGAAGGGCTGCGCGCCAAGCTGGGCAACCAGGTGACCGTGACCTATGCCCCCGGGGTCAAGCTGCCCATCCGAACGAACCCGTCGCAATTCGATGCGATGGGTCCGGCCGTCAAGCGCCCCGAGCCTCTGGACGATACCACGGGGATCGCCGAGGCGGTCAAGGCCGCGCAAGGCGCCGACGTGGCCATCGTCGTGGTTGGCGAAGCGCAGAACATGATCGGCGAACAGGCCTCGCGCTCGACGCTGGATCTCCCCGGCCGCCAGCAGGAGCTGCTCGATGCCGTGGTGGCGACCGGCAAGCCGGTGGTCGTGGTCCTGCTCAACGGCCGGCCGCTCGACCTCAAGGGCACCAAGGCCCAGGCCATTCTCGATATGTGGTATCCCGGCTCGCGCGGGGGCACGGCCACCGCCAACCTGCTGCTGGGCGATGCCGTGCCCGGCGGCAAGCTGCCCTTCACCTGGCCGCGCAACGTGGGCCAGGTGCCGCTGACCTATGCTCACCTCGCCTCACACGATCCGGCCAACGTGGCCAAGCGCTACTGGAACGAGGCCGGCACCCCGGCCTATCCCTTCGGCCATGGCCTGAGCTATTCCACCTTCGCCTATTCGGGGCTGTCGATCGACAAGGCCCAGATCGCGCCGGGCGGTTCGGTGACCGTTTCGGCCGAGGTGACCAACACCGGCACCCGCACGGCGGACGAGGTGGCCCAGCTCTACATTCACCAGCGCACCGGGACGGCCGCCCGGCCCGTGCGCGAACTGAAGGGCTTCACCCGCGTCACGCTCAAGCCCGGCGAGGTCCGCAAGCTGACCTTCAGGCTCGGGCCTGACGAACTGCGCTACTGGAATGCGGCGGCCAGGGACTGGGTGAGCGACGAGGCCGTGTTCGACGTCGCGGTCGGCACCGATTCCACCGCGGCCTTCGGCGCCAGCTTCGCGGTGAAGGCCGGCTCCTAGGCCCGCAAGCCATGGCCCGGGCCGAGCCGACCGCTCGGCCCGGGCTCGGCCGGGGCGAATACCGGCAGTTGAAAGCGCCCTGCATCGTCCTCGCAAGGGATGAACACGAGGCTTGCGCCCTGCCCGATCGCCACATCGGGCCAGGCGAAGCCATGGGGGTTGGAAAGGAACAGGGGGCCGTCGTCCAGGTCGACCAGGATCACGTCCCAGGGGATGGGGAACTGGCCGGCGTAATAGTCGCGCGCGAAGCTGCACCAGGAGGCGATCCGGCCACGCCCGGACAGGCGCTCCCAGGCGAGGGCCGCACTGCCGCAGGCCTCGCAGGATTCGACCGCCGGCCAGGCCCATTGCCCGCATCCGGCGCAGCGTTGCAGGCGCAGCTCGCCCGCGGCGCACCAGGCCCAGAAGGCATCGTGCGCGCCGCCCAGGATCCGGTTTGGTCGTCGGGATACCATGATCACTCCCCCCGCCGCAGGACCAAGGGATGCGCCCGGTCGGTCTGGACCAGCGAAGTCAGCGACAGGCGCAGGTCCCTGACCTGGCGCGGCCCGGCCTCGTGGCGCAACTGGCGGACGGCTTCGGCCACCTGGCTCCACCCCTGCATATAGGAGCCGGACAGGTTGCCGCCGGACAGGTTGGTCGGCAGGCGCCCGCCCAGCGTCATCTGGCCATCGCGGCAGAAGGCAAGGCCGGTTCCCGGCGGGGTGAAGCCATAGCCTTCGACCTGGTTGACGAGGTGGATGGTGGCCGCGTCATAGCCTTCGAAATGGCCCACGTCCGCCAGGCTGGCCCCGGCCATGGCCAGCGCCTGGCCGCCCGCCTCGCGCATCTGCCCGGCCAGCCGTTCGCGCACCATGGCGTGCATCTTGTCGTGCTTCACGCGCGCTTCGCCCCAGCCGGCGACCAGCACCGGGGCATGGGCCATGGCGCCGGCCAGATCGGCGCGGCGCACGATCAGGCAGACCGCGCCATCATTCACCAGGCACAGGTCGAGCAGGCGCAGCGGGCGGACCACCATGCGCGCGGCGAGATAGGCGTCCATCGTCAGCGGCTGGCGCATGATCGCTCCGGGGGTGGCCCGGGCGTGTTCGCGCACCTGGATGGCGAGGGCGCCCAGATCCTCCTCGCGGGTGCCATGGGCCGCCTGGTAGGCGGCCAGCATCAGCGCCCAGTGCGCGGCCTGCGAGCTGAAGCCCCAGGGGTGGTGGTAATAGTAGGAGGGCGGCGAATCCGCGCTTTGCCGATCGGTCAGGCCGCCGAACTGCCGCCCGATCGAGCGCGAGGCGACCGCGAAGATCATGGCGACGGTATCGGCCTTGCCCGCCGCGATATCGGCGCAGACCACCGGCAGCGGGCCAGCCATGATATTGCCGTTGGCGATGCAATAGGGGACGGTGAGCCCCAGTTGCCGGGCGAGGTCGGCCGGTTCCGGCCCGCCGAAGGTGAAGGACAGCGACAGCCCGTCGATCTCGGCGCGATCAAGCCCGCTGTCGGCCAGGGCGCGGGCGAAGGCGATCTCGCACAGGCTTTCGACCGTGGGCGGCTCGTGCCCCGGGGCGCGGGCGCGCGCCGCCGCATAGTCGGCATCATAGTCGGTCTCGCCGATGCCGACGATCGCCGCCCGGCCGCTGAGCTCGGGCGACGGCCGGGGCAGCGCGTGGATGACGCCATAGGTCATCGCCCGGAGGGTCAGCCTGCGCGGAAGATGGTGCCCAGCGCCTCGTGCGCCAGGCCGCTGGGCAGGTCATCGAACATCTTGCGGCGCAGGTCCTTGACCAGCAGCGCGCGGGTATAGCGCAGCATCGGCAGGGGATGGCGGGCCAGCTGCGCCGCCAGCTCGCGCGCGCGGGCCATCAGCCGGTCGGCCGGCAGGACCTCGGCCACGACGCCGAGCCGCCGCGCCTCCTCGGCCCCGATGACCTCGCCGGTGAGCAGGAAATAGCGCCCCCGGTTGGGGCCGAGCAGCATGGGCCAGACCACGTGGACGCCATCGCCGGGGACCGTGCCGTTGATGGCATGGGCATGATCGGCGAAGCTCGCGTGTTCGGCGGCGAGGACAATGTCGCACAGGGCGGCCAGTTCGGCATGGACCAGCGCCGGACCGTTGACCGCCGCGATCATCGGCACCGGGATCGCCAGCAGGTTGCCCAGCAGCGAAACGCCTTCATCGTAGAGCCGGGGCCAGAGCGCAGCCATGGTCGGCTCCGGGTGGATCAGCGCCGGGTCGAAGCCATCGAGGAAACTGTCGCCGGTGCCGGTGAGGATGACGACCCGGTTTTCGGGATCGCCCGCCACATCCCGGAAGGCCGGCCCCAGTTCGCCATGGAGCGACTGGGCGGACGAGCCCCATTTCGCCGGCCCGCCCTGGTGGTGGAGGCGCATCTCCAGCACGCCGCCTTCGCGGGTGAATCGAATGGCCTCATACTTGTCCGCATAGTCGCTCAGCCGCATGGCCCATTCCTCATGCCACGGCCCCACAGGCCTTGAGTTGTTCGATTTCGTCCCATTCGAGGCCGAGTTCCATCAGAAATGTCTCGGTATGCTCCGACGCCTGGGGCGCCCGGGTGGTCTGGACCGGGGCATGATCGAACTGGACCGGGTTGCGGATCAGGCGGATCGGCTCCCCGCCCGAGCCTTCCACCTCGATGATCAGGTCATTGGCGAGAACCTGTTCGTCGGCGACCACCTCGGACTGGCTCTGCGCGGGCGCCCACTGGCCCTTGAGGGTCTTGAGCCGCCGGCACCACCAGGCGAACGGCTGGGCCGCGAAGGCATCGCGGATCGCGGCGCCGGCCGCTTCCCAGTTGTGCATCAGTTCAAGGTCGGTCGAGAAGCGCGGATCGTCGGCAAGCTCGGCGAGGCCGAGATGCTCGAAGGTATCGCGGATGTAGGTGCCGGGGGTGAGGATGCACAGGTTGATCACCCGGCGATCGGCGGTGAGATAGTTGCCGATGAAGGGATTGCCCACGTTCGCCCCGGACCTGGGCAGGTCGGCGCGCTTTTCGTAGCCGTAGTTCATGGTCAGGCACAGGCCGCCGGCCTGCATCCAGGTGGCCGTGCCCAGCAGCGAGACATCGACCTCGGTGGCCTTGCCGGTCTGGCCGCGGTGGAACAGCGCGGCGGCGATCCCGCCGGCGATGTTCATGCCCCCGATCGTGTCGCCGAAGGCCGGGATGGCCTGCATCATGATCCCTTCCAGTTGCGGCGGGGTCAGCGCATGGCCCAGCCCGCCCCGGGTCCAGCAGGCAGTGGCATCGAAGCCGCCGACCTCGCGCTCGGCCCCCTTGTCGCCATGGGCGGTGCCGCGCGCGTAGATGATCGCGGGATTGACCGCGCGGATATGCTCGACATCGATCCGCAGCTTCTGGCGGGCATCGGGCAGGAAATTGGTGAGGAACACGTCCGCGGTGGCGGCGATGCGATAGAGCAGTTCCAGCCCCTCGGGCGTGGCGATATCGAGGCCCACGCTGCGCTTGCCGCGATTGGGATGTTCCATCACCGTGTTGCGATCGGCCGGGATTTCAAGCGCGGCCATCCGCAGGAAACCGCGCTGGGCATCGCCGCGCAGCGGGTGCTCGATCTTGATGACATCAGCCCCCCAATCGGCAAGGACCGCTCCGGCCGCGGGCACGAAGGTATATTGCGCCACTTCAAGGACGCGCACGCCCTCCATCACCCTGGTCATGTCAAAGCCCTTCCCCGTGGTGTAGCCGGTGCGAAACCGCTGGCGACAGGCGCAAGACCATGGCGCGCGTTCATCTGGTGGCCTCCCCTGCCGCCGGCATCCTGGCCGCTGCTTGTGGTGGATCGCGGATCGGCGAACCGGCCCGAACGCTAGCGAGACGGCGCGAAGGCGGGCCAATGCAAAGTGCGGCAGGGGGTTATAGAGATCGGGCATAGCAACCAGGCCGATGCGGCTTGCCATGGCCGCCGGGAAGGGTGTAACCACTTCATAATATTGCCGGGGACGGTGCCGGCGCAGCACCGACGCAAGCAGGATGGAGAGGCAGGATGGCGGCTGGCCCGGTGATCCGGCCAAGGGTGTTGCGATGGACCTGAAGCGGTTGCGCTACTTTGCGAAATCGGCCGAGCTGGGCTCGATCAACAAGGCGTCCGAGGCGGTCCTGATCAGCCAGCCGGCGCTCAGCCGCCAGATCCGCCTGCTGGAGGAGGAGCTGGGCGCCAGGCTGGTCGAGCGGCACAGCACCGGCATCACCCTGACCGAGGCGGGGCGCGAGTTCTGCGCGCGCATCCTGCCCCATGTGGCCGCCATCGACGAGGCGGTGCAGGCGATCCGGCAGAAGGCCACGGCCGGCAAGGCCGAGCTGACCATTGCCCTCTCGCCCGACATTGCCGCGCTGATCGCCGCCCGCATCCAGGCCCAGGCCAGGGAAGCCCTGCCCGGCCTGACGCTGAGGCTGCTGGATTCGCACGTGGGGGTGACCGCCAGGGCGATCCACAGCGGCGAGATCGACGGGGCCATGGTCTATGGTCCGCGCCCGCACTGGCAGGCGCTGGAATGGGGCGGATTGCTCTCTGGCGTGGAGGAGCACGAGCTGTTCATCGACGAATATGTGCTGGTCGGCCCGCCCGACTGCCCGCTTGCGGCCGGATCGACCATCCGCTGCGCCGACCTGGCCGGCTACAAGCTGGCGGTCAGCGGTCGGCAGGGCCAGCACTACGATGCGCGCAAGGCATTGGACAAGCTGGCCAGGGCAGCGGGCGGGCGGATCGAATTCATCGAGCTGAACTCCACCGGCGCGCGCAAGAACCTGGTGGAATCCGGACAGGGCTTCGCCTTCTTCCCCTATACCGACATCTACAAGGAAATCCGCGACGGGCGGGTCAGGCGCTACCGGCTGGATTCGATCACGGTGCAGCGCCACGCCTACCTCGTGGTGAACCACCAGTGCCCGCACAAGGACATGGTGGCGAGGCTTGCCGGGATGTTCAGGGCCGAGATCGGCCGGGTAGCGGGCGAGATCGGGCACGAGGTGCGGATCGCCTGAAGCCGGGCGCGGGCGGTATAACCGCCTTCGATAGCGCGCCGCCGGTTTTGTATTGGGCGGTGCGGGCCGCGCTTCCTATCCTGCCGGGCCTGAGCGCGACGATCGCGATCGCGCGGACCGGGAGCAGGCCGATGGCTGAAGGCGAGACGAACGAGCTGGCGAATGCCGCCAAGATGTATTGGGCGGCCGAGGGCTATGCCCCCGGCGGGACGATCCGTGCGGTCGACTATGCCACCCAGCGCGGCGGCGCCCACGCCCTGTTCGAGGGCATCAGGATTGTCGACTGCGACACCCACATCACCGAGGCGCCCGACCTGTTCACCTCGCGCGCGCCGGCGAAATACAAGGACCAGGTTCCCCGGCTGGTCCGCGATGCGAACGGTTCGCACCGGTGGACCTGCGGCGGCCGCGATTTCGGCTGGACCGGCGGCAACGTGATCACCCCGGATCACCAGAAGCTGCTGGGCCGGCTGGCCTTTCCCACGCTGGAGGAAGGCCACGAGGCTTCGTGGTGCATGAAATCACGGGTCAGGCTGATGGACGAGATGGGGGTCTGGGCGCACATCGCCTTCCAGAATTCCGGGGTGACCCAGGCTGGCTCGCTGATGGCGCTGGGCGACAACGAGCTGGGCCTCACCATCGTGCGGATCTTCAACGATGCCTCGGCCCAGAACCAGGCGGAATCGGGCCAGCGCGTGTTCCCGATGGCCCACCTGCCCTATTGGGACCGCGCCGCGATGATCGCCGAGGCGCACCGCTGCCTTGACCTCGGGCTGAAGGGCTTCGTGCTGCCCGACAAGCCGGAGAAGATGGGCACCCCGCGCTATACCGACGAATGGTGGGCGCCGCTGCTCTCGCTGTGCAACGAGACCGGGACGCCGATCAGCTATCACATCAATTCGGCGATGGACCCCAGCATGGTGATCTGGGAGGGGCTTTCCTTCGAGCGCAAGCTCACGGTCTATCCGATCATGTATTCGCTTTCGTGCGCCGCAACGCTGGGCAACTGGATGGTCTCGGGCCTGCTCGACCGTTATCCGAAGCTCAAGATCGGGCTGATCGAGGCCGGGATGGGCTGGGTGCCCTTCGTGCTCGAAATGCTGGAGCACCAGTTCGACGAGATGATGCCCAATTCCGCCGCCTTGCTTGACAAGCGGCCGTGGGAATATTTCCGCGAGAACTTCTGGACGACCTTCTGGTTCGAGCGGATCGGCCCGAAAACGCAGCTCGAGACGGTGGGCGTGGACCGGGTCCTGTTCGAGACCGACTTCCCGCATCCCACCTCGCTCTATCCCGATGTCCAGGCCCGGCTGGTCGAGGTGCTGGGCGACCAGCCCTACGAGATCCGCAAGAAGGTGCTGCAGGACAACGCCTCGCGGCTCTACAACCTCGGCCTCTAGGCTGGACGGGCCGGGGCGCCCGCCCTGGTTCCGGCCATCCGGTTCCGGCCATCCCGGTCGGTTCGGGCCGCTCCCGCGGGGCGGACATCCGCAAAGCCGCTTGCCAAGCCCCCGGCGTAATAGTAACGCGCCGTTCTGTTACTGTCGTCCGCCACCGGACGGCGGAAGCGGGCGCGCACGGCGGCCCCCTGGCGACAGGGCAAGGCGGCAAGGTCGGCGGCTCGCGGGTTCCAGGGAGCAAGGCCGGCAAATGGACGGAAAAGCCTATATCGCATCGCTCGACGACGGGCGCCGGGTCTATGCGGACGGCCAGCGGGTTGGCGACATCGCCAGCCATCCGCATTTCGCCGGGACGGTGGCGCGGATCGCGGCGACCTATGATCACTTCGACCGCAATGCCGAGGCCAAGGCCCGGTTCTTCACCCCGCCCAGCGATGCCGAGGGGATGCGCGCCCATGCCGCGATCCACACCGACGGGGCGACCCACACCACCCACAACGCCCTGATGACCCTGCTGACCGCGGCCGACCGGATCGCCGAGGCCCGGCCGCAGGGGCGCGATGCCATTCTGGCCTATGTGCAATATGTGCGCGACAACGACCTGCGCGTGGTCGAATGCATCACCGACGCCAAGGGCGACCGATCGAAGCCCCCGGCCCTGCAGGAAGACAAGGACGCCTATCTGCGGGTGGTGGAACGCCGGCCCGACGGGGTGGTGATCCGCGGCGCCAAGCTGCACATCTCGCTGACCTCGGTGAGCCACGAGATGATGGTCATCCCGACCAAGGGGATGAAGCCGGGCGAGGAGGACTATGCCATCGCCTGCGCCGTGCCGGTCAACGCGCCCGGCGTGTCGGTGGTGGACGTGATCAATGGCGCGCCGCCCGAAGGGGCTGATCCGCGCGACTTTCCCTTCGCCTTCGAGAAGGCGGTGCCCCAGGGCTTCGTGATCTTCGACGATGTGTTCGTGCCCAACGAGCGGATCTTCCTTGACGGCGAAGTGAAGCAGGCGGCCACTTTCGCCCATTCGCTGGGGCTGTGGGTGCGCGCCTCCTCGATGATCTCGCTGTGCGACGGGTTCGACCTGATGATCGGCCTCGCCCAGCTGATCGCCGAGGCCAACGGGCTGGAGAAGATCGAGCACATCAAGCTCAAGATCGCGGAGATGATCATCACCGCCACCCTGGTGCGCGCCACGCTGGAAGCCTCGATGGTCCACGCGAAAAAGCTGGACAACGGCGCGCTGGCACCCGACGAAGTCTATACCAATGCCGGCAAGTATCACGCGGCGGCCAACTACGGGATCATGGTGCGGAACCTGATGGACATCGCCGGCGGATCGGTCATCACCGCGCCCTCCATGCGCGATCTCGAGAACGCCGAGATCGGCCATCTGGTTCGCAAGTACATGGGCACCAAGCAATCGGTGGATGGCACCTACCGCACCCGCCTGTTCCACGCGATCCACGACATCACGGCCAGCGCCCAGGGCGGCGCGAAGCAGGCTGGCCTGCTGCTTTCGGGCGGCGGCCTCTATGCCCAGAACGTGGTGACCCGCGGCCGCTACGACATGGCCCGGGCCAAGGCCATGGCGCTGGAGGCCATCGGCCTGGCCGAGGCGCCGTGACCTACGAGGCGATCTCGGTAGACCATCGCGGCGCGGTCGACTGGCTGACGCTCAACCGGCCGGACGCGCTCAACGCGCTGTCGCTGCGGATGATCGCCGAGCTGCACGACTACTTCGACCGGCTCTACCACGACGCCGAAACCCGGATCGTGGTGCTGCGCGGGGCCGGCCGGGCGTTCTGCGCCGGGATCGACCTCAAGGAAACGGGCCGCGCCAAAGATGCCCCCTTCGCCGGTGGCTTCAAGGCCCAGTCCAACCTGGCCGATCTCTACACGAAGATCCGCCGCTGCCCGCAGCCGATCATCGCCCTGGTCCAGGGCGCGGCCTGCGGAGGCGGCTTCGCCCTGGCGCTCGCCTCGGACATCCGCATCGCCGGCGAAAGCGCGAAGATGAATGCCGCCTTCATCCGCGTCGGGCTTTCGGCCTGCGACATGGGGGTGAGCTATTTCCTGCCCCGGCTGGTCGGCCTGTCGATCGCCTCGGAGCTGATGCTGACCGGGCGGTTCATCCACGCCCCGCGCGCACTCGCCACCGGGCTGGTATCGGAAGTGGTGCCCGATGATGCGCTGGAAGCCGCCGCGCAGCCCTATATCGACGAGATGCTCGCCACCAGCCCGATCGGCCTGCGCCTGACCAAGGAAGGGCTGGGCCTGTCGGTCGATGCGCCCAGCCTCCAGGCGGTGATCGCGCTGGAAAACCGCAACCAGATCCTGGCCGGCAATACCGACGGGATCAAGCACCGCATGGCCGACGTGCTCGGCAAGGCCGGTTCGGCCCGGCCAGACTGAGCACACGAACCGAACGAACAAACAGGCGCGGGCAAGGAAAGAGGACGGGTATGTATCCGGGCATCTACGCGAAGACCACTCCCGACAAGCCGGCCGCGATCCGCCCGGCCACCGGGGAAGTGCTGACCTATGCCGAGCTCGACGACCGCTCCAACCGGCTGGCCCACCTGCTGCGCGCGCACGGGGTGGAGCGCGGCGGCCATGTGGCCATGTTCGTCGAGAACAGCCTGATCTATTTCGACGTGATCTGGGCCTGCCTGCGGGCCGGGCTCTACGTTACCCCGATCAACACCCACCAGACCGCCGAGAACGCGGCCTACGTGGTCGATGATTGCGATGCGACCGTGCTGATCGCCTCGGCCGCGCTGCCCGCTTCGGCCGAACTGGGCCGGCTGTCGCCGCGCTGCACGCTGAAGCTGGCGGTGGGCGGCGCGCTTGACGGTTTCGCCGATTACGAGACATCGCTGGCCGGCCAGCCCGCCAGCCCGATCGCCGACGAATCGATCGGCAGCATGATGCTCTATTCCTCGGGCACCACCGGCCGGCCCAAGGGCATCCTGCGCCCGCTCATCCCGGGCCACCCGGCCGACGGCATTCCCGCCGTCCGCTCGCGCCCGCTGCTGTTCGGCTTCGACAGTTCGACCGTCTACCTCTCGACCGCGCCGATGTATCATGGCGCCCCCTTCGGCACCTCGGCCGGCGTGCAGAGCGAGGGCGGCACCGTGGTGCTGATGGAGCGCTTCGATGGCGAGCTGGCGCTGCGGCTGATCGAGGAATACCGCATTACCCACAGCCAGTGGGTGCCGACCATGTTCATCCGGATGCTCAAACTGCCGGACGAGATCCGCACCCGCCACGACCTGTCGAGCCACCGCAGCGCGATCCACGCCGCCGCCCCCTGCCCGATCGAGGTCAAGCGGGCGATGATCGACTGGTGGGGGCCGATCATCGACGAATACTATTCGTCGAGCGAGAACACCTGCATGACCCTGATCGGCAGCGCCGACTGGCTGGCCCACCCCGGATCGGTGGGCAGGCCGCGAACCAACCCGATCCACGTCTGCGACGAGGAAGGCCATGAACTGCCGCTCGGCCAGCCGGGCCTGATCTATGGCGAACTGGGCGCGGCGGCCTTCCGGTATCACAAGGACCCGGCCAAGACCGCCGAGGCCACCCACCCCTTCCACAAGGACTGGATGACCAGCGGCGATGTCGGCTATCTCGACGAGGACGGGTTTCTCTACCTTACCGACCGCAAGGCCTTCCTGATCATCTCGGGCGGCGTGAACATCTATCCGCAGGCGATCGAGGATGCCCTGGCGCTCCACCCCAAGGTGGCCGACGTCGCGGTGATCGGCGTGCCCAACGCCGATCTTGGCGAAGAGGTGAAGGCCGTCGTCCAGCCGGCCCCGGGCGTGGAACCCTCGACCGAAGTGGCGCAGGAACTGATGGACTTCGTGTGCGAACGGCTCGGCCGGCAGCTGACCCCGCGGTCGGTCGACTTTACCGAGGAATTGCCGCGCCTGCCCACTGGCAAGCTCGCCAAGAAGGCGCTGCGCGACAGCTACTGGGGCGGCCCCCAGGGCGCCACGCCGATCGCTGCCCGGATCTGAGCGCCGAAGAAATCCGGGCGCCTTGCCGTCGCTCCTCGCCGGCGCGATCGGTCAGTGCGGCAGGGCCGGCTCCGCGCCGGCCAGCCGTTCGGCCAGGGCCACCATCCGGGGCGTCCACAAGGCGAGATACTGGTCCAGTTCGGCCTCGCTGAAATCGCGCGCCCGCGCGGAGTGGCCGCTGATCATGTCGATGATCCCGGCGGCGATCACCTGCGCCTCGCCCACCGGCAATTGCGGCCGGCCTTGCCGGATCCGCGCGGTCAGGCGATCACGGTATTCCTCGTAGGAGGACCAGGTCAGCCGGCGCAGGGCCGCGAGCTTGATCGACGGATCGCGCATCAGCCGCAGCAGGGCGCGCGATTCCGGCTGCATCTGGGAGCGGAAGGTCGCCTCGACCGACTTTCGCAGCGGATCGCCCGGCACGCCTTCCACCGCATGGGCGATCTGCGCGGTCCAGGCCTTGATCTGCCGCACGGCCGCCGCCTCGAACAGCGCCTCCTTGTTGGGGAAGCGGCTGTAGATGGTCTGCTTGCTCATCCGTTCGAGGTGGGCCAGCGCCTCGTAGGTGACCGCGCCGTAGCCGCCTTCGAGAAACAGCGCCCAGGCGCGATCGAGCACGCGCTGCTCGATCGTGTCCACGTCTGTCGCCCGGGGACGCCCGGCGCGGCCGATTTCCCGTCGTTCCATCATGCGCTCCTTGCCCGCGACCCACACCGCGCCCCGGCATACGCCGCTTGCCAATGCCCCTGCGGCGACCTAGTCCGAAAAACAGTAATCAATCGTTCCAATAGTGCATCACTGGCCGAAAAGGGAGAGACAGGCAATGGACAGGCTCGGCATGGCGAACAAGGTTGCCCTCATCACCGGCGGCGGCGGCGCGATCGGCAGCGCCACGGCGCGGCGCCTTGCCCAGGCGGGGGCCAGCATCGCCGTGGTCGATATCCGCGCCGATGCCGCCGCGGCCGTGGCCGACGAACTCACCGCCCAGGGCCATTCGGCCGCCGCCTTCACCGCCGACATCGCCGAGGAAGACCAGGCCTGCGCCCTGGTGGCCGAGGTGGTCGACCGGTTCGGCCGGCTGGACATTCTCCACAACAATGCCGCCGCCGGCCCCAATCTCAACCCCGGCGACCTCACCCTGCTCGACATGACCGCGCAGGTCTGGGACCGTGCCTTCGCGGTCAACGCCCGCGCGCCCATGCTGCTCTCGCGCGAGGCGGTGCCGCACATGATCGCGCAAGGCGGCGGGGTGATCGTCAACACCTCGTCCGGCGCCTCGCAGATGCCGGCGGCCGATGCGCGGACCGCCTATGGCTCGTCCAAGTCGGCGCTGGAAACGCTGACCCGCTACATCGCCGCGCAGTATGGCCCCGACAACGTGCGCTGCAACGCGATTCTTCCCGGCGTGGTGCTCACTCCGAACATGAAGCGGATCTTCGGCCAGGCGCAATTGGACGCCATGGTCAGCCGCACCATGCTGCGGCGGATCTGCCTTCCCGAAGACATCGCCGCCGCGGTCCACTTCCTTGTCTCGGACGATGCCCGGCAGATCACCGGCGAACTGCTGCGGGTCAACGGCGGCTCGATGTAGCCCGATTCGGCCGCCCCTCTCCGCTCCGACGCTGGACAGGCACCAGCCCCTCGGACAGTAATGCCGGGACAAGACCCGGCGGCGAGGCGCGGACCGGGTCGGACGGGAGAGGCTCATGTACGACGACCTGAAGGGCAAGCGCGCCTTGATCACGGGCGCATCGCGCGGGATCGGCGCCGCCATCGCGCGGCGGCTGGCCCGCGAAGGCTGCGACATCGTGGGCGTGGCCCGATCGGAGCCGCATCTCCTCGCGCTGCAACGGGAAATCACCGAGGAAACCGGGCGCAAGGTTGACATCGCCCTCATCGACATGGGGGCCGAGGGCAGCGCGCGATCGCTGGCCGAACGGTTTGGCGACATCGATATCCTGGTGAACAATGCCGGCGACGATCCCCACGGATCGCTGGCCGATATCGACGAACGCGCCTGGCGGCAGGCCTGGAACGTCAAAGCCTTCGCCTATGTCGATATGTGCCGGGAATACTACCGACTGATGCAGGCGCGGGGCGGCGGGGTCATCGTCAACGTGCTGGGGATTGCCCATCACCGCAAGGATCCCGACTATATCCTCGGTGCAACCAGCGTGGCCTCGCTATCGGCCTTCACCCAGGCCCTGGGCTCGAACAGCCTGCGCCACAACATCCGCGTGCTCGCGGTCAACCCGGGGCTGACCGCGACGGCGCGCGTGTTCAAGGCGAAGGATGCCGAGGCGGCGGCGATGGCCGACGATTCCGCCCAATCGCGCGCCCGGTTCACCGAGTTTGCCGATGAAGTGGCCCAGCGCATGGGCCGCACCCGCGCGGCCGACCCGGCGGAGATCGCGGCCTTCGTCGCCTTCGCGGTATCAGCCCAGGGGTCCTACCTGACCGGCGCCGGCTTCAGCGTCGATGGCGGGGCATCGCGGTCCTGAACCTGGCGCTATTTCAGCGCATATTCGCCCGACTGGGCTTGGAAATTGTCGCGGGCAAAAGCCTTGGCGGCAGTCACCGTCTTGAAATGCGGCTCCTGGAGGACTGCGTCCACCAGCGGGTAGCCCTGCGAATTGTACCGGGTGGTTCGCACCGTGAGACGAAACGTGCCGTCCGCATCCTTGACGATAAGGAACGGACGATTCCTGGGATCGGCCATATTGCACCTCCTGAGGGTACCCGGCCTTGACCGGGCCTTGTGCATCGCCCTCCCGGAGTGCGATGGCAGCCCGGCGGACGATGGTGCGAACGGCGATGACGCCATCCGCACCGTCACCAATCACGCGGACTGGAGATTGACCGCCGACACCTTGCCGCGCTGATCCTGCTCCAGATCGTAGGACACGCGCTGGTCCTTATCGAGCGTCCGCATTCCGGCCCGCTCGACCGCCGAGATGTGAACAAAGGCGTCGTTCCCGCCGCCGTCCGGCGCGATGAAGCCAAAGCCCTTGTCGGGATTGAAGAACTTGACGGTTCCGATGGTCATATGGGTATCCTTTGTCCCATGAATGACGAGCATACGCCAACAGCGGCGCATCCCGGCTCTTAGAGGCTAGAAAGGGACAAAGGGGGGAGCATAGCTGCCCGATATCCGTCGCAGGCGACGTCAGCTTCCTTGATATAGGCCGATCTCGCCGGTTTGCAATCGGCATCGCCCGGCGCGCACTTTCACGGGGCCGGCCCACCGCAATGCGCGGATCAGCCCACGGTCACCAAGGCGTCGTAGGAGGCCGGCGGCTTGAGGCCGAGCATCTGCGCCGTGGTGCGAAGCGACGAATTGTCGAGCGCGCTGACCGTGGAGGGGAGCGCGCGGCCGAACTGGCGGCACAGGATGGCGAAGCGGGTGGAACAGGCGATGTTGCGATAGCCGGCGAAGACTTCGTACCATTCGAGATCATCGACCGGGCGGCCGGTCCATTCGCGCCACAGTTCCAGCGTGCGCGCGCGATCGCCAAGGCCTTCGAGCCGGGGGTGGCGGTTTCCGGTCAGGGTCGCCTGGGTGTCCATGAACAGCCACCAGCCCAGATCGGCCTGCGGCCCGGCCAGGTTGGCCAGTTCCAGGTCCATGACCGCGATGCAGCGCAGGTCATCGCCGAACATCATGTTCTCGATCCGCGGGTCGCCCCAGCCGAATCCGGTTGGCCGATGGGCCGGCAGGTTGGCGTGGAGCCAGTCGCGCGTCGCCAGGGCGACCGGGTGGACCTGGCCATCGCCGGCCCAGACGATGAACCGGTCGGAATAGGCCAGCGCCTGCTCCAGCCCGCTGGAACCCGGCGCGGGCGGCGGCAGGGGCAGGTCGAGCATGGTGTACAGATCCTGGCGATGGATCGCGCAGAAGGTCTGGAAGGCGCTGGTCCACAAAGTCTCGCGCTCGGCCGGGGAGAGGCGGCCCACCCAGCTTTCGGGATCGTTGTAGGAAGGATTGTCGGTCGGCACGCGGCCGCGCAGGCGTTCCATCACGAAGAACGGGGCGCCAAGCACTTCCGGGTCCGCCTCGTCCCACAAGACCTTCGGCGTGGGCACCAGCCCGCTTTCGCCCAAGGCCCGCTGCACCAGCATGGATTCGCGGAACTGGGGGTTCATCATCACCTGGAAATCGCTGGGTGCGATCCGGATCACATAATCGCCCGAACAGGCCCGCCCATCCTCTTGCCAGGTCGCGCCGAACATGATGGTTTCGTTCGAATTGCCCACCGCGCGCGGCGTTTCGGCCGTGTCGATCGCCAGATCGCGAGCATCGGGCAGGCGCTCGCGCAGCCAGGCCTCCATCGTCTGGCGGAAGCCCTTCATCTCGCGCTGCTTGGCAATCGGCATTCCGCTCTCCACTCCCGCAGGAGCGGAAGCGTCCCACATCACGGGCGCCGGGTGCAAGCGCGCAGTTGCCCAGTCGCAGCGCGCGCGCTCTTGCATCGCCGGGCGAAGGTCGCCACCCCTGTCGCCGGGAACGAGGAGAGACGCGATGACCACCGAACAGTCGATGCTGAGCGCGGCGGACGACTTCCTGATCCACCAGACGGTCGAGGTCATCCGCTACGTCGCCAGCAGCGATCGCCGCTTCTACGATCGCCACTTCTGGGTGGGCCACGCCAACGACGGCGAGCTGATGTTCCTTGGCGGCATGGGGGTCTATCCCAACCTCGGCGTGATCGACGGGTTCTTCACCTTCTCGCTCGGCGACCAGGCGATCACCGTGCGCGGATCGCGCGAGCTGACCGCCGACCGGATGAACACCCGCGACGTCGGCCCGTTCAGCCTGACGGTCGAGGAAGGCCTCAAGCGCTTCCGCATCGTCTGCGCCGAAACGGACGGCGTGTCCTTCGACCTTGCCTGGACCAACAGCGCCCCCGCCTTCGAGGAACCGCAGGTGTTCAAGCGCGAGCACGGGCGCGTGATCGAGCAGATGAACCGCTTCGTGCAGACCGGGCGCTGGCAGGGGCACATCGTCATCGACGGGCGCCGGTTCGAGGTGGATCCGGCAAACTGGTGGGGATCGCGCGACCGATCATGGGGCGTGCGCTCGCTCGGGCTGGAGGACGAGCCGTCCGGTATCGTCGAGGCCCACCGCGAAGCCAGCGCCAATACCCTGTTCTGGATCTGGGCACCGATGCAGTTCGAGCACGGCGCCCTCCATTACAACGTCGGCGAAGGCCCCGGCGAAGCGCGCTTCGTGGAGGTGGTGCGCTGGATGAGGCAGGGCGACGAGCGGGTGATCGCGGTGATGAGCGATCCCCGGCATGACCTGGAATACTGCCCGAGGACCGGCCGGCTGGCCGGCGGCACCCTGAGCTACCGTGACCAGGCGGGCGAACGGCGCACGATCCGGGTGCAGCCGCTGCGCGCGACCTGTATGTTCGCCGCCACCGGTTATGCCGTTCCGGCCAGCGGCCTCGGCATGATCGATGACTGGCGGCACGGCAAGTACATGGGGCCATCATGGCGCAGCGTGCGCCGCTTCGACCTGTCCGATCCCGACACCCTGGCCCGGATCGGCGCGGCCGGGATCCATATGCTGTGCCGGCTGGAGCTGGACACCGGCGAAGTGGGCTATGCCGACATCGAGAACACGGTTCGCAACCACCCGCGCTATCCGCGCGGCGGGGCCGCCCCGAAGGGCTAGGGCTTCAGCCCCTTGATGAAAACGGCTTGCAGCAGCGCGGTGTATTCATCCTTGGTGCTGGCATCGATGTCGTCGATGCCGAGCGTGGATCGCACCGAATAGCTGGCGTGGAAGATGTGATCCGCCGCGCCGACAATCGCATAGTAGAGCAGGCCGGGATTGATCGGGCGCAGCGAGCCTTCGCGCACGCCCTGTTCGACAATGGCCCGATAGGCGGCGATCATCGGCTGGATGAACACGTCGGTCACCAGCTGCCGGGCGCCGGGACTGCCCAGTTCGGCCAGATAGTGGATCAGCTTGTTGAGGTAGGGGAACTTGGAATAGGCGTTGATGATGCCCTGGATGTGGATCTGGAGCTTCTTTTCGGCCGGACAATCCAGCGCGACGAGGCTTTGCAGCGCCTCGATCGCATTGTTGGCATCGCGCTCCAGCAGGGCCGTGAGCAGCCCCTCCTTGTTGCCGAAGTGATACTTGATCATCGCGACGTTGACGCCGGAGCGCTCGGACACATCACTGAGCGAGAACGAAACGCTTGAAGTCTCGCTCAGGATCTGGGCGGTGGCATTCAGGAGCGCGGCCGCGGAAAGCAATCCGCGTCTTGCCTTGGGCGGGGCCAGATCCTTGGATTTCAAGCGGACACCTGCGTTATGGAAAGCCCGCGCGGCGCAGCGCGACCGGACCGGGAATGGACCCTTGCGTTAAATTCATCGGCCCGCGCGGTCAAGCCGACGCCCGGCGTAATCGCAATTGCCATTAAACGCTTAATTAGTATCTTGAAGCCGGCGGGCTTTTTCGGCATGGCCGGGCTTGCAAGTCAGGCCTCGATCGCGGATTTCCCTGGGGAGTTCCGCCAGCGCCGCAGCCCGCGAAGAGCCTGTCGGGACAATCAGGTCAGGAAGGACAAACCGGTGGCGCAGCTCGCATTGGCGGCAGATCACGTCTCGGCCGAAGTCGCCGAAATGGCGGATCGGGTCGAGGCCTTCGTCCGCAAGATCGTCATCCCTTGCGAAACGGATCCCCGGCGCGATCACCATGGCGCACCGACCGATGACCTGGTGCGCGAACTGCGCGATCTGGCCCGCGAGGCCGGCGTGCTCACCCCCCATATCCGCGCCGACGGCACCCACCTCAGCCAGCGGGAAACCGCCGTGGTGCTGATCCGCAGCGGACTGTCGCCCCTTGGCCCCGTCGCCTGCAACACGGCCGCGCCCGATGAGGGCAATATGTTCCTGCTGGGCCATGTCGCCAGCCCCGCGCTCAAGGCCCGTTTCCTGGAGCCGGTGCGCCGGGGCGAAGCGCGCTCGGCCTTCCTGATGACCGAGCCGGCGGAATGGGGCGGCGCCGGCGCCGACCCCTCGATGCTGAAGACGACCTGCGCCTTCGATGGCACCGACTGGGTCATCAACGGCCGGAAGGCTTTCATCACCGGCTACCAGGGCGCCAGGGTCGGCATCGTCATGGCGCGCGCCGATGAAGGCGCCTGTATGTTCCTGGTCGACCTGCCCGATCCGGCCATTCGCATCGAACGCATTCCCAACACGATCGACACCTCGATGCCGGGCGGCCATGCCAGCCTTGCGCTCGAGAACCTGCGCGTTCCGGCCGACCAGTTGCTGGGCAGCGCCGGCAAGGGCTTCGAATATGCCCAGATCAGGCTCAGCCCGGCGCGCCTGTCGCATTGCATGAGGTGGCTGGGCGCCTGCCTGCGCGCCCAGGAAATCGCCACCGACTATGCCTGCCGGCGCCAGGCCTTCGGCAAGCCCCTGATCGAGCATGAAGGCGTTGGCTTCATGCTGGCGGAAAACCACATCGAGCTGAAGCAGGCCCAGCTCATGATCGACTGGTGCGCCGGCGTGCTCGACCAGGGCCATCTCGGCACCGTCGAAAGCTCGATGACCAAGGTCGCGGTGTCGGAAGCGCTGATGCGGGTGGCCGACCGCTGCGTTCAGGTGATGGGCGGGACCGGCGTTTCCGACGCGACCATCGTCGAGCAGGTCTTCCGCGAAATCCGCGCCTTCCGCATCTATGACGGACCGACCGAGGTCCACAAGTGGAGCCTCGCCAGGAAGCTCAAGCGCCAGTGGAGCCAGACGGCCGGTTAATCGGCCAGGCTTCGCCCGATCCGGGCGAAGTCCGCCAGCCGGTCAACCAGGGTGCTGGCCTCGGCCGAGGCGGCATTGCCGCGCAACTGGCGTCCCTTGATGCCGTGGACGATCGCGGCGAACCGGAACAGGTTGAGGACCAGGTAGGGCCGCAGGTCGGGCAAGGTGGCCCGGCCGGTCAGCGCGCAATAGCGGGCGGCATAGGCTTCCGGCCCCGGCAGGCCGAAGGCGGCAAGATCGCGGCCGGCAAGCCCCCAGGGCACGAAATCGGGCACGTGATACATCATCAGGTGATAGGCGAAATCGACCAGCGGATCGCCCAGGGTAGAGAGTTCCCAGTCCAGCACGGCCACCACGCGCGGCTGCTCGGGATGGAAGATCAGGTTGTCGCAGCGGAAATCGCCGTGGACCAGCGCGGTGGCGTCGGCGGCGGGAATGTTGTCGGCCAGCCAGTCGGCGAGGAAATCCATGTCGGCATAGGTTCCGGCCAGCGGATCTTCGCGATACTGGGTGGACCAGCGCTTGACCTGGCGCGCGAAATAGCCGCCGTGACGGCCGAAATCGCCCAGCCCCACGGCCACCGGATCGACATTGTGGAGCTCCGCCAGGGTGGAGACCATGGCCTCCATGCACAGGCGGCGCTCATCGTGGGGAACCTGCGAAAAGGTGCCATCCCAGAACACCCGCCCTTCAACCAGTTCCATCACGTAGAACAGCGAGCCGATGACGACGGGATCCTCGCACAGGGCGAGAACCCGGGGCGCGGGAAAACCGACGGTGCCCAGCGCCAGCATCACGCGCGCCTCGCGGTCGACGGCATGGGCGCCCTTGACCAGCTGCCCGAAGGGCTGGCGGCGGACCACGTAATCGCGCCCCGGCGTGGACACGCGGAAGGTCGGGTTCGATTGCCCCCCGGCGAACCGGGTCACGCTGGCCGGACCCCGGAAGCCGGCGACCTGCCCGGCCATCCACGCGGCCAGCGCCTCCGTGTCGAAATCAACGGCGGGGTTGGCGGACTTTGACGATGGAGCCACGGCAGACCTCTGCACTTCAGGAATAGTCCGGTTCCTGCCACCACGGATAATAGTCGGGCATATCCCGGCTGACCGCCTGCGGGAACCGGGGCTGGCGCTTTTCGAGGAAGGCGGCGACCCCTTCGGCGGCATCGGCGCTGTAGCCCCGCGCGAGCACGCCGCGGCTGTCGATCCGGTGGGCCTCCATGGGGTGGCCTTGCCCCAGCCCCTGCCACATCATCTGGCGGGTCAGCGCTACCGATACCGGCGCGCAATTGTCGGCGATTTCGCGGGCCAGGGCATAGGCCGCGGGCAGCAGCTCGTCCTCGGGCAGGACCCTGGACACCAGCCCGCCGGCCAGCGCTTCGGCGGCATCGATCATGCGCCCGGTGCAGCACCATTCCAGCGCCTTCGAGATGCCCGCGATCCGGGGCAGGAACCACGACGAGGCCGCTTCCGGAACGATCCCGCGCCGCGCGAAGACGAAGCCGAACCGGGCCTTCTCGCTGGCCAGGCGGATATCGGCGGGCAGCAGCATCGTCGCCCCGATGCCGACCGCGGCGCCGTTGATCGCCGCGATCAGGGGCTTGGTCAGCCGGAACACGCGCAGGGTGAACTGGCCCCCGCCATCGCGGGCGGCCTCGCTGGCATAGTTGAAGGTGCCATCGGGATTGCGGATCTGGGCTTCGGCGCCATCGATGAACCCGTCGGTCCCGCCCGAGATATCCGCGCCCGCGCAGAAGGCCCGGCCCTCGGCGGTGAGGACCACGGCGCGCACCGCATCATCGGCATCGATCCGATCCAGCGCGTCCATCAGCTCTTCCTTCATCAGCACGCTGAAGGCATTGAGCTTTTCGGGCCGAGCGAGGACGATCGTGGCGATGGCATCGGCCACGCTGTAGCGAATGGTCTGGTAGGTCATGATCGCCCCTCTTTCCGGTTGTCAGGCGTCGAGGCTGCGGGCGATCAGCAGCTTCATGATCTCGGTCGTCCCGCCATAGATCCGCTTGACGCGAACATCTCGGTAGAGCCGCGCGATCGGATATTCGTTCATGTAGCCATAGCCGCCGAACAGCTGCTGGCAGGTATCGACCAGCACCTGCGCGCGCTCCGAAACCCAGTACTTGGCCATGCTGGCCGTGGTGGCGTCGAGTTCGCCGGCAACCTGGCGGGCGATGCAGTCGTCCACGAAGGCGCGCGCGATGGTCGCCTCGGTCTGGCATTCGGCCAGCCGGAACTGGGTATTCTGGAAATCGAGCAGGCGCTGCCCGAAGGCCTTGCGTTCGCGCACATGGTCGAGCGTGGTGGCCAGCGCGGCCTCCATCACCGCCAGGCTTTCGACCGCGATGATCAGCCGCTCCTTGGGCAGCTCGCGCATGAGCATGGCCATCCCCTGCCCTTCAACGCCGCCAAGCAGGGCGCCTTCGGGCACGAACACGTCGTCGAAGAACAGCTCGGAGGTATCGGCCATGTCGCAGCCGACCTTGTCGAGGTTGCGCCCGCGGCGGAAGCCTTCGGCCTGCCCGGTCTCGACCGCGAAGAGCGAAAGGTTGCGACTGCCCGCATCGGTGGCGGTGCGCGCGACGACCAGGACCAGGTTTGCGTTCTGGCCATTGGAGATGAAGGTCTTCTGGCCACTGATCACATAGCCGCCCGCAACCGGCTTCGCAGTGGTGCGGATGCCCTGGAGGTCGGACCCGGTGCCCGGCTCGGTCATGGCGATCGCGCCGATCAGCTCGCCCGAGACCATGCGCGGCAGCCACTGGTGCTTCTGCGCCTCGGTCCCGTACTTTTCGATGTAGGGCGCGCAGATGGCATTGTGCAGCGGGATGCCGAAGCCATCGGCCCGGGCGAGGATCAGCCGCCGGATCAGCACGGCCTCGTGGCGGAAATCGCCGCCCGCGCCGCCCCATTCGGTCCCGATGGACAGGCCCAGCAGGCCCGCCTGCACCGCATCCCGCCACCCGGACAGATCAACGATGCCGGCCTCGTCCCAGGCGGCCAGTCGTTCCGGCGTCAGCTTGTCGAGCGCGAAGCGGCGCACGGCCTCGTCAAACATGACAAGGTCTTCGTCCATCCAGCGGGGCGCCCGGGGGAAAATGTCGGCCATTGTGGCAGTCCTCAGCGCGGGGCCATGCGGACCGCGCCATCAAGCCGCACGTCCTCGCCGTTGAAATAGGTGGTTTCGAGCATGGTCAGCGCCAGCGCGGCATATTCCTCGGGCTTGCCGAGACGCTTGGGGAACGGGATCGAGGCGGCCAGGCTTTCCAGCACCGGCGCCGGCGCCGCTTCCATCAGCGGGGTCTTGAAGATGCCGGGCAGGATCGTGTTGACGCGGATGCCCTCGTTCATCATGTCGCGGGCGATCGGCAGGGTCATGCCCACGATCCCGCCCTTCGAGGCGGCATAGGCCGCCTGGCCAACCTGTCCGTCCTCGGCGGCGATCGACGCGGTCAGCACCATCGCCCCGCGCTCGCCATCCTCGCCGGGCGCGAGCGTGAGCATTCCCGCGGCAGACTTGGCGAGGCAGCGGAACGTGCCGACCAGGTTGACCTGGATGACCGTGTCGAACGCGGCCAGGGGGAAGTGCGAGATCGTGCCGTCGGTGCGCGAACGCGAGGCGGTCTTGAAGGTCTGCCCGATGCCGGCGCAGCACACCAGCACGCTTTCCTGCCCGTGGGCGGCGCGGGCCTTGGCGAAGGCGGCATCGATCGAGGCCTCGTCGGTCACGTCGGCCTCGCAGAACAGGCCGCCGATCTCGCCGGCCAGGGCTTCGCCCAGCTCCGCGTTGCGGTCGAACAGGGCAACCCTGGCGCCGCGCGCCGCCAGGGCGCGGGCGGTCGCGGCCCCCAGGCCAGAGGCGCCGCCGGTCACGATGGCTACTGTGGAAGAAGAGATGATCATCGTGTCGGTCCTCAGGTCGTGATTTCGGTTACGCGCTCGATGATGATCGCGGGGGCCATGCCGCCCGCGGCGCACATCGTGGCAAGTCCATAGCGCTGGCCGGTCCGCTCCAGCTCGTCGACCAGCGTCCCGATCAGCATGGCGCCGGTGGCGCCGATCGGATGGCCAAGGGCGATCGCCCCGCCGTTGACGTTGACCTTGCGCCGATCGACGCCAAGGTCACGGATGAACTTCTCGACGACGACCGCGAAGGCCTCGTTGACCTCGAACAGGTCGATATCCTCAAGGGTCAGGCCGGCGCGGGCGAGCACCTTGCGGGCGGCCGGCACCGGCGCGTTGAGCATCAGGGTGGGATCATCGCCCATGTTGGCGCTGGCCACGATCCGGGCGCGCGGCTTCCATCCGTTGCGGGCCGCCGTGGCGCCCGATGCGATGAGCACGGCCGCCGCCCCATCGGCAACGCCCGAGCTGTTGCCGGCATGGTGGACGCATTCGAACGCCAGGTCCGGGTAGCGGCGCAGCACCTGGCTGCGGAAGGTTTCGCCGCCTTCGCCATAGGGCAGGTCGGCCAGCTGGGTGAAGGCCGGGCGCAGCGCGGCCAGGCTTTCCACGCTCGTCCCGGGTCGCGGCAATTCGTCGCGGTCCAGCAGCAGGTTGCCTTGGTGATCGCGCACCGGCACGAGCGAGCGGCCGAACCGGCCCTCGGCAATGGCCATGGCGGCGCGCGCCTGGCTTTCGGCGCCCAGGGCATCGAGGTCGGCCCGCGAAATGCCTTCGCGCGCGGCCACCGCATCGGCGCAGACGCCCTGGTGAAGCTGCGGGTGCAGCGCATCGAGGTGGGCATTGCCCGAACCCATGCTGGGGCCGCCCAGGCCGGCCGCCACCTCGGCGCGGTCGCGCTCGGCGGTGTAGCTCATCATCTCCGCGCCGCCGGCGATGACCAGGTCTTCCATGCCGCTGGCCACCTGCGCGGCGGCCAGGGCAACCGCCGTGATCCCGCCGCCGCAGAAACGGTCCAGCGTCACCCCGGAGGCGCGGATGTCGAAGCCGGCGTCCAGCGCGGCCATGCGGCCCAGATCGCCCGATTGCAGGCCGCGCTGCGCCGAGGTTGACCAGATGATGTCGTCCACCGTGGCGGTGTCCAGCGCGTTGCGCTCGGCCAGGGCCGCGAGCACGGTGGCGGCCAGGTGCTGGGGATGGCAACCGGACAGCGCGCCCTTGCCCGGCTTGCCAAGGCCGCGCGGGGTGCGAACGGCATCGATGATGTAAGCGTCAGCCATGGGTTCCTGCCTCCTGAGCCGTGGTCGCCCGAGCGGCGACGTGTTCTTCTGCCTGGCGCCGGGTCCTGGGGTCGAGCGGCTCGAGCACGCCCTCCTCGCACAGCGCCCGGACTTCATCCGGGCCAAGACCCAGCCATTCGGCGATCGCCGCTTCGGTATGCTCGCCCAGCAGGGGCGCCGGCCCCAGCGGGATCGGGGGAAACTGGTCGCTGGGCACGATATGGCGTTCGCCCCGCACCTCTTCCACCAGCCACGGGTGGCTCTCGCGCCGGAAGAACCCGCGGGCCACATAGTGCGGATGGTCGAGCAGTTCGGCCAGCCGCAGCATGGGCGCGGCAGGCACGCCGGCCGCCTGCAGTTCGCGCGCGGCCTGCTCCTTGTCGCGCGCCGCGATCCAGGCGGCGAGGTGATCGTCAATCGCCGCCTTTGCCGCCAGTCGGTCGTCCCGCGTAGCCAGGCCCGCGCCCTCGGCAAAGCCGGTCACCTCGCACAACGCCTGCCATTCGGCGTCAGAGGTCACCGTGACCACGCACCATTCATCGTCGCCATCGGCAGGGTAGACGCCCCAGGGGTGGTCGGGCGCTTGCTGGCTGGCCTCGGCGTCCAGCAGGCTGGAGAAGTGATCCAGCGCCACTTCGGCCTGGGCCACGTGCGCGATCCCGCCCTTTTGCGACAGCAGCCGCCGGATCAGCAGCGCCGTGGAGCCGATCGCACAGATCCGCCCGACCACGTGATCGGGATAGATGGTGATGGAATCGCTGAAGCTTTCCGGATCGCCCGGATAGTGCCATTCGCGGGTCAGTCCGGTGGCGGCGCGGACCAGCGGGCCATAGCCCATGCGCCCGCTCCACGGCCCGCTATCCCCGAAGGCCGAGCTTTCCGACAGGACGATTGCCGGGTTGGCCCGGCGCAGCACCTCGGCGCCAAGCCCCAGCTTGTCGAGCGTGCCCGGCTTGAAGTTCGAACAGACCACGTCGGCCTGGGCCACCAGCCGCAGGAACAGCGCGCGGCCCGCGGGGCTTCGCAGGTCGATCCCGGCGCTGCGCTTGTTGCGGTGTCCGGCGGCGAAACTGACCGACATCCCGTGCTTGAGATAGGACTGCCGGTTGCCGTCGGGGAAAGCCCGGCTTTCAACCTTGAGCACCTCGGCCCCCAGGTCACCGAACAGGCGCGCCTGTTCAGCCCCCACGACGATCACGCCAAGATCGAGCACCCTCAGCCCGGCAAACGGGAGCCGGGCCTCCGCCGCCGTGCCAAGCAGCGCGAAGCGACCGCCGGGCGCGGGCTCGCCGCCCGGCCCCATGCGCTGGCCATCGATGGTGAGGACGCCGTTCGCCCGCACCGCGCCATCCGCGCCGCGCACGACCGCCTGGCGTTCGCGGACATGGTCCGAGCCGGCAAATTCCGCGAACGAATTGACGGCGGAAATCGGCACGCCGAACCTCTGCCCATCAAGCTCCAGTTGGGCGCGCGTCTGCGGCGCGAAGAAGGCCGCGATCGCCGCGTTCAGCTCGCGCGAGGCGAAGCGCACGTTGGTCTTGTCAAACTCCGGATCGGAAAACTCGGCCGGTTCGCCCAGCCAGGCGAACATCGCGCGCCACTGCCGGGCCGACAGCAGGCAGATCCGCACATGGCCATCGCGGCAACGGAAGATCGGGTATTGGACGCCAGGCTTGGGCCTGCCGCGCATCAACAGGCCGATCGCCCGGCCCAGCGTCGCGCTGCCATTCACGCCGAAGCCCGGATCGAGCGCCTGGACCGCGCCATCGAGCGCGGCGAAATCGAAATGGGCGCCCTGCCCGGTCTGGAGCGCGCGATACAGCGCCGCCACAAGCGCGAAAGCGGCCTGGGACGCCCCGCAGGTGAAGGCGAGGTCCCCCGGCACCAACAGCGGCTCGCGCCCGCGAATGCCCGACCGCGAAAGCTCCGATGACAGGGCGTGGATGACCGGATCGGTCGCCTTCCAGCCGGCCAGCGGCGAATTCGACCCGAACGGACTGGCCCGCATGGTCACCAGGTCGGGCCGGTCCGCGCGCAGGCCCGCAAGGTCACCCGCATCGTGCCGCGATGACACGACGACATGGGCATCCCCCGGAAGCCCGGCCAGACTATCGGCATCCCAGGTGACGACCCGGGCGCCAAGGTCGGCAAGGTAGCGGGTGATCGGCCGGAAGCAGGCATCCAGCGCCGCGACGACGACGATGCCGCGCAGCGGCCGATCGTCTGCCGGAACGCTGCCGGCCGCAGGCAATCCGTCGGCCATCACAGCGCCTCGACGATCGTCACGTTGGCGATGCCGCCGCCCTCGCACATGGTCTGCAAGCCCCACCGCTGCCCCCGGCGGCGCAGGGCGTGGACCAGGGTGGTCATGAGCCTGGCTCCGCTCGCGCCCAGCGGGTGCCCCAGCGCGATGGCGCCGCCCAGCGCATTGGTGCGCGCCGGATCGGCACCCAGCGCCTGCATCCAGGCAAGCGGAATGGGCGCGAAGGCTTCGTTGACCTCGAACAGATCGAAATCGCCCATGGCCATGCCGGTTTTCGCCAGCGCCTTGCGGGTCGCATTGATCGGCTCTTCCAGCATGATCACCGGATCGCCTGCGGTCACCGCAAAGGCGTGCAGACGGGCCAGCGGCTGGAGGCCATGGTCCCTCACCGCGCGTTCGCTGGCGATCAGCATGGCCGAGGCGCCGTCGCACATCTGGCTGGCGGAAGCCGGCGTGACGATGCCCCCCGGCAGGATCGGCTCGACCCCGGCCATCCGCTCAAGCGTGGCATCGAAGCGGATCCCTTCGTCGCGCGAATGGACGATCTGCGCGCCCTCGCGGTCCAGCCCTGCCAGCGGGAGGATTTCATCGCCGAAAGCGCCGGCCAGGCTAGCCTCGGCCGCGCGGCGATGGCTTTCCAGCGCATAGGCATCAAGATCGGCGCGGCTCAGGCCATGTTTGGCGGCAATCGCCTCGGCGCCGGCAAACTGGCTGAATTCCGGCACGCCGAAGCGCTGCTGGATGCGGGGCGACCAGGCGCTGCCCCCGATGCCGTGCTGCTGCGGAAGATTGGCGGCCAGGCCCATCGGCACCCGGGTCATGCTTTCCACGCCAGCGGCGATCACCAGGTCCTGGATGCCCGAGAGGACCGCCTGGGCGGCGAACTGAACGGACTGCTGCGAGGAGCCGCATTGCCGGTCGATCGTCACGGCCGGAACGCTGGCCGGCAGGTTCGAGGCGAGGACCGCGTTGCGGCCGATCTGGTGCGCCTGCTCGCCCGCCTGGCCAACGCAGCCCATGATCACATCGTCAATGCCGGCGCCATCGACCCCGGCCCGCCGCACGACCTCATCCAGCACCGCGCCGGCCAGATCCGCCGGGTGCCAGTCTCTCAGCGCGCCGCCACGCCGCCCTCCCGCGGTGCGGACGGCGGCAACGATATAGGCCTCGGGCATGACGTGAATCCCTGTCAGGCGCGCACGAACCGCTGGCCCTTTGCGGCCATGCGTTCGAGCAGGGGGGAAAGCGTGATGGGCTGGCCTTGCGCGATCCGCGCCTTCAGCCGCTCGACGATGCCGGACAGGCCGACCGCATCGCCCCAGAACATCGGGCCGCCGCGATAGACCGGCCAGCCGTATCCGGCGATCAGGGCCATGTCGATGTCGGCTGCCCGGTAGACGATGCCTTCCTCGACCAGCTTGGCGCCTTCGTTGACGATGACATCGAGCAGGCCCGAGAGGATCTCGTCATCCCCGATCGGCCGCGGGGAAATCCCCTCGCGGGCGCGCACCGTGTCGATCGCCGCCAGGGTGGCGGACGAGACCACCGGGGTGCCCGAGGCGTGCTCGTAATAGCCCGATCCGGTCTTCTGGCCCCAGTGGCCGGCCTCGCAGAGGATTTCCTGGACCGTCCGGCCCGCGCTGTTCTCGCGGTCCCATCCGACCACGTCGAGCCCCACCAGGTCCATCATCCGGTACGGCCCCATGGGGAAGCCATGGTCGGTCATCACGCGATCGATCTGGTCGGGCGATGCCCCGGCCAGCATCAGCGCATCGGCAGCCTCGCCGCGCCGGGCCATCAGGCGGTTGGCGATGAACCCGTCGCAGACCCCAGAAACGACGCCGAGCTTGCCCAGCTTGCGCGCCAGCCAGATGGCAGTCGCCAGGACATCGCCGTGCACCGCCTTGCCGCGCACGATTTCCAGCAGGCGCATGATGTTGGCCGGCGCAAAGAAGTGCAGCCCGATCACGTCGCCGGGGCGCGAGGTGACCGCGGCAATGGCATCGACATCGAGAAACGAGGTGTTGGTGGCCAGGATCGCGCCTGGGCGGACAACGGCATCAAGCTCGCGGAACACCTGCTGCTTCAGCGCCATGCGCTCGAACACCGCTTCGATCACGAGGTCGGCATCGGCAAGGCTCTCGACGCTCTCGGCCAAGGTCAGCCGGGCGAGCTGCGCCTTGGCGGCATCCTCGTTCAGGCGGCCCTTGGCGACCTGATCCAGCACGGTCTTTTCCACCCGTGCGGCGGCCCGGCGCAGGGCTTCGGCATCCCGGTCCACCAGCGTCACGGTGAAGCCGGCCGCAAGCAGGGCCAGCGTGATCCCGGTCCCCATGGTGCCGGCCCCGATCACGCCGGTGGCCTTGACCGGGCGGGCTGCCACCTCCTTGCCCAGTCCGGGCACCTTGGACACGGCCCGCTCCGAAAAGAAGGCATGGATCTGCGCCGCCGATTCGTCACTGGCCAGCAAGTCCTGGAACAGGCGCAGTTCCTCGGCGATTCCCGCCTCGAAGTCATTGAGGGTCGAAGCGGCCACGGCCTCGCAGATATGGCCGGGCGCCTTGAAGCCCTGGAACAGGCGGGGCTGCTGCTGGCGCAGCCGCGCGATCGCGGCCGCCGCTTCCTCGGGCGTATCGGCAACCTTGCGATCGCGGACGCGCGGCAGCGGCGCCGAGGCGCCTTCAACCTTGCGGGCAAAGGCGATGGCGTCATCCAGCAGGTGCCCTTCGCGCGCCAGGGCATCGACAATGCCGAGCTCGCGGGCCGTGGTTGCGGAAACCGGCTTGCCGCTGGTCATCATGTCGAGCGCGCGGGCAACGCCAACGATCCGGGGCAGGCGCTGCGTGCCGCCCGCGCCGGGCAGCAGGCCCAGGCTGACTTCGGGCAGGCCAAGCGAGGCCGAGGGCACGGCCAGCCGATAGTGGCACGCCAGCGCGAGTTCGAGCCCGCCGCCCAGCGCCGTCCCGTGAATGGCGGCAATGACCGGGACCGGGCTGGCCTCGATCGCGGCCTGGTCCTCCGGCAGCAGCGGCGCCACCAGCGGCTTGCCGAATTCGGCGATGTCCGCGCCGGCACAGAAGGTCCGCCCTTCGCAGATCAGCACGATCGCGCGCGCACCCCCGTCGAGCGCGGCGGCGATCCCGGCGAGGATGCCTTCGCGCAGGGCCAGGCCAAGGGCGTTCACCGGCGGGGAATCGAGCCGGAGAATGGCGATCCCGTCGACCCGGTCCAGCGTTACCACGGAATTGATGCTCTTCATCGGTCAGGACCTTGAGATCGGACAAGCGGGGCGAGATCGGACAAAGCTGGGCGCGAACAAGGCGAAACCGGCGACGGAATCCGCATGGCGCGCGCCACCTGATGCCATTGCCACCCCGTCAGCGCAAGAAGTTAAATGAACGACTAATTAAACTTTCTCTACATTCCGCGAAAGCCTCACGGAAGTAGGACCGCCTTCACGCACAAGCCAGCGTGCTGGTCGGCAACCGCCTGGTTGATTTCGGCCAGGGGGTAGGTTCGCACGATCCGGTCGAGCGGCAAGGCGCCGCTGCGATAAAGCGCGACGAGTTCCGGCAGGAATTCGTCGGGATCGCTGTCGCCCTCGATGATGCCCTTGACCGTCTGCCCGAAGGTGACCAGCGCAACCGCATCGCCCGGCACCGGGGTTCCCGGCGTGGCAATCCCCACCAGCCCCAGCGTGCCCTTGGAGCCAAGCGCGGCGGCCAGCGCCTGCATGACCGGCGGCACGCCGCTCGTATCCAGCGCGAAGTCCACCCCCTGGGGCACGATCTCGCGCACCGCGGCGGCCGTGTCCGGATGGTCGGCGGGATCGATCACATGGGTCGCGCCAAGCTCCAGCGCCAGCGCGCGGCGCCGCGCATGGGGCTCCACCACGATGATCGTGGCCAGTTTGCGGATCGCCGCCCCCATGACCGCGCACAGCCCGACCGCGCCGCCGCCCGCGATGACGATCGAGGATCCGGCCCGCGCATCGAGCGACCGCATGACCGCGCCCACCCCGGTCTGCACCCCGCAGCCCAGCGGCGCGAGCAGTTCGAGCGGCAGGTCGTCGGGCACTTTGACGACATTGCGCTCATAGGCGATTCCGTGGCTGGCAAAGGAGGACTGACCGAAGAAGTTGCTGGCGATCCGCTCCTCGCCATCGCCCAGGCCGGTCGATCCGTCCATGCGGCAACCCGCGCAGTTGAGGTGCAGCCAGGTGCGGCAATAGGCGGGATCGCCGGCCAGGCAGCGATCGCAGGTGCCGCAGGAGCGGAAGGTCATCAGAACCCTGTCGCCCACCTTCACCTTGCCCACCGCGCTGCCGACCCGCTCCACCACGCCCGCGCCTTCGTGGCCGAACACGGCGGGGACCGGGTAGCCCCCGGCACCGGCCTTGAACACGAGATCAGTGTGGCACAGCCCGACCGCCGCGATTCGCACCACCACCTCGTCCGGGCGGGGATCGTCGAGCGTGAGCGCGCGAATTTCGAACGGACCAGCCCTGTCCAGAGCGACCGCCGCGGTGACTTCCAAGCCCATCCAGACTACCCTTGCGATTATCAATTAAACGGATATTTAATATCGCCCAGCGAAAGACGCAAGGCCGGTGTGCGGCGCGGTCAGGCCTCGGCGCGAATGCGTTGCGAGGCCTGGCCCAACCCGCGCGCCGTCCATCTCGATGGGAGAACCCGAAGGATGAACTACCTCCAGGACAAAGTGGTGATGGTGACCGGCGCCGGCAGCGGTTTTGGCCGGGTCACGGCCCTGCAGCTGGCCCGGCTCGGCGCGCGGGTGACCTGCCTCGACGTGGTCAGCCAGAATGCCGAGGAAACGGCGGGCCTGATCACCGATGCCGGCGGAACGGCACTGGCCGTGGCCGCCGACGTGACCGACATCGATTCGCTGCGCGCCGCCGTCGAAGCCACGATCGCCACCTGGGGCCAGGTGGATGCGCTGATCAACAACGCCGGCACCATGCCCCTGGCCTTCATGGCCGATCACGCCATGGCCATGGCCTCCTGGGCCAGGTGCATCGACATCAATTTCAAGGGCGTCGTCAACGGCACGGCGGCCGTGTTCGACCAGATGATCGCGCAAGGCAGCGGCCACATCGTCAACATTTCCTCGATCTACGCCAACCACCCGCTCGCCGGGGCGGCGGTCTATGGCGCGACCAAGGCCTCGGTGGCCTATTTCTCCGATGCCGTCCGCCAGGAATGCCGCGGCAAGATCAAGGTTTCCGTGATCAAGCCCACCGGATCGACCTCCACCAACCTGACGCAAACCGTGCTCAATCCGGCCGCCGCGCTCGGCATTGCCGGGCAGAACGGGGCGGATTTCCTGCAATTCCTCCAGCACCGGGCGCTCGGCACGATCCCCGACGGCGCGGTTGACCCCGATGGCATGGCCTACTGTTCGATCGACCCGGAATATATCGCGGCGGCCATCGTCCACGTGCTCAACCAGCCGGCCGGCGTGCTCATCAGCGACATGACCGTGCGCGCGACGAACGATCCGTTCATCGTGTGATCGGCCCGGTCAGGACTTCAGGGACTGGCCGTCGTCGATGGTGAAGACCGATCCGGTAACCCCGCGCGCGGCATCCGAAAGCAGGTAGAGCATGATCGGATCGAGATCGCTCTCCTGCATCAGCCGCTTGCGGGGCCAACGGGCGATCTGGCCCTTGCCGGCGGGCGATTCGAACCACTCGTCGTTCAGTTCCGTGGCGATGTAGCCGGGGTTCACGATGTTGAGGCTGATCCCCTGACGGGTCCATTCGCGGGCCGCCAGCTTGCCGAAGTGCTGGATCGCCGCCTTGCTGGCGGAATAGAGGGCGATCCCGGGGCCAACGGTGTTCGCGGTCATCGATGAGATGATCACGATCCGCGCCCGCTCCTGCGCGGCCGAGCCATTGGCGATCATCCGCCGCCCCGCCGCCTGGACCGACAGCATCACGCCCTTGACGTTGACCGACAGGACCTCGTCGATCTGGTCGGGCGTGATGTCGATCACCATGCCCGCGGCATTGACCCCGGCATTGGCCACCATCCCGTCGATCGGACCCAGCGCCGCCTCGGCCGCGGCAAACCCGGCCTCGATGGAGGCCGGATCGCCGACATCCATGGCAATGGGCACGCACCGGCCGCCCGCGCCGCGGATGTCATCGACGATCCGTTCAAGCCGGTCCATCCGCCGCGCGGCCAGGGCCACGGCGGCGCCATTGCGGGCAAACAGCTTCGCGAAAGCCTGCCCCAGTCCCGACGAGGCGCCGGTGACCAGGATCGTGCGGCCGGCCAGGACCTGGCCCTGCATCACAGGCTGCCGGGCCGGTAGACCGTTTGCGGCACCATGTATTCGAGCAGCCCCTCCGTGCCGTTCTCGACTCCGAAGCCGCTCTGCTTGTGCCCGGCGAAGGGCACGTCGGGGCGCAGGTTCAGGTTCTGGTTGATCCACACGGTGCCGGTTTCCATCCGCCGGGCAATGGCCGTGGCCGCCTCGATGTCCTTCGACCAGACCGCCCCGGCCAGCCCGTATTCGCTCGCGTTTGCACGGGTGATGACCTCGTCGATATCCGAGAACCGCATCATCGGCAGGATCGGCCCGAAGGCTTCCTCGACCACCACTTCCGCATCCTCGGGCGGATTGTCGACAATGGTGATCGGCACGAAATAGCCGCCGTTGTCGGGCACCTTCGCGCCCTCGATCAGGGTCATCCCGGCCGCGCGCGCGCGCTCCAGCAGCCCCTGGACCCGGTCGAACTGGCGCCGGTTCTGCACCGGACCGAACACCGCGTCCGCCTCCTCGCCGTTGCCGACCTTCAGGGCGCGGGCCAGGCCCACCAGCCGGTCGCGCAGCGCTTCGTAGATGTCCTCGTGCACGTAGAGCCGCTTGGAGGCGACGCAGATCTGCGCCGAATTGTAGAACGAGCCCATGAAGATCTTGATCGCGACCTCGTCGAGATCGACATCGGGCAGGACGATCGCCGCGTCATTGCCGCCCAGCTCCAGCGTGACCCGCTTCAACTGCCGCCCGCAGGACTGGAGCACCTGCTTGCCGGTCGCGGTCGAGCCGGTGAAGGACACCTTGGCAAAACCGGGATGCGCGGTCATCAGCGGCCCCAGCGCGTCGCCGCCGGTCACGATGTTGAGCACGCCGGCCGGGAAGGCATCCTTCAGGATCTCGCCGATCTTCAGCATACACAGCGGCGTGAACGGCGAGGGCTTGAGCACGATGGTGTTGCCGGCCAGCAAGGCCGGAGCCAGCTTCCACACCGACAGCATGACCGGGAAGTTCCACGGCGAAATCGCGCAGACCACGCCCAGCGGGACATGGACCGTTTCGGCGATCTGGCCCTCGCCGGCGCTCTTGCGGTGGACCGGCGGCGCCATGTCCGCGCAGGAATGGAACCACTGCGCCGACATTTCCAGTTCGCCCAGCGCGCCTTGCAGGGGGCGGCCCTGCTCGCGCGTGAACAGCGGGGCGAGCTCGGCCGCATGGGCGCGCAGCAGATCACCCGCTGCCCGCAGCATCGCCTGCCGCTCTGGCAGGCTGGTTGCGCGCCACAGCGGGAAGGCCGCCTGCGCGGCGCGAACGGCTTCGTCGAGATCGGCCTCGGCGCAATCGGGCGCCGTGGCAAAGACCTGGCCCGTCGCCGGATTGACGACCTCGATCCGCGCATCGCCGGCGACGAGCTGTCCGTTGATCAACATTCGATAGTCGGCGTGGAAATCCATCTGGGCCTGCTCCTCGTCCTGTTCCGCCCGCGGCGATTGACACTGAGTTAAATAGTCGTTTAATTTACGTCAACCCAGAAGGCCGAGCGGATCTGCCCCCATGAACCGACATTATCCCGATCCCCGCACGCCTGTCATCGTCGGTGTGGGCCAGGTCGTCCGGCACTGGTCCGGCGATACCCCTTCCGACGCCCCGAATCCGAACGCCTTGCGCCACGAGGCCGCCCGCATCGCGCTGGACGATACCCAGGCGCCCGCCGTCATGCGCGATTCAGTCGATCTTGTCATGGTTGTGCGGACCAATGCCGATTCCCTGCCCGGCGTGCCCCAGCCATTCGGCCGCTGCGCCAATCCCCCCGCCACCCTGGCGCGCGACCTCGGCATCGCCGGCGCCCGGCACGTCTATTCGGTGGTCGGCGGCGATCAGCCGCAATCCCTGGTGAACGAGGCCGCCGAGCGCCTGTTCGCGGGCGAGTGCCGCGCCGCCGTGCTGTGCGGCGCGGAGGCGATCGGCGCGCTCAAGCACGCCCGGCGCAAGCGGATCGGGCTTGACTGGACCGACAGCGTCGAAGGCCCGCTCGAGGATCGCGGGATCGGCGATCCGCTGCTCTCGGACTACGAACGGGCCAACGGCCTGGGAATGCCCACGCAAACCTACCCGCTGTTCGAGCACGCGCTCCGCCAGCGGCTGGGCCACACCCGCGAGCAATACCGCGCCCTGATCGGCGAGCTGTGGGCGCGGTTTTCCGAAATCGCGCAAGCCGAACCCTTCGCCCAGTTCCCCGCCCACCGCAGCGCAGGGTTCCTCGCCACCGAAAGCGCGGAAAACTATCGGGTCGCCGATCCCTACCTCAAGTGGCACGTCGCGCAGGACGCGGTAAACCAGGGGGCTGCCCTGGTCATGACCACGGTCGGCGAGGCGGATCGCGCGGGCATTCCCCGCAGCCACCTGGTCTTCCTCCACGGCTATGCGGGCATCAAGGATCGCTTCGTTACCGAGCGCGCCGACCTGTCCCGCTCGGCCGCGATCGACGCTGCGCTCGACATCGCCTTGAAGGCGGCGGGCAAGACCGGCGCCGACATCGCCCACCGCGATCTCTACAGCTGCTTTCCCTGCGCCGTGCTGCTCGCGGCCGAGGCGCTGGGCACCGACTGGCGGACCGCCGATTGCACCGTGACCGGCGGCCTGCCGTTCTTCGGCGGGGCCGGGAACAACTATGCGATGCACGCCATCGCCCGGATGGTCGAACGGCTGCGCCGCGCCCCGGATGACTTCGGCCTGGTGCTGGCCAATGGCGGCTTCCTCTCCAAGGAAAGCGTGGGCATCTATTCTGCCCGGCCGCCGGAAAGCTGGCAGCCGGTCGACAGCCGGCCGGGCCAGCAGGCGGTCGACGCCGTGCCTTCGCCGGCGCTGATCGCCGCCACGTGCGAGGCGACCGTGGCAAGCTACACGGTCGTCTACGCCAAGGGCGCTCCGGTGCGGGGCTTCGTTCTGGCCCAGGCCGAAGGGGGCCGCATTCTCGCCCGCGCCCGGCCCGGCCACCGGGCCACGCTGGCCGCGCTGGCCGCGCAGGATCCCGTGGGCCAACGCCTGACGATCACTCACGTCGATGGCGTCAACTATTTCGAGCCTTCGGACCGCCTCGGCCAGCCCGCGCCGCCGGGCGGCCTGCCGGCCCGCACCTTCCCCAACGTGCTGATCCGCCGAGATGGCCACCTCCTCGAAGTGACGCTCAACCGCCCCGAGGCGCGCAACGCGCTCTACACCGCGGTCCACTACGAGCTGCACGAGATCTGGGACAACCTGGAGGCCGATCGTGATCTGTGGGTCGCGGTCATGACCGGCGCCGGCGACCGGGCCTTCTGCAGCGGCAACGACCTGAAGGTGACCGCGGCGGGCGGCGACATGAGCCTGCCGGCCTCGGGCTTCGCCGGCCTGTGCAACCGGCTTGACCGGCGCAAGCCGATCATCGCGGCGGTCAATGGCGCGGCCCTGGGCGGCGGTCTTGAAATCATCCTCGCCTGCGATCTCGCCGTTGCTGACGAATCCGCCGATCTTGCCCTGCCCGAAGTCAAGGTCGGGCTGTTCGCGGCCGCTGGCGGCGTGCAGCGCCTGACCCGCCAGATCGGCCGCAAGGCCGCCATGGACCTGATCCTGACCGGGCGCACCTTCGATGCCCGCGAAGCCGAACAACTGGGCCTGGTCAACGCGGTCTGCCCGAACGGCAAGGCGCGGGAAGCGGCCCTGGCCATGGCCGAAACGGTCCTTGCGGCCTCGCCGGCGGCGATCCAGGCCACCCGCGAGGTGCTGAACCTGGCCGACCAGGCCGAGCAACTCGGCACGGCCCTTGCCGCCAGTGGCCCGGTGTTTCGCAAACTGATGAAATCAAAAGACTTCCGTGAGGGCGTCAGCGCCTTCGTCGAGAAGCGCAAGCCCGTCTGGACGGGTGAGTGAAGCGCCAGCTTCCCGCCCTGTCCCGGCGCCAGGAGAGGCAGTGACCATGCACCCACGCGACTATGCGGCCATCACCCCCGACCATCCGGCCGTGATCATGGCCGGCTCGGGCGAAACGATGTCCTATGGCCAGCTGGAAAGTCAGGCCAACCGGATCGCCCACTGGCTGCGCGCGCAGGGCATCGAGCGCGGCGATACCATCGCGGTCCTCATGGAAAACTGCCCGGAGTTCCTCGCCATCTGCTGGGCGGCGCAGCGATCCGGGCTGTACTGGACCTGCATTTCGCCGCGCCTGCTGCCCTCCGAAGTGCTCTACATCGCCTCGGACTGCGCGGCCAGGATCGTGTTCTGCTCGCAGACGACCGCCCCCCTCCTGGCCGAACTCGTGCAAGCCGGCCTGCCGGTCGCACTGGTTGCAGCGCGCGGCAGCGTCGATGGCATGATCGACCTGCCATCGGCGCTGGCCGATCTGCCCGACTGGCCGATGGCCAACGAAACGCAGGGCACCGACCTGCTCTATTCCTCCGGCACCACCGGGCGCCCCAAGGGCATCCGGCGGCCGATGCCGGACGGGCCGATCGACCAGCCGCCCAACCTGGTGAGGCTGATGACCAGCTATTTCTGCATCTCCAAGGGCTGCCGCTACCTGTGCCCCGCCCCGCTCTACCATGCCGGCCCGCTGCGCTGGTCCATGGGCATCCAGATGCTTGGCGGCACGGTGGTCGTCATGGAGAAGTTCGATCCGGAACAGGCCCTGGCGCTGATCGAACGGCACGGGATCGAGGCCGGCCAGTTCGTCCCCACCCATTTCACCCGGATCCTCAAGCTGGCGCCCGAAATTCGCGCCCGCCATGATCTGTCCTCGCTCCGATCGGTGGTTCACGCCGCGGCGCCCTGCCCGGCCGAAATCAAGCGGGCCATGATCGACTGGCTCGGGCCGGTCGTCTACGAGTACTATTCGAGCACGGAAGGCAATGGCCTGTGCGCGATCAATTCCGCCGAATGGCTGGCCCACCCCGGCTCGGTCGGCCGGGCTTTCGTCGGCAAGCTGCACATCTGCGACGAGGCCGGCGAACCGGTGGATAGTGGCGTGACCGGCCAGGTCTATTTCGAGGGCGGCTGGCCGCTGTCCTACCACGACGATCCCGAAAAGACCGCCGCCAGCCACAATCGCCACGGCTGGTCGACCATCGGCGACATCGGCTGGGCCGATGCCGAGGGCTACCTCCATCTCACCGACCGCAAGGACTACATGATCATTTCCGGCGGGGTGAACATCTACCCGCAGGAGGTGGAAGACCGGCTGATCGCCCACCCCAGGGTGCACGATGCCGCGATCATCGGGCGCCCGGACGCCGACCTTGGCGAACGCGTGGTGGCCTTCGTGCAGCCCATCGAATCGCCTGACGACGAAACGGCCTTCGCGGCGGAACTGGCCGCCTACCTCAAGAGCCAGGTTTCCAGCGTGAAAGTCCCCAGGGAATTCGTGTTCGTGACCGAGCTGCCCCGCTCGGAAACCGGCAAGCTGAACAAGCGCCTCCTGTCCTGAGCATCTGCCGCGGCCCCAGCCCCGGCCCCTCGGCAATCCCGTCACCGGGACGGCAAGCCCTGTCCGCCACGTGCGCCGCCAATTGCGGCGGCGAAGCGCGGCGCGTTCGGCAGGCTTGCATCCCCCATGCCATCGCCGCCATGATGCAGATCGTTGCTGGCGCTCCCCCACGTGAGGTGCATTGATGTTCTTCGGATTCCCCACCACCTGGATCGCGCACGATCTCCTGGCCATGGCGCTCTATTCGCTGTGCGTGGTCCATGCCACGCGCCACCCCGAGGCGACCCAGCGCACCCTGATGCTGCTGGGCTTCACCCTGTTCGCGGCCATGTTCGAGAACATCGGCGTGGGTGCCGGCCGCTACTTCTACGACCCGCGCCGCCTGGCGCTGGTCGGCGCGGTTCCGCTGGGCGTCCTGATCCTCGAGAGCGTGATCTTCTACGCCGCGATGACCCTGCTCGATCACCTGCGCGTCCCGGCCTGGGCCAAGCCCTTCGCCGCCGGGATGCTGATGACCCTGCAGGATCTCTCGATCGATCCCACCGCGGTCAACGATCGCTATGCCACGGCCACCGGCGGCAGCGGCGGCGGGCAGTGGACCTGGATCCAGCACTATGCCGATACCTATTTCGGCATCCCCTATGCCAATTTCTCCGGCTGGTTCCATTTCACCTTCGCCTTCGTGGTCGCCTTCCAGGTCGTCTGCTTCGTCCTGCGCCGCGCCGGGCTGGCGGAGCGGATGGTGGCCAATGCCGCCCTGCCCTTCCTCGCCGCCATCGGCGGGGTCTTCATCATCCTCACCCCGTTCACCGTGTTCATGATCGATCTCAGCCCGCTGCTGCCGCCCAGCACTCATGGCGCCGAACTGGCGATGCTGGCGACCAACCTGGCGCTGGGGACCGCGATCCTGCTGGCCACGGCCCGCCCCGCCCCGCTTGACTGGGCGCGCGACGGCGCGATCGTGGTGGCAGCGCCAATGCTGCTCCACGGCTATGACATCGCGGTGGCCTTTGCCCGCGGCCTGTCCATCGCCTACCTGCCGGCCATCGTCGTCCCGGTGATCCACGCCGGCCTGCTGGTCGTGCTGCTGCGCCGCGGCGCGCGCGGGGCCGATGCCCGGGCGAATGGCCCGATCGGGGCCGCCTCACCCGAAATATGAGCTTGCCGCCCTGTTAGGAAGCCTCGCTTGAAGCGGCCCCCGGCTCTCCACTAACCGGACTGGGTTTGACGTTCCGGCCGTCGCGCGATGGCCGCCAGAGGATTGCCGGCAGCCCCGCATGACCCGCAAGAAGGCGCTCATCATCCGTCATGTCCCCTATGAGGGCGTGGCGGGCTACCGCGAGCCGATCGAGGCCGCCGGCTATCACGTCGACCGGATCGACGTGACCGACCCGGCCTTCGCCTCGCTGGACCTGCGCGAACACGACCTGCTGATCATGATGGGCGGGCCGATGGGCGTCTACGAGCAGGACCGCCACCCGTGGATCGCCTGCCAGTTGCGCCGGCTCAAGCTGCGCCTCGATGCCGGCCTGCCCACCCTCGGGGTCTGCTTCGGCGCCCAGATGATCGCGGCGGCGCTTGGCGCGAAGGTCTATCCCGGGCCGGTCAAGGAGGTGGGCTTCCATCCCGTCACAATCCACGACCATGCCCACGACAGCCCGCTGCGCCACCTCGTCGGCGTCCCGGTCCTGCACTGGCACGGCGATACCTTCACCCGCCCCGAAGGGGTGGACCTGATCGCCTCCAGTCCCGTCTACGATCACCAGGCCTTCCGCCGCGGCGCCAACCTGCTGGCCGTGCAGTTCCACGCCGAAATGGGCGAGGACGAGCGGTTCAACGCCTGGATCGCCGAATGGCCCGAATCCGTGATCGAGGCCGGCGGCGACGAAGCCGCCCTGCGCGCCGCCCATGACGAACTTGGCCCCGGGGCGGTCGCGGCCGGGCGGGCGATGATCACCGAGTGGCTCGCCAACCTGGCCCACGGCTGATCCGCACCCGCCGGACGGCGCCGGCCGGCCCGGCTCAGAACCAGTTCGCCTTGTCGACCACGTTGCGAAGCGCCGCGCCCCGGGCAAACTGCCGGCAATTGTCGCGCAGGATCTCGTAGCGGCGCTCGTCCAGGTAGGGGCCGCGCCCGGCCACGTGGGGCGTGATGATGACCCCGGGCAGGTGCCACAGCCGGTGATCGGACGGGAGCGGCTCCTGCTCGAACACGTCCAGCCCCGCGCCCGAAATCTCGCCCGCCGCCAGGGCGTCGGCAAGATCGTCGAGCCGGGTCGTCATGCCCCGGCCGATGTTGATGAAATAGGACAGTGGCTTCATCCGCTGGAACCGGGCGCGGTCGAACAGGCCTTCGGTGGCCGGGGTATGCGGGATCGTCAGGATCACGAAATCGGCCCGGGGCAGCAGGCTGTCGAGCTGCTCGGGACCGTGGAGTTCGCGCACGTGCGGGCCAGGATCGGTGCGCCGCGCATCGGTGGCCAGCACGGTAACCCCGAAGGCATCGAGCAGCCGCGCGGCCTCCGCGCCGATCCCACCAAGGCCGACGATCAGCGCCGTGGCCTCCGGGAGATGGACCGCCGGGCGCAGACCCTTCGGGTTCCATTCCCCGCGCGCCTGGCGCGGCCAGTAGAACTGCAGGCCGCGAGCGAAGGCCAGGACCAGCGCCATGATGTGGGCGCCGATGTGATCATTGTAGATCTCGCGGAAATTGGTGACCGCCAACTCATGCTCGATCAGCGCCGGATAGTAGAAGCCGGCCGGCGGCGCGGCGAAGGGCGCCTGGAGCCACCGCAGCCGGCTGGCCGCGGCCAGCAGCGGCGGCGTCAGGAAACCGAAGGCCGCATCGGCATCGGCGATTTCCCGGATCGCGCCGGCTTCATCCTCGGGGACAAAGAGGCGGATTTCCGGGACGTCGCGCATCAGCCGCGCGGCCCAGTCCCGCGCGGGGCCGCTGTGGGGCGGCAGCATGACGAACTTGGGCGAAGCGGGCGTGGCCATTGGCTATCCTGTGTGGTCGGTCGGGAAGGGTCGGCGTGAGCGGGGGGAGCGGCGCCAGGGTGGCCGCGGTCAGGTGGCCGCGGTCAGGTGGCCGCGGTCAGGCTGCCGCGGGCCGCACCTCATGGCCCGCGCCGCCCTTGCGGCCCAGCATGAAGATCAGCAGCGCCGAGGCCATGGCCAGGAAACCGAACAGCCAGAAAGCCTGGTCATAGCGGCCGAGCACCTCGAAGGCCCGGCCCGCCAGGCCCAGGAAGGCGATCGAGATGACCTGGGTGCCGAAGCCGATGGTGCCATAGACCCGCCCGAAGGTGCGATCGGGAAAGGCCGCGGCGATCAGCGTCAACTGGATCGGCATGGCAGCGCCGATGGCCAGGCCCAGCACCCCCAGCGCCACGAACATCACCGCATGGCCCGGCCAGAAGATGTAGAACAGCACGAACAGCGCGTGCAGGCCCGCCACCACGCTGAACATCCGGCGCGGATCGAAGCGTTCCAGCAGGAAGCCGACCGTCAGCTTGCCCACCGTGGCCGCGCCCGATTGGCAGGCCACCATGAACGAGGCCGACTGGAGCGTGATGCCATGGCCCATGAAGATCGGCACGTTGAGCGTGAGCAGGGTCTGCTCGAGCGCGATCAGCGTGCCGGTGCACAGCAGGATCAGCCAGAACCGCGACGTGGCAACGCAGGCCCACAGGCTCTCGCCGCCCGCCGGTGAGGACGCCTCGGCGCCATGGCCGAAGCCGACCGCTTCCGCATCGAGGGCTTCATCGGCATCGGCCAGTTGCTGCCGGGTCGGGCGGTCGGTCAGGAAGGCCATGGCCAGGACCATGATCGCCACGCCCACCGCGCAGCCCAGCAGCAGCAGGGTCGAGCGGGCGCCGAGATGGATGATCAGCATGGCCAGCAGCGGGGGAATGACTACCCCGCCGGTCGAGGTGGACACCGCCAGGATGCCCAGCGCCCGGCCCCGGCGGCGCTGGAACCAGCGGGTAACGAGGGCGCTGCCGGTCAAGGGGCCGGCACAGGCAATGCCGAATGCGATCAGGAAGAAGGCCGCCCCCAGCGCGGCGAGGCCCGAGGGCACGGTGGCGATCACCGCGGCGCCGGTCATCAACAGGAGCCCGCCGCCCATCACCACCCGCCTGGCCCGGATGCGATCGACCAGGTAGCCGGCCAGCGGCGACCAGACCGCGAGGCCGATCAGCAGCGCCATCATCCCGGAACTCATCTCGGCCCGGCTCAGCCCGAGTTCCTTCGACAAGGGCAGGATGAACAGCCCGAACGAGGAAAAGGTCGCGCCAAGCGTCAGCATCGAGCAGGCGAACGCCGCCCCCAGCACCTTCCAGCCCGGATAGATCGCGTTCCGGCCTTGCGCCTCTGTCATCATCTGCGTCTCTCCCGGGACGTGGCTGCCTGCGGCCATCTTCGCTGGATCGGCTCGCGGGCTGGTGGCGCAACCTTGTCCATTGCGGGGCCGGACGCAAGGCCGCCGCGCCGAAATGGGCCTCGCCATCGCCCTGCCCCGCCCCGCCGCCTGCGCCGGGCTATGGCAATGCTGGCCGCATCCGCTACTGGGGGCGCCGCAAGTCCAGGCAAATCAGGCAGACCCATGGCCCGCAAGCATCTGAAACACGGCCCCGCCGACTGCCCGCCCCGCGAGGACGAGACCGCGGCCCCGGCCGTGCCCTGCTGGCTCTGCGGCCGGCCGACCGGCGCGACCATCGTCTGGCACCATCCCGTGCCCAAGAGCCGGGGCGGGCGCGACGTGGTGCCCATGCACCCGATCTGCCAGCAGACGCTGATCGCCAATTTCACCAATTCCGAGCTTCAGCGCCACGGAATGGACGTGGATGGCCTGCTGGCCCATCCGGCGGTCCGCAAATTCGTCGACTGGGTGGCGAACAAGGATCCCGATTTCACCGCGAGCACGGCGAAGAAGCAGCGCTGACCGGCCCCGTTCCGGGCCGGTGCAAGGCGGCGCCACCGGGCGCCTAGCCCGCCTTCCTGGCCTTGTGCTCGGCCAGCAAGCGGTCCAGCTCCTGGATCCGGAGCCGTTCCGGCGTGCCCTTGGCCAGCCCCTTGAGGCGGCAGGCGGCCCACAGGCTCTTGCGCTCGGATTCCAGCGCCTTGAGATAAAGATCAGCCATGTTTCATGTCCTTGTTCCCGGCCGGCCGGCACGGGATCGCCGCCCGGCCAGACTGCCCGTGGTGTCGGCATCCTCCGCGCTCAGCTTGTGCCAGCGCTGGAGGCGGGCCGGCGTGAGCGTTCCCTGCGCGATCGCCGCTTGAATGGCGCACCCCGGCTCGGCCCCGTGGGTGCAATCGGAAAACCGGCACTCGCTGGCGAGGATCATCAGGTCGTCGAACACCTCGGCGAGGCCTGCTGTGGCTTGCGTCATCCGGAACTCGCGCATCCCCGGCGTGTCGAGCAGCCACCCGCCATGATCGAGGCGGTGCATCTCGCGCACGGTGGTGGTGTGGCGGCCCTTGCCGTCGGTCTTGCGGACCGCCTGCGTGGCGATGCTGTCCGATCCGCGCATGGTGTTGACCAGGGTCGACTTGCCGACGCCCGACGATCCGAGAAGGGCAACGGTCTCGCCCTTGCCGCAGCGCGCCGCCAGGCGGGCCACGCTCGCCGGATCGCGCGCGTCGACCATTTCGACCTCCAGCCCCGGCTGCAGGGCACGCGCCGCATCGCGCAACCGTTCGGGATCGTCGGCCAGGTCGATCTTGGTCAAGACGACGACCGGCATGACCCCCACCTCGCGGGCGAGCACGAGATAGCGCTCCAGCCGCGCAAGGGAGAAATCCTGGTTGCACGAGGTGACGATGAACAGCTTGTCGACGTTGGCGGCGATAAGCTGGAGCCGGCGGTCGTCGCCCGGCGCGCGGCGCTTGAACAGGCTGGCCCGAGCCAGGATGCGCGCCGGCGCCAGGCTGTCACGCTCGACCAGCAGCCAGTCGCCCACCGTGGGGCGATCCTCCTCCCCGTCGGCCTCGGGCAGCCGCGACGGAATCATCCGCTCCAGTCCCGCGCCCGCGACCGCGATCATCCCGCGATGGACGGCCATCACGCGCACCGGCCGGCAATTCCGCGCCTCCTCGGCCGAAACCTGCGCGCTGAAAAACGGGGTCCAGCCAAGTTCGGCAAGCAGGGGATCGGTCATGACCATGGGTTGGGCAGGCAGCTTTCATGGCCCGATCCCCAGCTGGCGGGAATGGAGCGTGGATCGGGGGCGGCAATCGGGCGGGCAGGCTGCCCTGAACATTGGGCGCCAGTGCAACCATGGCCCATACAGATCAACCACCCGGTTGGATACGCCGCCGTTCGGCTGGGCGCCGCCACCCCGCGGCATCGGCGCCCTTCCGGCCCGGCGCGGGCGCCATCGCTGCCCCGGCCATCACAGCCTCGCAACGGCAGAGCGCACCGCGGCGACAACCTCGGGAATGTCGGGCAGGCGATCGGCCTCGTCCAGCAGCACGCGCTCGAAGGCCGCTTTCTTGAAGGCGGCGAAATCGGGCAGGGCCAGGTCCGTGGCGGGATCGAAAGTGCTGGCCACGATATCGATCAGGCGGTCGATCGCATGGATCCGGCCCCAGAGGTAATCGTTCTGGCGCGAGGCCCGATCGAGGAACCCGCCAAAGCCGATCGCGGTCTCGCCGCGCAGGGGCGCGCATTCCGACCCGATGCAGACCGACCGGGCATCCTTCGGGCTGATCCGGTCGACCAGCACCTCCTCGAGCGCGTTCCCGTTCAGGCCCAGGGCGTTGATCGCGGGCAGGAGCACGATGTCGGCATAGGGCCAGCCCAGATATCCCGACAGCACCGCCTCGCGCAGCCTGGGATGCAGCGCCATCACCAGCGGCGAGGACAGAACCTCGTCGAGTTCGCCGCTCAGACCGACCAGGCCGCAGGTGGCGCCGATCCCGGCGAACAGCGCGGTCAGTTCCGCACGCCGCAGCCTGACGAACTGGACCGGGCTTGGCCGTGGTCCGCTGCGGGGTGAGCAGAACAGTTCGCGGATGGCGGCGAGCGGCAGCTTTTCGAGGAATTGCGCGGTCTCGAACACGTAAAGCCCGCGCAGACAATTGCCGACCTGCCGCTTGAGTTCGTCGACCTGCTCGAAATCCAGCCGCGGCTCGAAGGCATCGGCATCAAGCTGGTAGGTCGCGTTGATCTCGTGAAGCACGTGGCTGATCCGGCGCGCCTTGTAGCGCACCCCGAAATTGACCACGAACTGGCCAAACGGCGGCAGGTCGGCATCGACGTTGACCGTATCGGGAATGCGGTAATCGGCCGGAAACATCCCTTCCGCCTCGGCCCAGGCCTCGACCACCAGGGTGATCCACCGGGCATTCTGCGAGCGCCGGTCGAGGTTGCAGGCCCGGCAGGCCAGGTCGCAGATGAGATCGATCGATTCGCGCACCAGCGAACCCATCCAGGCGTTGTAGGTCAGCGTGGAGGAAGCCAGGAGGTTCGAGGAGGTCAGCCGCCAGTGGCGAACCTGATCGACCGTGAACCGTCCACCCAGCCCCCCGTGCGTGGCCTGGCCGATCAGCGCGTCGACCGTGTGGCGCGAGGAACGGGCCAGCGACTTGAGGCTGGCGATCTGTTCGTTGAAGCGATGGGTCTCGTCCAGTTCCTCGTAGATCGGCTCATGCCGTGGCAGGTCGCTCAGGGCGCTTCGCAGGGTCGCGAAGAAGCCGGGAACCTGCAGGACCGGCTCGTTGGCAGCCCGTTCGGGATGGGGGTCGATATAGACCAGCCGGCGGTCGACCTCGCGATAGGCCGCGTGCTGCCGCACGGCATCGATGGCGGCCCGCACCGGCTTGTTGTTGAGAATGCTGCCATCGAGCAGGACCGCGTCTTCGGGTTCGAGGCCGAGTTGCCGGTAGTGCGAGAAATTGTTGGCGAGGAACTGCTCCTTGCCGGTCCACTCCAGCCCGCGCCCGGCGACCAGTTCGGCCATTTCCCTGATCTGCGCCGGCGGGAAGGCGCCGGGGTAGCTTGCCGAGGCGCGGGCGGCGAAGGCCAGCGAGGGGACATTGCCGGCGTCGAACTCCGACAGGGTCAGCCCCGCCGACGAGCGGATGGCGGCGAATTGCAGCATCTGTCGGTGCTCGCGCTCGCGCACCACCGGCGGGTCGTGCATGAAGATCAGCTTGTCGGCGCCGTGATAGTCGGTGACCGAGATCCGCAGGTCGAGCCGGGTCTCGGGCGGCAGCAGGGTCGAACCGGAAGGCGCTCCGCTCGCCATGGCGATCATCCCGTCGAGCAGCAGCGCGCAGAAGTGCGGGCCGTCGAACGGCGGCTTGAACCAGCGCGAACGGACAAAAGTCAGCAGGCGCCGGCGGATGTCCCGGCTGGCATCGCGCGGCAACACGCCCTCGCGCGCCATGCGCGCCAGGACGACCTTCATGATCGGCGTGACATACCATTTGCTCCACTTGCCGGCCCGCGCCGCGGGCGTGATCAGTTGGAGAATGTCGGCCTGGTCAAACCACATGGCGGTCAGCGGCGCGATGCTCAGATCGTGCGCGATCGCCCGGGCCATCACCGCGGCATTGATCCCCCCGGCCGAGGACCCCGAGACGACATCGGCCATGATCCGCAGGTCCACCTGCCTGGCGATGGCCTTGAGCAGATCGAAGTAGACCGTTTCGGTCGATGCGCTTTCGCCGGCCCGGGCGATATCGGGCTCGGTTGCATAGGACCGGCCCGGGTCATGGCGCAGGACCGGATTCTGCGGAGCGTGGAAGGCCTTTGATGCGCGGATGAGGTTCAGGATCTCGACGTTGACGCCATGCTGGTAGATGGCGAGCGAAACGCCGCCGAAGTAGACGATGGCGAGGCGCAGTTCCTTTTCCTGCATGGTTGCTCCCTGCTTGCTATCCCGTTGCGGGGCATCGCATGGGCGGTTCGCTGGCGGCGGAGCCGGTCATGCGGCCGCACCATCGGTCGCACCGGCACTCGCCCCGATCGCGGCAAGGATCCGCGATGGCCATGCATTGGGCGTGGCCGCGAGCTGCTGTGTGCACAGGTGATCCACCATTCGCCACTGCGCCGCCGACAGGCGGACCGGCACCCGCTGTTCGCCGCCGGGATGCCAGCCGTCGTATCCCCTGGGGTTGCGCGCCATCAGCCGCTCGTAGAGCCTGGCCGTATGGGCGTCGGGCCACGGCAGGGCCGCGCGCTCGGCCCTGGTGAACCTGCAGATCGTCCGTCCCAGCGCCATCCGGTCACCGGCCACGAGTTCGATGGTCAGGAGCCGCGGCTTGCGGCCCAATCGCCGGAAGCAATCGCCAAGCAGCACCTTGGCCTCCTCTGCCGCGCGATCGATGTCCCCGGGACAATCCCCGGATGCCATCCCGGCACGGCCAACGAACAGACGACAAGCCCTTCAGGAACCCCGGCTCGCGGCCCGCTGCCGCATCCGGCACACCGCGGAGGGTCGGAGCATGAAGCCTGTCCTTGCCGCCCACATATAGGCCTGCCGCGATCGCCCTGCAATGAATGGCGCGCGCCGTTTCGGCCCGATCAGCCCCGACAGGCGCAACTTGGCGCCCTGCGGCGCAAACGTCTTCAGTACCGGCGCCGAACGGCCCGCCGCCGGCTACCGGGAACCCGAGTTCCCCGCCCGCAACGACCACTGGACCGCCACGTAATTCATGACGACTTTCAACTTACTCCACATGAATCATAACCGTGACCGACGTTACTGATAATTTGATCATGCTCAAGGAATCCAACTTTCCCTGGTGTCAATTAGAAGCATTCCGGTCGAACGACGGCTCCTGCCGGTCGACCAATCGGGGGGGGCGCCATGACCGACACATCCAGCGAGCCTGAGCGCTCGGCGTCTGACCGGCTTCATCCGGTTCCGGCACTGGCCGCGCTGGCGATGCAGCCTTTCGCAATGGTCGTGGCCGATCGCGACCATCGCATCCTTGCCTTCTGCCAGGCGGCCGAATCCCTGTTCGGCTACACCGAAGACGAGACGATCGGGCGCCCCTTCGCCAGCCTGTTCGCCCGTCACCCAGGCGACCTGCCCGAAGGGCACGTCGCCCGCCAGGGCGCGCCGGGTGAGCCTTGGGTGGCGGGCGCGCCCCGGGTCGAGAACGCCCGGCGCAAGGACGGCAGCATCTTTCCGGTAGAGGTCGCGCTCAGGGAAATAGAACTGCGCGGCGACACCTGCCGTGTCGCCCACCTCAGGGCGCTTGGCGAACCGGATGGCCATCGCCGCGAATTGCAGGCGATGCTGGGCGAACTGGCCCACACCTCGCGCGTCGCGGCGATGGGTGCGATGGCCACGGCGATCGCGCACGAGCTGAACCAGCCGCTCACCGCCATCGCCAACTATGCCGAGGCGCTGCGAAGCCTGCTGCAGAAGCGGACCGACATTGCCGGCCGTGAGGAATTCCTCCGCCTGGCAGACACCTGCATCAACCATGCGCTGAGCGCGGGACAATTGCTTCACCGGGTCCGCGAATTCATCAAGGGGGGCGAGCCACGGACCCGACCCGTCGCGGTTGCTTCCTTCGTCGACGAGGCCATCGCGCTGGCGCTGATCAACGGCTCGCGGCGGTGCACCCGCCTCACCACCGCCCTCCCCCGCGATCTGCCGCCCGTGCTGGCCGATCCGCTGCTGGCGCAGCAGGTGGTTTTCAACCTCATCCGCAATGCCCTGGAGGAGCTTGACCGAGCCGGCGGCCACAAGCACCGGCTGCGGATCGGCGCGCGGCTGGCCGACCAGCCCGGCTTCGTCGAAATCGCGGTCGAGGACAGCGGCCCGGGCATCGCCGACGAGATCGCGCAGACGCTGTTCCGCAGCTTCGTCACCACCAAGAGCGGCGGGATGGGGGTGGGACTGGCGATCTGCAAGCAGATCGTGGAAGCCACCGGCGGCCAGATCCGCGCGGAGCGCTCGATCGACCTGGGCGGGGCGGCCTTGCGCTTCACCCTTCCCGTCGCCGCATCCAAACCAGAACAGACCAAGGGGGGTTAACCATGCCGAGCCATGTCGTGCACATCGTCGACGATGATCCGGACGTTCTCGATTCCGTGTCCTTCCTGCTCGAAACCGACGGTTTCGCCACGACCCGGCACTGTTGCGCGAAGGCCTTTCTCCAGCACCTCGGGGACCTTGAGCCGGGTTGCATCCTGCTCGATGTCCAGATGCCGGGCATGACCGGGCTGCAATTGCAGCAGCACCTGCACACCAATGGCTGCCGGATGCCGGTCGTCATCATCACCGGTCATGGCGACGTTTCCTCGGCGGTCGCGGCCATGAAGGAAGGCGCGGTCGACTATCTCCAGAAGCCGTTCGGCAAGGCCGACCTTCACGCCGCGCTCGATGCGGCCTGGAACACGCTGGACCGCGAGGAGAGCGACGGCCACGCGCGCGACCAGGCCTGCGAGGCGATCGCCCGGCTCACCCGGCGCGAGCGCGAGGTGGTCGACGGCCTGGCCCGGGGCCAGGCCAACAAGGTCATCGCCTACGATCTGGGCGTCAGCCCGCGCACGGTCGAATTCTACCGCGCACGGGCCATGCGGAAGCTGGGTACGCGCAGCCTCTCGGAAGCCCTGCAACTGGTGTTCCTCGCCCGGCAGGCATCGGCAGGCGCACCGGCCGATCGCCTAGTGGCAGCGCCAAAGCCCCGGCTGGTCCGCAAACCGCTCGCCAACCCGGTAGAGGAGCAGTGTGCCGCCGCGTGAGCGAAGGCCGATGCAGTCACCATGGCGGAAGCTGGCGCCCATCAGGCGCAGTTCGGTGCCAGCTCCGTCCGGGCCGCAATCCCACCGGCAGACCCACTGGCAATCGATCAGGCGCAGGGCGCCGGCCCGGCAGCCTGTTCGCCGGTCGGGAGCCAGGCGCCAGATCCGCGCCTGATCGGGCGACGACCGCAATTGCCCGGCAGACAGCCGGCCATCGGGCAGCACGGGCACCTGCAGGACATATCGCGGCAGGCCTGTCCGCCCCTGCGACGCGAGCCGGAGCGGTTCGATCCCAACGGTCCACCAGGCCATGCTTCACCTCGTCGTCACCGCCCCGCGGCGGAAAACCGTCCTGCCGGCGGGAGCGCCCTGCTGGCGCCCCGCGCCATTACCCCGCGACCACCCGCGCGATGACCCCGCCAGCCCCGATCGCCACGGCATAGGGCACCATCGTGAAGGACACGGACTGTTCAAGGGTTCCGGCTGCCTGCGCGCGGCGGCGGCGGCTCCGCAAGGGCCACCACAGCGCCATGGTCAGCACCAGCCCCGCCAGGGCGACCGCTTCCAGCAGGGTGAACCCCCGGGCAATCGGAAACCAGGCGGCCACGGCGGCATAGAACTTGGCATCGCCGCCCCCCACCAGCCGCGCCGCGAACAGGCCCATGCCGGCGGCCAGCGCCATCGCGCCGTGCAGCAGCGCCAGCCCGGCCGCCGCCGTGCCCGAAACAGCCGCGACAAACCCGAGCCCGGCCACGAAAGTCGCCGCGCACAGCAGGTTGGGAACGATGCGGCGGTGCAGGTCGAACCACGCGGCCGTGACCGCCGCCGTGGCCAGGGCCGCGGTCCCCAATGCGTGGAGCAGGTTCACCGCAGCACCCGGCCGATCGTGTCGCGGCCGAACACGATGCGGACCGGATAGGCCGCCGGCGCCGCCGGGCGCATCACGATGGTCCGGCCATGTGATCCCGAAACCTTCGCCAGCACGGCCGGGCGCGGCATCCGCACCGGCTCCCACTGCGCCACACCCGGCGCCGCTTGGAGCATGACCTCTTGATCCGACACCCGGGCCAGCGCGATCCGGGGCCGGGCAGCCACCCGCACCGCCGCCTCGGGCGCAGCACCGGAAGCGATCGGGGCGCCCTTCGTGGCATCGGCCAGCGCCGCGCGGGCCGGCTCCTTCGCGGGCGCCAGCCGATCTTCCAGCATGGCGAGGTTGCGCCGGAAGCGCGCGTCATCCGGCGAGGCAAGGATCGCCCGGCGGAAGTAGTTCGCGGCGAGGTCCGTCCGCCCGATCCCGGCATAGGCGATGGCCAGCCCGTTGCAGGCTTCCGCGTCATAGCCAGGTTCGCCCCGCAGGTTGCTGAAGGCAACCACCGCCTCGGCAAAACGCCCGTCCGCCAGGGCCGCCTTGCCGGCCTGCAACTGGCCGGCGAACCACACCTCCGAGCGCGTCTCCAGCGCGACCGCCTGCGGGCTCAACGAACGGTGCACGCCGAAGATCTTGCAGCCCCCCAGCCCGAGCAGCGCGGTGCAGGCGAGGGCGACGGACAGGGCGCGGTGTTTTGCTATCGGCATCTCAACCTCCAAGCATGGCAGGGATGATCTGGCGGATCATGCGGATCGCGGCGGGCAGCATCATCACGCCGACCATGACCGGCAGCATACAGGTGACCAGCGGGATCGACATCAGCACCGGCAGCCGGTGGGCCTTCTCTTCCGCCCGCAGGCGCCGCATCTCGCGCATCTCGCCGGCATAGACCCGCAGCGTTGCGACAATGCTGGTGCCCAGCTTGTCCGACTGAATGATCAGCGTGGTGAACGAGCGGATTTCCTCCACCTGGGCCAGGGTGGCCAGCTTGCGGAAGGCATCCTCGCGCGATGCGCCGGCCCGCAGTTGCAGGGTGGTGACGGACAGGAGCTCGGCGATCAGCGGGTGCGAAATCGCCATTTCCCGGCCGACCCGATCAAGCGAGGCCTCGATCCCGAGGCCCGACTGGACGCAGACGATCAGCAGGTCGAGGCAATCGGGAAAGCCCCGGGTGATTTCGTCGCGGCGCCGGTCGATCCGCGCCTGGACATAGAGATTAGGCAGGTAGAGCCCGAGCAGGGCCAGGGCCGTGCCCGCCACGTAGGCTCCGAGGAACCCCGGCACGTGGCCGGTCAGCCAGGCCAGCAGCAGGAACCCGCCCGGCAGCGCGAACAGCAGGAGCAACCGCGCCAGGGTGAAGACCTGGGGCGCCGCGGCCGAATAGTAGCCGGCCGAGCGCAGGCGCGCGGTCAGCCGCTCCTGGCGCGTGTCCGACAGGTCGAGACCGGCCGCCTCGACGGTGCCGGCGATCCGCGCCCAGGCGCCGTGGGCAGCGGCCTCGCGCAGCGACGGGCTGCTCTCGATCGTCCCTTCGCCCTTGACCCGGGCGAGCTGCGACCGGAGCGCCCGCCGGTGGGCCAGGCCCGACCACAGCGCGACCAGGCTGCCGACCACCGCGACGAAGATCGCCACCAGGAAGGCCGAGCGGGCGATGCCAATGCTTGCAAGGAAGGTCGTCATGGTCACACCTTCAGGTCGATCATGCGCCGGATCCACAGGAGCCCGACCAGATAGAGCAGGATCAGGATGCCGAAGCCCCAGACGAACATCGGGTCCTGCGCGGTTTCAAGGTAGAAGGCGGGATTGACGAGGAACATCCCGGCCAGCGAGACCGCCGGCAGCACGCTCAGGATCCAGGCCGTCAGCCGGCCCTCGGAACTGAGCGCCCGCACCTTCATGAACATCGCGGCCCGGGCACGGATAACATCGGCGAGGTTCTCGAGAATCTCGGCGAGATTGCCGCCCGTTTCGCTCTGCACCGACAGCGAGACCACGAACATCCGCAGGTCGTCATTGTCCCAGCGGTCGGCCATGGCCTGGAGCGCGTCCTTGAGATCGGCGCCATAGGACACCTCGTCGGCGACCAGCCCGAACTCGCTGCCGATCGGATCGGCCATTTCCTCGGTCAGCATCTCCAGCGCCGAGGCGATCGGGTGGCCGGCGCGCAGGGCGCGCACGAAGATGTCAAGCGCCACGGGAAACTGCTGCTCGATGCGCTTGCGCCGACGCTGCCCGCGCATCGAGAGCATGGCCACCGGCAGGAAGACAGCCAGGATCCCGGCCAGCACCGCCGAGAACACCATCACGCCCAGCGGCGAGCCGAACCCGGCCATCCTCGCGGCAATCAGCAGCAAGGCCAGCACCGCGGCAAAGCCCCCGGCCATCGCCAGCAGAACCTCGCGCGCGCCCAGCGGGACGGCCGCGGCGAACAGCATGGAGCGGAATGCCCGGTAAGGCCCGGCCAGCAGTCCACCAGCGGCACCGCCATCGCCCGGCGTGTTCTTGCGGAGCGCGGCCATGACATGGTCGCGGCTGGTGCCCTCGCGGATCAGCGCGAGGCGCCGGTTGATCGCCACCCCCCGGTCGCGGCGGCGCCAGGCGGCACCGAGCACCAGCTCCGATACCAGGAACACCGAGGCGAAGATGGCCAGCAGGACGGCGATGCGGATGACGATCTGGGGCATATCAGGTCAGCTTCAGTTCGGGGCGGAACAGGTCGGCGCTCAGGGCAACCCCGTAGGCGGCAGCCTCGGTCAGGAAGCGCGGCCGGATCCCGGTTGCCTCGAAGTGGCCAAGCACGGTGCCATCGGCGGCCCGCCCGGTGGGCTTGAAGTGAAAGATCTCCTGCATGGAGATGATGTCGCCCTCCATGCCGGTGAGCTCCTGCACGCTGACGATGCGGCGATGGCCGTCGATCAGGCGCTCGATCTGGACCACGATGTTCATGGCCGAGGCGATCTGCGCGCGGGCCGAGCGCGAGGAAATGTCCACCCCGCTCATCCCGATCATCTGCTCGACGCGCGACAGGGCATCGCGGGGCGAATTGGCGTGGACCGTGGTCATCGAGCCGTCGTGGCCGGTGTTCATCGCCTGGAGCATATCGAAAGCCTCGCCGGCGCGGACTTCGCCGACGATGATCCGGTCGGGCCGCATCCGGAGCGAGTTCTTGACCAGGTTGCGCTGGCTCACCTCGCCCTTGCCCTCGATATTGGGCGGGCGGGTTTCGAGGCGCACGACGTGCTCCTGCTGCAATTGCAGTTCCGCCGAGTCCTCGATGGTGATGATCCGCTCGCGCTGGCCAATGTAGGATGACATCGCGTTGAGAAGGGTCGTCTTGCCCGAGCCGGTGCCGCCCGAGATCAGCACGTTGCGCCGCGAGCTGACGATCGCCTTGAGCACTTCGGCCATCGCCTCGGGCATGGTGCCAAGCTCGATCAGCCGGTCCATGCTGATCCACTTCTTGGCGAACTTGCGGATCGACAGCGCCGGGCCATCGATCGCCAGCGGCGGAATGATCGCGTTGACGCGCGAACCGTCGGCCAGGCGCGCATCGACATAGGGCGATGCCTCGTCGATCCGGCGCCCCACGGCGCTGACGATCTTCTGGATGATCCGCAGCAGGTGGCGATCGTCCTGGAAGCGGGTCTGGGCGTGTTCGAGCAGGCCCTGGCGCTCGACGAACACCTCCCCGGCGCCGTTGACCAGGATATCGGTCACCGTCTCGTCCTTGAGCAATGGCTCCAGCGGTCCGAGGCCGAGCAGTTCGTCAAGCACCTCGCTGACCAGGGCCTCGCGCTCCTGTGCATTGAGCGGCTCGCCCCGGCTGCGGAGCAGTTCGGCCACGATCTCGGTGATATCCGCGCGGATCTGGCTGTGGGGCAGCTGGTCCAGCGCGGCGAGATTGATCTTGTCGAGCAGCGAGCGGTGGATCGAGACCTTGAGATCGAGCATCCGCTTGAACTCGGCCCGCCCGGCCTCTTCGCTCCCGACCGCCACGGCGGGCTGCTCGTCGCCCTGTTCCTCCTGCGGCTTCTTGATGTTCCACGTGGTCATGGCTGGTCACCTTTTACGAGGTCAGGATCCGGGCGAGCGCCTCGACATCGGTGCCGAAGCGGGTGTGGCGGTGGATTTCGGGCAACAACCGGCCCTCGTTCTGGGCAAGGACGATCCCGTCCTCCTGGTCGGCAAGGCTGGCGAGAATGTCGTGCTCCAGCACCGAGGCCACCGCATCGCTGCCGATCGCCTTGAACAGGCCATGCTCGGCGCGGTTGACCACGACCGCCACGCGGTCGGAGGCCACGCCGACGCTGTCGAACAATTGCAGCCGGCGCTTGGCCTGTCGCATCGGCGCCACGGCGGGATTGGTCAGCAAGAGCACGCGGGTGGCACTGGCCGCCAACGACAGGCCCCAGCTCGTCCAGTCGGTGGGCAGGTCGACGAGGACGAAATCGAACTCGCGCCGCACCAGCGAGAGCAGCGCCAGCAGGCGGTTGTCATCGACATGGTCGAGCGGGGTGATCGCCTCGGGCGAGGCCAGCACGGCAAATCCGCGCCCGCTGTCGGTGACCGCGCTGGCCAGGAGTTCGGCATCCAGCCGGTCGCCCGCATCGAGCAGCGCCTCGATCGTCACCCGCGGTTCCCGGCCGAGGTAATAGGCCACCTCGCCGCCCTGCAGGTCGAGATCGACGACGCAGACCCGGCGGCCACCACTGGCAAGGGCGGCGGCCAGATGGGTGATCACCGTGGTCACCCCGCATCCGCCGTTGCTGCCGGCCATGACCACCATCGGCGCCAGCGGGCGCCCGTTCGCCAGGGCCGCCGACTGGTTGACGATCGCCTTCACCTGCCCGGCCAGCTCGGCCGGATCGAAGGGCAGCCGCGCGATGTCGGCCAGGCCCTGCTTGAGCAGGGTTCGCATCGTCGCCGCGTCGGCCCCCTGCAATGCCGCGATCACCGGCAAGCCGGGATGGCTGGCGCGAACCTCGGCGATCCGCCGGCTCGATCCGGCATCGGCCGGGTCTACCTCGATCACCACCACGTCGGCTCCGGCCAGGGCATCGTCAGGCACCGCGCTGGCGGCCGGCAGGGCGACGAGCACCGGCTCGGCAGCCTCCGCCAGCGCCGGGGCGGCACGCAGCGCTGCCAACCGGTCGTCGGCGGCGACCACCACCAGCCGGCGCCGCGACGGGGTGGGTGGTGCCACGAAAAAGGCCGGATCGGCGGAAAAGGCAATCGGTCTGGTCATGGTCAATAGGCGATCGCGCCCACTCCATCTTCGAGGATCAGGGAGGCGTGAACGCCAGGCAGGACCAGCGAGCCGCCAAGCAGGCTGAGGAAGCGCATCCGCGCGCCGCTCACCGCGACGGTCACCACCGGCGCGACGTCGCTGAGCGGATTGCCGGCCTCGTCGGTGGCCGGATCGCCCAGGAAGCCGACGCCCGACCCGCTGTAGCTGACCGTCACGTCCCGGGTGGCGATATCGGGCGCGATGATCTGCATCCGGGTGACGATCCGGTTGAAGGCGGCCGCGTCGACCGTGCCGATCATGCCGCTGGTGCAGGCTCCCGCAACGCAGCGGCACTGCGCGGCGCCAGCACTGGCCGAGCAACTGATCGTGCCAAGCGCCTCGCGGCAGATGCGGTCGCCGATGTGCAGCGCCCCGCCGGGGCAGCTATTGCTGAAGTCGTAGGCGTTGAGCCCCTGGGGGACGATCGCGGTGGCGACCGCGTGGCGGACGCCGACCTGGGTGGCCTTTTCCAGCTGGTTGATCGCCCAGGCATAGCGGCCAACATCGATGATCCCGAACAGGAACAGGAAGATCAGCGGCGCCACCAGCGCGAACTCGGCGGCACTGGCGCCGCCGCGCTCGCGCCGCAACACGGCGGCGAGGCCGCGGACAAGGCGAACCACCCGGCTCATAGCCCGATCACCGCGGCGCTCGACCGGGCGCCCATCAGGACCGGCCTCGTGCGGTCTGGCTCGATCGCGCCAAGCACGTGGAACAGCGAGGAATAGGGCACGTTGGCGGCCGCCACCACGACGATCGGGCCTTTCGTCCCATCGCTCATGTCGGCGTAGATCCCGGTCTTGACGAAGGCATCGCAGGTCACCGTCACGGTCACCATGTCGGCGGTCCAGCCCGGCACTACCGGCCTTGCGGCCGCATCGGCCAGTTGCCCGGTGCGGGTGATCAGCTTGATCCGGTCCTGCACGGCGGGCGCGAAGGCCGGGCAGAAGTCGGCAAGGTCCAGCCGCGAGGCATAGCGCGCGCCATCGCGGACCGCCTCCACCAGCTTGTGCTGGGTCCAGATGAAGTTCCCCGCCTCCAGTCCGGCGAACAGCAGGACCAGCAGCAGCGGCAGGATGAGCGCCAGCTCGGCCCCCGCATTGCCGCCGTTCGCGCCCGAAATGCGCCCGATCAGACGCTGGATGATGGGCCGGATGGTGTTGGGGCCGGTCATCGGATCAGCACCGCCTTGTTGCGGCCATAGAACTGGAAGCCGTTGAGATCGCCAGCCCGCAGCGCCGGCCCGATCACCTCGACATTGAACTGGCCCTTGGTGGTGCTGCCGCTGCCCGTGACGATCGAGGGCGAGAGCAGGAACACGTCCATGATGGCCTTGATCGTGACATCGTCGCGGCCATGCAGCCCTTCGCAATCGACCACGGCGACCGTCATCACCCGGCGGTCCTTCTGGGTCTGGCTGGGGGTCACCGGCGCGCCGAATACCGGCTCGGCATAGGCACACTGGTTGACGAAGGTGTGCCGGTAATTGGCGCCCTGCTTCCTGGTCGTGACGCTTGACGAGACCAGCCGCGGCGCCAGGCGAGTGGCTGGATCGGCCAGTTCCCACTTGTAGACCTCGTAGCGGGTGCCCTTGGCGAACTGCGAAGCGAGAACACCGGGATGATTGGCGGCGAGATAGCCGTCGATGTCCCAGTCGCCATCGCCGAGATAGGTGCAGGCACCGGTGGAGAAGCACTTGTCCTCGGGGAAATTGACCACGCCCGCGTTCGGCACCCACGCGTTCGCGCGGCTGTCATAGGTGCCGCAGGCCGGCGGCGGCGGCGGCGTGGCCGAACTGGTGGTGACCGTGGTCGTCTCAGCCAGAACGTAGTTCTTGCGGGTGCCCTGGGCCGGGCAGAAGTCGCCGGTGCCCGGCGTGCAGTCGGGCTTGGTATTGTTGGGATAGATGTCGAAGCGGGTGTCGAAGGCGCTCGACTGGTTGGTGCGAAAGCCCGGCAGGGTCTGGACGTTCTCGGCCAGGCGGCACGACGGGTCGGCCACGTTCTCGCCCATCGAGCTCTGGCTCGAGCCGATGTCGAGGAAACCCAGGTTGCCGGGCGCAAGCGGATCGACCCCGGAGCTTGACAGTGAGCGCATGACCAGCCCCTTGCCTTCGCTGGTGGGGAGCTGGAAATCGCTGCGATCCACGCAGACCATGGCCGTGGGCATCTGGCAGACCGCCCGGTCAAGCCTGGCCATGGCATGGGCGGCGATATCGCCCGAGGTCAGCACGGCAACGATCGGGGTCAGTGCGTAGAACACCTGGCGGCCGGCAACCGTGACCCTGACCACGTGGGCGTTCCGGCCATCACCAGCCGGGTCCAGTTCGCCGCTGGGCGCGTCGTTCGCATAGTCCTGGTAGAAGGCGAACTGGAGCGTGGTGATCGGCCGCCCTTGCGAATCGTTCGCCACCCGGGTCTCGTTGACATAGGCACTGGCGGCCGTGGCAAAGGCCGAGCGCGCCGCCGCCTCGGCCCGGGCCATCGCATCGGCCTCGCCATCGAGCTGGGTCGCCGCCGCCAGGGCAGCCTGGTCGGCGGCGTTCTGCAACTCGCTTTGCGTGGTGGCGAGGCGGCCGTAGTCGAAGCCCACCCCGGCCACCACCACCAGCGCGGCGAGCGACAGGGCGAACATCGGTGCCGCCGCACCCTGCGCGTGCCTGACGACGGAACGGAGACCCCTCGGCGTCACTCTATGCTCCGTGGGCGCCCTAGCGGCCGCTGGAACTGCTGGAAGGCGACTCCGTGGAGCGGACCCGTTCGGGCTGCTTGATCCGGTCGGCGTCGTGGCGGGCGGCCGCCTGGGCGGCGTGCTGGGCGCTGGTCGGCGGCACCGGGCTGTCATAGGCCGGCTCGGGATCGATCACCTGGGCCATCATGGTCTGGCGGTTGGCCTCGCCGAACCCGGCCACCGGCTTGCCCGTGCTGGCCAGATCCTCCTGGCAGCCGCCGAGCAGCGCGAGCACGGCCAGGCCGAGGCAGGTCTTGCGGTCAGAATTCATAACCTTGCTCCTTGGGCTGGGCCGGGGCGGATGCCGGGGCCGGCGGCGCGGCGGGCGCGGGGGCGCCGGCCTGGGGTGGCAGCGCGCGCGGGTGGTAGCCCTCGCCGTCGATCAGCACGTCGGTCGCCTTGGGGTCGGCGATCCGATCGGTCGGCAGGCGCACCTGGCCGGGCCGGAGCGGCGCAACGAGATGCGGGGTGACGACGATCAGCAGCTCGGTCTCGCCCTTGGAGAAGCCCGAGGAGCGGAACAGCGTGCCGATGATCGGGATCGAGCCGAGCAGCGGGAACTGGCGGACCGTGGTCTGGAAGTCGCGGCTGAGCAGGCCGGCGATGGCAAAGCTCTCGCCGTCACGCAGTTCGATCGTGGTGCTGGCCCGCCGGGTCCTGAGCCCCGGGATCACCAGCCCGCCGACCGAAACCGAGGCCGACGGATCGAGCGAGCTGACCTCGGGTTCGACCACCAGGCTGATCACGTTGTCGGCCAGCACCGTGGGCGTGAACCCGAGGCTGACGCCGAACGACTTGAACTCGACCGAGATCGCCGAGGTGCCCGCCGTGGAGGTGCCGGTCTGGGCCACCGGGATCGGGAATTCGCCGCCCGCCAGGAACGATGCCCGCTCCCCCGACAGCGCCACCAGGGTGGGCTCGGCCAGGGTCTTGGACAGCCCCCGCTTTTCAAGCGCATCAAGCGTGGCATCGATGCTCACCGAGCCGATCGTGAACGACTTGGTCAGCGCCCCGAAGGTGTCGGCCACCCCGCCCAGCACCAGCCCGGGCGCGGCGGCGCCATTGTTGAGCAGCGATCCGCCGCCCGGCGTCACCGCCGAGCCGGAGCCCAGCACCACGCCGAACCGGCCATCCCGGGCCACGCCGATCCCGCGCAGGCCAAGCTGCTCGCCGGCCTGGCGGGTCACTTCGGCGAAGCGCACCTCGAGCATGATCTGCTGGCTGCCGCCAACCGTGAGCATATTGATGACCTTGTCGCCGGCGAAGCCCTTCGCCAGTTCGGCGGCCCGCGCGGCGGCGCCCGCATCATGGACCATGCCGGTCAGCAGCACCGAGCCGTTCATCAGCCGCGCGTCGATGCCCTGGCCGGGAAGCAGTTCGCCGAGTTGCCGGCGCAGGCCGTCCACGTCCGGCCCCACCGCCACGTCCATCACCGCGATCACCCGGTTCTGGCGATCGTAAAGGGTCAGGCTGGTGGTCCCGAACTGCTTGCCGAGCACGTAGATCGAGCGGTCCGACAGCGGCAGCACATCGGCCACCTCGGCGCTGCCGATCATGGCCCGGGCGATCGGCCGATCGGCGGTTACGACCTGGCTCTTGTGGACCGCAACCTCCAGCTCGCCGGCATGGCGGGCGATCGGCGGAAGGGGCACTTGCGGCCGGGCCGCTTCGGCCAGGGCGGGCGCGGCGGTCGCTCCGGTCGCCACCAGGGCGAGCGCGCAGATTCCGCTGTTGAGGAACTTCATCTCGGTTTCCCCTCTTGTTACCGGCCGAGCGCCTGGCCGACCGGATAGTCGGTGGGCTCGACGCCCCTCACCACGGTAAGGATCGGGCCGGCACGGACCGGCGTGATGGCGGCGGCGCCGCCAATGGACGGCAGGGCCGGCGGCATGATCCCGCCAGCGCGGTAGGACTCAGCGCGGTAGGACTCAGCGCGGTAGGACTGGGCCGCAATGCCCGCCGCCGCGGCCTGCCGGGCGGGAATGGCGATGCGCGGGCCGGCCACGTCGCGGCTGGTCACCAGTTGCGTGCCGCTGCCAACATCGGCCACGCCGTCCTCGAGCCGGCGCAGGGCCAGGCTGAGCGAGCCGATCTTCTCGGCGATGGCCAGCCGCTGGGCATCGCGCAGCGAGACGGCGAGCGTGGCGGTGCGGGCCACCTTCGGTTCGTTCTGGCGGTCGCTGGCCAACTGGTCGATGGCGAGCACGCGCACGCCCTTCAGCACCACGTCAGAGCGCATATCGTTGTTCTGGGCGCCGCCGCCGTCGATCTGGCGGGTAAGCAGCACGTCAACCAGGGTGCCCGGCAGCACGAAGCCCGAAACCCCGCGCACATCGTTCACCGCGATCGAGATCGCGCGCATACCCTGGGGCAGCAGCGCGGCGAGCGTGGCCCGGCCATTGGCGCCGCTGACGTTGCTCGCCAGGAGCGGCTCACCCGCGACGAGCGGCCGCAACACGACACGCTCGTTCTTGAGGGCGTCCGGAACGGTCCGGAAGGCGCCTTCGGGCACCGATGCCGCCGGCCAGTCCTGCAGCCGCACGTTGGTGGAATTGAGGCTGGCGCCGAAATCGAGCGGCGCTGCGGCAACCACGATGCGGGCCGTCTCCTGCTGCCGGACCGTGCCTTGCTGCCTGGTCTCCATGCCGGAGAACCATGCATTGGCCAGCACGACGGCAAAGACGCCGATCAACACCGCGACTGCGAGCAGGATCAGATTGCGCTTCTGCACGCGTTCCTCCAGCTGTTCGGATGACGACAGGGCGCACTCCACCGCCCGCCGAAGCGGCGGTGGAGTGGCTGTCCATCGGGGATGGGGGCGAATTACCCGGCCAATGGCCGGGCAGGCGCGCTCAGGTGGACGGCGCCGAGGGGCCGTTGATGCCGGCGCAGTTGCCGCCGGGGCAGCCCTGGGCGATCTGGTTCGAGGCGTTGTTGAGCGAACCCTTGATCTGGTAGCTCAGGCCCAGGGCGGCAGCCGCAAGGGCAACGCCGATGATCGAGAGGATGAGGGCGTATTCGGCCGCGGAAGCGCCCGAGGTATCGGAGAAGAAAGCCCTGAGGAACTGTCTCATGGTTAACGTCCTTTGCCATGCCCGCCCAGCCGGCCTGGCCGGGCGGATCGTTGCGAACAGGAGCTCAAGAAGTGCCTACCCGTCCCGAACAGATGGGTTACGCCGATGGGCTAACCGGACAATCTCGTAATACCACTGTATTGGCGATGACTAATGTTCGCACGCTTCAGGTCAGCGCCGATGCGGCAAGGGATCGATGGCCATGCCGTTGATGCGAACCTCGTAATGCAGGTGCGGTCCGGTGGAGAGCCCGGTCGTCCCGACATAGCCGATGACGTCGCCCCGGCGGACGCGCTGCCCCAGGCCCACCGCGATCCCGCCGAGATGGGCGTAGCGGGTCTGCAAGCCCGATGGGTGCGCCAAAGTCACCAGCAGTCCGTAGCCACCATGCCATCCGGTGCCCACGACCACACCCTCGCTCGCGCAATGGATCGGCGCGCCGTAGGGGCCGGCCAGGTCGATGCCGCGATGCAGGCGCACCCCGCCAAGCAGCGGATGGACCCGCCAGCCGAAGCCGCCCGTTGTCCGCACGGTTGCGGGCCGAACCATTGTCGTCCGAACCGGCGCTTGCCCCTTCCCGCCGGCAACCGCGCTCGGGCGCTCCGTGCGCGGCTGGCTCCTCGCCGCGCCGATGTCGACCGGCTGCCCGCCGGCATCTGCGGCGCGGCTGATCGTTACCGCGCCCGCCTCGCCCGCCGGAGCAGCGCCCGCCGTGTCGGCCAGACCAGCCGTCCCGCAGCACAGCAGGGCCAGGTTCAGGACGAGGGGCATGGTCACAGGCGGCTTCTCCGCGAAGCAGGGCCATCCCTGCCCAGCTTCACCTAACGCCGGGCCATCCGCCCCCGGCAATACCGCAGTTCTACGAAGCCCCCTCCCCGCCCCGGCAACCATCATCAACCGGAACCGGCGGGACACAGCACGCATTTGCTTTGACACCAGCGATCGAAGGCCGTCACACTGGCCGACATCGCTGGACACCGGCCAGGCCGATCATGCCGCCGGCTGCTCGCAGGAGAGACCGATGAGCGACAAGAGCATTCCCAATCCGATCACCCGGCGGGTCGTGAATTTCGTGCACGAGCATCGACAGGCCTACCTGGAGACCGGCGGCGCCAAGGGCCACATCCTGGATATTCGCGCGTCCGGCGGCCGGTCCTTCGCCACCCATTGCCTGATCCGCTATCGCGGCCGCAAGAGCGGGAAGACGATGATCACCCCGCTCACCTATGCCGACATCGCGGGCGAGGTGGCGATCGTCGCCTCGAAGGGCGGGGCGGACGAGCATCCGTCGTGGTATCTCAACCTGACGGCGGCGGACCGGATCGACTTTCAGATCGCCACCCAGGCCTTCCGCGCCACCTGGCGCGAACCGGAAGGGGCCGAACGCCAGAAGGTCTGGGATTTCCTGGTCGATTGCCACCCCTTCTATGCCAATTACCAGAAGCGCACGGACCGCAGGATCCCGGTTGTCCTGATGCTGGGTGTCGAGGAAATTCCGGTCTTCCAGCCCGGCGACATCGCATAGCCTGAGGCGGCCCCTAGCCGAGCCGGTGGGGCGCCCCCATCAGCGGCAGGTCCGAGGCCAGGACCAGGCCGGGCTTGGCGGCCAGGACCGGGCGGATCGCATGGATGGCCGGCATCGCGGTCTGCAATGCGCCGGTGGTATCCCCGCTGGAATGGAAGGTAATCTGGGTATTGGGCATCCCGGTGATGTCGATCCGATAGCCCTGGTGGGGCTGCCAGTCCGGCTCCATGGCATTTCCAAGGCGCGTCATCGTGCCGACCTGCACCAGCCGCTTGCCGTCCTTGATGCCGACGAACCGGATGTTCATCCCGCAGGCCATGCCCTTGGCGATGGTCATGTAGCCGAAATCGAGATCTTCGGTGGCCACGCCCAGTTCGCCTTCGAACAGGATGTCGTCGAGAACGACCCCCAGCGACAGCGCGATCATCTCCACGCAGTCGGCGAAGACCCCGGCGCGATCGCGGACCCGGTCAAGCGCGCCGGGCGCATCGCGCGGCCCGCCGAAGCCCAGGGCGCGCCAGGTTTCCGGCGAGTTGTAATAGGAGGCCTCGACCGATTCCTGCACCTTGATGAAATCAACCCGCCGCGAGACATGGGTGCCCAGCACGGCCAGCATCTGCGCGAAACCGGGATTGATGCCGGTGCCGAACAGCGAGGCGCCGCCCTTCAGCGCCGCCGCCTTGAGCCGGTCCTGCGCCTCGCGGCCATAGGACCAGCCGGTCAGGAAATTGGCGGTCGAGATCACGTTGACCCCCGCCTCGAGCAGGCCGACCATCGCATCGACATCCCAGATCAGCGGCATATAGAGGACGAGATCGGGCTTGGCGGCGACCACCTCGGCCAGGCTGCTGACGGTCGCCAGGCCGATGGGGCCAAGGCCGATCAGCTCGCCGACGTCCTTCCCGGTCTTGTCTCCGGGCCGGGTATAGCAGGCGACCAGCTCGATCTCGGGATCCTTGACCATCTCCTCGATGGTGATTTTGCCGACATTGCCAAAGGCCCATTGGGCGACGCGGATGGTCATGTGATCCCTCTCCTTCGTTTAGCCGCCGGCCCTGGGCCGGCCCTTGCACAGCTGGTCGTGGTCCCGGCGGGGCGCGGCCGGCCAGCGAATGGCCCGCGGCGCCGCGACCAGGGAGCGGATCGGAACCGATAGCGACGCCGCCTTCACTCCAGGGACATGGTTCGAGCCGCAGTCACTCGCCATGCCGACTTCATGGACGCGCGTTGCGACGGCTGTAAACGGCAGCGCCCTGTCAAATCGCCGCGGCGATCACTGATGGCGCCGATCGGCGCCAGAACGCCCGATGCGCGCGAAAAGCCGCGCACCCAAGCCAACATATCCAGCATATCTATCTGAAATACATGACTTTTCTATAGCACACCCTCCACAACGCAATGCGGCGGATTTCACATGATACGAAAAATATATGCCGGTATTCGGGCATGGTCTTACCTGCTAGGCTTTGGTTCTAAAAAGAAGGCTCCGGCGCAATACACGACATTGCGAAGTTAACGTGTTCGCGCGAACCACGGGCCAAAAACGGAGAGGAATGGCATGAACTCTGTTTATCTGAGAGCACTTCTGTGTGCGTCGAGCGCGGTCGCTGCGCTGTCGGCGGTCTCGGCCCAGGCCCAGGGCACGCCGGCCCCCGCCGCGACAGCGCCTGCGGCCGATGCCGCGCCGGTCCGGCGCCAGGACGATATGTCTGACATCATCGTGACCGCCCGCCGCGTCGAGGAACGCCTCCAGGACGTGCCGATCTCGATCACGGTGTTCAACCAGGACCAGCTTGCCCAGCGCAACGTGGCCACGGCCACCGATCTGGCCAAGTACACGCCCTCGCTGCAGGTCGACAACCGCTTCGGTCCCAACGGCGCCACCTTCGCGATCCGCGGGTTCCGCCAGGATCTGCGGACCACGGCCTCGGTCGGCGTGTTCTTCGCCGATGTGGTCGCGCCCCGCGCGGGCAACGCGGGATCGCCCGCGGGTGACGGCGCCGGGCCGGGCTCGTTCTTCGACCTCCAGAACGTCCAGGTGCTCAAGGGGCCGCAGGGCACCCTGTTCGGTCGCAACACCACCGGCGGCTCGATCCTGCTGGTGCCGCAGAAGCCCAAGGACAAGTTCGAAGGCTATGTCGAGGGAACCTACGGCAACTACGACCAGAAGCGCATCGAGGCCGTGATCAACCTGCCCCTGAGCGATGTCGCGCGGTTCCGCGTCGGCGTCGACTGGAACGACCGCAAGGGCTACATCCACAACATCTCGGGCATCGGCCCGGAAGATTTCGGCAACCTGCACTACATCGCCGCGCGTGCCAGCCTGGTGGTCGACCTCAGCCCGTCGCTGGAAAACTACACGATCGTCTCCTACGCCAGCTCGCACGACAACGGCCCGCTGCCCAAGACCACGCTGACCGTGTCCGGCCCGAACTGCGCCTTCTCGCCGCCCGCATCGTCCGCGCTCACGCTGGCCTCGGTTCTCGGGCAGTTCAGCTGCCAGCGCATGGCGCGCGAAACCGCCACGGGCGAATTCTACGTCGGCAGCAACATCGAGGCCGATCCCAAGCTTGACCAGCGGACCTGGCAGATCATCAACACCACGACCCTCCAGGTGAACGACAACCTGCGCCTGAAGAACATCCTGAGCTATTCGGAAGTCGCCGGCCGGACCCAGTCGGAACTGTTCGGCGGGTTCTACACGGTGCCCGCAACCGTCCAGCTCACCAGCACCTTCTCCCGGCCGACCGGGGCGCTCGAAGGCCGCACCTTCAACTTCGCGCGCTCCTACAGCATCCCCCACGGCAACACGACCGACCAGCGCAACGTCACCTGGGAGTTCCAGATCCAGGGCAATTCCGGAGACCGCCTGACCTACCAGGCCGGCGCCTACTACGAGAACAGCACGCCGAACTCCTACACCGGTTCGCAGACGCCGATCTTCGCCTCGTGCAGCGATCTCACCAATTTCGTCTGCACGGACGTTCCGGGCCTGCTGCTCGGAAACCGGATCGGCAACGTCAACTACAACAACGCCATCGTCTCGCTGCGCGATATCGGCCTCTATGCCCAGGCCACCTACGCCATCACCGACCAGCTCAAGCTGACCGGCGGGTTCCGCTATACCTGGGACCGCACCCTGGCCAACGCGATCCAGTTCATCACCTACTTCAACTCGAACGGGTCCGATGGCGTCCGCGGCGCCAACGGCCTCCAGCTTGCCGCCGGCACCCCGCTGCCCTCGCCGCTCCGGGTCTGCACGATCCCGGGTTCGGATGCCGATTGCCGGATCATCGCGCGCCAGGATTCCAAGGCGCCGACCTGGCTGCTCAACCTCGATTACAAGCCGATCGAGGACGTGCTGCTCTATGCCAAATATGCGCGCGGCTATCGCCAGGGCGCGGTCAGCTACAACGCCCCGCCGCCCTACAACATCTTCAAGCCGGAAAGGGTCGATTCCTACGAAGTCGGCCTGAAGAGCAGCTTCCATGGCGCGATCAGCGGCACCCTCAACATCGCCGCGTTCTGGAACAATTTCGCCAACCAGCAGCTTTCGGGCCGCCTCCAGGCCTCCAACGGCGCCGCCGCGGCAACCCTGGCGATCGTCAACGCGGGCAAGTCGCGGATCCGCGGACTTGAGGTGGAAGCCGGCATTTCGCCGTTCGAAGGCTTCTCGCTCCAGGGCAACTATGCCTACATCGATGCCAAGGTCCTGGCGGTCAATTTCGTACCCGGGCCGGTTTCCGGCAGCCCCTATGACATCTTCATCCCGCCGGTGGTGGCCGGAGGCGAGCTGCCGCAGACGCCCAAGCACAAGTTCAGCGCCACGGCCTCCTATCGCCTGCCGATCGACGAGGCGGCCGGGAATCTCAGTGTCTCGGCCACCTACACCTGGACCGATCACTACATCTACGACCGCAATGCCGGGCCGCTCGGGATCGTGCCGTCGTTCGGGCTGCTGAACCTCAACGCAACGTGGAAGGGGATCGCCGGATCGCCGATCGACGCGGCGGTGTTCGCCACCAATGTGACCGGCAAGAAGTACTTCAACACCGTGTTCGACAGCCGCACCAGCGCCGGTTTCGTCTCGCAGCAATATGGCGAACCGCGCTTCTACGGCATCCGGATCAAGTACAACTTCGGCAGCTGATCGCCGCACTGACTGGAGGGAGCAGGCCTGCTGGCGCGGGCCGGCTCCCTTCCCGTCCCGGCCTCGACAAGGCCATCATACGCGAATCGGCGCGCGCCGCCGATCCCCCGAACCGTCCGCGCGGATCGCCCCCGGCTCAGGGCGCCGGCTTTGGCGGCTGCCGCGTGTCCATGTACCAGCGCCCGTCGCGCATCCGCGCGATCACGTCGAACACCAGCGCCTGCAGGTCGGACGCCTTGGGCCACCCGGTATAGGCGGCATAGTGCAGCGCGAACTCGCCCATTTCGGCAATCGTCACGTCGCCTGAATTCAGCGAGGCATAAACGTGCGCGCGAATGGGAACCTCGGCGTCGTTGAGGCCGCAGCAGGCCACCGTGATGATCCGCCGCAGCTTGCGGCTGAGCCCCGGCCGATCCCACATCTCGCCGAACACGTGCGGCAGGATGCCCACGGCGGTATAGGGATCCTGCGTGGTGGGCGGCGGGAAGGTCATGACCGACTGCCAGGTGACGCTGCCCTGCGCCGAACGCTCGGCGACCGACTGCGATACCGGCGCCGGCCCGCTCGGCTCGGCAATGCCCAGCCGGTCCGCCGCGCGCGAGATCGCATCGTCGAGCAATTCGGCCTTGTACCAGCCGCAATAGACCGCGAACTGCAAGACCGCCTCGCGCAATTCCCCAAGGTTCAGCGCGCCCGAGGCCAGGGCGCCATGGGCATAGCGCTCGTTCTCCACGCCGTTGGCGGTATAGCCCACGCAGCTGAGCGCGATCACCCAGCGCTCGGCCAGCCCGAGGCCCGGCCGCGGCCAGATCTCGGCAAACACGAAGTCGCGCCGATAGCGGCGAAACGGCGTTGCCCGGCCCGGCCCGCCCTGCTCCAGGTGGAGCGCCTTGAGCGCCGCCTGTCCGGCCGCTTCGCGTTGCTGCTGATGATCCACGCACACCTCTCCAAGCTGTTGCCATGCTCCCCCGATTGTCCTTGCCCGGAGGTAGCCTTCCGCCTCATCATGCGGGCTGGTCCCGGGCTTGGCAACGCGCTGGCACCGCGCCGGCGATATCCGGCAAGGCGCCCCCTCGCGCAGGCCGCTTTACCCGGCCGCCAGGAACGCCCTATCAGGCAGGATGACCTCCCCGATCGTTCTTGCCCGCGTGGTTGAAGGGGCACGGCTTGCCCGCGCCGATGTCGCGGCGCTCCTCGCCGTGCCCGGCGGCGGCGCCGTCCACCTGGTCGACTGCGATCTCGACGAGGCCGATCTCGCCGAGCTCGACCTTGCCGGCTGGCGCTTCGAACGCTGCGCCCTGCGCCGCGCCAACCTGGGCCAGGCCAGCCTGGAGCGCACGCAATGGCTCTCGTGCCGCGCGCCGTTCGCGCGGCTCTTCGGCGCCGACCTGACCGAAGCCGCGATCCAGTCGTGCGATTTCAACAACGCCGACTTGCGCCACGCCCGCCTCACCAGCGCGCGCATCATCGGCAGCAAGCTGACCGGCGCCGACCTGACCGACGCGCGCATCATCGATGTCCACTGCGAGGAAGTGCTGCTGGCCGGGGCGAAACTGGCCGGGCTGGGTTTTCGCAAGCAGCACCTGCGACGCCTCGATTTCAGCCAGGCCGACCTGCGAAAGGCCGACTTGCGCGAAGTGGTGTTCGAGGCCTGCAGCCTGCGCGATGCCCTGCTGGCCGGCGCGCGGTTCGACAAGGCAGACCTGCGCGGGGCCGATCTGGGCGGATTGCGGTTGGTCGACGCCGCGCTGTTTCGCGGGGCCACCATCTCGCCCGACCAGGCGGCGCAATTGCTGGCCGAACTCGGCCTGAAGCTGGGCTAGCCGCGCATCCCGCCGGCCTATCGCCTCCAGGCCACCGCCCGGCAGATTGCCGAGGCCATGGGCGCCGATCGCGCGGGCGACGTCTGGCCGGGGGGCGAGGTCGTGCCGGGCGGCTATGCGCCGGTGATGATCAACGACCGGGAGCGGGGCCGTCACATGGTTCCGCGCCAATGGGGCGTCCCGCCCCCACCCCGGGGCGATCACCTGGTGCCTTTCGTTCGCAACCTGGCCAGCCCGTTCTGGATCGGCACCCTGCGCCACGCCCGGTTCCGCTGCCTCGTGCCGATGACCCATTTCCGCAAGGGGGCTAGCTGGTTCTCCGATCCGGCCTGGCCGCTGCTGGCCTGCGCGGGCATCTGGCGCGATTCCGAAATTCCGAGCTTTGCCGTGCTGACCTCGGGCGCAGCCGGTGCCCTCCCGGTCATCCTGCGCCCCGCCGATTTCGACACCTGGCTGCGCGCCGACATCAAGGTGGCGCGATGCCTTGTCGAAGGCCCGGGCCACCCTCCGGCCTGAACCGGCATGGCGCGGCGGTCCCTCATCCGCGCCGCGCCTCCAGCCGGTCGGCAATGGCCCGGAGCATCCAGGCCCGCGCCGGTCCCGGCGGGCAATCCCTGCGCCACAGGGCGTTGAATCCATAGCCGATGCCCGGCGCCTCGGGGATCGCCAGCCGAACCAGCCGCCCCGCCGCCAGGTCTTCGGCCACGGCATGGCGCGGCATATTGCCCCAGCCGATCCCATCGAGCAGCAAGGCGTGCTTGGCGCCAAGATCGGCGAGCCGCCAGGTCCGGGCACTCAGCACGGAAAAATCCCGCCCCTCGGTCAGCGGCGAGCGATCGGTCAGCACCAGTTGGCGGTACTGCCGGCTGGTCCCGGGCAGGATCCGCGCCATGCGCGCCAGGGCATGGGACGGCGCGGCCACGGGCACGAGCTCGACCGCGCCGATCGCCATCCGCTCCAGCGCGGGATCATCCACGATCACCGGCCCGCCGATGCCAAGGTTGGCCCGCCCTTCCAGCACCAGCGCCGCGATCGCCCCGAGCGCCTCGACGTGCAGGCGCAGCTCCACCGTCGGGAAGACCTGCTCGAATTCGCGCAGGATGCCGGCGACCTGGGCGGTCGGATACATGACATCGACCGCCAGGGTCAGTTCCGGCTCCAGTCCCTGGTTGAAGCTTCGCACGCCGGCCACCAGGGCATCGACCTCGTCGGTCACCGCGCGGGCATTGGCCAGCATCGCCTTGCCCGCATCGGTCAGCACCGGCCGGCGCGAGCCTTCGCGGGCGAACAACGTGACGCCAAGCTGCGCCTCGAGGGCGGCGATCCCGTAGCTCACCACCGATATGGCGCGCCCCAGCCGGCGGGCAGCGCCATTGAAGCTGCCTTCATCCACCACCGCCAGGAACAGGCGGATCTGGTCCAGCGTCGGCTGCCCTACGTCCATCGTTCAACTTTCCCGAACATCATCATGCATTTTATCGGAATTTCCCGATCAATCCGCAAGGCCTAGTTCCGGCCCGATCCCACGACAGACGGATTGGACACGCGATGATCGAACTCCGCCCCTTTGCCAGCCTCGGCGCGGCCCATCATGGCTGGCTCGACGCCCGGCATCATTTCTCCTTCGCCGAATACCACGATCCCGAGCGGACCAGCTGGGGCAGCCTCAGGGTGTGGAACGACGACGTGATCGCCGCCCGGGCCGGGTTCCCGCCCCATCCGCACCGCGACATGGAAATCGTCACCTATGTGCGCCAGGGCGCGATCACCCATCGCGACAGCCTCGGCAATGCCGGACGCACGGTCGCCGGGGATGTCCAGGTGATGTCGGCCGGCACCGGCATCCAGCACTCCGAATTCAACCGCGAGGACGAGGAAACCCGGATCTTCCAGATCTGGATCCTGCCCAATGCCCGCGGCCATGCGCCAGGCTGGGGCACCCGGCCCTTTCCCAAGGCCGATCGCGCGGGCCGGTTCGTCGCCCTCGCCTCCGGTTTCGCCGACGATGGCGATGCCCTCCCGATCCACGCCGATGCCCGGGTGCTCGGCGCGGCGATCAGGGCCGGCGAGACGATCCGCCATGATCTGGCTCGCCACCGCCACGCCTACCTTGTCCCGGCCAGCGGCCGCGTCCGGATAGCCGCCGCGCCGGGCGACAGCGTCGAAGCCGCCGCCCGCGACGGCGTGGCCATCACCGCTGTCGAAAGTTTCACGATCACGGCGCTGGAAGACAGCGAACTCGTCCTCGTCGACGCCGATTGACCATCCTCCATCGAAGGACCCGAACCATGACCACGATCTCCCCCGCCGCCGCCGCCGCCGTGCCTTCCGAAAATCGCGCCGCGCCTCTGGCCGCCGCCGGCCGCGTCATGCTGGCGGCCATCTTCCTCCTGAGCGGGGTCAGCAAGATCGCCGATCCGGCCGCCGCGCTCGGCTACATCGCCAGCGCGGGCCTGCCGCTCCCTCACCTGGCGCTCGCCGGGGCCATCGCGGTCGAAGTGCTGGGCGGTCTGGCGCTGGTCGCCGGCTATCGCGCCCGGCTGGTCAGCCTGGCCCTGGCCGGCTTCAGCCTGGTCACGGCGCTGGCGTTCCATGCTGCCCTGGGCGACCAGAACCAGTTCATCCATTTCTTCAAGAACGTCGCCATGGCCGGCGGCCTGCTCCAGATCGCCGCATTCGGCCCCGGCCGCATCGCTATCGACCGCGCCTGACCCCCACCTTTTCCGCCTCCCCCCTTCCCCCTTCCAATTACAGGAGAATCCCATGGAAACCCGCCAGGCCAACCCCCGCGTCATGCCCCTGTTCGTCGAGCGCTGGTCGCCGCGCGCCTTCGATGGCTCGGCGATCCCGCGGGACGATCTCGACGTGATCCTCCAGGCCGCCGCCCTCGCCCCCTCGGCCTTCAACTACCAGCCCTGGCGCTTCCTCTATGCCCACCGCGAGGATGCCAACTGGGACCTGTTCCTTTCGCTGCTGATCCCCTTCAACGCGAGCTGGGCCAAGGCGGCCGGAGCCCTGGTGGTCATCCTCTCCGACAGCGTGATGCAGCAGGGCGAAGCGGCCAATCCGTCGCACAGCCACAGTTTCGATGCCGGGGCGGCCTGGGCGCAGATGGCCCTCCAGGCCACCGCACTGGGCTATCACGCCCATGGCATGACCGGGATCGACTTCGATCGCGTGCGGACCGAACTGGCCGTGCCCGAAAGCTTCCGGATCGAGGCCGCGGTGGCCATCGGGCGCCGGGGCGCCCCGGACCTGCTCCCCGAAGGCCTGCGCGAGCGCGAATTGCCCAGTGGCCGCAAGCCGCTGTCCGCCCTCGCCCACGCCGGCCCCTTCGCGCCGACCTGGCTCGGCTCCTGATCGCCGCCCCTGATCGCCGCCCCTGATCGCCGCCCCTGATCGCCGCCATGGTGCCGGCCAGACCCTAGCCGGCCAGGCTCCCCAGCTCGCGCGCCAACAGCTCGTGCCACAGATCGAGGCGCGCCGCCCGGCGCCCGGCCTCCATGCCTGGCACGAAGCGCGCGACGCCGGGGCGCATCGCGGCAGCCTGCGACAGCGAGGCATGAAGGCCGCAACCCACGCTGGCCAGCATCGCCGCGCCCAGGGCCGTCGTCTCCACGTTGCGCGGGCGTTCCACCGGCAGGCGCAGGATATCGGCCAGGTCCTGCGCCACCCAGTCGTTGGCGCTCATCCCCCCATCGAGCCGCAGCGATCGCCAGACGCACCCATCGCCCGCATAGGCCTGTTCGAGATCGTGCATCTGGTGTGCAAGCGATTCGAGCGCGGCGCGCACGACATGGGCACGGCCCGTGCCGTGGGTCAGCCCGGCGATCACGCCGCGCGCCTCCGCCCGCCAGTGCGGCGCGCCAAGGCCGGACAGGGCCGGCAGCAGGCAAACGCCCCCGCTGTCGGGCACGGAACGAGCGAGGCGCTCGGTTTCCTCGGCCGAACCGATCAGGCCCATGTCGTCGCGCAGCCACTTCACCAGGCTGCCCGCGACAAAGATCGAGCCTTCCAGCGCATAGGTCCGCTCCCCCTCGAGCTGGGTGAGCACCGTGCCAAGCAGCCGATGCGTCGATCGCGGCGGCTGCGCGCCGGTGTTGGCCAGCACGAAGGCTCCGGTGCCGAGCGTGGCCTTCACGTCGCCCGGAGCAAGGCAATTCTGCCCGATCGTCGCGGCCTGCTGGTCGCCGGCAAGCCCGCAGATCGGGATGGGCGCGCCGAACAGCTCGGGCCGGGTCGATCCGAACCGGCCGGCCATGTCGACGATTTCGGGCAGGCTGGCGCGCGAAACCCCGTGAAGCGCCAGCAGGGCATCGTCCCAATCATGGCCGTCGATCGGCATCAGCATGGTGCGGCTGGCGTTGCTGGCGTCTGAAATGTGCAGGCCGCCGGTCAGCTTCCAGACCAGCCAGCTTTCCACCGTGCCAAAGGCCAGCCGGCTGCCAAGATCCCGCGCCTCGGGCACGTTCTCGAGGATCCATGCCATCTTGGTCGCCGAAAAATAGGGATCGAGCAGCAGGCCCGTGCGCGCCTTGATCATCGGTTCGTGCCCGGCATCGCGCAGTTCGCGGCACCGGTCCGCCGTGCGCCGATCCTGCCAGACGATGGCCCGGGTCACCGGTTCGCCCGTCGCCCGGTCCCAGGCCACCACCGTCTCGCGCTGGTTGGTTATGCCGATCGCGCCGATCCGGTCGGCGCCGCCCGCCCGCTCGACCATGGCCCGCGCGCAGGCCAGGGTCTTGTCCCAGATTTCCGCCGCATCATGCTCCACCCGGCCTGCCGTCGGGTAGTGCTGGACCAGGTCGGACTGGCAGAAACCGTCGATCTCGCCGCTCGCGCGATAGAGCATGGCCCGCGTCGAGGTCGTCCCTTCATCAATGATCAGAAGCGGGCTATCCTGCACTGTCATTCTCCGTTCCTGCCCGCCGCCCAGCGCGACCGTCCGGCGACCGGGCTGGCGACCGAGCCGGCGCCTCGCTCCACGGTGTCGCACAGGCCATGGACGGCGGAAATGTCTTTTCCGACATTCACCGCCCCCTGGCCTGCCCCCCGCTCGCAGACGGGAATGGCGGCCGGGCCGGACTGCCGCGGCGCTGCAAGCAAGGGGGCGGAGCGCCCAGCCATCGCATCTGGCCGGGGATCAATGCCGCGCAGCGCTGGACGTCGCCGCGCGACCCGGTTAGCCCGGCAGGACCATTACAGAAGGACCCTTTGATGAACTCCTCCGATCTCGCCGACACCGTCGCCGCCGCCGCCAACCTCACCAAGGCCGATGCCCGCAAGGTCGTCGATGCGGTCTTTGCCGCCATCACCGATGCCGCCGCCAAGGGCGACGAGATTGCCGTGAACGGCTTCGGCAAGTTCAAGGTCAAGGAAAGCGCCGCCCGCGAAGGCCGCAACCCCGCCACCGGCGAGGCCATGCAGATCGCCGCCTCGCGCAAGCTGGGCTTCGCCGCCGCCAAGGCGGTCAAGGACAAGCTCAACGGCTGATCCTTTGCGGCGCCGGGCCATGCCCGGCGCCGCCCTTACCCTGCGGGACCTGCCCGGTGGACCTCGACGATCAACTGACCCGCCACTTCGGCTCGAGCGACCTCGGCAGCCTCTCCCCCGAGGCGCTGGCCAACGGCGTGGAAAAGCTCACCGTGGAATTCGGGATGGAGCGCGATCACGGCCGCCGCTTTGCCATGTGGTGCCTGTTGCACATTCTTGGCGCCGCGCCCGATCTCGATATCGCCTTCCCCGATCCCGCCGACCGCAACGCCGCGCGGGACTTCATGGACCTGCTCGATCAGGCCTAGGGCTTCGCCGGCCAGGCCGGGTCACAGGAGAGTGGCCGGAACCCGCGGCCTGTTTGCGCCCCGGCGCCCGGGAAGGCGGCGTCAGGCTGCTGCAATTCGCTCGCCGCCGGACGAAGTGTCCCCCGTTCACTGGCGGCCATGGTCGCCAGGCAAAGCGGCGTAAAGCGCCCGATTTTCCGCCCCGATCCGCACAACCAGCATCGCCGCGTTGAGCAGGGTGAACAGCATGGCGATCCACACCAAACCGAAAACCAGTGGCAACACCGCGATCTCCGCGGTGACCACCACGTAGTTGGGGTGGTGCAGGAAGCGATACGGCCCCTTCCTGACCAGTGGCACGCCCGGCATGGCGATAATGCGCGTGGTCCAGCGCGGCCCCAGGCTTGCCAGCACCCAGGCCCGCAGCCCTTGCAGCACGCCGAACAGCGCCAGCAGCAGCCCGTTGACGGGGCGATCCCCAGCGGTGGCCCACAGCGCGACAAGCCAGGCCGCGTGCATCGCCACCATGGCGGGATAGTGCCCGGCGCCGACTTCATGGGCACCGGCGGCGAGCAGGCGCGCGGTGTTGCGCCGGTCGATGGCCAGTTCCCCAAGGCGTTGCACCGTCACGAAGGCCAGTATGGCGAACGGCCAGTTCATGCCGGGCAACGCAGCGTGAGGGAGGAAGTGGTAAAGCCCGGTCCCAGCGCGCTCAGCACGGTCAGCGGCATCAGCCCGGCCTTGCGGCAGCGGTCGAGCACGAACAGCGCGGTGGGTGCCGACATATTGCCGTGATCGCGCAGCACCGCGCGCTCGGTCGCCAGCGAGCCCTCCCCGAGCGACAAGGCCCCTTCGACCGCATCGACCACCTTGGCCCCGCCGGGATGGAAGATGAACCGATCCACGTCCGCGATGCCGAAGCCCTGCGGGGCCAGCATCTCGGCCATCGCCTGGCGCATTTCGCGCCGCGCGAAGGCCGGAATGGCGCGGTTGAGGACAACGCCGAGGCCGGTCGGCTCCGCCTGCCAGCCCATGATATCCAGCGTGGCATTCCAGGTCTTCTCGGCAGCGCCGCAGAGCTGCGCGAAGCCATCCACGCCGCCCCGCACCACGCAGGCCGCCGCCCCGTCGCCAAACAGCGCGGTGGAGACGATATCGGCCTTGTCCGCATTGTTTGTGCGGAGCGCAAGACTGCACAATTCGACCGTCACGAACAGCACCGTCGATCCCGGCGCTGCCCGGGCAAGCTTGCCGGCAAGGGCCAGCCCGGTCACCCCGCCCGCGCAGCCAAGCCCGAACACCGGCACGCGCGCGACATCGGAACGAAACGGGAGGTGCGCCATCGCGCGGGCCTCCAGGCTCGGCGTGGCGATGCCGGTGGACGATACGGTGACGATCGCGTCGACGTCCTCTGCCCTCAGCCCAGCTTCGGCCAGGGCACGCGCCGCCGCTGTCACGAACAGATCGAGCGCTACCGCGAGGTATACCGCGGCGCGCTCCTGCAAGGTACGCGGGGACCGATACCAATCGACCGGCATCGCAAGCTGGCGGAACTGGACCCCGGCATTGGCATAGACCGTCGAAAGCCGCTCGAAATCGCCGAAATTCCGGCCGATCAACCCGCGTGCGGCATCGAGCGCCTCGGCCTGCGAGAGCACGTGCGGCGGCGTTTCAGTTGCCAGCGAAAGGATCGATACCGGCTCCATCTGACCTGTCACCTGCAATGGCCAGCCGGCCGGTGGGGAATGGGAGTACCCCACCACCTTGCGCCCATGCGCTGGTGCTGTCAGCCCAATTCGGACCGCGCACCGCCGGGCAGGATTCCTCCCCCCAACTCCCGACGACGTGCCCGCCCGCCCCTGCGCTAGATCTGCCCGACGACGAATTCCGGCTGCCCCAGATAGCCGGCATCGACTTCGATCCCAAGCCCGGGCGCGGTGGGCGCGCTGCCGAACCCGTTCTGCGAGCGGGGCGAATAACCGGCGGTGTGGCCGTCGGTCCAATCGTTGAAGAAGGGCGTCATCAGCAGCGATTCCGGGCGCGTGGTGGCGGCAATGTGGCTGGTCGCGGCGGTGATGATATCGCCGCCCCACATATCCTCCACCGAGACCGCCATGTTCAGGTCCTGGACGAGATCGCGCGCGCGCACGAGATTGGTCAGCCCGCCCAGCTTGCCGAACTTGAGATTGATCGAGACGGCGTTCGCCTCATACTTGGCGCGATAGACCTCGTCGTTGTCGACGATCGATTCGTCGAGAACCAGCGGCAGGGCCGAATTGCGGTGCGCCAGGATGCAGTCGGTGGTGGAGCGGCAGGGCTGTTCGACATAGACCGGCAGGCCCGCCATGCCCTGGATCGCCAGCTTCGCCGCGGCCAGCGACCAGCCGCCGTTCGAATCCGCGACGATCACCGTCTCCTCGTTGCCCGCGTTCACGCAGACCTTGGTCCGCGCGATATCGTCAAACGGATTGTTGCCGACCTTGAGCTGGAACCGGTTGACCCCATCGGCGCGGCGCTGCTGGATGAATTCGGCCATGGCCTCGGGGCTGGCCAGCGGCACGGCCTCGTAGATCGGGAAGCGCGGATTGATCACCCCGCCAAGCAGGGCGGAAATCGGCCGGTCGAGCGACTTTCCGAGGATGTCCCAGCAGGCGATGTCGATCGCGCTCTTGGCGAAGGTCTGCCCCATCAGGGTGGCGTTCATGATCGCATTCACGTTCAGGATGTTGGTCGGATCCTGCCCGAGCAGCGCCTCGCCAAGGTCTTTCAGCGCCGTGCGGATGCCTTCGGGGAACGTGGGCAGATAGACCTTGCCCAGGGTCGTGATCTCGCCCCAGCCCTCGATGCCCTCGTCGGTGCGGATGCGGACCACGGTTCCGTCTTCGACCGACGCCCGCCGATCGCCCGACATGACATAGGTGCCGTGCGCGTAGCCGACATCGTAGCGAAACACGTCCAGACCAACAATTTTCATTTCGACAGACCTTGATTCCTGAATGTTCGACCGGCGCGATGCCGGCCACGAAAAATCCGCTCTGGGCTCCGGCGCAGGCCGCGCCGACGTTTTAGCAGCAAGCGGGCGACTGGGGAGCGCACATCTTCCCGAGAATGTGATCGCTGAGCTTTTCGGCCAGCATGATGGTGGGCGCATTGGTGTTGCCGGTAATCAGCTTCGGGAAGACCGAAGCATCGACCACGCGCAGGTTCTGCATCCCGTGAACCCGCCCGTCCTCGTCGACCACGGCCATCTCGTCCGTCCCCATCCGGCAGGTGGACACCGCGTGATAGCCGGTGCCGGCGTTGGCCCTGATCCACGCATCGAGGTCTTCGTCCGACTGGATGCGGGAACCGGGACTGAGTTCCTCGCCGCGCAGCTCGTCCCAGGCTGGCTGGGCGATCATCTCGCGGGTCTTGCGGACGCCTTCGCGCAGTTGGCGCAGATCCTCCGGGGCGGTCAGGAAATTCATCCGGATGACCGGCGCAGCCTTGGGATCGGCCGAGCGAAGGGTCACGCTGCCCCGGCTCTCCGGCCGCATCACGCTGGTGAAGTACTGGAACCCCGGGCTGATCCGGGCTTCGCCGCGATAGAACTCGCCCACCATGGGGAAGAATTCGTGCTGGAGGTTGGCATATTCGACCGCATCGTTGCCGCGGAAGAACGCCCCCACCTCGAAATAGTTGGACGTGCCCAGCCCCTTGCGAAGAAACAGCCATTTGATCCCCAGCACCAGCCGGCCGATCATCGACAGCTGCCGGGTGGGAGAGGCGGTCCTGCTTTCGGTGGAGTACTGGATGGCCACCGCAACGTGGTCCTGCAGGTCCTTGCCCACGCCGGGCAGGTGTTGGCGGACCGGAATGCCAAGCTCGCCGAGTTCCTGCGCGTCGCCGATCCCGGCCAGCATCAACAGCTGCGGCGAGCCGAAGGCGCCGGCGCACAGGATCACCTCGGCGCCGGCCATGGCGCGGCATTTGCGGCCCCGCAGTTCATACTCGACCCCGGTTGCCCGGGTGCCGTCGAAGGACAGGCCGGTCACCTGCGCGCCGGTCCGCACGACCAGGTTGCGCCGGCCCCTCGCCGGATCGATGTAGGCGCGCGCCGTGCTCCACCGCACGCCCTTGTAGGTCGATGCCTGGGCAAGGTTCACGCCTTCCTGATCGCGCCCGTTCTGGTCCGGGTTGAACGGCAAGCCATATTGCCGGGCCGCGGCGATGAAGGCGCGATACAGAGGGTTGTCGGCCTTGCACCGGTGGACGTGCAGCGGCCCGTCCCCGCCCCGGTAGTCGTCGGCGCCACCCTCGAAGGTCTCCATCTTGCGGAAATAGGGCAGGCAGTGGGCATAGGACCACTTCGGATTGCCGAGCCTGGCCCAGTTGTCATAGTCGGCCGGATTGCCGCGCACGAAGACCATGCCGTTGATCGACGAGGACCCGCCCAGTACCCGCCCGCGATGCTGGTCGCTGACAGTCCCGTTCAGCCCCGGCTCCGGCTCGCTCTTGAAGCCCCAGTTGAACTTCGTCGATTCCAGCGGAAGGCCAAGCGCGGCCGGCATATCGAGGATGACGCTGTTGTGGCGCGGCCCCGCCTCGAGCAGCAGGACCCGCTTCGTGCCATCCTCCGAAAGACGATTGGCCACGACGCAGCCGGCCGAGCCTCCACCCACGACCACATAGTCAAATGCTTCTTCGGACATCCGGCCCATCCTTCTACGCGCCCAGCTGGATCCAGATCGTCTTGAGCTCGGTGTACTGGTCGTGGGCGGAGAAGGACTTTTCCCTGCCGCCGAAACCGGATTGCTTGAACCCGCCGAACGGCACCGCCTGGTCCCCCTCGGAGAAGCAGTTCACCGAGACGGTTCCCGCGCGGATCGCCCGCGAGACCTTGTGGGCCGTGGTGAGGTCGTTGGTGTAGAGCGAGGCAGCCAGCCCATAGGGGGTGTCGTTGGCGATCGCGATCGCCTCTTCCACCGTGTTGAAGGTGATCACCGAAAGGACCGGCCCGAAGATTTCCTCGCGGGCGATCACCATGGCATTGGTCACGTCGTCGAAGATCGTCGGCTGAACGAAATAGCCGCCGCTTTCCGCGCGAACCCGCTCGCCGCCGCAGATGATCCGCGCGCCTTCGTCCTTGCCGCTCTGGATGTAGCCCAGGATGCGGTCCATGTGGCGCTCCTCGATGACCGCGCCGATGCGCGTCCCTTCCGCGAGCGGATCGCCCACGGTCCATTCCGCGAACTGGGCCAGCAGCGCTTCGAGCAGGCGGTCCTTGATGTCGGCATGGACCAGGAGCCGCGAGCCGGCGCTGCAATTCTCGCCCTGGCTGAACAGGATGCCGATCGCGATCTGCTCCACCACCGGCTGCAGGTCGGCAACATCGTTCATCACGATCACCGGGCTCTTCCCGCCCAGCTCCAGCACAACCTTCTTGAGGTTGGATTCGGCCGAATAGTTGAGGAAGTAGCGCCCCACTTCGGTCGATCCGGTGAACGAGAGGCACTCCACGTCGGGGTGCCGGCCCAGGGCCTGCCCCGCGGTTTCGCCAAAGCCTGGAACGACGTTGAACACACCGTCCGGAATGCCCGCCTCCTTGACCAGTTCCGCAAAGCGCAGGGCGCTGAGCGAGGTCTGCTCGGCCGGCTTGACCACGATCGAGTTGCCGCCCGCCAGCACGGGGCCGACCTTCATCGCCAGGATCGCGAGGGGGAAGTTCCACGGGATCACCGCGCCGACCACGCCGACCGGCTCGCGCACGACCAGCGAGACGATATCCCCCGCCGTCGGGGAAACCTGGTCATAGAGCTTGTCGATCGCTTCGGCGTGCCAGCGAAGGGTATCGACCGCATCGGGAAGATCGGCGGCAAGGGCATCGTCAACCGGCTTGCCGTTGTCGAGGCTTTCGACCAGGGCCAGCTCGATGGCATGGGCCTCCACCAGGTCCGCCAGCCGCAACAGCGCGCGCTTGCGCTCCTTGGGCGCGAGAGCCGCCCACCGCCCGTCCGCGAAGGCCGCCTTGGCCGCGGCAACCGCCACGTCGACGTCCCGGCCATCGCATTCGGCCACGCGGGCCAGCTCCCGGCCGGTGGCCGGGTTGATGGTCGCAAAGGTCTTGCCCGACAGCGCGGGCACGAACCGCCCATCGATGAACGCCTGGGTCTGGAACCTGAGCGTGCTGGCCATCCCGGCGAAGTCTGGACGGGTACCGGTCGTCATGATCGTCTTTCCTGCTTGTCTGACCCGAGAGGGTCCAATTCGTGTTCCATCGCCCGTGCGCCGGCCTATTCGACGAGCACCCTTGCGAGCCGTGCATACTTCGCCGGATCGCGCCGCTTCACGCACCAGCCGTAGCCCATCCCGCCGCCGAAGATGACGAAGACCAGCCCGGCCAGCAGCCGCGAGACGGCGCCCGACATTCCGATCAGCAGCTCCACGCTGTCGAGCGCGTAGTAGAGGAAGCCGGAAAGCCCGATCACCGCCAGCAGCGGCGCGATGAAGGTCTGCGCCAGGCGCTTGTCCACGGCGCTCTTGCGGAAGAAGGCGAAGATGGCGACCGCCGAGATCGTCTGCGCGAGGATGATCCCGACCGAGCCCATGCCGGTCATCGAGGCGAACAGCACGCCGTAGGGATCAAGCCCCAGGACCGCGAAGATCGCGATGGCCAGCATGGCGGTAACCGTCTGGACCGCGCAGGCCACATGGGGGGTCTGCGCGCCGGCCAGGGTGGCGCCCAGCGGCTTCCACAGCAATCCCTGCCGCCCCAGCGAGTAGAGATAGCGGGCGATGTTGTTGTGAAAGGTGAGCAGCGCGGCGAAGATCGCCGAAACGATGAAGACGTTGAACACCTGCGTCGGCCCCGGGCCAAGCGCCCTGGTGCTGACATCGAACAGCAGGTTGCCGCCATCGGCCCGGGCAATGGCCACGGCCTGCCCTTCGCCCAGGAAATTGACGATCAGCCAGGTCACTGCGCTGTAGACGAAGGCCATGAAGATGACCGAGAAGTAGGTGGCGTTCGGCACGGTCCGCTTGGGGTCGCGCGCCTCCTCGCTGTAGATCGCGCTGCCCTCGAAGCCGATGAAGGTGGCGCAGGCGAACATCAGGCCGACGCCAAGCCCGGGATGGACAAGCGAGGCCGGGCTGAAGCCGGCCAGCGAATAGTGCAAGGCGGAGGCCGGCCCGTTGCGGACCATGCCGACGCTGAGGACGAGCAGGAGCAGGCATTCCAGCGACAGCGAAATGCCCAGGACCACGGCTCCGGAATGCACCCCGCGCACCCCCAGGAGCAGGCAGGCCATGGCCGCCGCGGCCGCCAGGAGCCACCACGGCACGTGCAGGCCGCTCGCCCCGGCGACCAGCTCGGCTGCATAGTAGCCGAAGCCGCCGTAAAGGCCGATCTGGATGGCACTGTAGGAAAAGATGGTCAGCGCCGCCGCGCCAAGCCCCGCCGACTGGCCAAGCCCCACGGTCACGTAGGTATACAGGGCGCCGGCATTGCTGATGTGCCGGGTCATGGCCACATAGCCCACGGCGAACAGCAGCAGGATCCCGGCCACGATCAGGAAGGCGGCCGGCGAGCCGATGCCAACCCCCATGCCCAGCATGATCGGAACGATGGCGATGACCCCGGTCAGCGGCGATGCGGCGGCAATGATGAAGAAGGCGATATCGAGGGTGCCGAGCGTGTTCTTCTTCAGTCCGCCACGCCCGTCCGCGCGGATTGCGGGGGAGCCTTCATCGAAGGTCATTTGCATCGAAGGTTCCATGACCGCTCCCGCATATGCTTATCGCTGTTCAACCTCGTTCGCGTCTCGCCCCTCGTCCATCGCGCAGACGGCGGGCGGGTCGGGAATTCCGCTGCCGCCCCCGCATTCCGGAGCGCCGCGGCCCCGGCCCGGGACGGCCATCAATCCAGGTCTCCGGCACCCTTCAAAAAGGACCGAGTGATGCCCGCCGCGCCCTGCCGCGAAAGAAAACCTTCGCAAACGGGGGCATTGCTTTCACGGCGGGATGTGACGGACATCACTCGGTTCAGTCGGGTGGAGGCGGAAATCAGATCAGAAGGCGTACTTCGCGCTGAGACCGAACGTGCGCGGCAGCCCGTAGTGGGCGAGCTGGTAGCCGTTGAACGTCTGGTCGAAGGCGATGGTCTGGTAGACCTTGTTGGCGACATTGTTGACGTAAGCCGAAACGGTCACGCCGTTTTTGCTTTCGAGGGTCACGTTGACATCCTGGATCACGAACGAGGATCCGAAGTTGATCGCGCTGTTGACGATGCCGAAATAGCGCGATCCGGTGTAGCGGGCGTTATAGCCCAGCGACAGCGTCCAGTCGTTCGGCAGGTCGAACGTCTTCGTGGCGCTGAAGCTGCCGGTCCACTTGGGCGCATTGATCGCCCGCTGCCGCTCGCCGCCCGGGGCATTCGGGGTGACGATGCCCTTAACCCAGAAGTCGTTGTAGGCGATATTGGCATTCAGCGTGAGGCTGGGGGTCGGCAGGGCGGTGATTTCGATCTCGCCGCCGGTGGCATAGGCGTCCTTGTTGACGACCGAGAACGAAACCCCGCTGAACTGGAACGTCTGGAAGTCGTGGTAGGTATAGTGGAACGCGCTCAGGTTGAGGATCAGCCGGCGGTCGAACAGCTTGTTCTTGAACCCGATTTCCGAGGCATAGAGCGTCTCGGGCTTGAACGAGAGTTGGCCCGGGAACACAAAGCCGTCGGTCGCCGTGCTGTAGCCGCCCGACTTCAGCCCCTTGCTGTAGCTGGCATAGATCATCGAATCCGGCGTGATCTTGTAGCTGAGGCCGGCCTTGCCGCTCCAGTCCTTGCTGTTCTGGCTCAGGCTGATCAGGCCCAGGCCCGAGACGATCCCCGGAACCGTGCCGACCCCGTAGATCGCGGTGCAGGCATTGGTGACCGTCTGAACGCAGGTGGCCTTGTAGGTGTAGTCCTGGTCGTCGATCGAATAGCGCGCACCCAGGGTCGCGGTGAGCTTGTCGGTGATGTCGTAGTCTGCCTGGCCGAACACCGCGTAGGACCGGGTCCGCAGCGTATAGTCGGTCTGCATACTCGCGCCCTTGCCGTTGACCGCATCAAGCGGCAGCACCGTCGATGCGGCACCGATCGCGGAGCAGACCGTCGGCGACGAAGGATCGCAGAAGGTCGGCAGGTTGTACTGCGTGTAATACTTGCCCGAAACCTCGAACAGGTAGACGCCGCCCGTCCAGCGCAAGGCACCGGCGTTCTTTGCCGCCCGCAGTTCCTGCGTGATGGTGTGCGCGTCAGCCCCGTCCTTGTAGGTGGTCTGGAACAGCGGCGAACCATCGGTATCTTCGCGGTAGTTGACCAGCGACTTGGCATAGCTGGTGATCGAGTAGAGCGTGATATCGCCCACCTCGCGCGTTGCCGTGGCCGCAACGGTCCAGATGCGCTTGTAGATCAGGCCCGGGTCATTCACCGACTGGGTGAAGTTCCCGTCGACATTGCGATAGCCATAGAGGTCCTTGCCGGCGCCGGTGCCGTAGAAGTTCTGGGTGGCACCCATGATGACCGGATAGCCGTTCGGGCCATAGTAGGCGGGGGTCGGATTGCCGCCGCTGTACGAAGTCCCGCGGGCGCGCCAGCCTTCGGCGCGAAGCGTGATGTTGGTCAGTTCGTCCGGCCGGTACTTGATCTGAAGGCGCCCGGAAATGACGTTTTCCGAAGCTAGGTCGGGGCCGTTCAGGTTCTTGATGAAGCCATCCCGGGTGCTGCTGTAGAATGCCGCACGCGCGGCGAGGCGATCGTTGCCGACGTTCAGGAAGCCCTGGAAACGGTGCGCGTCGTAGTCGCCGATGGCTGCCTCGATCGCACCGGAGGTGCCGGCTTCGGGCTGGTTGCTCAGGAACTGGATCACGCCGCCGGTGGCGTTGCGCCCGAACAGCGTGCCCTGCGGACCGCGCAGGACTTCCGAGCCGTGCACGTCGTAGATCGGGAAGCCAGAGGCCGCCGAGTTGGCCACGTAGACGCCGTCCTGGTAGATAGCGACCGGCTGCTCCTCGTGCTCCGCCGCGTCAGCCTGGCCGACGCCGCGAATGCTGAAGGTCGAGACCGCGGTTCCGGCATAGGGCACCGCCGCGAGGCCCGGCGACAGGCGCGAGAGATCTTCGGGTCGCAGAATCTTGAAGCGATCGATCATTTCCGCGGAGACCGCGGTGACCGCGATGGGAACCTTCTGCGCGCTTTCCGCGCGGCGGGTCGCCACGACGGTGATTTCCGCGATCCCGCCCTGCGCCGCATCGCTGGCCTCCGCCGGAGCGGCAGCCGCGTCCTGGGCATGGGCGGCGCCCGAAACCGACACAGCCAATGCGGCGGATGCGATCAGGGTGAGCGCGCTCGATGACCGCAGACCGCCCATCCCGCCATGCCCTCTAAGCTTCACTGGAAACACCATAACATACTCCCTGCTTTCTGACAGGCCGTTGCCCGGCTCGGTCGGACGCGCCCGAAGAAGTCCGACGCCGTATGGCCACTCGATTTCGGCGGCCTATGTTGGATATGGTATACAATCCGCAATGTCAGTCAATGGTCTTTGTATATTGTATCCGAATTTTGCACGGCGGGCATTCGCCTGGGCATATGGCGCCTGATCCGGCCGCCAGGGCGGGCCGGGCACCGGGCTGGCCACCACGCCGATCGGGGCGATCAGGCATTGAAATTCAACCGGAAATCAGCGGTTCAGGGGCCAATGCCGGGGCATTCCTGACCCGGTCGGCAAGCTTTTCGGCAACCATCATCGTCGGGCAGTTCAGGTTGCCGCTGGTGACATGGGGGATCACCGAGGCATCGATGACCCGCAGCCCCGCGACGCCATGAACCCGCCCCTCGCCGTCCACCACCGAGTCCTCGCCAAGGCCCATGCGGCACGTGCCCGAGGGGTGATACTGCGTGCCCACGTGCTGGCGCAGCCACGCCGCCATGGCGCGGTCGTCGAACCGGGCGAGGTCCGGCTCGGCCGGCGCTCCGCGCAGGGTATCCCACCCCTTCTGCCGGACCATTTCCAGGGTGCGGCGCACGCCATTGCCCAGGTCGCGGACGTCGTCGCGGTGCTGGAGGTAATTGTTGACGATGATCGGCGCATCATCGAACCGCGCGCTCTTCAAGGTCACGTAGCCCCGGCTTTTCGGGCGCATCAGGCAGGTCTGGTACTGGAACCCGTCGCGCACCGAGACCTCGCCATGGGCGAATTCCCCCAGCATCGGGCAGAACTCGTGCTGGATGTCCGCGTGGTCTGCCTGATCGCTGCTGCGGAAGAACGCCCCGGTCTCCCAGAAGTTGGTGGCGCCCAGTCCCCGGCGCAGGAACAGCCACTGCGCCCCGATGCCCGCCCGGCGCAGCAGGCCAAGGTCGACCCCCGGCGAAACGCCGTTCCGTGCGGAATGATAGGAGACCGACACCGCCGCATGGTCTTCCAGGTTGCGCCCGACCGCCGCGTTGTCGTGGACCACGCCAATCCCGAACCGTTCGAGCGTCTGGCGCTCGCCGATGCCGGACAGCATCAGCAGTTGCGGGCTCTTGTAGGTTCCGCAACTGATGATCACCTCGCGGGCGGCATGAACCTGCACGGCCGTGCCGCGCGCATCGACCATCTCGATGCCAATCGCGGTCCTCTCGGCAAACAGCACGCGCGTCACCGTGGCGGCGGGGCAGATGGTCAGGTTGTCGCGGGCAGCGGCCGGCTTCAGGTAGGCGTGGGCCGTGCTTGCCCGCACGCCGCGATCGATGTTGGTCTGGTAGACGGTGACGCCCTCCTGCCGGGCGCCGTTGTAGTCGTCGGCAAGCGGCAGGCCGGCCTGCTGGCCCGCTTCGAGAAAGGCCTCGAACATGGGGTTGCGGGCCGGCGCCCGGGTGATGCGGACCGGCCCGGACCGGCCGCGGAACGCATCCTCGCCGCCATCATAGGCTTCCAGCTTCTTGAAGTAGGGCAGGCAGTCGGCATAGCTCCATCCGGCCAGCCCTTCGGCGGCCCAGTCGTCGTAGTCCCGCCGGTTGCCCCGCACGTAGACCATGCCGTTCACCGAGGTCGATCCGCCCAGCAACCGCCCGCGCACGTGCGTGATCAACCGGCCATCAAGGTAAGGCTCGGGGCCGGTGTCGAACGACCAGGTCAGCTTGGGGTTGGTCAGCGGAAAGGCGAGCGCCGCCGGCATACTGACCAGCACGCTGCGACTGCGCGGACCGGATTCCACCAGCAGGACCCTGACGGCGGAATCCTCGCTCAGCCGCGCCGCCACGATCGCGCCGGCGGCGCCGGCACCAACGATGATGTAGTCGTAGGTCGTTCGCGGCATGGTTGTAACCCCGTTGCAGTGTCGATGCGAAGCCGGTGAACGGCGGGCGCGGCCCGGCTAATCCGCGTCCACGGCCGCCGGGCCGTCGGTCAGCGAGGCATGAATGCGGGCAAAGGCTTCGGGCGCGCGCCGGCGCAGGACCAGCGCAAAGCCCATGCCGCCAGCAAAGACGAGGAACACCGTCATCGCCACCGGCACCGCCAGGGCCAGGTCGATCCCCAGCAGAAGATCGGCGCTGCGGAAGGCGAACAGGAGGATGGCGACGAACCCGAGGCAGGCCAGCGCCGGCGCGACCAGGATCCTGCCCGGGCTGCGGCCCGTCCGGTTGCGGAGGAAGAAGGCGAGGATCGCGAGCGATGCCACGGCCTGCGCGAAGATCAGGCCAACCGCGCCCCACCCCGTCAGGGTGGCGAAGACGACGTTGTAGGGATCAAGCCCGATCACGGCGCAGAGCGACAAGATCACCAGGACCGAGGCAATCTGGGCGATGCAGGCCACATAGGGCGCCTTCTGGATCGCGGAGGTGTGGCCCAGCGCCGGCCACAGCAGCCGTTGCCGGCCGAGCGTGTAGAGATAGCGCGCGATGTTGTTGTGGAAGGTCAGCGTGGCCGCGAACAGCGCGGTGATGATGAAGACATTGAAGAAATAGGTCGCCGAGTGGCCCAGAACCAGGTCACTGACGTGGAAGATCAGGTTGCCGCTTTCGCGGCGGGCAACGGCCACGGCCTTGTCCAGGCCCAGCGCATTGATCACCAGCCAGGTCGTCACCGAAAACAGCGTGCCCATGAACACGACCGCAAAGTAGGTCGCGCGCGGAATGGTCCGGTCGGGATCGCGCGCTTCCTCGCGATAGATGGCGCTGCCTTCGAAGCCGATGAACCCCGCGCAGGCAAAGACCAGCGAAACCCCGACGCCAGGGGCAAGCAGCGCGCGCGGTGAAAACGGCTGCAACGAGAATTCCGCCAGGGGCACCGGACTGTTCAGGACGATGCCCAGGCACAGCACGAACAGCAGCAGGCATTCGGTGGTGAGCAGCACGCCCAGCACGACCGCCCCCGAATGCACCCCGCGCAGACTGAGCAGCAGGCAGGCCATGGTGGCGGCGAAGCAATAGGCCCACCACGGCAGGGCCAGCCCCGTGGCTTCCTGCACCAGTTCCGCGGCATAGTACCCGAACCCGCCGTAGCAACCGGCCTGGACCGCCGTATAGGCCAGGATCATCAGCGCCGCGCAGCCCAGCCCCGCATGGCGGCCAAGCCCCAGCGTGACATAGGCATAGAGCGAACCGGCGGTGCGGACGAAGGGAGTCATCGCCAGGTAGCCGACCGCGAACAGCAACAGGATCCCGGTAACGAAAGCGAAGGCGGCCGGACTGCCGATCCCGTTGCCGCGGCCGATCATGATCGCGGTCGTCGCGATGATGCAGGTGAGCGGCGAAGCGGCCGCGATGATGAAGAACACGATGTCCTTGGCGCCCAGGCAATCGGCCTTGAGCCCGCTTCCGGGTGATGGTGCCCGGGCCGCGCCAGTGGCAGGATCGTGGGACGCCAGCCCTTCGCAAGTGCTCATGTTGTGCCTGCCTTCCACTTTCATCGCGGGGAAATCCGGCGGCGGCCGCGCGGTCTCCCGATCCGCGCGCCCTCCCCGGCGGTCATGCGGTCATGCGATCAGCCAATCTGGCGGCTGCGGCGAGAATTGGCCGGTGACGGCGGCGTCAAGGCAGGCCGCAAGGCTGCCGAACCGCACCGCGCGCCGGGTCAGGCCGGGGCCGTAATGGGCATATTTGCCCGAATTGGTCATCAGGGTCCGGGCGGATTCCGGGATCACCGGGGTTTCGATCATGCACCAGCAGGTGTCGGTGATGATCGTGCCGCCGAAGCGCTCGATCGCCTCGATCCAGCCGGCGGCCAGCGCGTCCTCGTGGACCTTGCGGCCCATGGTCAGCATCAGCCGCGTGCCCTCGGCCCGGCGCCGGCCCTCGCACAGCCCGGCGATGGCCTCGCATTCCGCCAGCGAGAGGTGGGGATTACCCAGCGAGATCACCTCAACCGCCTGCCCGCCCCCATGGCCGTTGAACTCGCGCCAGACTTCCAGCAGGTCCGCCGGGCCGACGGCAAGGTGCCGCTCCGGCTCCAGACCGCCCAGGGCATCGGCAAGGGTCGGGGCTTCGGGCGTCACGCCGACGATGTGGAACATCGGCGCCGCGCCGGTGGTGGCGAAGGCGGCGGCAAAGGCCTTGAGATCGTCGGTGGTGGGCCGGCTTTCCGCAAGGCCGCAGATCACCGGGATCGTGGCCCCGCACAGGGCGCCAAGGTGATGCCCCAGCAAGGGAAACAGCGAATCGTCGGCGCCTTGCGGAAGCGTCACGTCGATGCGGATGCGCCCGCGTCGGCCCGCCGAGGTATGCGGGCCAACCAGCGGCCCCCGGCCGACCAGCGCGGCGCAGATATCGAGGTAATCGGGATACTTCAGCGTGCGCGCGCCCAGCACGCTGTTGGCAAAGGCCACGGCGTTGGATTCACCCCAGACGATCTGGTCGCCAAATTCCGGCGCCGAATCCAGCAGGTAGGGGGCGCAGGTGAAAGTGGGCCGCGCGCCGAGTTCGAGATAGACCTGGCCCAGCCGGTCGGCCTGTTCGCCGAACGCGGGGGCCACCCCCAGCTCGCGCCAGCGCCGCCGGTCGACCGAGATGGCGTTGAGCGAGGTGGGCACGGCAACCCTGCCGCCCCAGGCGAGCAGTTGCTCGGCAAATCGGAGGCTGGCCGGCCCCGTGTAGATGCACCCGTCGATGTGCGCCTGCGACACGTCGATGAACTCGCTGGCCCCGAACAGCCGGGCCATGCCGACCATCAGCTGCATGGCGAACTGCCTGGCCCGGCCATGATCGCCGGCCAGCATGGCCCGGTCGCGGTCGGTCAGGTCCATGGGGCGCTGGCGCGTGCTGTCGTTCGGCAGCAGCCAGCTTGCCTCGTCGTGTGCGCCGATCACGGTCAGGCGCGTTCCATCCATGGCCAGCACGTCGGCCTCGGCCAGCGCGGCGAAGGCTTCCTGCCCCACGCAAAAGACCGGAATCGAACGGTCGAACATCAGCGCGGCAACCAGCACCCCGAGCGCGATGATCTCGTCGGCCTCGGCAATGACGATGCCTGCCGGCCCCGCGCCATTGAGGATCAGCTCGAGCAGCACGCTGCTCCCGGTGCACGAGCCGCGCCCCCTCGGGATCGCCAGGATGCGGCCCTTGAGCGACTGGCCCTGGAGCGGGTGATGGCGGTCGATGATCTCGCCGGTCCGCGGATCGACCCCACCCCAGAAGCTCAACGGAACGCTCGAATAAAGCGCCGCGGCACGGGCCTGGCCGGCGATCAGCGCGATGCCATCTGCCAGCCGGCGCGGATCATCGGCAACGGGCAATTTCGGCCCTGGCGCATCACGCAGCGGCCCGCTCACGAGAGATACCGGCCATACCCGGTCGGATTCTGGAGAATGACCGTCTTGAGGACCGTGAACTCCTCGATCGCCTGGCGGCCGTTCTCGCGTCCGTAGCCGCTTTGCCGGATTCCCCCGATCGGGACCTCCGAGGGCACGTCGAGGAAGGTGTTGACCCACACGATGCCCGATCGCACGCGCCGCGCCATGGTCATCGCGGTTTCGAAATCGCGGGTCCAGATGGCCGAGGCCAGGCCATAGTCGGTATCGTTCGCCAGGCGGATCGCCTCTTCGGCATCGTCAAACGGGATGATCGCGATCACCGGCCCGAAAATCTCCTCGCGCGTCAGGGCGGAGCCGGCCGGCACGTCGGTGAACACCGTCGGCTCGACGAACAGGCCGCCAAGGTCCGGGCGGACCTCCCCGCCATGGAGCAGCGTGGCCGTGGCCTTGCCCTGGGCGATGTAGCCCTGGATCTTGTCGAACTGCGCCTGGTTGTTGACCGAGCCCATGACCGTGGCCGGATCGAGCGGATCGCCCACCCGGACCGCGGCCAAGCCTTCGCAGACCGCCGCCGCGAACCGGCCCGCCAACTCGCGCTGCACGTAGACGCGGCTGCCGCTGCAACATTCGGCGCCGGTGTTGTAAACGAAGCCCTTGATCACCCCGTCCACCGCTTCCTCCAGCGGAGCATCGGCAAAGACGATCGAAGGGTTCTTGCCGCCCAGCTCAAGCACGCACTTCTTGAGGTTGGCGGCCGAAGCCTCGGCGATCCTGCGCCCGGTCGCGGTGGAGCCGGTGAACGAGATCACACGGATTTGGGGATGCTCGGCCAGCCGCTGGCCCACCGGATCGCCAAACCCGGTGACGATGTTGAACACGCCGGCCGGAAGGCCCGCATCGGCAAGGATCCGCGCCAGCTCCAGCGCCGTGCCCGAAGTAAACTCGCTGGGCTTGAGCACCACCGGACAGCCGGCGGCCAGGGCATAGGGCAGCTTCTGGCTGAGCACGACCAGCGGATAGTTCCACGGGGTGATCAGCGCCACCGGACCGGCCGGGTCGCGCAGGACCAGACCGAGCTTGTCATCGCCAAGGTTGGCGTGGGCATCGCCGTGGATCGCCCGCGCCTGGCCGGCGGCGAAATTCCAGATGTCCCCGGCCCACCGCACTTCCTCGCAGGCTTGCGAAAACGGCTTGCCGGTTTCGATCGTCTCGATCAGCGCCAGCTCTTCGCAGCGGTTCCGCAGATGGTCGGACACGCGCATGAGCACGTCGGCCCGCTCGCCCGCCGGAAGGCTGGACCAGCGCCGGTCCTCGTCGGCGGCAACGGCGGCGGCCACCGCCTGGTCCGCATCCTGGGCCGAGCCGCGCGGCCATTGCGCCACCAGCGCGCCCGTCGCCGGATTGTGGCGTTCGATCACCGCGCCGTCAGCGCCGGGAACGAAGGCGCCGTCGATGAAGTGGCCATATTCGCGGACCTTGCCCGCGAAGCGCGCCAACACCTCTGCACTGGAATGATCGGTCATGATGAACCTGTCGCCGGTTGAGACATGAGGTGAAGGCGGCGGCCACCGCTTGGCGCGCCTTGCCGGCAAGGCGTGGTCGGGTCGACCGCGCGGCTGCCGGCAAGGCGCCCCGGATCAGTGGGCGGCCTTGGCGGCCTGCTTGCTCGGCTGGGTCGCCGCGGCCTCTTCGACCCACTGGATGACCTGCTTGCGCCGCTCGCCGGCCAGCGGCATCCGCGGCATCCGCACGCGCTCGCTGCCGCGGCCCATGATCTGCTCGGCCAGCTTGATCGACTGGACCAGATCATGCTCAGCATCGAGATGCAGCAGCGGCATGAACCAGCGATAGATCGCGCGGGCTTCCTCCCAGTTGCCTTCCTCGAAGGCCGCCACGAGGCGCACCGATTCTTCCGGGAAGGCGCTCGTCAGGCCCGAAACCCAGCCCGAGGCGCCCAGCATCAGGCCTTCCAGGGCAATGTCGTCCAGCCCGGCCATGACCTGGTAGCGATCGCCGAACCGGTTGATCACGTCGGTGAAGCGGCGCGGGTCCGGGGCGCTTTCCTTGACCGCGACGATGTTCTCGATGTCGGAGAGGGCATCGAGCGTGCCGAAATCGATCGACACACGGTAGGCCGGCGGATTGTTGTAGAGCATGATCGGCAGTGAGGTCGCTTCGGCCACCGCGCGGAAATGCGCCTCGAGCTCGGCCGCGGTCGGCACGTAGACCATCGCGGGCAGGACCATCAGCGCGTCGACGCCGATCTTCTCGGCATCCTTGGCATAGCGGATCGCCCGGTCGGTCGAGAGTTCCGACACGCCCGCGACCAGCGGGACGCGCCCGCCCACGGCTTCGACGCCGGCCGCCAGCAGCGCGCGCTTTTCCTCCGGTTCGAGCGAGTTGTTCTCGCCGCAGGTGCCCAGCAGGATCAGGCCGTTCACCCCATCGTCGACCAGGCACTTCTGGACGTTCTGCGATGCATCCAGGTCAACCGAGAGATCGGCTCTGAACTGCGTGGTGGCCGCGGGATAGACGCCCCGCCAGAGGGCCGTCGAAACAGACATGGACATAATCCTCCTTGATTGCGCGCCCTATGTATATTGTATCCAATATACACGCAAGCGGAGTTTTCGCAGCCGCTGCGCGCCGTGCCCGGCCGCGCCGCCAGGCCGCTAGGCGCCGTCGACCAGCCGGGGAATCGCCAGCGGATTGGCCGACTTCAGCTCGTCGGGAAGCAGGGCCTCGGGCATATCCTGGTAGCTGACGGGCCGGAGGAACCGGTCGATCGCCAGGGTCCCGACCGAAGTGGTGCGGCTGTCGCTGGTGGCGGGGAACGGCCCGCCGTGCACCATCGCATGGGCCACCTCGACCCCGGTCCCGAAGTTGTTGAAGATGATCCGGCCAACCTTTCGCTCAAGCAGCGGCAGCAGGCCTTGAACCAGCCCGGCATCGCCGTCCGCCACGTGCAGCGCGGCGGTCAATTGCCCCTGCAAGGCCCGCAGGACCGAATGCAGCTCGGCCGCCTCGCCGCAGCGCACAAGCAGCGCGGCGGCGCCAAACACCTCCTCCTGCAGCGCCGGATTGGCAAGGAAGGCCTTGGCCGACACCGAGAACAGCGCGGCCTGGCCCTGGTTGCCACTCGCCGCCCGGCCCCGCCCGGCCAGCGTCACCTCGCCGGCAGCGCCAAGGCGGTCCACGCCCTCGCCATAGGCCCGCGCGATGCCCGCCGTAAGCATGACCTGGGGTTCGGCGCTCGCCATGGCCAGGGCGGCGCCCTCCACGAAGGCATCCAGCCCCTCGCCTTCAACCGCCACCAGCAGGCCGGGATTGGTGCAGAACTGGCCCGCCCCCAGGGTCACCGAGGCCACGAAGGCGCGGGCGATCTCCGGCGCGCGCTCGGCCAGGGCGCCGGGCAGGAGCAGCACCGGATTGATCGAGCTCATCTCGGCATAGACAGGAATGGGTTCCGGGCGGCCTTGCGCCACCTCCAGCAGGGCCAGCCCGCCCGACCGGCTGCCGGTGAAGCCGACCGCCTTGATCCGGGGATCGGCGACCAGCGCCCGGCCGATATCGGTCCCGTTGCCGAACAGCAGCGAAAAGACGCCGGCCGGCAGCCCGCATTCGGCCACGGCCTGCTGCACCGCCTTGCCGACCAGTTCCGACGTGCCGGGGTGGGCGCTGTGAGCCTTGACCACCACCGGGCAGCCCGCCGCCAGGGCCGAGGCCGTGTCCCCTCCGGCCACCGAGAACGCGAGGGGGAAGTTGGACGCCCCGAATACCGCCACCGGCCCCAGGCCGATCATCCGCAGGCGCAGGTCGGGACGGGGCGCCGGCTGGCGGTCGGGCTGGGCCGGATCGACCCGCGCCTCGAGAAACCGCCCGGCCCGCACGACCTCGGCAAACAGCCGCAACTGGGTGACGGTGCGGCCGCGCTCACCTTCGAGCCGGCCGCGCGGCAGCCCGGTCTCGGCCATCGCCCGCTCGATCAGCGCATCGCCGATGCCCAGGATATTGGCCGCGATGCGTTCGAGAAAGTCGGCACGGGCGCCAAGCGGCAAGGCACGGAACGGATCGAACGCCTCGTCCGCGAGCCCGCAGGCCCGCTCCACGTCGGCCAGGCTCGCGCCGGGATAAGCCGGATCGAGCCGTTCGCCGGTGGCCGGATTCCATCCGTGGATGGCCTGGCCCGATCCCGAAATCCTGTCAGCCCCGATAAACAATTCGCCCGAAAGTCCTGTCATTTCCAACCCATTCGTGTTTGGCGAGGCCGGCCGATCGCCAGTCTCGCAGCCTGTGTGCGGCGGCGACCCGGTGCGGCGCCTTGCCGCCATCCGGCCGCGCGCCGCGCGGATCGGCCCGCACTCGATAAATCGTATATTTCATCCAATCATATTATATACTATGCGTCAACACGCCAGCCTTGGCGAGAGCGGCGGATCAGGCCATCGGCCCTGGCCACCTGCCGCCGTCCGGTCCGGAATTCGCCGGTCCGGGCATCGGTTCCTTTGTCATGCATCCGAATTCCGGTAATAGGCCGTCGGGATCGACAGGCCGACGTCCCCGTGGTGATCGGTTGGCAGGAGAAGCAGATGAATTCCGGCCTGAAACGGCAAACCGTCACAGCCGAAGTGTGCGATTGGCTGCGACAGAAGATCGTCGCGGGGGAATACCAGGGCGGCCAGCCGCTCCGGCAGGACTCCATCGCCGCCGAACTCGACGTGAGCCGCATCCCGGTGCGCGAGGCGCTCCTGCAGCTCGAAGCCGAAGGCCTGGTCGCCATCCAGCCGCACAAGGGCGCGGTCGTGGCGGAAATGAGCATCGACGATGCCCGCGAAATCTTCGATGCGCGCTACCTGCTGGAACCCGGGCTGGTCCGCGCCGCGATTGAAAACGCCACCGAGCAGGACATCCTCGACGTGGCCGCCGCGCTCGCGCGCTATGAAAACGGCATCAAGGCGAAAGCTCCCCCCTCGGAACTGTCCCAGTACAACTGGGCCTTCCACAATGCCATGTGTGCACCGGCCAAGCGCCCCCGGATCATGGCCATTGTAGCCTCGTTGCACGCCACGTCGGATCGCTATCTCCAGCTCCAGATCAACCTGGCGAAAGCCCAGGCCGAAGCCACCAAGCAGCATCGCCAGCTCTATGAAGCCTATGCCGCGCGCGACGCCGACAAGGCGGTCGAACTCGCCGGCGAACACATCCGCGCCGCCGAAAACGACGTGTTCGAACAGATCGCCAAGATGCAGCAAGGCACCCCCGCGCCCGCCAAGACGTCGGCGACATCCAGGCGGCGGACGACGGCGCGAACCTCCGGGGCAAAGTGATTGCCGACCACGGCGCAGACCGAAGCGAACGTCCGCAAGCCCTTGATCTGACGGCAGCAGCGCATCGCCTCCGCCTGCCGGAACGGCAGGTTAGTGCTCTCGGCCCGGCGGTCGGCCCGGCGGTCGACCTCGCGCTTGGGCGCGACCTATGCCCATTGCGCGCGCCCCGCAAACAAGGCTAGGTTTTCGCGTCCCTTCCAGCCATTTCGCGTGACTTTCATGCTGATCCATATGTTCGCATTCCGGTGGCTGCCCGCCGCCACCGCTGATGACAAGGCGCGCGCCCTCCAGGAGCTCCGCGCGTTCGCCGGCAGGATCCCCGGCATGATCGAAATTCATGTCGGCACGAACCTGGCCGCCCGCCATGCCGGATACGAGACGGGCGGCGTGATGAAGTTCACCGACCAGGCGGCGCTGACCGCCTATGGCGACCATCCGCTGCACCAGGCGCTGCTGGCTTGGCTGCTGCCGCTGATCGAGCCGATCGAGGTCGACTTTCCTTCAGAGTGATTGGCCATCTTCAACGCCGATCACGCTGCCGGTCACCCGGAGGATCGCGTCAGGGCTTGGGCAGCAAGGTCAGGCAGCGGCCTTGTGGCCAAGCTGATGGTCCAGGGCGATCTGCTTGCGACGGGCGGAATAGTCTGGCGCGACAATCGGCGCGTCCGGCTTGAGCCCCCAACGGGCGCGGTAGCCTTCGGGAGTGAGATCATGCGCCAGGCGAAGATGCTGCTTGAGAGACTTCATGACCCGGCCGCAATCGAGACAGGTCACCGCGCCGGGCTTGATGGCGCGCTTCACGTCGACGGCGGGAACAGGCGGAACCAGGATCGCCTCATTGGCTTTCACGGCCTCCAGCGCGACCGCGATCGACTGGATGACCTGCGGAATATCTTTCGTTTCAAGCGGATTGTTGCTCACGTAGGAGGAGACGATATCTGCCGTGAGGGTGATGATTGCTTCGCGATCCATATTCAGCCTACCTGCCAATTGACCGGGTGACGCGCTTTCCCGCCCGTTGAATGGCCTCACTCTCCCGCGTTCCCATCAGCCGGGAAATAGTCGAAAAGCCCGGGTTCGATCACAATCGGTTTAGGTCGCTTGCAGTAACCCGGGAAAGGTTCCGGCAGTTCCCGGTTCGGTTTGCATGACGCAACCAGCTTCCCACGATCGGCCTGCCAGTCGCTTTCAGGTCCGATCGCCCGAGGGCCAACCGCCACGCATCGCACCAAGCCCCGGAATCCAACCTACGGCCGTAAACCACTGGCTTATTTGAATGAGCCATCCGCGAACCGATGATGGTTGCCATATTTCACAGGCAATCACCGCGATGACACCGAACATGACTTTTCGCGACGGCCGGCCAGCGAACGACGACGAGCCTGGCCCCCCGCCGTCATGCATGGCCTCCCCTGGCCCCGTCCAATCGCGTGCGATCCTTGGCCCCGTCAGGTTGATTGGCCTGCGAGATGCCGCTTACGCGGAGCGGCTGGCGTGGTTGGACCAGTGGATTGAAGCCGACGCCGTCCTTCCGTTCGAGAACGAGAACCTGCGGATGATCTCGCAGGCCGACCGATCATTTTCCATTCTGGTTCTCCATGGCGACGATACGCGGCGAATGGCCCGCATATTGCGCGACTGGCGCAGCCTCCTCCCCGGCAAGTTGCTTGTCGCGTGCCTGTCCGCATCCACCCCGGACGAGCGGGCGGACCTGCTGCGCTCCGGCGGCGACTTCGTGTTCGATATCAGCACCCCCGGGCCGTTGGCCTTCGCCGCGCTGACAGCAGGGTTGCGCCGCCGCTTGGCTGCCAGCGCGCCTGCGGGTGCGCCGGCCGACGCGGTAAGTCTGGATGCCCCGCTGACCCGCGCGGAAGTCGCCATCCTCGAAGTCCTGCACGAGAACGACGGCCAGACCGTACCCTATGGCCAAATTCTCGATCGGCTCGGCAAGTCTGGCACCAGCGAGGCGGTGAAATGCCTGCAAGTGCAGATCCAGCGGCTACGCAGGAAGATCCGCTCCGGCGCATCGATCGAGAATGCCAAGTCCCAGGGCTACCGCGGCGAATTTGATCGCCCCCGGTTCGCCTGACCTGTGACCGGCGCCCCCCTGCTGACGCCCCATGCACCCCGCCGTTGAACCGCCCCGCACTCCGCCTGAGGCGCCCACGGCCTGCGAACGGCGTGGCCTGGATGTATTCGCGCCGCCGTTGCAACAGGCCTGCGCCGTCCTAATTGCCGATCGCGCCACGAGCCATCTCGCTGACCTTACCCGCCACGCGCGCCTTCTAGGCTATCCCACGCGTGTCACGACCACCATTCGCCAAGCGCTAAATGTGATCAATGACGATCACACGATCGGCATCATCCTGATGGAAAGTCGGATGGGCCGCTTGGACGATCTGGAATTTCTGGACCAGATCACAGCGATGCGGCCCTTCTGCGCCCCGATCATCCCGATCGTCATAACCGACGATTGCTCGCTTGTGCATGGGGTCGCCGCCTTGCGAGCGGGCGCGCGCGACTTGTTATCGCTACCAATGTCGCAAGATGTTTTCGCATCGGCCTTGCGGCGCGCTGCAAGAGCCTGGCACCGCCTGCGATCACGCGAACAACTGGTCCTGGGGGCACAGCCCGGTTCCCCAATGACCCATTCGCCCAAGATGGATGGGGCGGCGCAGTTGGCACAACTGAAGTTGCTAATTCACGACCAGCACCTTCGCCATGTCCATGTTGGTGAGCAGCTTTTCTGCGATCCGGCGTGGGATATCTTGCTGTCCGTCGCCGCTGCCGGATTGAACAACAAGGCAATTCCCGTATCCCGTGCCTGCGCTTCCAGCCGCGTTCCTTTGAGCACGGCGCTTCGCCACGTTACCAAGTTGGTCGAAGCCGGCCTTATCCATCGCCGCAAGGATCCCAACGACCGCCGCCGGGATCTGCTCGAACCGACACCGCCGACCTTGGCGACAATGGCCAACTTCCTGGCCACGGGATGAAGCCTGCCGGCCGGGCGTTACAAGTGCTTGCTCTCAGAACACTATCACATCTGTAATGAAAGCCATTCGCAATTGAGGAAATCGGGGGACTGCGCCGCCAAGTTCAGGCCATGCACTTATATTCCCTTCCCTTTGGTCAGGATGCCGCAACCGAATTCGACCGGCCAGACCACTATGCCGACGGCCTGCAACTGTTGCTGCCCTCGCTGGAGGCGCGCAGCCTTTCCGGCCTCGACGATTTTGCCTCGATCATCGCAAAGCGGCAAGTCGATGGCATCGGATTGATCGCCAATGCCTCCACTCCGCTGGAAGCCAGTGTCGGGCAGTCGAACGGCTGGCACCTGCTGGTTCCGTGCAACGGCAGCGGTGTTCTGCGCTGCGAAAATACGGATCATGACTTGGCCGCCGGGCGCGACGCCATTCTTCTCCCCAATCTTGCCCGCACAAGCCAAACTTCCGCCGGATCGGCGGCCATCGTCGCGATCGACATCGCACGGCTGAACGCCACGCTGGCCGCCCACGCCGGTCCCGATGCCCCCGCACCTCGCCTTTGCGAACGCCCTCACCTGCTCGATCTCGAGCGTCGCCCCGCCGCCTTCCCGACCTTCCTGGCGATTTCGCGGCTGATCGATGCCGTGCAGGAGGATCCGGCCCTGGCCCACCAGTTCGGCGTGGGCGACCTGATCTACCGCTGGGTCGCCGCGAACCTGGCCGGCGACGAGGCGAAGGCGGTGCAGCCTGCGCCACCACCTTCCCGACTGGACGAATTGTGCGACCGCATCCGGGCATCACGAAACCGCCCGCTTACGCTGACCGAAATGTGCCGGGAAAGCGCCATGTCGGCCCGGACCCTGCAATATGCCTTTGCCACAAGGTTTGGTTGTTCGCCGATGGAATGGCAGCGCCGGGAGCGGATGCTCATGGCCCAGGCCCTGCTCCTGGAAGGCCAAACCCGAAACATCACCGAGCTGGCGATGGAACTCGGCTTCTCCTCATCGGCAGCATTCGCCACCCAATACCGCCGCTATGTGCACGAGCCGCCCTCCTCCACGCTGAGGCGCTCAGGCCGGTCCATTGCGTAAAATGAATGGGCATTTGCGTTTCCTTGAAAGCCAGAAATCCTGGTTCTGGCTACGAATGCAAGAATATGAGTTACACATTGCCGTCCGCGAACCGCCCCTACGCCATGCTAAAAAAGATCGACAAAGCCTTTGATCACCTTCTCGAAGCCCAGGAACTCATCCATTCAATGCACTGGACCCATGTCCCCACCGCACGCGCACTAGGAAACCTCGTCGCTCATCGGATCACTATTGCCATGAAACAGTTGATGGGCATCGCCTCCACCGATGACCGCAGCAAACTGACCTCCCTGGCCTCCGCGGTTACCCACGCGGCGATGAGCGCCCCGCAGGCCGCCAAGATCAAGCCGCACAGGCGAGGCGCCGAATGCTTCGATGCCGACACCTATATATCAGGCCTGATCCTCCAGGCCCTGGAGACGCAACCGCGATAATCGCCGGCCAGCGATCCGGGGCGAGGCGCTGACTCCGCCCCACCTATAAACGGTTGGACTACTCTTGTGGTCTTCGCGCTGATTCAGGCCGTGCGTTCTCGCGCCTATACGCCTCCAAAGTGTTACGAGGCTATCGGGGCGATTTATGGCGATGCATCTGAATCGGGCTCACGCGCGCCGACAATCGGTTTCCGCCGCCCCCGGGTTCGCGGCCAACGCCCGATCATCCCGTTCCATTGGATGCAATCCTGCTCCGCGCGGCGCTTGGGGCGTCCTCGCGCAGGCGCGCGCCGCGGCGCAAGCGGGGATCGCGCAGGACCGCGAGAACGTCGCACGTCCCGCCTCGCTGCGTCCGCTGACCAAGGCATTCATCGTTTCGGCCCTGGCGATCACGGCTTGGCTCATCGTGCTTGCGCCAATCTGGGCACTGCACCGCCTGCTGAACTGAGGCCGCCGGCCCCGCGCAAGCGGCCAGATAGATCCACCTAATCGTGGATTAGTTCCAAATCGACAATAAAATACAATGACTTTGATGGCCCTTCGGGCGCAGGGGGGATCATGTCCGATATACCGGAAAACACCAAATGGTCGCTCAACAACGCCGGCTTATGCGGCATCCGCACATTCTTGCGGCCCTGCCAATCGCCCGAAGCGGCCTCGCTCCCGGATAGCGGTTTTCCGCTGCATCCCATCTGCAAGCCGGACAATGAAACGGTCTACATCGTTGACGACGATGAGGCCTTTCTGGAGGAAGCCGTCGAAGCGGTGGAACTGTTTGGCCATCGCGTACGCGGCTTCCGCTCGGGCAACGAACTGCGCGAGATCGCCGAGGACGATCCGACCGGATGCCTGCTGCTGGACATCAAGTTGCCCGGTCAGGACGGCATCAGCATTCACGAATGGATCGTCAAGAACGGCTTCGCGCTGTCGGTCATCTACGTCTCGGGAACCCAGGATGTGGGGACCGTCGCCCACTGCATGAAGGCGGGCGCGGTGGAATTCATCCAGAAGCCATTCGGGGAAATGGCCCTGCGAAATGCCATTCACATTGGCATCGCCCAATCGCGCAAGATGCGCTGCTGGTCGCAGAGCACCCAGCTGGTCAGGGCACTTGTCGGCACCCTCACACCGACAGAGCTGCTGGTCGCCCAGATGATCGCAAAGGGCTTCCCCACCAAATCGATCGCCAGCGACATGGATCGCAGCGAGAACACGGTCAAGATCCATCGGCACCGCATCTTTTCCAAGCTGAAGGTCAACTCCACCGCCAGCGTGGCCAATATCCTGGGGCAACTCGACGAAGCCCATTTCCGGTCCACCTTCCAGAACGCGGACCTGGCGCCGGCCTGAAGGTCCGTCTCGCCAAGACCCAACGCCTAAGCCAACGGACTATGCCGAGTGGCCGAAATAGCCACGCCAGCGGCCCGACTGGCGTTCCAACTATCGACGGCTGCGGCATCGATGCCTGAAAATCAGCCCCATGACAGATGCTGCCACAGGCTCCGAACGCGATTCCATCTCCGGATGGCTGGCCACCTATTGCGAAGAGATCCAACAGCGCGCCCGCACCAGCCACGGCCGGTTCCGCGCCGTCGCGGTTTGCGAGCTCACGACCGCACGGGCGATCCTGCGAGCGATCCAGACCGGCGCCGGCGCCGACGCCGACAACCAGTTGAAGGCAGGGTTCCGGCGACCGGGGCATGACCGGCAAGCCTGACCTGATCGCCGTGGCCGCATTGCTGGGCCTCGCGGGCCTGCTGGCAGCCCCGGCCAGCTCGGGGAAACCGGCCGTGGCGCCACCCCGGCCCCGCCCTGCCGCCACGACGGCCACCGTTCCGGCCGGTTGCCATACCGCCGAATTGCCGCCGGTGAACGCTGCGCGCTATCAGGAAATCACCCTGCCCGCGCCGCTTGCCAACCAGACCGCGAGCGCAATCCTTGAACGGCTGGGCCGGCCCGTCCTGTTCGAGCGGGAAGGTGATGCCCGCAAGCTGCAATTCCGCGCAAATGGCTGCGTGCTCGACATCTACCTTTACCCGGCAGAAGCCTCGCCCGACCCACGCGCCACCTTCGCCGATGCCCGGCGCCGTTCCGATGGGCGCAATGTCGACAAGCAGGCCTGCCTCGACAGGATTGCTGCAGAACGGCTGCCGGGCCGATCCTGTTCGGGCAGCCGCGATAGCGCCGCCGCCCAAGGCCGGCCCACGCGCTAATCCGCGGCCCTGTAGAACAGTTTTCGCCAAATCGGCCGCCGCGCCTCGCGCAGTTGGCGCCGCAATCTCTCCACGCGGGACTGCAATTCGAGGCCGCGATGGTGATACTGTCGCTCGTTGGTCCTGAACTGGGCGATCTGGACGAGCAGCTGGCTCTTTTCTCCCCCTTCGCGGGTGAGTTGCCCATCCAGTTGGCGAACCCAGTCTTCCAGCTTGTCGACCTCGGCCCGCAAGTGCTGGTTCGTCCGTTCGGCGGCAACCAGCCGCAGCTCGATCGCCCGGCGCTCATCCTTTTCGCTCAAGGCGATGCGATGGAGCCGCTCAATGTGCCGATAGGCCGATCGCAACGTATCGATCACCAGCTCCTCGCGTGCGGCCTCGCCTTGCCGGTTTTCCGCCGGGCCATCAGGACCGGACAGCGCCGCCGTGGGTGTCTTGTGAGCATCGCGCATCAGATCGGCCATCTCACGCTCAGGCATCTGGATGTAGGATGGCGCTCCAGGCCGGTTGCCGGGAACCACACGCCACCGCCCCGCGGCCACCGCCCGCCGGACCCTCGTCCGCGCCGCAACCAGGGAAATCCCCAGCTCCTCGGCAAGCTGACGATAGGTCAGCGTGACCAGATCAGCTTCCTTCAGCAATGCGCGGCCTTTTCGCGGAAAGCAGTCGCCTGGAATCTCTGCCCCCGGGTCGCGGACGGCCATGGCTCGTGCGCGTGGGTGCGGCAGTTCCAGCGCCCCACCGCTTCAGCAATCCGCGAACCTGCGCCGCCGCAACTTCCGTTTCGCAGCCGAGATCGAACACGACATCCGCCCCGGCCCTGTAGAGCGCCGAACGTTCGGATGCCGTGGACGAATCAACCACGGCGGCGATCAGGGTTCCTTGAAGCTGCGCCCACCAATGATGAACCAGACCCTGCAGTGCAGTCGCATGGCCGGAATGGATCACAAGCAAGTCGAAGCCGCGACTAGCCATATCCCGCTCCCACGGCACCTGCCCCCCGACAGGGGAAGGTAGCCACGAAGCGATCCAGGCCAACCGCGCGTCCACCGCGCCGTCCGTAGTACCCTCCACCCTTGCCGCGAACCCAACCATTGCGGGATCCCATTGGCAAAGCGTCGAAGTGTTTCCCGCGTTTGGAACGGTTCGAGAGGCTGCCGGAAGGCTTACCGAGGTCGGCATACAGACCTGCTCTCCATTTCCAATATCCGTGCAAAAGCGCCGTCGCGGAAATATTGTTGATAGTTCTGCGGAAGCCACAACCGCATCCTCAAAGGATCAATTAGGCTTTGTCACTCCAACCGTCAGAATGGATATCTTCCAGGAATTATCGACCCGCTCATACTGTATATCGAAGGTGATATTTGACGGATTTGAAGGGATGACTCCGATCAATCTGATCCTCGAACCATCGAATATCGGATTCTGCTTGAGGCGAGGACCCAGAACAAGCGCAGGATACAGCGAGATTCCATTCTGCCGGAAAGGTGCGAAGTTCTGCGAAAGTGCCTGTGGCGAATTGGCCTTCTGAAAGGTCGGTGAACCCAGTGCGTACAGGACGCTGTAGTTGTTCGTGGCGTTAGCCCCATTCAGCGTCTCGAGCGCCGAACGGATCAAGATCAACAAGGTGGCGCTGTCCGGACCGGACTGGGCAGAGGCGGCCTGCTGGCTCGCCGGCGCATTGGCGCCGGCCTTGGCCCCGGAAGCTGGCTGAGCTGAAGACGCTCCAGACTTGGCCCCGGTGTTAACCGGCTTGGCCTGCCCGAATGCCGGTTGTGCCAGCGCCCCCGCCGCAAGGAAGATCAGGAAGGTTGAGGCGGCTTTCATGATGGATACCTTCAGTGCAGGTCAGGCGCGATGGGGCGAGACCTTGCGGCCTCGCCCCATCAGGATCGTCAGAACTTGATGCTGGCGCCGACGGCGGCCCCGAACGAGTCCTTGCCGAAGCCCACGTTGGCACCGACGCCCACGCCATCCGGGGTGACCGCCTGAAGGCGAACAGCACCGGCCCACTGGCCCTCGAACGTACCGACACCACCGGCAATGCCGCTTTCGCCCTCGAGCAGGACCATCGGAGCCGCGTTCATCGCAAGGCCCATCGCCACACCCTGGTAGGCCCGGTCCGCGCGCCGCGTGAGCAGGTCGAAGTGGGCGGTCTCGCGCTGGTCCAGCGAGGTCAGTCGGGTGTTGGTCTCGAACAGCTGCGCGCCGGTCACCGCCTCGGTCGAGGTTGCCGACAGGGCGCCGTTGGCCAGGCCGCTGATCTTGCCGCCATTGCCGCCGTTGATCACCACGCTGCCGGCGCGAACCTGACCGGTGCCGGTCTGGATGTTGCCTGCCGTGGTGGTGTAGCTGCCGGTCACCGCCATGTTCCCGCCAACCGAGGCATTGCCCGCCACGGTAAGGTTGGTGCCGACCGAAGCCGCGCCGGTCGAGACCAGGGCCGCACCGGTAACCGTGCCGTTGGTGGTGGTGATGTTGCCGTTGGTGGTCGAATAGTCACCCGAAACCGCAAGGTTGCCGGTCACCGAGCTGTTGCCGGTGATCGCCGCGCCGCCGCTGGAGACGGTCAGCCCATTGGCCACCGTGGCCCCGCCGTTGGCCGCCAGCGCGCCCGTCAGCGTGGTCGCACCGGTCACCGCCAGCGTGCCGCCGATGGTGGCGTTGCCGCTGTTGTTGATCGTGGTCGAGTTCAGGTTGGCGACGTTGTTGATGTCGCCGTTCGTCATGTCGAGGTTGCCCGCGATCATCGCGTTGCCGGTGTTGCCGACCGTGAACGTATTCCCGTTTGTCGTGTCGGTCAGGGTCAGCCCGCTGTTATCGAGCGTCTGCGTGGTCGACGTGGTGCCGCCATGCAGGACGATCGCCGTCTGGTTGACCCGGACGTAGCTGCTGCCCGCCTGCAGGTTGGACTGGGTGGCCAGCGCACCGCCGATCGTGTTGGTGCCAGCCTGGTTGCCGCCGACGATGTTGCCGGTGACGTCGAGGTTGTCGGCCACGGTGACGTTGCCCGAGCTGTCGCTGATCGCGCCGGCGCCCATGTCGATGCCGCCATTGGTGGTCAGCACGCCGGTGAGCGTGGTCGCCCCGGTCACCGCCAGGGCGCCGCCGATGGTGGCGTTGCCCGAAGTGCCCAGGGTGTTGGTGCTGATGTTGCCGGTGTTGGAGATGCCGTTGGTCATCGTGAGGCCCGTGGTGAGCGTATCGCCGTGGGTCGTCAGGTTGCCGTAGAGCTGGGTATCGCCGGTCTGCGTAAGGTTGCCGGTGTTGGTGATGCCGTGGGTCGTGGTCGCCCCGGCCACCGCCAGGGTGCCGCCGACCGTGGTGTTGGCGCTGACGGCCAGGTTGCCCGTGACCGAGCTGTTGCCGGTGATCGCTGCGCCGCCGCTGCTGACAGTCAGGCCATTGGCGACGGTGGCGCCGTTATTGGCGGTCAGGAGGCCATTGACGGTCTGGCCACCGTTGACGGTCTGGCCGCCGTTGATGATCGAACCGCCGCTGACGGTCTGGCCACCCGTAACGGCGAGGCCGTTATTGATCGTTGCGCCCCCGTTGGCAGTGAGCGCGCCGGTCAACGTGGTGGTGCCGCCAACCGCGAGATCGCTGTTCGGACCAACCAGGGTCAGGTCGCCGGTCTGGCTGGTGTTGCCCGTCTGGGTCAGGTCGCCGGTCAGGGCAACGTTGCCGTTCTGGGTCAACACGCCGTTGTTGGTGATGCCGCCGTTGGTGGTCAGCAGGCCGGTCAGGGTGCTGGTGCCGGTGACCGCAAGGGTGCCGCCGACCGTGGTGTTGGCGCTCACGTCAAGGTTGCCCGTGACCGAGCTGTTGCCGGTGATCGCCGCGCCGCCGCTGGTGACAGTCAGGCCATTGGCGACGGTGGCGCCGTTATTGGCGGTCAGGAGGCCATTGACGGTCTGGCCACCGTTGACGGTCTGGCCGCCGTTGATGATCGAACCGCCGCTAACGGTCTGACCACCCGTAACGGCGAGGCCGTTATTGATCGTGGCGCCGCCGTTGGCAGTGAGCGCGCCGGTCAACGTGGTGGTGCCGCCAACCGCGAGATCGCTGTTCGCCCCAACCAGGGTCAGGTCGCCGGTCTGGCTGGTGTTGCCAGTCTGCGTCAGGTCGCCGGTCAGGGCAACGTTGCCGTTCTGGGTCAAGGTGCCGGTGTTGGTGATGCCCGCCGTGGTGGTGAGGCCGGTCACGTTCAGCGTATTGTTGATCGTGGTCGCACCGTTCAGCGTGGTGGTGCCGCCAACCGCGAGGTTGTTGGTCACCGCCGCCGAGTTCAGCGTGGCGAGGCCCGTGGTGTTCAGCGTGGCGGTGCTGATGTTGCCGGTGTTGGTGATGCCGTTGGTGGTCGTCTGGCCGGCCACCGAAAGGGTGCCGCCCAGCGTGGTCGTGCCGTCCACGATCAGGTCGGTGCCGGCCCCCACCAGGTGAACGTCGCCGTTCATGGTGCTGGCGCCGTTCACGGTCAGGCCGCCGGCGCCCGCGGTCAGCGAGTTGCCGGAAACCGCGCCGCTGGCCGTCACGCTGGAGCCGCTGATCGCCCCGGTGGACGACAGGCTGCCAACGCTGGCGGCCCCCGCCACGCTGAGCGAACCCGAGCTGAGCGCGCCGGTCACCGTGGCCGAACCCATCGTGGCCGAACCGAAGTTGGCGCTGGAGCCATAGACCGTGCCCAGCGACGTCCCGACGTTGCCGCTGATCGTGGTCAGGCTGCCGCTCGTGGTGGTGAAGCTGCCGGTCGTGCTGGTGGCGCCGCCGCTCAGCGTGGCAAGGCCGCTGACGCCCAGCGTACCGCCAACCGTCGCGTTGCCGGTGTTGTTCAGCGTCGTCGAGTTGACCGTCGTCGAGTTGACCGTGGTGATGTTGCCGGTGTTGGCCGTGATCGATCCCACGTTGCTGATGTTCGAACCATTGAGGTCAAGGCCGCCGGCCAGCGTCGTGGTGCCCGAAACGTTCAGGCTGTCGGCGATCTGGACCGGGCCGGCGCCGCCGTTGGAGATCGCGCCCGTGACCGTGAGGGTGTCGGTGGTCAGGCCGTTGGAGACGGTCGCCCCGTCATAGATGTTGGTGGAACCGTAGAGATAGGTGCCCAGGGTGCTGACCACCTCGGCCGCGTTCATGACGCCGCCCACGGTCAGGTCGCTGGCCGCACCCAACAGCGCCACGTCTCCCGTGATGTTGACCGCGCCGGTCTGGGTGAGGGTGCCGGTGTTGGTCAGCCCGCCGGTGTTGGCGATGCCGGCCGTGGTGGTGGTCCCGGTAACGGTCAGCCCGTTGTCGACGGTCGCGCCATTGTAGAGGTTGGTGAAGCCGTTAACCTGGGTGTTGCCATCCAGCAACGTGTTGCCTTGAATTTGCGCCCCGTTGCCCGAGTAGAGGCCGCCATACGCATAGGTCATCCCCTGCGTCTGCGTGTAGCTCCCATTGTAGACAGATCCATCGATCTGCGTGGACCCGGTAATATGAGTGCCGGCCAGCTGCGTATAGCCGAAGGCGGTGAGGCTGCCGTTCACCGTCGCGCTGCCTTGCAGCGAGGTGTTGTTTGCCACCGTCAGGCCATCGTTGACGAGGACGTTGCCGGCCCCACCGTTGTCGATGCCGCCGGTAACCACGAGGTTGCCGTTGTTGGTCAGCGTTCCGGTGTTGGTGAGGCCGCTGGTGGTGAGCGTCCCACCCACGGCGACGTTGCCGGTGGCGGTGATGTTCTGGACACCAGTGATGCTGCCATTGTTCGTGCCGTCGGACAGGTCGAGACCGGAGCCGTTGGTATCGATGCCGCCATTCGCGCTCAGCGCGCCGGTCACACCCAGGTTATCCCAGACAACCACGCCATCGCCGGAACCACCCGAGCCATTCCGGATGGTGCCGTTGACGACCAGATCGCCGGTGGCGACGATATCGGAGCCGGAGATGTTGTTTGCCGTGATATTGCCGCCGACCGAAGCGTTGCCGGTGGTGGCCAGCGTGTCGGTGGTGAGGCCGCCGGTGTTGGTAATGCCGTTCGTGGTGCTGACGCCGCCCACGCTCAAGGCGCCGCCCACGGTCAGATCGCTGCCGCTGCCATAAAGCGTGACGTCGCCAGTGTTGGTCAGCGTGCCGGTGTTGTCCAGGCCGCTCGTGGTCGTGGAGCCATAGACCTGAAGACTGCTCGCCGTGGCATCGCCGGCATGCAGCAACGTGATGTCTGCATGACCAATCATGGCATTGGACGAATCAATATTGTTGGCGCCGGTGATGGACCCGCCGCTCATGCTGATCGAGTTGGTCGAGAGTGTCCCACCCACGGCGACGCTGCCGGTGGTCGAGATGGAGTTGGCCGAGATGCCGTCGGCACTGATGTCACCGCCGCCGGACAGGGTCAGGTTGCCGGCGATGGTGGTGTTGCCGCTGACATCGAGCTGATCGTTGATCGTGACCACGCCGCCGCTGCCGACGCCATCGTTCGTGATCGTGGGCGCGGTGATCGTTCCGCTCGAGGTCAGGCTGCCGGTGCTGATTGCGCCCGTGTTGGTAATGCCGTTGGTCGAGGCGGCGCCCACGATAGTGGCACTGCCGTCGACGAGCAATTGGTCACCAACTTCGACCGCCGCTGGGCTGGCGAGGCCATCATTCCGGATCACACCCGTCAGGACGACGTCGCCCCCCCCGCTGCTGCCGATCACAACGAGATCGCCGCCCGTAATGGTAACGTTGGAAGTGGTATTGATCTGGCTGGCGGTAATCACGTCAGTCGTGATGTCGCCCGTGCCGGTGGTGATGTTGCCGCCATTCGTGTTGAGCGCCGCACCCGAAACGTTCCCGCTTGCGGTATCAGTGGCGACGGTATCGGCCGGGTTCGTGCCGATCGTCACCTGCGCCTGCGCGGCCGACGCCATGACCACCGATGCCAGCAGCGTGGTCGAACCCAGCAGCATTCTCTTGCGAACAGACATCATGAAATTGGCCCCCGTCTAGGAAATTCAAACACCAGCACAAGCCGACTCAAAGCAGCCGGATTGCATCAAGAGCAGTCGGTAGGCCGCCGCAGTCTGGCCGATCAATTTGAATCCTTGCAGATAAACCAATGGATTATACGAATAGATCACTCATCTATTCTTAGGATATGCCCGTAGATCGTATGAGATAGGCCGAATTCCTCTCACCACTGGACACTGTATGCACGGAACGACACTCATCCGCCCGCTGGCCATCGCGGCGGCGTTCGGAGCCGCCTTGCTGGGCGCCGCCCCCGCGCAGGCGGCCGGGTTCGTCAATTCCCGGGCCGAGTGGATGGCGCTCTCGCTGGAGGCGCGCGGAGCCTATGTGCAGGGGCTGAACGACAGCCTGAACTACGTGTTCGTGGACGACAGCCTGATCAACGCGCTGGCCAAGGCGGGGCGAACCAAGTGCCTGATCGAGCGCCGGATCACCGCCGCCGCCCTCGTGGAAGGGATCGATTCCGACTACCGGCAGGAGCAGTTTGCCGGCCTGGCCCCGGCCGCGATCTATATCCTGCGGATGCAGGAAATCTGCCGCTTCCACATCAACCAGAAGCGCGCCGAGATGGGTCTCGGCCCGATGTGATCGATCACGCCCCGTCGCATGGCCGGGCGATTGGAAAGAATATCATGCGCCACCAGATCAATTCCGCCCTCCGCCTCAGCGCCGCCGCCCCCGCGCTAAGCGCCGCACTGGCCTGTGCCAGTCCGGCGCTGGCCGATGACCAGCAGGCCGCGCCAGGCGCCGCCGCGCCGCGCTTCGGGGTGGAGGCGGTGGCCCAGCCGCGCCTTGCCGCGCTGGATGCATCAAACCCCAATCTGGCCGAATGGTCGCTGATCAACCTGACCGCGGCCGACCTTGCCAGCGCCAGCGGCGGCGCAGGCATCAAGGTGGCCCTGCTCGACGGCGTCACCGATTGCCGCGATACCGATCTTGCCGGGCACTGCACATACACCCTGCTCAGCGGCGGAACCTACAAGTATTACAGCAACCACGGCACCCACACCGCCGGCATCGTCGCGGGCGCACGATACGGCATCGCCCCCAGTGCCACGATCACCAACTATGCCGTGTTCGACGACAGGGGGTTCGTTGCCACGGGCGCAAAGCTGGTGAACACCTGGAAGGCCGCCTATTCGGGCGGCGCGCGCATCGCCAGCATGAGCTTCGGCTGCACCCGCATGGCGCTGTGCTTCTCGGCCAGCGAGGTTTCGGCCATGGCCGATGCCAGGCAGCCGATCCTGTTCGTCAAGGCCGCCGGCAACGACGGCGCAGGCCTGGTAAATGAAAGCATCGCGGTTTCCTCGGCCACCGCCAATGCGGCACTCAACCGGCTGCTGCTGGTCGGCAGTGTGAGTGCCACCGGCACGATCAGCACCTTCTCCAACCGCCCCGGCGAGGCCTGCCTGATGGCCAGCGGCAGTTCTGCCTGCGCGGAATCGCTGAAGTGGAAAAACCACTTCCTCGTCGCGCCGGGCGAGTCGATCTATTCCACCCTCCCGGGCAACCTCTACGGCTTCATGTCGGGCACGAGCATGGCCACGCCCGCCGTGGCCGGTGTGGCAGCCCTGCTCCAGCAGCGCTGGCCCACGCTCAAGAGCGCCCCTGAAACGCTCGCCAGGATTCTGCTCACCTCGGCGACCGATCTTGGCGCGCCCGGGGTCGACGGGGTCTATGGCTATGGCCTGCTCAACGTCGCCCGGGCCTTCCAGGCAAACGGCACGATTACCCTCGCCACCACGAGCGGTTCGTCCGTAACGCTGAGTGGCACAACCATTTCGAGCACATCGGCCATGCTTTCGAAGCTGGTTTCGGCGCTCGGCAAGGTTACCGTCTTTGACGGCTTCGGGAGGGATTACACGCTCGCCGAAACAGGTGCCGTGCGGACAACCGGCAATTTCCTCGCGGCGCGCCAGATGCTGGGCCGGCGCCTGCTTGGCACCAGCCTTGAAGATTGGTCCGCCGCATTCTTCGCGGACCAGTCCCGGGCGCGCGGCTTTGCCTTTACCGGTGCTGCCGGGGATCCGCTGACCGGCTCGCTCAATCTCGATCGGACCATGCGGATGGGTGTCGATCTACCGATAGACGGCGGCCTGGTCCAGGTCCGGCTCACCGGGGCGGGTGACCCCCGGCAGGATTTCGCGCAGGATCCGACCATGCGTCCGCTGGCCCAGTTCGCGTCGACCAGCCTCCTGCGCGGCGCGCTGATCGGCGGCGTGAATGCGACACTGCCCGGCCAGGCTCGCCTGATGGTCTATGGTGTGGCGACTGGCGGCATGGTGGCTCCCGACTACGGCAATGACCTGCGCCAGTTGCGCGTGAGTTTCGATGGTTATACCCCACGCGCAGCCCTTGGCCACGATGGCAGCCCGCACCCGGCCCGCAGCGGGCTGGGGATGGGTGTCTGGAAACAGATCGGTTCGCGCACGGTCGTGGGGGTCAACGCCTCGGCGATCATACAAGCGAACGGCTACCATTCGATCACCAGTGACCTGGCGATGTTCCGCAAGCCCAGCCGCACCTTCAACTTCGGCCTTGCCGGCTATCGCCAGCTTGGCGGTTGGGGGCTTTCGCTATCGGTCGAGGCAAGCCACCTGCGTACGGGCTGGTCCGACGGCCTCACATTCACGCCAGCCACGCTCGTTTCCGGAGAATTCGGCATCCGGCGAAAGGGCTTGGCATTCCGCAGCGGCACGGGACTGGCTGACAGTCTTGCGCTTGCCCTGACCGTGCCGCCCCGCGCAATTGCAGGCCAAATGCGCGTCGACTATCTGGCTCCGACCCCTGATGGACTAGACCTCAGGTCTGCAACGGTGCGCGCACCGATCTCGGCCCTGGGCCATGATCCGGTGCGGATGGAAACCGCCTACCGGATCGGAACCGGGGATCGCTGGTCACTCGAGATTACCGGCGGAATCAATCTCGAACACATCGATGGTCTGGCCCCGATAGAGGGCATGGTGTCCTTCAGACTACCGCTCTGAAATCCTCTGGCAGCGCACCGCCGCTGGGGCCAGAAGCTGCGTCAATGCCAGCGATCCGGGCACGAACGCGTACGGCCAAAATGCGCCAGTTTTACGCCCCGTTGGCGTCGCCGAAAATTGTCAGGATGGGGGGACTTGGCGGAGAGGGTGGGATTCGAACCCACGGTACGGTTGCCCGTACACCGCATTTCGAGTGCGGCGCATTCGACCACTCTGCCACCTCTCCGCGAAGTGCCGGTGAGCGGGCCGCGAGGCCCCCTGGTCGGGAGAGGCGCGGTTAGCGGATCGATTTGGGCTTGCCAAGCCCCGACGCGCGCCAAATCAGCAATTCCTTGCCGCGCCGACGGCCAGGGCGCGCGATTTCGGAGGATTGCGCGGTGGCCGCCTTGCCCGGCCCGGGGATCCGCCTATATTGGCGCCATGGAACGGATTGATCGCGCCAGCTTCTTCTCCCCTCAGGCCGGCCGCCTGATCGATGCCCCGCGCCACGCCCATGCGCGCTTCGGCATCGGCGACGTGGTCCGCCACAAGCTGATCGAATGCCGCGGGGTGGTGTTCGATATCGATCCGGTCTTCGCCAACAGCGAGGAATGGTACCAGTCGATCCCGCAGGATATGCGCCCGATCCGCGAACAGCCCTATTACCACCTCCTCGCCGAAAACGGCGACAAGGCCTATGTGGCCTATGTCAGCCAGCAGAACCTGGTGGGGGATGGCGACGGCGGTCCGGTGGACCACCCCTCGGTCGAACAGCTGTTCGAGGATTTCCGCGACGGCCACTACCGCCTGCGCCGCGGGCTGACTCACTGACCGATGAGTACGGAAAGGCCATCCGGCCTTTCCGTCGCGGCACCGGCCCACGCCCCCGGCCCGACCACCCGCTAGGATACACTGTCGGGTGGTCGGGCCGGGGGCGTGGGCCGGTGCCGCAAGCTTCCGACGGATGTCGGAAGCGCACCCAACCCGAAATGCTTCAGTTCTTCAGGCGCCAGCCCGAGCGCAGCAGGACATAGGTGATCGCACCCAGGGCCAGGTTCAGCACGCCTAGGCCGATCCCGCCATGCAGCACCGCCGTGTTGGTGCTGCCGATGTCGCTCTGGCCCAGGAAGCCGAAGCGGAAGCCGGAGATCACGTAGAAGAACGGGTTGAGCCGGCTTGCCGTCTGGAAGGCCGGGGCCAGCCGGTCGATCACGTAGAAGGTGCCCGAAAGCATGGTCAGCGGGGTGATCACGAAGTTGGTCACCGCGGCGTTGTGATCGAACTTTTCCGCCCACATCGAGGTGAGCAGGCCGACGATGGCCAGCAGCACCGAGCCCATCAGGCCAAACCAGATCACCGCCCACCAGTGGGCCACCGAAAGGTCCACCCCCGGCCACAGCAGGATCGCGCCGGTGAGCGCCAGCCCGACCAGCAAGGCCCGCGTCAGCGCCGCGCCGATCAGGGCGATCATCAATTCCATCTCCGAGAGCGGGGGCATCAGGTAGTCGACGATGGTCCCCTGCATCTTGCCCGAGAGGAGATTGAAGCTCGAATTGGCGAAGGCATTGTTCATCATGCCCATGGCGATCAGGCCCGGCGCGACGAAAGTGGCGAAGGAAACGCCCAGCACCTGCCGGCTCCCCCCGCCCAGCGCGAGGGTGAAAATCATCAGGTAAAGCAGGGTGGTGATCGCCGGAGCCCAGATGGTCTGGGTCTGAACCTTGAAAAAGCGGCGCACTTCCTTGATATAGAGCGTCCACAGGCCCAGGCCGTTGATCCCGTGAATGATCGCCACCCCCTGCCCCGGAAATTCGCGTTTCGGCGCGGAGGCTGAATTCGGCGCGGGACGGTCGGCGGCAAGCTGGGGTTGATCGGCCATGAGGTGGCGACTATCGGCACCACAAGCCATTGGCAAGCGCACCGGCAGGCAATGGGCCATGCCGGCGCGGCAAAGGAAAGTACACGGGCCTCATGAGCTGGACCGACGAACGCATCGAAAAGCTGACCAAGATGTGGGAAGGCGGGTCCACCGCCAGCCAGATCGCCGACGAACTGGGCGGCGTCAGCCGCAACGCGGTGATCGGCAAGGCCCATCGCCTGGGCCTCAAGGCGCGGCCCTCGCCGGTCAAGCCCAACGAGAAGGAAGCGGCCCCCGCCGCCGCGCCCAAGCCCGCGCGGGCCGAGCCGGCGCCCAGCGCGCCGCGCGCCGCGCCTGCTCCCAAGGCCGAGGCTGCCCCGCGCCCGGCGGCGCCCGCCCCCCGGCCCGCCGCCCCGGCCCCGGCACCCGCCGCCGCCGCGCCGGCCGGTACGGATGCGCCGGCCCCGGCCCCGCAGCCGCGGATCGTTTCGGTTGGCCCCGGCGGCTTCCTGCGCCAGGGTCCCGGTGACCAGCAGGCCCCGATCCCGCCGGCACCGCCGCGCCGCCTGGTACCGGCCAAGCCGAGCCCGGAGATCGCCGGCAAGACCAGCCTGCTTGACCTGAATGACCGGATCTGCCGCTGGCCGATGGGCCATCCGGGCGAGCCGGACTTCCACTTCTGCGGCGAGAAGGTGAACCCCGGTTTTCCCTATTGCGTCGAGCATTGCGGGCGGGCCTACCAGGCCCAGCTGCCGCGCGGCGCCCGCCGGGCACCGCCGCCGCTGCCCTTCGGCGGCCCTCGCGTCCGCTAGCGCCGGCCGCCAATTGCAAGGCCGCTGCAACGGCCCTGCAAGCCGGCAACACAAGATCGGAAAGGCCCGCGCATCGCGTGGGCCTTTTTGGTTGGGCGCCCTGCGCGGGTGGGCCAACGAAAAGGGAGGCGGAACTGGCGGCCCGCCCCTCCCCCTGCTCATGGCCTGACGCGCGCCGTCAGAAGCAGAAGCCGACCCGGCCGCCGATCGACCTGGCATCGCCGATGTCGCCCCGGGATCGCGCCGAGGCCGGCCCGGACAGGCCCGGTGCCGGCAATTGCACCGGATGGCCGAGGCCGGACTTGCCCGGAGCGGGGTTCGCGGGCATAGGCGCGCCAACTGGTTCCCGGCGCGAATCCGCCTCCTGAATCGCGCCCGCACGAAAGGCTCCGCCATGAAGGTCCGCGTCCACGTCAGCCTCAAGAACGGCGTTCTCGATCCGCAGGGGCGGGCGATCCACCACGCGATCGAGGGGCTGGGCTTCTCGGGCGTGAAGGACGTGCGCGCCGGCCGCCTGTTCGAGCTGGAGGTTGACGACAGCGTGACCGATGCCCAGCTTGACGACATGGCCGGCAAGCTGCTGGCCAACATGGTCATCGAGAACTACCGCATCGAGAGGGTTGCCGCCTGATGGCCTTCCGTTCCGCCGTCATCACCTTCCCCGGCTCCAACTGCGACCGGGACATGGCCGTTGCCCTGGAACAGGTTTCGGGCACGGCGCCGCACCGGGTCTGGCATGGCGACAGCGCCCTGCCCGATGGCCTTGATTTCATCGCCGTGCCGGGCGGGTTCTCTTATGGCGACTACCTGCGTTCGGGCGCCATGGCGGCGCGTTCACCGATCATGCAGGCGGTGGTCGCCGCCGCCGGCAAGGGCGTCCCGGTGCTGGGCGTGTGCAACGGCTTCCAGATCCTGACCGAAGCGGGCCTGCTGCCCGGCGCGCTGATGCGGAATGCCGGCATCCGCTTCGTCTGCCGCACGGTGGCACTCAAGGTGGAGAACACGCGCAGCCTGTTCACCGCCACCTATGGGACCGACCAGGTGATCCAGGTTCCGGTCGCCCACCACGACGGCAACTATTTCGCCGACGCGGCCACGCTTGACCGGCTGGAAGGCGAGGGCCGTGTGGCCTTCCGTTATGCCGAACCGGTCAACGGCTCGGCCCGAGACATCGCCGGCGTGCTCAACGATGCCGGCAACGTGCTGGGCATGATGCCCCACCCCGAACGCGCGATCGAGGCCGCCCACGGCAGCAGCGACGGCCGGGCGCTGTTCGAATCGGCGATCCGGGGGCTGGTCGGAAGTCTTTGATCGGTACGGAAAGGCCATCCGGCCTTTCCCTGGCGGCACCCGGCAAACTAGGCCGCGCGCCCGGCGAGGCTTCCCGCTTCGCCCGGCCCGAACAGCGCGCGGGCGTCGCTCGCTGGCATCGGGCGGCCGAAGAAGAAGCCCTGGATCTTGTTGCAGCCCAGCGACTTGACCACCTGCAGCTCGGTTTCGGTCTCTACGCCTTCGGCGGTCGTGGTCACGCCCAGGCTTTCGGCCATGGCGACCACGGCGCGGATGATGGCCAGGCTTTCCGGGTTCTTCTGGGCCGCGCCCTGGACGAAAGAACGATCGACCTTGATCGTGGAGAACCTGAGCTTTCGCAGGTAACCCAATGAGGAATAGCCGGTTCCGAAATCATCCAGCGCGATCGAACAGCCCAGGGCCATGATCTGCTCCAGCGTGTTGCGGGCGGCCGAGGCATCGCGCAGGAAGATGCTTTCGGTGACCTCGATCTCCAGCCGCGGCGCCGGCAGGCCGGTGACCGCGAGGGCGGAAACCACCGTGGTGGCGAACTGCGGATCGAGCAATTGCTCGCCCGAGACGTTGACCGCCACCTTGATGTGGCGCGGCCAGCGCATGGCCTCGGCGCAGGCTTCGCGCAGGACCCATTCGCCGATCGGCACGATGAGGCGGGTATCCTCGGCCAGCGGGATGAACTTGGCCGGGCTGACCATGCCATGGTCGGTGCTGTTCCAGCGCAGCAGCGCCTCGAAGGAAACGACGTTCTCGCTGTCGGCGCTGACCACCGGCTGGTAGTGCAGCAGCATCTCGTTGCGTTCGAGCGCGCGGCGCAGCGAGAATTCGAGCTTGCGGCGTTCCTCGGCATGGGCATGGAGCGCCGGCTCATAGGTGAAGTGCTTGCCGCCGCCGGCATCCTTTGACCGATAGAGCGCGAGGTCGGCGTTTCGCATCAGGGTCTCGACGGTAGAGCCATCGCGCGGGCCGATCGCCGAGCCCACGCTGGCACCGACATAGAGCGTGTGGTGATCGACCTCGTAGGGCTGCGACAGGCGCTCGATCACCGCCTTGGCGACGAGATCGACGCGGGCGAGATCCGAGGCATCGCGGATGACGATGGCGAATTCGTCGCCGCCCAGGCGCCCGCACAGCTCGTTGTCGCTCATCAGTTCGCGCAGGCGGGCCGAGACTCGGGCAAGGAGCTGGTCCCCGACCACGTGGCCAAGGGTATCGTTGACCGCCTTGAACCGATCAAGGTCGATCATCAGGAAGGCGCAGCGGGTGCGCCATTGCTCGGCCTGGCGCATGGCCTCGCCCATGGCCTCGGTCAGCATGAGGCGGTTGGGCAGGCCAGTGAGCGTATCGTAGCGGGCCAGCTGGGCGATCTTGTCGGCGCTCTCCCGCTGTTCGGTGACGTCGGAGCCGACCCCGCGGAAGCCTTCGTAGATGCCGTTCTCATCGAGCTTGGGCGTGCCCGACAGTTCCCACCAGCGCTGGCGGCCCTTGATCGTGACGCGCACCAGCAGGTTGGAGAAGCTTTCGCGCCGCTTCAGGCGTTCGGCGAGGTCATGCAGGCTGGAGGGGAACTGGCCGGTTTCCCAGGCCTCGCCGGCGATGAGCTGGATGAACGACTTGCCCTCGATATCCTCGGGATCGAGGCCGAGGGCAAAGGCGAAGCGCGGGCTGACCGCGCGGACCCGGCGGGAGGTGTCGATCTGCCACAGCCAGTCGGCCTCGCCCTCCTCGAACTCGCGCAGGAGCAGCGAGACGACTTCGGACTTCTCCAGCATCCCCGCCTCGGCCACGCGGCTGGCGAGGAAGGTGCGCGCGCCCTCGATCGTGCCCACCGCGATGATGATCATGAAGACCGTGGCGATGATCGCCGGCTGCCACATTCCGGCGAGGCAGAACTGGAGGACCGACATTCCGCCGACGATCGTGCTGAACAGGATCGTGCCCAGCGGCACGGCCGGCACGACCACCGCGCTCGCGGTCATCAGCATGGCGAGGATGGTCCACAGCTCCAGCCGCGCCTCGGGCGGACCGTAGCGCGAGAAGAACAGGATCGGCACGGCCCAGACCACCGCGACAATGGCCGAGCTGACGGTCTGCGCGTTGACTTCCTCGCGGCTCATCCGGCGGCGGTCGGCATCGCCCAGCGAGCGGTCGAAGCGGGCGCCGTAGTAGAGCGCGCCACACAGCGCCACGAACCAGCCGATCAGCACCAGCAGCATGATGTGGCCGATGAAGATCTGCACCGTGGCGATGGCCGCGATGCCGTGGGCGATGATCCGGGCGATCGTGACCCGCGCCAGCGAGGCATATTGCAGGCCGCGCAGGCGCCCCCAGTCCCCCTCGGGCGGCTGGGTCAGCCCGAGCACGGCCAGGATCGGGAGATCCTTGGGCAGGGTGGCAATTTCAGGCGAGCGCGCTTTCACGCATCCGCCCTAGCCCGGCATAGGTTGACGCCCGGTAAAGTTCAGTATTTTTCCGGGGCTTCGCTCGATGGTCCGGCGCTGGCCAGCCTCATTCCACCGTGACCGATTTGGCGAGGTTGCGCGGCTGGTCGACGTCGGTGCCCTTGGCGCAGGCCACGTGATAGGCGAGGAGCTGCACCGGCACGGCATAGACAAGCGGCGCGATCAGCGGGTGGACCTTGGGCATCTCGATCGTGGCGAGGCAGCCCTCGCCCGCTTCGGCCAGGCCTTCGGCATCGGAGATGAGGACGATTTTTCCGCCGCGCGCACGCACTTCTTGCATATTGCTCACCGTCTTTTCGAACAGTGGACCGGAAGGGGCCAGGACGATGACCGGAACGGCCTCGTCGATCAGGGCGATGGGGCCGTGCTTCATTTCACCCGCAGCATAACCTTCGGCATGGATATAGCTGATTTCCTTCAGCTTCAGCGCGCCTTCCAGGGCCAGGGGATAGTCCTGCCCGCGGCCGAGATAGAGCACGTCGCGCGCCGGAGCGATGAGGTGGGCCATGGCGGCGATCTCATCGTCGTGGGCGAGCGCGGCGTTGAGCGCGGAGGGGGTTTCGATCAACTGGGCGACGACCTCGCATTCCTCGGCCCGGCTCATCCGCCCGCGCTTGACCGCCAGGTGCGCGGCGAGCGCGGCGAGGACGGCGAGCTGGCAGGTGAAGGCCTTGGTCGAGGCGACGCCGATTTCCGGGCCGGCGTGAGTCGGCAGGAGCAGGTCGGCCTCGCGGGCCATCGAGCTGGTGGGCACGTTAACCACCACGGCGATGGTCTGCCCGGCTGCCTTGCAGTGGCGCAGGGCCGCCAGGGTATCGGCGGTCTCGCCCGATTGCGAGATGAACAGGGCAAGGCCACCCGGCTCCAGCACCGGATCGCGATAGCGGAACTCGCTGGCCACATCGATGTCGACCGGCAGGCGGGCGAACTGTTCGAACCAGTACTTGGCGACCAGCCCGGCATAGTAGCTGGTGCCGCAGGCGACGATGGTGACGCGGTTGATGCCCGAAAGGTCGAAATCGAACTGCGGCAGGGCCACCGCCTGTTCGAGCTGGCGCACATAGCTTCGCAGGGTCTGGGCCACCACGGTCGGCTGCTCGAAGATCTCCTTCTGCATGAAGTGGCGGTAATTGCCCTTCTCGATCGCTGCCGCCGAAGCGCCGGAGGCCACGATCGGGCGCTGTGCCGGCTGGTTCGCCTGATCATGGACCTGCGCGCCATCGCGGGTGATCACCACCCAGTCGCCCTCTTCGAGGTAGGAAATGCGCTGGGTCAGCGGGGCCAGCGCGAGGGCGTCGGAGCCGAGGAACATCTCCCCCTCTCCATAGCCCAGCACCAGCGGCGAGCCGAGCCGCGCGCCGATCAGCATTTCGGGATGCGACTTGAAGACGATGGCCAGCGCGAAAGCACCGCGCAGGGTGGGCAGGACCGCCTGAACCGCCTCTTGCGGCGACTTTCCGGCCTCGACCTGTTCGGACAGGAGATGGGCGACCACTTCGGTATCGGTATCGCTTTCGAACCGGCGGCCGCGCGCGGTCAGCGCCTCGCGCAGCGAGCGGAAGTTCTCGATGATGCCGTTGTGGACGAGCGCGAGGTGCTCGGTCGCATGGGGGTGGGCATTGGCCGCGGTCGGCGGGCCGTGGGTGGCCCAGCGAGTGTGGGCGATGCCGGTGGTGCCGGGCGCGGGATTGCGGGCCAGTTCGACCACCAGGTTGGACAGCTTGCCCGGCGCGCGGCGACGGACCAGCTCGCCATCATCAACCGTACAGACCCCGGCGCTGTCATAGCCGCGATATTCCATGCGGCGCAGGCCATCGACCAGCCGATCCGCCACCTGGTCCTTGCCGACGATGCCGATGATGCCGCACATAGGGAAATCTGCCTTTTCGGATCAGGTGTAGGGGATGCGGATGCCCGGGATATTGGCCGGGAATTCCGCCGAGTTGCGAGTTACGAGAATGGCGCCGTGTTCCTGCGCCGAGGCAAAGACCAGGGCGGCGGGAAGGCTGAGCGCGGGGCGTTCGGCCTTGAGGCCCGCGGCGCGGCGGGCGATTTCCGGGGTCACCTCGCGGATGGCGAAGTTGGCGAGGAAGCGCTCGGTCTCGTCGCGGCAGGCGGCGGGCACCTGGGCCATCACTTCAAGCCAGGTGATCCGGCTGATCCACGGGCGCTTGATCCGACGCAGCTCGGCGACGGCCTGGTGATGGCCGGACAGGGTATCCACCACGATGCCGGTATCGAAGCAGGTATCGGTCATGCCGGATCGCCGGATTCGGGCTGGCCGAGTTGCGGCTGAGCGGCCCATTCGGCCCGCAGCGCGCGCTCGTAGGCGTTGCCATCGGCGCCGCGGCCGAACCTGGTCCACAGGCCGAAGCCCTGCTCCAGCCAGTCCCGCTCGGCCGCGCGATAGGCGCTGACCGCCTCGCGCAGTAGCGCGGCGCGGCTCTTGCCGAGCTCAGCCGCGCGCTCGTCGAGCCAGCGGATATCGTCATCGGGGAGATCGGCGAGGATACGCATTGTGATATATTGATATCATATCATGATATGGTAGGCAAGAGGCTTTGCCGATCCACGGACCGCCTCGCCCTGCCGGATTGCGCGTTCCGGGCCTATGACGGCAAGGTGAATTTTGCGTCACCCGGCCATCCGCAATTGCCCCGAGGCCTACCCTCTTTCGCTTAGCCCTTCTTCGCCGCGGCTTTCTTTTTCTTCATCGCATCGTGGAAGCGATCGGCCCAGCCCGGTTTGACCAGTTGTTCGGCGCGCACCAGCCGCAGTTCACCATCATCGACATCCCGGCTGACCGCGCTGCCGGCGGCCACGATCGCATCGGCGCCGATCCGCACCGGGGCGATCAGCGAGGAGTTGGAGCCGATGAAGGCGCGCTCGCCGATCACGGTGCGATACTTGAAATAGCCATCATAATTGCAGGTGATGGTGCCCGCGCCGATGTTCGCCCCGGCGCCGATATCGGCATCGCCAAGGTAGGTGAGGTGGCTGGCCTTGGCCCCTTCCCCCATCACCGCGTTCTTGACCTCGACGAAGTTGCCGACCTTGGCCCCCGCCTTGAGCACGGCGCCCGGCCGCAGCCGCGCATAGGGGCCGACTTCCGCGCCACTTTCCAGCCGCGCGCCCTGCAAGTGGCTGAAGGCGTGGATCGTCACCCCGTCGGCGACGCTGACCCCGGGGCCGAAGACCACGTTGGGTTCCACCGTCACATCGCGGCCAAGCCGGGTGTCCCAGGCGAACCACACCGTATCGGGCGCGATCAGGGTGGCGCCATCGGCCATGGCGCGCTGCCGCCGCGCGGCCTGCCAGCGGCCTTCCGCCTCGGCCAGTTCGCCCCGGCTGTTGATCCCGGCCACCTCGTCTTCGTCCGCGGTTGTCACCACCGCGCAGTGTCCGCCTTCGGCATTGGCGATGTTGACCACGTCGACGAGGTAATATTCGCCCTGGGCATTGGCATTGCCGACCTTGGCGAGGAGATCGAACAGGCGCGCGGCCTTGACCGCCATCAGCCCCGAATTGCACAGCCGGCAGGCGCGCTCGGCCTCGGTGGCGTCCTTGTGTTCGACCATCTTGGCGATCCGGCCATCGCCGTGGGCCAGCACGCGGCCATATTGCAGCGCCTCGGCCGGTTCGAAGCCGAGCACGACCACTTCCGGCGCATCGGCGGCGTGGAGCCGATCGAGCATGGCCCGCATGGTGGCGGTGCCGACGAAGGGCACGTCGCCATAGAGGATCAGCACATCGCCCGAAAAGCCGGCCAGCGCCTGTTCGGCCTGCTGGACGGCGTGCCCCGTGCCCAGTTGCGGCTCCTGCACGGCGATGGCGGCGCGGCCGGCGAGCTGCTTTTCCAGCTGCTCACGCCCGGAGCCGACCACGACCACCTGCCGTTCGGGCGCCAGCTCGGCCACGCTGGCGAGGAGGTGCTCGATCATCGGGCGGCCGGCGATGGGGTGAAGCACCTTGTGCAGGTCGCTCTTCATCCGGGTGCCCTTGCCCGCGGCAAGGACGACGACAGCAAGCGGGGCGGCAAGCGGGGCGGCGAGAGCGGGAGACGCGGTCATGCCGCATCCTGTGCCAGCATTTGGTTGCAGATTCCATCACCGCGACATTGCGATTTCGACAGGTTTGCGCCACGGGCGCGGGGATGACGGACTTTCCCTTCCGGATCGTCGGGTTCGATCTCGACGGCACCCTGCTCGATACCGGCGGCGACCTGGGCATGGCGCTCAACCATGTGCTCACGGGCCTGGGCCGGCCGGCCATTGCGCTGGGCGAGGTTCCCGGCCTGATCGGCGGCGGGGCGCGGATGCTGCTGGAGCGCGGCCTTGCCCGCACCGGCGGCGCCCTGCCCGAAGCGGACCTGGCGCCGCTCCACGCCGAGCTGATCGCCTACTACAGCGCCAACATCGCCCGCCACACCCGGCCCTATCCCGGCGCCGAAGCCATGCTCGATGCCCTGGCGGCGCGCGGGGTTACCCTCGCGGTGGTCACCAACAAGCTGGAACACCTGGCGGTGGAAGTGCTGGAGGCGGTGGGCCTGGCCGGGCGCTTTGCCACGATCATCGGCGGTGATACGCTTGGCCCGGGCCGCTCCAAGCCCGCGCCCGACCTGCTGCTGGAGATGGCGCGCCGGCTGGGCGACGGCCCGGCGGCCTATGTCGGCGATACCACCTACGATACCCGCGCGGCGGCGGCGGCGGGGTTGCCCTGCGTGGCGGTGAGCTTCGGCTTCAACGACGAGCCGGTGGCCAGCCTTGGCGCCGACGCGGTGATCGACCATTTCGATGGCCTGGTCCCCACGCTGGAGGCGCTGGCCGTAGTGGCGGCGGGCTAGAAGCTCGCGGTCAGCGCCACGGCGGCATAATGGGTGTTGCCGGTGGCCGGGGCATTGGGGGCATCGCGCAGGAAGCGACCCTTGCCGATCCAGTCATAGTCCACCTCGCCACGCAGGCGGCCGGGCACCAGCCAGTAGCGCGCCCTGAGGTCGATGTTGTGGCCGGCGAAGCGGCCCGAGGCGCCGGTCTTGTCGATCACGCCGGTCTGCGAGAAGGCATCGGCGGGGCTGGCCAGCCACATCGCCCGCCACGCGGCCATGGCATCGAAGCGCTTGCCCGGCGCCAGATCAACCCGCAGGCCCGGCGCGCTCAGATTGGCGCGGCCGATCACCGCGAAGATCCCGGCCGGCGGGAATTCGAAGCGGCGCCCGCCGAACAGGGTATCGAAGCGGGTGTTGGCGCCGCCGGGCCGATCGCCGCCGATCCAGTCATAAAGCAGGGTGACATGGGCCTTGGCCGCGCCGGGGAAGGTCCAGCCGAGCGCGGCGTGGACCATGCCGGCGTCCACCTGTTGCACGGCGGCCGTGGCGGCGGCGGACGTGCTGGCGTGGCCGGTCTGCCAGGCGGCTTCGAGGTCGAAATCGGGCCGGCCGGGCCGGGCTTCGCGCACCAGCCGCGCGCTGACGGTGTTGAGATGGCGGTCGCGCGTGGGGCGGCCGGGGGCATCGCGTTCAACCAGCCGGTAGAAGCCCAGCTCCGCCGCGCCGCCCAGCAGCGTGGCCGGCCGGGTGACCAGGGCGCCCATCAGCTGGAGATCGAAGCTTTCCCGATCCAGCGCCGGCCGATTGGCGAGCAGGCCGGCGAGATCATCGGGCAGGCGAACCTGCGGGAGGAGGTAGAACAGGGTGGCGCCAGCGCCGCCCCTGCCCTTGAGGACGGCGCGCAGGCCGGTGTAGGCGCTGGTCGCGTTGCGATAGTCGTCCGAGGCGATGAACCGCCGCGAGCCGAGGTTGAAGGTGAAGCGCCCCGCCTCCACCGTGGCCTTGCTGCCCGGGCCGAGGGCGCCCGGCAGGTCAAGCCCGACCCAGGCCTGGACCGGCTCCACCGCGTTGACGTCGGCGGTGGAGATCGCGCTGCCGGCCTTGCCCAGCCACGCCCGCGAATCCTGCAGTTCGCCGCCGATCCGCAGCGGGCCGGCGGCATATTCGAGCACCAGGTTGGTCCGCAGCGCGAGCTGCTGGTCGGTGGGATTCAGCCCGGCGCGCGGCTGGCCATCGAGCCATTCGTAGCGCAGGCGGGTGGCCAGGGTGAGCTTCAGCTCTGGCGGAGCGCCCAGCGCATCGTGGAGCGAGGGCACCGGCGCATCGGCGCTGGCGGTGGCGGGAAGGCAGGCCGCGGCGCCGGCGAGCAGCGCGGCAACCGCGCGACAGGCGCGAAACATCGTATCCGATCCCTCGGTAGGGTCTCTTCGCGGCTCGCTCTAGCGGGCCTGCGGCGATGTGCAAGCTCGGGCGTTGTCAGGCCCGGTGCTTCGTGGCATCGCCATGCCCATCAGCCGATGCCCGGGAGCCGCTTGCCATGACCATTTCCTTTGCCGGCAGGGTCGCGATCGTCACCGGGGCCGGGGGCGGCCTGGGCCGGGCCTATGCGCTGGAACTCGCCCGGCGGGGCGCACGGGTGGTGGTCAACGATCTGGGCGGCGCGCGCGACGGGTCAGGCTCGTCCGATGCCGCCGAACGGGTTGCCGAGGAAATCCGCCACGCCGGGGGCGAGGCCATGGCCGACGGCGGATCGGTGACGGACTATGCCCAGATGGAGGCTCTGGCTGCGCGCGCCAGGGAAGCCTTCGGCGGCATTCACATCCTGATCAACAATGCCGGGATCCTGCGCGACAAGTCGTTCGGCAAGATGTCCATGGCCGATTTCGAGCAGGTCGTTCGGGTGCACCTGATGGGTTCGGCCAATTGCGCGCGGGCGGTGTGGAACACCATGCGCGAGCAGAACTACGGCCGCATCCTGATGACCACCTCGGGCTCGGGCCTGGGCGGCAATTTTGGCCAGGCCAACTACGGGGCGGCCAAGCTGGGCGTGGTTGGGCTGGCAAAGGCGCTCTATGTCGAAGGGGCTCGCCACGACATCCGGGTCAATTCGATCGCCCCCCTGGCGGGCACCCGGATGAGCGAAGATATGCTGCCGGGGGAAGTCTTTGCCCGGTTCGATCCGGCCAAGGTGGTCCCGGGCGCGCTGTTCCTGGTGTCGGACGCGGCGCCGACCAATGCGATCATGGGCGCGGGCGCCGGCCACTTCCAGGCCTTGCAGGTGACCGTGACCCCGGGCGTGCTGCTGGCGGACGACGAGCAGACGGTGGAAGGCGTGGCCGCGGCCTGGGACCGCATCGCCGACCGCACCGGCGACATCGTCATGCAATCGGCGATCGACCAGGTAACCCAGGCAATGAAACTGATCGGGCGGGACTGAAGCCGCATCGCTCCGCCGGGGGAGCTGGCTATTCCACCGCCTTGAGCAGGCGCCGTTCGATCGGGCTGAGCACGCCGGCGAGGTCATGCCCGCGCTTGAGCACCTGGCCGGCCTCGCCGAACAGGGTCCACATCCCCTGCCGGGCGCGCAGTGCCGGCCGCTTCTCCAGCCGCGCCTGGGGGCGTTCGGCGGCGCGGCGGAAGGCGGAGAAGCTGGCCGCGTCCTGGCCGAAATCCATCGCATAGTCGCGCCACAGGCCGGCGGCGACCATCCGGCCGTAGACATCGAGGATGCGGGTCAGCTCAATCCGGTCAAAGCCGACCTGCTGGACCTGGGGGCGGCCCGCATGGGCCGGGAACGGGAGGATCTCGGCGCCGCTCTGGTCGGGCCGGACCAAGCGTCAGACCCCGGTGCGCTTGACGCGGGTGGCCGGGGCCGGGGCGCCTTCGCGCGCGGCGCGCAGCGCGGCCAGTTCGGCCCGGAGCGCCGCCACTTCGCCTTCGAGCGCGGCCAGCCGCGCGGCGCCGGCGCCGACCAGTTCGGCGGCATCGCTGCACGGCTCGGTGCACGGGGTGCCATAGGGAATGAATTCGCGCTGCCAGGTTTCGGCGGCGACGAGCGTGGACCGGGCCTTGACGCCGACCATGGTCGCCCCCTCGGGCACGTCTTCGGTGACGACCGCGTTGGCCCCGATCCGCGCGCGCTGGCCCACGGTGATCGGGCCGAGGATCTGCGCGCCAGAGCCGACGATCACATTGTCCTGCAAGGTCGGGTGGCGCTTGCCGCCCACGCCGTTGGTGGGATTGGTGCCCCCCAGCGTGGCGCAGGGGTAGATGGTCACGTTGTCGCCGATCTCGGCGGTTTCGCCAATGGTGATGAAGCCGTGTTCGAGGAACAGGTGCTTGCCGATCGTGGCGCCGGGGTGAATATCAATCCCGGTCAGGAACCGGGCGAGATGATTGACCACGCGGGCCAGGAAATAGAGCCGGCCCTCGAACAGCCAGTGCGCCACGCGGTGGAATGCCACGGCCCACAGCCCGGGATAGAGCAGGACTTCCCAGCGCGAGCGGGGAGCCGGATCGCGGGCCTCGATCGAGTCCACATAGGCTATCAAACGCTTGAACATCGGCCTCTATTGTCCTCTATCCTGCCGCCGCTGGCAAGTGTGCCGGCCTAGAACAGCCTGGGCTGGCTGGTTCCGTGGACTTCCTCGAGCGCCTCGCGCCACACGGCCAGGGTGGGCGCGACCTTGCGTTCGAGGCTGATCCGGTCGATCGCCGCCACCAGCCGTTCCACCCCCACATGGCTACGCTCGGCCCGGGGCACAAGATAGGCGGCGGCATCTTCGCCCAGGGTAAAGCCGCGCAGTTCGGCGTGGAGCGCGATGAGATCGGCCATCATCGCTTCGTCGGGTTCCCCCACCGCGAGGTGGAGCGAGCCGCCCAGCCGCGAGGCGAGATCGGGCAAGGCCACCTGCCAGCCGCCCTCGCCTGGCTCCTGACCGCCCTCCCGTCGCCCCCCATTGCTGACGATCAGCAGCGGCGTGCCGCTTTCCTGGGCGCGGTTCCAGCGGTGGAACAGCTCGGTCTCGTCCATCGTATCGGCATCGTCGATGGCCTCGCCCTGCCCGGACTGGACAAACCAGCGCGCCAGCAGCGACTTGCCGCAGCGCGGCGGCCCGCCCAGGACGGCGGTGCGAAAAGGCCAGGCCTCGGGATGGGCGAAGGCATCGATCACCTGGGCATTGGCCTTGCCGACCACGATTCGCCCGGGGCTCGCCCCGGCGAGCGGGAGCGGAAGCTGCCGCACCACAGCGCCCTTCCGCTAGCGGCGGATCGACAGCGCGTTGCTGCCCACCACCACCGCATAGCCGCGCCCGCGCAGGTCCCTGGCCAGTTCATCGAGGCTGCCGGCATAGGTCACGCGCATGACCGAGATGCCGCCCATGGCAAGGCTCGTGGTCGCGGCGCCGCGCACCCCGCCGATGCCGCGCACCGCGCCCAGCGCGGCGTCGACAGCCTTGGCATCGGGCGAGGCGAACTGGATGGTGAAGGTGGCCGCCACTTCCGCCGCCGGGGCGGCCGCGATGCTGGGGGTGGCCTCGGGCGACTGGCTGGCCGCCGCCTCCTGGGCCGCGCTGACCCGCTCGGCCGAGGCGATCAGGGCCGCGGCCTGGGCGCTGAGCGCGGGGCGATCAGCGTTAAGCGTGGGATTGACCCGCAGCGTGCCGGCCACCAGCGCGCGGGTATAGATCGCGTCCATCCGCTGCACCGCCTGATCGAGCATGGCGGCCAGCTTGTCGGGGCCGGCGGCGGTCAGCTCGAAGCTTTCCAGAACCTGGTTGTCGGGGCCATAACGGGCGGTAAAGCTGCCCTTGATCGGGCCGCCCGGCCATTGCCGTTCGAGCCGCGCGGTCGGCATGATCACGTCGCTGGCGCCGAACTGGTCGAGCACGGTGCGCCACCAGGCCCGCGAGCGGCGCGAGACCTGGCCGGCGGTGATCAGCAGCGAATCGCCCCCGCCGCCATTGGGGCGGACATAGTCGATCGCGCTGGCCCCGGCGCGGAACTGCGCCCAGGCCACCTGCCAGGGGGTGCGGCTCTCGTAGACCTGGGCCACGCCGCCGGAATAGAGCACGGGGATGGTGAGCAGCGGCTGCGAGCGCATTCCCACGGCATTCGGCCCGCCGATGAACTGGCCGGCACGGGTGCGATCGAAGATCACCCCCAGCGTGGCGATATAGCGGCGCGGGCCGATCTGTTCGGACTGGACGACCACGGCCGAGACCATGCCTTCGATCTGGCCATCGGGCATGGCGGGGCCGCCGGCCTTGGCCCAGGCCTGCTTCGCCGCCTCGCGCCAGCCATTGCGGCGGGCTTCGGCGCCGGTCTTGCCGGTGGTGTTGACCGCGATTCCATCGATCTCGATGTCCGAGGTGCTGGCGACCGGGGCGATTCCGCGATCCCCCTCGATCTGGGCGACCACCGCCGCGCCCACGAGGCCGGCCAGCAACAGCCCCGCGCCCCACAGCATGGGGGCACGCCGGCGGGCGCGGTTTGCCGCGCCGGGCGCGATTATGGGAGGGAGGGTGATAGCCATCGGGGGAAACTGTCGGCCTTTTGCCCAATGCAAAGTGGAAATCCAAGCGCGAAAGCGGTAGGCGCGCTTTCATCATGGCCAACGAACCCGAAAAGCAATCCTATTCCTACGAACAGGCCGGCGTCTCCATCGCCGCCGGCAATGCCCTGGTGAAGGCCATCGCGCCGCTCGCCCGCGCCACCGCGCGGCCCGGCGCCGATGCCGAACTGGGCGGGTTCGGCGGCTTCTTCGACCTCAAGGCGGCCGGCTACAAGGACCCGCTGCTGGTGGCCGGCAACGATGGCGTGGGCACCAAGGTCAAACTGGCCATCGACCATGATCGCCACGATGCGATCGGGATCGACCTGGTTGCCATGTGCGTCAACGATCTGATCGTGCAAGGCGCCGAGCCGCTGCTGTTCCTCGATTATTTCGCCACCGGCAAGCTCGACAGCGGCGTGGCCCAGCGGGTTGTCGCCGGGATCGCCGATGGCTGCAAGCTGGCCGGCTGCGCGCTGATCGGCGGCGAGACCGCCGAGATGCCCGGGATGTATGCGCCGGGTGACTATGACCTGGCCGGCTTCTGCGTGGGCGCGGTGGAGCGCGGCGAACAGCTGACCGGCGACAAGGTGGCCGAGGGCGACGTGCTGATCGGCCTGGCCTCCTCGGGGGTCCATTCCAACGGCTATTCGCTGGTCCGGCGCCTCGCCGCCGACAAGGGCTGGAAGCTGGATCGCCCGGCCCTGTTCGATGCCGACCGGCTGCTGATCGATCACCTGATCGAGCCGACCCGGATCTACGTGAAGAGCCTGCTCCCGCTGATTCGCCAGCAGCGCATCCATGCCCTGGCCCACATCACCGGCGGCGGCCTGCTGGAAAACGTGCCCCGCGTGCTTCCCAAGCACCTCCATGCCCGGATCGACGCCGGCGCCTGGGAGCAGCCCCGGCTGATGGCCTTCCTCCAGGCCCAGGGCAATATCGAGCCGGAAGAGATGGCCCGCACCTTCAACTGCGGCTTGGGCATGGTCCTGGCGGTTGCCGCCGACGAAGTGCCCGCGCTGCTGGCCGACCTTGCCGCCGCCGGCGAGCAAGCCCACGTCATCGGCGCGATCGAGGCGGGCGAGCGGGGCTGCACCGTATTCGGCGCCACCGAGGTCTGGTCCGCGCGCGAGGACTGGGAGGCCGTCCACCTTGCCTGACGGCGCGCCGCGCGCGAAGGTTGCCGTCCTGATCTCGGGCTCGGGCACCAACATGGCCGCGCTGCTCTATGCCAGCCGCGCGGCCGATTGCCCGTTCGAACTGGTGCTGGTGGCGGCCAACGATCCCGAGGCCCGCGGCCTGAAGCTGGCCGCGGCGGAAGGGGTGCCGACCTTTGCCCTTTCACACAAGGGCATGGCCCGGGCCGACCATGACCGCGCGATGGATGCCGCGATCCGCGCCTCGGGCGCGCAATACGTGGCGCTGGCGGGCTATATGCGGATCCTCACACCGGAATTCGTGGCGGGCTGGCAGGGCCGGATGCTCAACATCCATCCCTCGCTCCTGCCGAAATACCCGGGGCTGCACACTCATGAGCGCGCGCTGGAGGCGGGCGACAGCCACGGCGGCTGCACGGTCCACCTCGTCACCGCCGAACTGGATGATGGCCCGCTGCTCGGCCAGACGCCGGTGGCGGTCCTGCCAGGCGACACGGCCGAAAGCCTTGCCGCCCGGGTGCTGATCGCCGAGCACCAGCTCTATGCGCGCTGCCTGGCCACGCTGGTTGCCCGGCCCGGCGACACCGCCTGACCGGACCGCCTCAGGCCGGGATTTCCGTTTCCTCCACCGTCGGGCGGCTTTCGCGGGTGCCGCGATAAAGTTCTTCGGGGCGCGCCGGATCGCCCGAGATCATCACATAGTCCTCATGGACTTCGACCAGGGTGCCGACGAAGGGGAAGCCCGCGAGGCTGCCGGTGACGCGATAGCTCACCATGTCGCCGACCTTGAAGGTCGCCGGATCGAAATTGAATTCGAACGGACAGGATTCGTCCGAGGTGCCCATGCCCAGCATTGCCTTGCTCCTTTGCCCGCAGGATAGTGCCTGCCGCGCGGGCAGGCAACGAAAAGAGCCGCCGGATCGCTCCGGCGGCTCCTGGAATTTCCGTCCGGAAGGCCGGATCAGCCGACGATCTCTTCCGGCTTGAAGAAGAAGGCGATCTCGATCGCGGCGTTCTCGTCGCTGTCGGAACCGTGGACCGAATTGGCCTCGATCGATTCGGCGCAGGTCTTGCGGATGGTGCCCTCGGCGGCATCAGCCGGGTTGGTGGCGCCCATCACGTCACGGTTGCGCTTCACCGCGTCCTCGCCTTCCAGCACCTGGACGACGACCGGGCCGGAGATCATGAACGAGACCAGCTCGCCGAAGAACGGGCGTTCCTTGTGGACGGCGTAGAAGCCCTCGGCCTGTTCGCGGCTCATCTGGATGCGCTTGCTCGCCACCACGCGCAGGCCCGCTTCCTCCAGCATCTTCGTGACCGTGCCGGTCAGGTTGCGACGGGTGGCGTCGGGCTTGATGATCGAGAACGTGCGGGTCACCGCCATGGTCAGTTCCTTGCAAAACGGGTTTTATGGTTGGCCTGATGGCTTCGGGGCGCCCCCTAGCCGGGAAAATGCTGCACCGCAAGGCGCCGGGGCGCGGACTTGCGCCCCTTGCCCCGCTCAGCCCGCCTCCGCCGCGCCCAGCGCCGCTTCCAGCCGCTGCGCCAGCAAGGGCACTTCGGCCAGCGAGCGCATCACGTCGTTGAGGTGGGTGCAGCCCTCGGTCCTGGCGAACTCAGTCAGCACCCGCTGGCGCAGCTCGCGCACCGGGGTGCCGACCACCCGACCGATGTTGAGCGTGGCCGCCGGGCAATAGCTGAAGGGCAGGATGCGTGGATCGGCCTCGAGGCTGGTGAGGGTCAGGCTCGCGCGGTCGATCGTGGCGCGCACCAGGTATTCGTGGACGGCGGTGCGCCCGCCCTCGGGCATCGGCGCGGAATCCTGGAAATGGGTTTCCACCCGGATCGTCGGCCCATCGAGGCTGACCTCGATCCGCCGCGCCCGGCGCGCCGAGGGGCCGTCCTGCACAGACAGGGCGTGCCAGGCGAAGGGATCGCCATTGCCATCGAGCGGCACCACGGTGCGGTTCATGTCCGGCAAGGTCCGCCCCCCCGGCTGGTAGACGGGCGATTCCGGGCTGAAGCCCACGCAGACGCCCATCATCTTGCGGCGATGCTGCTCGATCGCGCCCGATTCGGCCGCCGAATGCATCCGGTGCAGCCAATCATCGGCCCATTGCGACCAGGCCCAGGGCGCCACCAGGCTGGCCCCGGCCACATCGTCGAGCAGGAGATAGAGCGGGGTTCCGCCGCGCAGATCCTCGGGCAAGGCCTCGGCGATGGCGCCGCGCAACTGGCTGCCCGCGCGCGAGCCGACCAGCGCCGCCGTGCCGGGGCGCGCCGGCTCGGTTTCCAGCGCAAGGATCTGCCGGTCGGGCGTGACCGTGGCTTCGAACCCGCCCTCGGCCAGGACCGCCGGGATGGCCGGATCGGCCAGGGTCAGCAGGTCGCGCGCGCGGCCGACCATGTGCATCCTGGCGCGCATCCCCTCGGGCCAGAGGGTGTCGATGGTGGAGGTGCGGCGGACCGACCACGGCTGGCGCGGCGGCGTGGGGCCAAGCGGGCCGCTATGCGGCGGAATGGCGGCGGGATCGATGGTGGAAATGGGGGTAACTCCTGTGAGGCGATCAGATCACCAGCCGGCCGCGAATGGCCTCGCGCCGCGCCGCGTCGATCCCGAGCACCTGCTCGAGATAGGCTGTCATCGAACCGGACCGCTCGTCGATCGCGCCAAGGCAATTGGCCATGAACCGGGGGCTGACGCCAAGCAAGGCCATGATCGCATCGTCCCCGATCGGCTGGCCAGAGCTTTCCTCCAGCCGCCGCCGCAAGTGGGGCAGCCGCTCGGCGATGCCGGAGGCGGTATTGCTCAGCAGGTAATCGGCCATGGCATCGTCGGGGTGGACACCGAGCAGGTGGTGGGTGAGCCAGGCGAGGATGCCGGTGCGGTCCTTGCCGGCGGCGCAGTGGATCAGCATGGCCCCGTCACGCTCGGCCAGGGCGGCAAAATAGCGGCTGTAGAGGCTCACATAGGCCGGATCGTAGGGCAGGTGGCGGTAATGGGCGGCCAAGAACCCGGTCATCGCCTCGGCGCTGCCATCGCTGGTCCGCAGGGCCGCGAGGTGCGGCGCCTCGCGGCGTGGGCCGGCGGCGGCGGCATCGACCGGAGTCTCGATCACGTGGATCGCCAGGGTGCCGCGCCAGGCATTGGGCTGCTCGGCCCGCTCGTCCGGATGGCGCAGGTCGGTGACCATGGCCAGGCCCAGCCCGGCCAGCCGCGCGACATCGGCCGGGGTGGCCCGGGCATGGTGCGCCGAGCGGAACAGGCGCCCGGGGCGAAGCCGGCCGCCAGCGGTGGTCGGCAGGTCGCCATAGTCGCGGAAATTGTTGATCGCCTCCATGCGGATGACCCGCGCGGCGGCAGATGATTCGGTCATTCGCAAGGCTCCCCGGTGGTGCACGGCGGCGCGCCATCCGGCCGCGATGATGGGCCGGGCCGGCGCGCCGTTCAAGTGCTACCCGAGCTTCCCGCGCGAAGGCCGCACGGCCGGCCCGGTCAGCCCAGCGCCCCGATCAGGCCAGCGCCTTGTAGAGGCTGAACAGGCTGGTCGCGGTGAGCAGCACGCCGACCAGGGTCAGCAGGCGGCGCGGCGCGATGCGCTTGGCGATCAGCGCCCCGAAGGGCGCCGCCGCCAGCCCGCCGATGATCAGGCCGACCGCGGCCACGGTGAAGGCCTGCCAGCCCAGGGCGGCGATGAAGGTGATCGAGATGGTGGTGGTGAGGAAGAACTCGGCGGTGTTGACCGTGCCGATGGTGGTGCGCGGCTCGGTTCCCTGGACCAGCAGGTTCGAAGTGACCACCGGCCCCCAGCCACCGCCGCCCGCCGCATCGAGGAACCCGCCGACCAGCCCGAGCGGCTCGACCACGCGCGCCGCCTTGTGCTCGCCCCCGTGCTCCATCCGCCAGGCCCGCCACAGCAGGTAGAGGCCGATCCCGGTCAGGTAGGCCATGACGAAGGGCCGGGCCACGGCGCCATCGATGTGGGTGAGCAGGTAGGCGCCGGTCACCCCGCCGATCATCCCGGGGATGGCCAGCCGCGCGAACAGTTTCCAGTTCACGTTGCGGTGGAAGATGTGGCTGATCGCCGAGGCCGCGGTGGTGAAGGTCTCGACCACGTGGACGCTGGCCGAAGCGCGCGCCGGGGTGAGGCCGACCACGCTCACCAGCAGGGTGTTGGTGATTACGCCAAAGGCCATGCCCAGCGCTCCATCGACCAATTGGGCAACGAACCCCACCCCGACAAAGGGCAACATCGCCTCGAGCTGGGCGGCGGTAAGCTCTGGCAGTGGAAACATCGGGGGCTTCTCCGGCGGTCGGCAGAATCCATGCCACTTAATCTCTACCGATTGAGTAGGCAATAGGCTGATCGCGCGTCCGGCGTGGCGATCGGCCGTTTGTGCGGCGCCCTCTCGCCATCGGCGGCGCGCCGACCTATGCCGATGAAGGGCCGCGCCGGACGGGACAGCGGCTATAAGTGGCGGTTCAGGGCGGACGAGGGTGGGGCGGACGATGGATCATGGCGAAGGAGTGCACGCGGCCGAGCCTGGCCTGGCCGGCGCGCTGGGGCAGTGGCTGGACCGGCAAGGAGCCTGGCTCCACGGCGCCCTCGCGGGTCTGGTCCTGCTGATCTGCGCGGTGGGCGCGGCGGTCTTCACCATCGATCCGGACGAAGCGTGGATACTGCTCTCCACCTATCAGGTGTTCGGCCTGCCCGTCGCCGGCGCCGGGGCGATCGACCTGCCCACGCTCACCACCGGCGGACCTCATTTGCTGGTCCACGGCCTGCTGGGCCTGGCCACCCGCGCCATAATCGCGCACCGCCTTGTCTCGCTGGCCTGCCTGGCCGCGCTGCTGGGCCTGGTACTGGCCCTGATGCGCCGCCAGATGACCGAGCGCCGGGATGCCTGGTTGGGCATGGCCCTGGTCCTGGCCACGCCCGGCCTGCTCTTGCAGGGCGCCCTGGCGATGGCCGAGATCATGGCCACGCTCCTCCTGCTCGCCACGATCATCTACTGGGATGGCCGGGGACGGCTGAGCCTGGCCGGCACGGTCCTTGCCGGCGTGCTGCTTGGCCTGGTCTGCGCGACCCGCGCCAATGCCCTCGCCTGCGTGCCGGTCTTCGCCCTGTTCGCCTTGATCGACCGCGACAACTGGCTCGAGGGGCTGGTCCGCGCCGCCGCGCTCGGCTTCGCCGCCGTGGCGACCCATGGACTGTGCGTGGCGGGCCAGGCGGCGCTGTTTCCGGCAGGCAACTGGGGCAAGCTCTACGAATATCTCAGCCAGTCCACCGGCATCGGGGCCGGAAAGTCGCCGTGGCAGATGCTGCGCCATTTCTGGTTAGCGGCGGATTTCTTCCCGCCGCTGCTGGTCATTGCCGTGCTGGCCGGACTCTTGGCCTGCCAGGCGCGCGGCGCCGCCGGGCTGCGCCTGCCGTTGCTGATGGTGACTTTGGCCCTGGCCGGCGCGGCAAGCTGGGTCATCGCCGCGCCGATCCCGCAGGTGCGCTATGCCTGGCCCTTCGCGCCGCTGTTGTTCGTCGCGGCGGGCCTGGTGCTGGACCGGAGCGGCCTGCTCGCCCGGCCCCGGCAGCGCCTCGTGCTTCACCTTGGCGTGATCGGGCTGGTCCTGCTGCAGGTCGCGGCATCGCTGATCGCCCTTGGTACCGGCGACAGCCTGGTTGCTACCTACCAGGCCAACCGCCAGGCCGCTGTCACCGATCGCAGCCCCGACTGGTCGGCATCCCGCGACCAGCAAGCCCTGGCCCGCCGGGTCGCCGCCCTGCCCGCCGACGCGCGCCTGGTGACCCGGATCCAGCCGCTGGGCTTGCCGATCACCTACCTGTCCGGCCGGCGGATCGACGACCTCATGCCGTGGACCCCGGCGCGCCGGCCGGCCTGGCTGGTGGTCACGCCCGGCGACCGGGCCGTGTTCGACCCGGACGCGGCCCTCGCCCAGTGGGCGGCGCGCAACGCCGTCCCGGTATTTCGTTCGGGCGAATATGCGCTCTACCAGGTGGTCGGACCGGAGCCGTTCCCGCCGCCCTGATCAACCTTGCCGCGGTTTGCGGCCCGATGCGGACGGTTCGCGCGGGATCCCCGGGTTGCAATCCTTTGACACCGCCTTGCCCCACCTTTAGCGCGCGACGCTGACATTCGGAGTTTGCCATGGGCCATTCCCGTCGATTGCCCCTCTTGCGCGCAGTCTTGGCCGGCCGGGCAGGATCGCCCGCCGAACTGGTCGTCACGCTGGGCGGCGGCGCGCGGCGCCTTGGTGGCTGGCTCGATCACCGGGCGGTCTGGGTCTATGGCGCACTGATCGCGCTGGTCATGGCTACCTGCCGGCTCGCCATCGTCAGCTTCACCATCGAACCCGACGAATCCTGGATTCTCCTGTCGACCTACAAGGCCTTCCACCTGGCCCCGCCGGGCGCCGAGGGAATCCGGTTTCCGACCATCACCAGCGGCGGGCTCCATTTGCTGGTCCACGGCCTGCTGGGCCTCGCCACCCGCGCGATCCTGTTCCACCGGCTGGTCTCGCTGCTGTTCCTGGCCGGATTGCTGGCCATGGTCTTCGCCCTGCTCCGCCGCCGCGGCACCGGGCGCGGCCAGGCGGCCATGGCCACGGCCCTGGTCCTGGCGACGCCCGGGCTTGTCCTGCAATCGGCCCTGGCCATGGCCGAGATCATGGTCACCGTGGTGCTGCTGGCCACCGCGATCCACTGGGAGCGGCGGGGGCGGCTCAGCCTGGCGGGATCGGCGCTGACCGGAATGCTGCTCGGCCTGTCCTGCGCCACGCGAACCAACTGCCTGGTGGCCATGCCGGTGTTCGTGGCCTTTGCCGCGCTCGATGCCGAAGACTGGGCGCGCGGCCTGTCGCGCGCCGCGGCCCTGGCGGCCGCCGCCCTGGCCACCTATGCCCTGGGCGTGCTTGGCTATGCCGCGCTGTTCTCCATCGGCGATTGGAATGGCTTCAAGGCGGCGATCCTCGGGGCGACCGGCGTTGCGAAGGAAAAGGGCCTGGGCCAGCGGATCCCCGACATTGCCCTGGCCGCGGACTTCTTTCCGCCATTCCTCATCGCCGCCTTGCTGGGCGCGATCGCCGCCTGCCGGCCGCGCGGGATCGAGCCCTTGCGCCTGCCCCTGCTGCTGGTCGCCCTGGGCCTGGCCGGCGCCGCCGCTTGGGTGGCCAAGGCACCGATCCCCCACGTGCGTTATGCCTGGCCCTTCGCGCCGTTCCTGTTTGTGGCCGCGGGACTGATGGTGCCGCTCACCGGCCTGCTCGCGCAAGGCTGGACGCGCCTGGCCCTGCACCTGTTCGTGATCGCCGCGGTGCTCCAGCAAACGGCGACCTCACTGGTCTACATCAACACCGGCGACAGCCTGGTGGCGGTCTACCAGGCCAACCGGCAGGCGATCCTCTCGGGCCGGATGGCCAGCCATTCCAGCGCCGCCGACCAGCAGGCCATGGCCCGCGCGCTCGCCGCTCTCCCCGCGCAGGCAGAGGTGACCACCCCGACCACGCCGATGGGCTATCCCCTCACCTACCTGTCAGGGCGGGAGATCCGCGGCGTCCTGCCCTGGAACGACGCCGGAAGCGCCCCCCGCTATGTCCTCCTCTCCCCCGGCGACTTCGCCGTGTTCCACCCCGACGCGAAGACCATCGCCTGGCTCCACCGCAATGGCACCCCGGCCTTCCACTCGGGCGAATATGCGCTCTTCGCCATCACCGGGCACGAACCCTATCCGACCCCCTAGGCCGGCCTGCTCCGTGAGCAGCGCCGAACGGGGGCTGCAATCGTGCATCGCATGGTCGCACACGGTCGGCGCGCGCTTCTCCACCATCGGACGGCTCACATTCGATTGCCTGGATCGAAAAGGAGAACTACGTATGAAGCCCGCCGGATCCACAACAGTCGAACCCGCATGAGAATTCGCGATCTGGTGATCAGGGCTGCTCACCTTGGCCAATCCCGAGCAAGACGCGCGAAATCTGCATCGCGCCGTTCCCTCAATGCGGTGGAACTGCCGGGCAGAGATGGCCAATCGCAGCCAGGTGCCGCCGACCGATGGCAATTCCTCCGGTTCTGCATGGTTGGCGCGGTCAATACATCGTGCAGCCTTGCCCTGATCTGGTCGCTCATGGCGGCAGGGGTGGGCAAGTACCGTGCCAACCTGGCCGGCTATGCCGTGGGCATTTGCATCAGCTTCCTGCTGAACCGAAGCTGGACTTTCCGCGAGTCCGGCCACTTCAGGCTGGGACAAGTCGCCCGGTTCATGACCGCATTCCTGCTGGCCTACCTGTGCAATATTGCCGCGATCGCCCTGTCGATCGAACTGGGGATCAATCCCTACCTTGCACAAATAACCGGCATCCCGGCATATACCTTGAGCTTTTACGTTCTGATCAACCGATTTGTCTTCTCCAATAATTTGCGGTGCACATGACCGTTCCCGAGCGCCTGACAACCATCAGCATTGTTGTTCCAGTCTATTCCGGCGAGGACTACCTGCGCCGGCTCGTCGAGAGCACTTTAGAAATCAAGACAAACTGGGAGAATGGGGCGCTTCCGGTGCGAATCGTCGAAATGATCCTGGTCGACGATGACGCGCGCGACAATTCACCAGCCATCATTGATGCGCTCGCCCGCGAATACCCATGGGTCACCGCCTTGCACCTTTCCCGCAACTACGGGCAGCACGGTGCCACCGTGGCGGGAATCCTCTACAGCTCGGGGGACTGGGTGGCGACGCTCGACGAAGACCTGCAGCACCCGCCCGCCAGGTTGCCCAGCCTGCTGGCCCATGCGATCCGCTCCCGAGCCGACGTCGTCTATGCAAGCCCTTTATCGGGCGTCCATCGCAGCCGGTTTCGTGACTGGTCATCGCGCGGGGCCAAATGGCTGGTGCAATTCGTCACGGCCAACGCGCACCTCTCCTTTGCCAACAGCTTCCGCTTCATCCGCGGCGAAACCGCGCGCTGCTGCGCCAGCGTCGCGATGCACGATTCCTACTTTGACGTCCTGCTCACCTGGTTCACGCAGCGGATCGTTCCGCTCGAGATGGACCTTCGTGACGAACGGTACATCCGCACCGGCAAGAGCGGATATCGCTGGCACACCTTGCTTTCGCACGGGTGGCGGCTGCTGTTTTCAAGCCAGATCCGCGTCCTCCAGGCATCGACCATTTTCGGCGCGATCATCGTGGTCCTGTCCTTCGCCTATGGCGTGGGGCTGACACTGGCAAAGATCATCAATCCAGATTCGATTGTGGTCGCCGGCTGGCCTTCGCTGATGGCGGTCATCACCTTCCTGGGCGGGTCGATCATCGCCCTGCTCGGCATCGCCCTGCAATATATCTCCACCCTGGTCCTGCGCGCCCACGGCAAGCCGGCGTTCTTCGTGATCGACCGATCGGGCGATGATGTTCTCCTGAAACACTTTCCTCCCGTCGGGCCATGAAAATACTCGCCCGGCCCGGCGCCTCCGGGGCAACCCGTCGGGTGGCCCTGTTTGGCGGCGGCTTGATCGGCTCGGCCATCGCCAGGGCGCTCGGCCGGGCCGGGTTCCAGGTGCGCGGTGATCACCCCTATGATTGGCACAATGCCACGAAGCGCTCGCAGGAGCTGGCCAGCGTTACGTCCGCGCTGAGCCGAATCTCGCCTGGCGGCGAGGAATCCGGCCGCATCGACCTTGTCTGGGCCGCCGGGACCAGCGGCTTCGGATCAAGCTTGGAGGAAATGGACGCCGAAACCGCATTGGTCACCGAACTGGCACTGGTCTGCCGGCAGCTCGGTTCGCCCCCGGAGGCGCCGCGCATCGCCTTCCATCTCGTCAGTTCGGGCGGCGGGCTCTTTGAAGGCATGGCTCCGACAGGCCGGACGACCGAACCCAGACCGCTGCGGGCCTACGGCAATGGCAAGCTCGCCCAGGAGCGATTGGCAAGCGCGCTGGCCGACACCATCGCGGCTGTCCGGATCTACCGGCCAGCCTCGGTCTATGGCTTCGCTCCCGGCGCCCGTCGCGGCCTCATTGCCGCGCTGATCGCCAATGCACTGACGGGGCGCCCCACGACAATCACCGCAACGCCGGCGACGCTGCGGGACTATGTCCTGTCGGACGACATCGGCGCCTTTATCGCAGCCGAGATCGACCGGGATGAGGACGGCCTTGCCACGCACCTGCTGGGCACGGGCAAACCCTCGACCATGCACGAGGTGCTGACGACCATCGAGGATCTGCTCCAGAAGCCGGTCCTTCGCAGCTTTGACCCGCACCCAAGCAATGGCCTGAACTTCTCCTATGCGCGTTCGGCGCTGCCTTGTGGCTTTTACGCCGCCCCCCTCGCCCTCGGCATTGAGCGGACCTATGCCCGTATGAAGCACCAGGCAGCCCGCGCTGGGCGGCGCTGAATGTCCTGGCCTTGCCGGTATCGTCTGCAAGTTCCTGGAATGCCTATGGCAAATGACTAGTTTCAAACGGCAAAGCCCTTGGCTAATATCGTAGCAAGGACGATGCCATGAGCCCCTCCAGACAAGGCCCGTGCCGTCATCGAATGTGGGCGTGAACGCACAGCTGCCCGATCAGCTCCCCAGCATGACCGCACGTCGGACGGGTTGGGCGAGACCGCCGTCGCGGCACGCCGGAAACGGGCCGCCGACTTTTCCCGCTCACCTGGCTGCCAACCGACGGTTGCATGGATCAAAGGCCGGACAGCCAAGGCACCACTCCCGTTCGGATAGGAAGAGATTGCCCCTGCATCAAAGAGATTGACGTAGCCCCGCCCCAGATGGCAAGCGGCCCTCCGGCCGGAATCTCGGCCAGCACGCGGGTATAGCTTAGTGGTAAAGCACCAGCCTTCCAAGCTGGCTATGCGGGTTCGATTCCCGCTACCCGCTCCAATTTCCTGTCCGCCGATGTTCGCATTTGTCTGGACAGGCCCCAGAAATCCACGGTATTTAGCGGTTATCAGGCCGCAAGCGTTCACCCGCGTTCGCATTCAGCCGCCGACTGGTGGGGGTATGTTTGGGGGGTGTCTGCAACAGGCCAATTCGATACCCCCAGTCGTGGGGGTATCCGTTGGGATCGAATCCCCGGAGAGGCTGGCTGAAACGTGGCGCTAACAGACATTGCAATCCGCAACGCGAAGCCCGGTGAAAAGGCGATCAAGATGGCGGACGGGGCGGGTATGTTCCTGCTAGTGACCCCGGCAGGCGGAAAGCTCTGGCGTCTCAAGTATCGCATCGACGGGCGGGAAAAGTTGCTGGCTATTGGGGCCTATCCAGAAATGGGCCTGAGCGATGCCCGCAAGCGGCGCGAGGAAGCGCGGGCATTGATCGCCCAAGGCAAAGACCCTTCGCGCGAAAAGCAGCGCGACAAGGTGCGGTCACGCATACAGGCGGCAGATACTTTCACCGCCATCGCCAATGAGTATAGCGCCAAGCGGAAGCGCGACGGTGAAAAGGGGTGGTCGCCTGCCACGGCCTCGCGCAGTGAATATCTGCTGTCTCTCCTGAACCCCAGTATCGGGAAGCTGGCGATTGCGGAAATCGAGCCTGCCGATGTGCTGGTAGCGGTGCGGAAGATTGAAGCAAAGGGCAATCTGGAAAGCGCGCGGCGCACCCTGCAACTGGCGAGCATGGTTTTCCGGTATGCCGTCGCCACTGCACGGCTTCGTTCGGACCCTACCCGCGATCTGCGGGGCGCTCTCACCGCCCCCACGGTGACGCACTACGGGGCGATAACGGATGCCAAGCGAGTTGGCGAACTGCTACGCGCTATTGATGGATTTGAGGGGCAGGGCCTTACCAAGCTTGCACTGCAAATCGCGCCCCACGTTTTTGTCCGCCCCGGCGAACTACGCCATGCCGAGTGGAGTGAGATTGATCTGGACGATGCGCTCTGGATAATCCCAGCGGCAAAGATGAAAATGCGCAAGGCCCATGCCGTGCCGCTCTCGCGCCAAGCCGTCGAATTGTTTCGGGAAGTGCAGAAGGCGAGTGGACCAACCGGCTACGTGTTCCCCTCGATCCGCACCCGGTCCCGGCCCATGAGTGAAAACACCATCAATGCCGGTCTGCGTCGGCTGGGCTATGCCAGCGACGAAATGACAGCGCACGGTTTCCGGGCCATGGCTTCCACGCTCTTGAACGAAAGCGGCAAGTGGCATCCCGACGCTATTGAGCGCGCTCTTGCCCATGGCGACGATGACAAGGTGCGCGCGGCCTATCATCGCGGTGCGCACTGGAATGAGCGGGTTGAAATGGCTCAATGGTGGTCGGATTATCTTGATCGGCTACGCAAAGGGGCGAATGTTGTGTCATTTCCCCTGACCGCTTGATGGAATCGCCGCTTGCCCCAATATTGAAAGCGCCACCATGCTTTTTACAGTTCTGATTGCAGCGCAATTAGCTGCCGCCACATCGGCACCCTCTGACTTGCCCACACTTAGAATGACCATAAAGAAGGTGTCCGATCAAACTTTCGAATGCATGGACGAACAAACTAAAGTTCAATTAGGCCGCCAAGAAGAATCGGCAACTCCCGACTCTGTAGTCGATTTGGCAATGGAAACATGTAGTCACCTCAGAAATTATTACGCTAATGCGCTCGTTGAATCCGGTATAGAAAAACATTCTGCAATTGACTTAACCGATCAATGGTTCAATTCACTGAGGGAAGCTTACAGGAGGCATGTAGAAGAATGGTTATTAGATCCAAAAATATCCGATCTTAGGGTGAAGTTACTTCTATCAAAAATGCGAAAATGTATAGACGCGAAATCATCCGATTGGTCACGTCTGGGTGACGCGGCAGAAACTGTGGGAAAGGCTGCTGTAACTTCATGCATATCCTCTTCCGCTCCGCTTCGACCGTTAGTCGTTTACTATCTTCGCAGCAAAAAAATTCCAGAATCGAACGCGGAATCGGTGATGGATAACATTGAAGGAACAATGAAAGACGTAGCTGTGCAAACCGTTATATCCAAACGGGCGTCACGACTTCCTAAGCGTTAAGATGGCTGCAAATGTCCGACATGCCTTGTGAATTCAGCGGGAACAATGGGCGGTGCTGAATGTGGGAGGCTCAGGCCTTTCTGGCGCTGCCTGACTCAAGCAACGTCGGCATGGAAGCCCCAATTGATAGTAGGTAACGATGGAGCTACGGATAAACAAATGCCAACCTTGGGCTCACGCACTGACTGGCCGATTGACGACGCCCTAACATGGATCGTGGATCGAAACGAAGATCGGATTGGTAAATCCGCATCCCGCCCCCCAGTCTGGCCGCTAGCAGCATTCGCCCTCATTTTGGCGATAGTTCTGCGTGGATTGAAGCCGCCAATGCATTACTTATGGCTTTGAGGTCTGGCCAAATTCAGGCGCGATACCAAGGCGCGAACTACATTGAGACGCTAATTGCTGCTGGATACTGGAATGACACGACAATAGGTGACTTTGACCGGAGTGATCCTAAAGTCATGCTGTCTGCCGCAAGCGTGCGTGACGTGTTCCCGAACCCCGGCAGGTGCGATGCGATCCAAGTCACTGGCGCGAAGGGTCGTTCCTTAGCCGCTGGCGAATCCGAGCGGCAAACCGCGCTCCCTCGCATGCCCGAAGCCATACTGACAGCTTGGTGGACAGCCTTGCCGGCAGAGGAACGACGAAAGGCGCAAGTTGAACTCGTGACGATGTGCCGCACCGCGCATCCCGGCTACGCAATTTCGCGGCAGCGGATTCGTGACCTTGATCCCGGTCGAAAACGGGGACCGAAGCCAATTCGCGAAATTCGGCCCGCCTAATTGACGCGAAATTAGACGGCGCTTTTTCGCCCCCTGATGATGCCCTCGTTCACGACGCACGAGGCGCTCCAATGCAGTCCCATGATGTTCCCAAACTCGGCTATTCAATCCGCGAAGCCTGCCAAGCTTCCAGCCTCGGGCGTACCACGCTTTACAAGCACATTGCCGCTGGCCGCGTGCAGGCGGTTCGAATCGGCGGGCGAGTCATCATCCCGGCGGAAAGCCTTCAGGCACTGATCGCGGGGGAGGCGTGATGGCAGAGGAGTCGTCAGAGTCCTCCCTGCTGTTTCCAAATGTCGAGCCGTGCCCTTCCGTGGTAGATGGCGCGCAACTGCTTGACGATCTTGTCGCGAGGTTCAAGCGCCATTCCATCCTGCCGCCGCACGGCGCAGAAACGGTGGCTCTTTGGATTTTGTTCGCCTGGGCCTTCGATGCGTGGGCCATCGCGCCCTTGCTGCAAATCAGTGCACCAGAGCGGGCATCCGGAAAAAGCCGTTTGCTTGAACTGATTGGCACTCTGGTCCCCAAGCCGCTCGCAACAGGTTCCATCTCAGCCGCCGCGATGTTCAGGGTGATTGAGGCACACGGCCCGACGCTGCTAGTCGATGAGGTCGATACCTTCCTGAAGGAAAACCGCGAGCTGGTCGGCGTGCTCAACAACGGCCACCTGCGAAGCCAAGCCTATGTCGTCAGGTGTCATGGCGATGAACACGAGGTAAAAGCTTTTCGTGTTTGGTCCCCAAAAGTTCTCTGCGGGATTGGCGAACTACCCGACACGCTCGCCAGCCGTTGCATTTCGATCCAGATGAAGCGCAAGCGAACAGATGAAAAGGTGGAACGACTTCGCGCTGATCGGCTAGAATGGGCAGTAAGCCTTAAATCCCGGTGCGCGCGATGGGCTGCCGATTGCATCGAAGGCTTGCGCGAAGCGGACCCGGAACTTCCCGACGAACTGGATGACCGCGCACAGGACAATTGGCGGTCACTGATCGCTATTGCTGATTTGGTGGGCGAAGGCTGGCCGCAAAAGGCGCGTGCTGCTGCTATCGGAATTTCCGCACCTCAGGCAACAGGGAACGCAACCCGAGGCGTCCAGCTACTGAGCGATATACGGCTGGTGTTCGAACAAGGGCAGGTCGCCGCGCTCGCTCCCGAAAAACTCGCGGCAGCGCTCCGAAAGCTACCCGATGGGCCATGGGCGAGCATGAGCATCGGCACCGGGCTGAACACGCAACAGATTGCGAAGATGCTTGCCCCCTACGGCATCCAATCCCGGCGAAACCATGATGGCCGGTTCTATGACCGGCGCGGCTTTGAGGATGCATGGGCGCGATATTGCCCCGCCCCTCTCCCAAAAGCCGTCGCAGGTGTCGCGCCCGACACGCAAGCAGGCGTGGAGGCCATCGCCGCCAATTCGCATGATGGAGGAAAAGATGACTAAGATAACCGAAGATCACATGAAAATACTCGCTGCGCTCGCGGCAGGCCTGAAAGAGGCTGACCGACTAAACCGTCAGTCTGAATTACCTGATATCGTTGCTACCTTCGATGCCCAGTGCGCACTAAACAGTTTGCAGGAGGCAGGATTCAGGATTGTAAGAGCGCACGATGCCTAATTGTCTGTTCGGGCGGAACTGGCCAGTCCGGCAACTCTCAAACGCGCAGTTTGCAGTCGCTCCGCAAGGTTGATGTTGATTTCCGACACTGAGTGCGAGGCAGCAAGGGCCGGCTTTTCAACTCGCAGCGCCCGCCCCGCTGCCATGATCCGAATTTCCAGAGGCACGTCCGGGTTGCGGTAGACCGCTTGCAGGAAGGCATGGGCATCGCCCTCGAACCCCTCGTTTATGGAAGCAGCCGCTTTGCGGCTGGCTGCTTCCAACGCCAATGTCTTGTCGTTCTTCCGGCCCGGCGGACGACCGGGGCCGGGCTTGTAGTTGCCCTGCCGCTTGGGCTTCGGGATCGTGGCTGTTGCGGGCATCGGTGAACCTTTTAACCATATTCAGAGGTATTATATTACCTCAATCTGTGGGCACGCGCCAGAGGTAGGCAAACCAACCCGACAAAATCGCCCGAGTAGCGACATCTGAGCAGCGTTATCGCCGACCACCATATCGGGTACGCGGCCACAAAATTTGCGAAGGGGGACGTAAACGCGCGAGCCCCCCGGTATGCGGCGAAAGGGGGTAGGCATGGGTGGAAAATTACAGACGGCACGGGGACCAATGCTGCCGCTCTTGCAGGGGTAGCCCTTCGCGGGGCTTACCGCCGGGTTTGGTCGCCCATGTTCGCCGCCATCCAACGAACTTGGGGGTATGATTGGGGGTATCTACAAAAATTACCGGTGGAAACATGGCTAAATATCGCCATTTTTGTCCTATTTTGCGGTTCCCGCTACCGCTCCAAATGCATGAAATTGAACGGATATTCTGCCACCCTAGCCAGCGCCGGCGGCGTTTCCCAGGGCTGGCGGATTTTACCCGGGCAGAACCGTGCTTCGTCCGGCTGATGATCGACACAGGATGGTGCCGCTTCCCTTGCGCGCATCGGGAAACCGAATCCTTGTCCCGATGGGCAGTGCTTTGGGAAGGTGGTGCCGCTTAGGTGATTCGAACACCTGACCCCATCATTACGAATGATGTGCTCTACCGACTGAGCTAAAGCGGCGTACCCGTGGGCCGATTGGCTGCCGGGCAGGGCGGCGCTTTAGCCAGCCGTTTCGGGCATGGCAATGCCTTAAACGCAACGTGGCCCGGTTCGCCGGTGCCGGTGTTCAGCCGGCCCTGGTCCAGCGGCCGCCTTCCTGCTTCCAGAAATTGCGTTCCAGCCCCTCGCGTTCGCCCAGGCTGCGCCAGCAGGCGCGGGCGGCCTCCAGCGTGGCGGCATCGAACACCAGGAAGGCGCGGTCGAACCGGGCCGGGTCGGCCGCCTCGTCGCGCCACAGGCCATCGGCCAGGGCGACGAAGCGGGCGCCGTTGGCCGGATCGACCGTTTCGGCCAGGAGCACCGGCTGGCGCTCCTCGTGCCCGGCGCCGGCGCGGCCATTGGCGATGAAGGTGGGCTCGCCGCCGCGCCCGGCGCGGCTCCACAGAGCCTGGCCGATCGCCTCCAGCCGTTCGGCCCCGGAGGCCACCACCAGCAGGCGCTGGCCGCCGGCCAGAGTCTTTTCCGCGAGCATGGCCACGATGGCTTCGGCCGGATCCCGGCTGACCTGGTAGAAATCGACCTGCACGGCGCCCGCTCTCCCGCCTGCCGCCAGGCTCAGCCGTTCAGCCGGTCGCGCACGTAGCGATCGAGCAGGCGCACGCCGAAGCCGCTGGCGCCCTTGTCCCAGGTTGGCCCGGGCTTGTCGGTCCAGACCGTGCCGGCAATGTCGAGGTGCGCCCAGGGCGTGCCCTTCTCGACATAGCGCAGGAGGAACTGCGCCGCGGTGATCGAGCCGCCGAAGCGCGACCCGGAGTTCTTCATGTCGGCGATCGGACTGTCGATCATCTTGTCGTAGGCCGGCCCCATCGGCATCCGCCACAGATGATCGCCGCTGGCCTTGCCCGCGGCATCGAGCGCGCCGGCCAGGGCATCGTCATTGGAAAACAGCCCGGCCTGCTCATGGCCGAGCGAGACGATCATCGCGCCGGTCAGCGTGGCGAGATCGACGATCGCCGCCGGCTGGTATTCGCGCTGCACCCAGGTCAGCACGTCGCACAGCACCAGCCGGCCTTCGGCATCGGTGTTGATCACTTCCACCGTCTGGCCCGACATGGTCCTGACCACGTCGCCGGGGCGCTGGGCCTTGCCGTCGGGCATATTCTCGACCAGGCCAACCACGCCGACCACGTTGGCCTTCGCGCCGCGCCGGGCCAGCGCCAGCATGGTCCCGGCCACGGCGCCGGCGCCGCCCATGTCCCACTTCATGTCTTCCATGCCGGCGGCCGGCTTGATCGAAATGCCGCCGGAATCGAAAGTCACCCCCTTGCCGACGAAGGCGGTGAACGGGGCATCGCCGGCGTCGGTTTTCGGAGCGCCGCGCCACACCGCCGCCAGCAGGCGCGGCGGGCGCACCGAGCCTTGCGCCACGCCGAGCAGGGCGTTCATCCCCAGCGCGGCCATCTCGGCTTCTTCCAGAACGCGCAGTTCCAGCCCGGTGCCGGCGAACCGTTCCTGGCAGCGGGCGACGAAGCTTTCCGGATAGATCACGTTGGCCGGTTCGGTCACCAGCTCGCGGGTGAACTCCACCCCTTCGGCCACCGCGCTTTCGACCGCCCAGGCCGCCTCGGTGCCGTCCGGCGCGCCAACCGCCACGATCGCGGCCAGGCTGGGCTTCTGTTCTTCCTTCAGGCGGGTGCGATAGGTATCGAGCCGCCAGCCGCGCAGCCGCGCGCCCAGCAGCACCGCGGCCGCTTCCTGGGGCGAAAGCCCGGCGCCCGTGAAATCCAGCACCATGACCGTCTCGCCCGAGGTGAGATACTTCGCGGTCAGCCCGGCGCCGGCCTTCTCAAGCGCGCCGGCGCGATCGGCCCCGGGCGCCCCGGCACCGGCGAGCGCCACGCGCACCACCGCGCCGCCGCGCTCGGCAAAACCATCGAACACCTGACCGGTCTTGCCGGCAAAGCGCGAGGCCCGGGCCGCTGCCGCCAGCACCGATTCCAGCCCCTGGGGCAAATTGTCCTGGTTGCAGACATGGGCCACCAGCTTCGCTTCGGCGGGCACGTGATCGGCGAAGGTGATCTTCATGGAAACTCCGGACGGGGAAACGGGCGGAAAAACGGGCGGGGCGAGCCCCGAAACAGGGCCGCGAAAAGGGTTTGCGGACCAGCGGCCTATTTTACGCCGCTTGCCCGATTGCAGTTAGGGCGCGGCGGTGCGATAGGCAAGCCATGCTCCCTGCCCCGACCCGTGCCACCAGCCCTGCCCCGCGGGACAGCGGACCGCGCGACAGGTGGGGTCAGGCGTGGTGCGCGCGGCCTTTGCCCGGCTCGCTGTGGGCCAGTTGCGCGGCCGCGCTGGCGCTGCTGCTCGCCGCCCCGGCCCGCGCGCAGGCGCCGGTTGTCATGCCGGCCGTCGATACCCCGTCCACCGCCAGGGATGACAATGCCGGGGCCGACAATGCGCCGATCGCCTTCGAGGCCGGCGAAGTCTCCTATGCCTGGAACAGCGATGTGGCCACCGCCACCGGCGCGGTCGTGCTGCGCCGATCCGGGCCGTCCGGCCCGCAGTCGGTCCGGGCCGACCGGGTCACCTGGAACCGCAAGACCGGCGTGGTCGAGGCCACGGGCAACATCCGCCTGGTCGACGAGAACGGCAACCAGATCTTCACCGACCGGGTCGAGCTGACCGACGAGCTCAAGGCCGGGGCAATGCAGAACCTGCTGATCGCCCTGCGCGACGGGGGCCGGCTCGCCGCCGCCACCGGCCGGCGCGATGCCCAGGGGCGGATCGTGCTGGAGCGCGCGGCCTATTCCGGCTGCCCGGTGGAGGACGAAGACGGCTGTCCGCGCCAGCCCACCTGGCAGGTCAATGCCCGCCGCGTGGTCTACGATCCCGAAAAGCGCGAGATCCATTTCACCGGCGCGCGGCTCAAGATCTTCGGCCTCACCCTGATGCCGCTGCCGGGCCTGGCCATCGCCAGCGACGGGCGGCCGATCAACGGCCTGCTCATCCCCGACATCCAGGTGACCGCCAACAACGGCATCCAGATCAGCGATGCCTGGTACCAGCGGCTCGGCGCCAACCAGGATCTGGCGGTGACCGGCTACCTGTTCACCCAGGCCCTGCCGATGGTCTCGGCCCGCTACCGCGCCCTGCTCGACGCAGGCGCGCTCCAGGTGACCGGCTATGCCACCCGCAGCCGCCGCACCTCGGTTTCGGGCACGACGACCGGCGCTTCGTCGGTCACCGATTTCCGCGGCTATATCGCCGCCAACGGGCGCTTCCAGTTCACCCCCGAATGGAGCGTGACCGCATCGCTGCGCCTGGCGAGCGACCGCACCTTCCTGCGCCGCTACGACATCAACCGCGACGATCGCCTGCGCTCCACCTTCGAGCTGGAGCGGATCGGGCCGAACAGCTACTTCTCGCTCTCGGGCTGGGCCACGCAGACCATGCGAGTGGGCGACCGCCAGGGCCTGGTCCCCGTCGCGCTGCCGGTGATCGACTGGCGCAAGCGGCTGGCCGATCCGGTGCTGGGCGGGCGGATCGAGCTTGCCGCCAACAGCCTCGCCATCACCCGCACCGCCGGGCAGGATACCCAGCGCGCCTTCGCCCGCGCCCAGTGGGACCTCACGAAGATCCTGCGCGGCGGCCAGGTGGTCAGCCTGACCGCGCTGGCCCGGGGCGATATCTACCATTCCGACCAGAACGCGCTGACCGCCACCGCACTCTATCGCGGCAATCCCGGCTGGCAGGGCCGGGCCATCGCGATCGGGGCGGTCGACGTGAAATGGCCGCTGTTCGGCCGGGCTTTCGGCGGCACCCAGGTGCTGACCCCGCGCGTCCAGCTGGTGGCCAGCCCGCCGGTCCACAACCTGGCCATGCCCAACGAGGATTCGCGCGCGATCGATCTTGAGGATTCCAACCTCTTCGCGCTCAACCGCTTCCCCGGCTATGACCGGGTGGAAGACGGCGTGCGCCTGACCTACGGGTTCGACTGGCAGCTTGATCGGCCGGGCTGGCGGGTCAAGTCCACCCTCGGCCAGTCCTACCGCCTTGCCAGCCAGGCCTCGATCGTACCCTCGGGCACGGGCCTGGCCGATCGCCTGTCCGACGTGGTCGGCCGCACCGAGGTGCGCTTGCGCGACGTGGTCAAGCTGACCTGGCGCTACCGGCTCGACAAGGACAACCTCGCCATCCGCCGCAACGAGATCGACGCCACGATCGGCAGCGCGCGCACCTATGCCGAGATCGGCTACCTCAGGCTCAACCGCGACATCACCCAGGTGGAAGACCTCCAGGACCGCGAGGAACTGCGCGCGGCCGGGCGGGTGGCCTTCGCCCGCAACTGGTCGGTGTTCGGATCGGGCGTGATCAACCTGACCAACCGCGCCGAGGATCCCACCAACAAGTCGGACGGATTCCAGCCGATCCGAACCCGGGTCGGCGTGGCCTATTCCGACGATTGCATCGAACTCGCCCTCACCTGGCGGCGCGACTATATCGCCACCGGCGATGCCGGCCGCGGCAATACGGTGCAGATCCATTTCGCGCTTCGGAACCTCGGTTTCCGCTAGGGGCGGCGGGGCCGGCGGGTTCCGCGGTCGATAAGCCCCCACTTCCTGTTTGCGCCCACCGGTAAAACCGCTATCGACCGTGCGCCCATGCTCAGGTCCGGTTCAGCCGCTCCGCCGCAATCGCTGGGCAATCGGGAGCAGGTGCGCCAGGCCGGGGGGTCTGGCCTTGCCCCCGCAGACAGGAACGACGCCAAGGTGAAGAAAATCACGCGCATTTCCACCCTCCGCAAGATCGTCCTCGGCCTGTCCGTGGCGGCCGTGGCCACGGTTTCCGCCGCCCAGTCCGCCAACCCGGGTGCGGCCGAGGCGCAGACGGCTGACTCCCAGGGGACCATCAGCATTCCCGATGGCGTGCAGATCTTCGGCAAGAACGATCCCAACCATCGCCGCGCCACCGCCATCGTCAATGGCGACATCATCACCGGCACCGATGTCGAGCAGCGCCTCGCCCTTGTCCTCTCGGCCAACCAGGCCAAGCCCTCGGCCGAGGAGATCGATCGCCTGCGCCTGCAGATCCTGCGAAACCTGATCGACGAAACGCTCCAGATCCAGGAAGCCAAGGCCCAGGATCTCAAGGTCGACGATGACGAGGTCGAGCAGACCTACCAGCGGGTGGCCCTGCAGAACTTCCGCCAGGATCCCAAGGCGCTCGACGCCTACCTCGGCCGCATCGGCTCCTCGCCCGCCTCGCTCAAGCGCCAGATCCGCGGCGAGATGGCCTGGCAGGCGGTCCTGCGGCGCAATGTCCAGCCCTTCGTCAACGTCAGCCAGGGCGAAGTGCGCGAAATGATGGACCGGATGAAGGCCGCCAAGGGCACCGAGGAATACCGCCTGGGCGAGATCTTCCTTGCCGCCACGGCGGAAACCCGCCCGCAGGTGGCCGAAAACGCCCGCAAGATCATCGAGCAGCTCCAGAAGGGCGGCAGCTTCGTTGCCTATGCGCGCCAGTATTCGCAGGCCTCCACGGCGGCGGTCGGCGGCGATCTGGGCTGGATTCGCCTGGCCCAGTTGCCCACCGAGCTGGCCACCGCCGCGCAAGGCCTGCAAAACGGCCAGTTGGTCGGCCCGGTGGAAACCAGCGGCGGCTTCTCGATCCTCTACCTGATCGACAAGCGCCAGGTGCTTACCGCCGATCCGCGCGATGCGCTGCTCGCACTCAAGCAGATCTCGATCGATTTCCCCGCCGGCACCACCGAGGCCCAGGCCACCAAGCGCGCCGGCGAATTTGCCACGGCCATGAAGAACGCGCGCGGCTGCGGCAATGTCGATGCCGTGGCCCAGCAGCTCGGCGCCCAGGTCGTCACCAACGACCAGGTCCGCGCCCGCGACCTGCCGGCCCAGCTCCAGGATGCCCTGCTCGCGCTGTCACTGGGCGAAACCTCGCCGCCGTTCGGCACGATCAAGGATGGCGTGCGCGTGCTGATGCTGTGCGGGCGCGATGATCCCAAGGTCGATAGCGGCCCCACCTTCGAGCAGATGATGAGCCAGATCGAGGATGACCGGGTGAACAAGCGCGCCCAGGCCTACCTGCGCGACCTGCGCCGCGACGCGGTCATCGACTACAACTGAAGGCCGCGCCGATGGCCAAGCCCCTGGCGGTCTCGCTCGGCGATCCCGCCGGCATCGGCCCGGAACTGCTGGCCACGGCCTGGGCGGCGCGCGAGGTGCATCACCTGCCGCCGTTCTTCGCCGTGGGCGGAGCCGGCCTGCTGGCCGCCGCCGCGGCCCGGCGCGGGCTGGACGTTCCGATCCGCCACGTGGCCGATCCGGCCGAGGCTGGCACCGCCTTCGCCGAGGCCTTGCCGGTGCTTGGCGACGATGACGGCCCCTATGACCCGGGCCAACCCTCGCGCCAGGGCGCGATCCTCGCCCTCGCCTCGCTGACCCGCGCCGCGCAGCTTGCGGTGAGCGGCGAGGCCGGCGGCCTCGTCACCGGCCCGATCGCCAAGAGCCGCCTGGCCGAAGTGGGCTTCACCCACCCGGGGCAGACCGAATTCGTCGCCGCTGCCTGCGGGGTGAGCGCCGGGAACGCGGTGATGATGCTGGCCGGCCCCTCGCTGCGAACCGTCCCGCTCACGGTCCATGTCGCTCTCGCCCAAGTCCCCGGCCTGGTCACCCGCGAGCTGATAGAGCGCAAGGCCCGGATCGTCGCCGCCGCGCTGCGCCGCGATTTCGGCCTGGCCCATCCGCGCCTGGCCATCGCCGCGCTCAATCCCCATGCCGGCGAGGATGGCCGCATGGGCGAGGAGGATCGCGCGATCATCGCGCCGGCCATCGCCGCCCTGCGCGAGGCCGGAATCGATGCCAGCGGCCCCCACCCGGCCGACGCCCTGTTCGCGCCGCACAACCGCGCATCGTTCGATGCCGCCCTGTGTATGTATCATGACCAGGCGCTCATTCCCCTGAAAGCGCTCGATTTCGATTCCGGGGTCAACATCACCCTCGGCCTGCCGATCGTGCGGACCTCGGCCGATCATGGCACCGCCTTCGCCATCGCCGGCAAGGCCGAGGCCCACCCCGGCGCCACCATCGCCGCGATCCGCATGGCCGGGGACTGCGCCGGCCGCCGGGAATTGGCCGCATGACCGGGCAGACCCAGTTGCCGCCCTTGCGCGAGGTCATCGCCGCCCATGGCCTTTCGGCCAGCAAGGCGCTGGGCCAGAACTTCCTGTTCGACGAACAACTGCTCGCCCGTATCGCGGCCATTCCGGGCACCCTGAAGGACCGGCCGGTGCTGGAAGTCGGCCCCGGCCCCGGCGGCCTCACCCGCGCCCTGCTGCGCGCCGGCGCCCGCGTCACCGCGATCGAGATGGACCGCCGCTGCCTGCCGGCCCTTGCCGAACTGGCCGAGGCCTTTCCCGGCCAGCTCACGGTGATCGAGGGCGATGCGCTCAAGCTCGATCACGCGGCGCTGTTTGCCGAGCCCTGGGCGATTGTGGCCAACCTGCCCTACAATGTCGGCACGGCCCTGTTCACCGGCTGGCTCTCGGGCGAGGCCTGGCCGCCGGCGTGGTCCTCGCTCACCCTGATGTTCCAGCTTGAAGTCGCCAATCGCATCGTCGCCGAGCCGGGGACCGACGCCTATGGCCGCCTTGCCGTGCTGGCCCAGTGGCGCAGCAAGCCGAAGCTGGCGATGAAGGTTCACCGCAGCGCCTTCACCCCGCCGCCCAAGGTGATGAGCGCGATCGTCCACGTCGAACCGGCCGAGGCGCCGGCCGGCGTTTCGGCGCGGATGCTCGAACGAGTCACCGAGGCCGCCTTCGGCCAGCGCCGCAAGATGCTGCGCCAGAGCCTCAAGGGACTCCCCGGCGCGCTCGACGCGCTGGCCACCCTGGGGATCGATCCCGCCCGCCGCGCCGAAACGCTGAGCGTGGATGAATTCGTGGCCGTAGCCCGAGAACTGACCGCCTGATCAGCGCCGCCCGCGCGGAGGGGGACCAATCGCGGGGTGGTGGAACGGGACCTGCCCCACCAGGCCGCCGCGTCGGCCACACTTACACTTTCCAGGCTGTTAACCACCGCTTCCCCCGGAACGCGGCACATGGCATGATCGTTGCCTATCGGTAACAAACCCCATGCGGGGTAATCCGCAGGGCCAACGGGAACCGGGTCAGGATATGTTGCACAGGATCGGCCGCCTTTTCATGATCAAGACCCGTATCGAGGCGTTCCTGATCATCTATGCCCTGGCGCTCGGCGCCACGGCGCGCGGCGCGCACTATCTCCAGCAGTATCCGGGCTTTGGCGGCAAGCTCCTGTTCCTGGCCACCACCGGCGCGGTGTTCATGGCCGGCGCCAAGATTCTCGATTGCCTGAAATACGAAAAGGCCGAGAAGCTGCGCCGCGACATCGAGACATTCTGAACATTCTGACGACCAGGGCGCCGGCACGCGCGCGCATTCCGGGAGGAAATCGGCAGCGGCGGCGCGCTATCGCAGTGCGGGAAAGGTGGGACGATTCTGTTGCCCGGCTCGTCCCCAGCCGCTGAATTCCCTTCTGTTGCCCGGTGGGTTCAACCGCGTTCTGGCTTTGTAACTTCAGGCCGTTAGGCCCTAGAATTACGCGGCAAGAGCAAGTGCGTCGTTGTCGTTGGCACTTGTGAGTTTTGAGCCTTGAACGGGTTACTCAGCCCGGGTGAAAACTGCGCTTTTCAACACACGTCGATCCTAGTTCGGCCCCGTCAACTTTTCCGCCCCGACCGAAGCCGGACACGGAAAGGATGGTGGAGCCGCCGGGTACCGCCCCCGGGTCCGCTGCGCCTATTGCACGCCGCAATTTATCACCATAGCCGACCGAAGCCGGCGACGGCGGATATAGGGGGCCGATGCCCGGATGAAAAGGGGCGCGCCAAATATCCTCCCCATGCATGGGGAGGATCAGGTGCTCACTTCTTCAGCGCGTCGCGGATTTCGGCCAGCAGTTCCACCTCGCTCGGCCCGACGGGGGCGGCGGCGGGGGGCGGCATCAGCTTGTTGGCCTGGCGCACGATCAGGAAGATCGCGAAGGCCAGGATCAGGAAGTTGATGATCGCGGTGATGAAGGCGCCGTAGCCCAGCATGGCGACGCCGGCGGCCTTGAGCGCGGCATAGGTCATCTCGCCCTTGTAGTCGGCCGGGATGGCGCCCAGCAGCACGTATTTCTGCGAGAAATCGATCCCGCCGGTCAGCGTGGAGATCGCCGGCATGATCACGTCGTCGGTCAGCGAACTGACGATCTTGCCGAAGGCCGCGCCGATGATCACGCCGACCGCGAGATCAAGGACATTGCCGCGTGCGATGAAGGCCTTGAATTCGGAAAGCATATCCGTTCCCCTTTATTGCAGGATATTGTGCGCCAGACCCTTGGCCGGCAGTTCTGCCCGCAAAATCGCACCGGCGCAATCGTGCCCGCATGATCGTCGCGCTTGAACCGCGCGGGCCGCGCACTATGTTCGGCGCATCGGCCCGCCCCCGGCGGCCGCAGTGGAGGGATCACCCGTGCCTGCATACCGCCTCAAGCTTGCCGCACCCGTCATCGCTGCCAGCCTCATGCTTTCCGGTTGCGGGATCAATGCGGTCCCCACGGCGGAGGAAGCCGCCAAGGCCAAGTGGGCCGATGTCCAGGCCGCCTTCCAGGAACGCGCCAACCTGATCCCCAACCTGGCCGCCGTGGCCAAGGGCGCGGCCGAACAGGAAAAGGGCATCCTGGTCGGCGTGACCGAGGCCCGCGCCAAGGCCACCTCGATCCAGGTCACCCCCGGCGACCTCACCGATCCGGCCAAGATGAAGGCCTTCCAGGACGCGCAGAACCAGCTTTCCGCCTCGCTCGGCGGGTTCGGGCGCCTGCTCGCCAATGCCGAAGCCTATCCCGATCTGAAGTCGATCACCAATTACCAGATGCTGCAGAGCCAGCTCGAAGGGCAGGAAAACCGCATCCGGGTTGCCCTGCGCGATTATAATGGCGCGGTGCAGGACTATAACACCACGATCCGCACCTTCCCCTCGGTCATGGCCGCCAAGGTGATCTACGGCGCCAAGCCGATGGTCCCCTACCAGGCGGTCACCCCCGGCGCGGAAGTGGCCCCCAGCCTCGAAGGCAAGCTGTAAGGACCCAAGGCCATGCCCGCGCGGATATCGCGCAGCCTGTTCCTGTTCTGGCTGACGGCGCTGGCCCTGCTGGCGCCGCTGGTCGCCCATGCCCAGCCCAGCTTCCCCCAGCTCACCGGCCGGGTGGTCGATGCCGCCAATGTCATCCCGCCCGACGAGGAAGCACGGCTCGACCAGAAGCTGGCCGCGCTCGAAGCCCAGTCCCACCGCCAGCTGGTGATCGTCACCCTGGCCGATCTCCAGGGCTACGACATCGCCGACTATGGTTACCAGCTCGGCCGGAACTGGGGCATCGGCGAGAAGGACCGGAATACCGGCGCCCTGCTCATCGTCGCCCCGAAGGAACGCAAGGTGCGGATCGAGGTCGGCTATGGCCTTGAAGGCACGCTGACCGATGGCCTTTCCTCGCTGATCATCCAGCAGCAGGTGGTCCCCCGGTTCAAGGCCGGCGACCTGCCCGGCGGGATCGAGGCCGGGGCCGATGCGATCATCCAGCAGCTCACCCTGCCGCCGGAAGAAGCGCAGAAGATCGCGGCCCAGGCCAATGCCCGCGCCGCCGCGCCGCGCGCCACCGGGGTGGATCCGGGCACGGTGTTCTTCATCATCGTGTTCGTGCTGTTCTTCGTCCTGCCGGCGCTGCGCCGCGGCTTCGGCGGCCGGCGCTATGCCGGCGGCTCGGGCCTTGGCCCCCTGATCGTGTTCGACGCGCTCAGCCACATGAGCCGAGGAAGCGGCGACGGCTGGGGCGGCGGCGGCTTTGGCGGCGGCGGCGGATTCTCGGGCGGCGGGGGCAGCTTCGGCGGCGGCGGTTCGTCGGGCAGCTGGTAGGAGAAGCGCGCATGGCCAAGCTTTCCCCGATGACCGATGCCGACCGCGCCCGGGTGGCGGCGGCCGTTTCCACCGCCGAGGGCAACACCTCGGGCGAGATCGTCACCATCCTCGCCGCCCGCTCCGACGACTATGCCGACGTGGCGCTGGCCTGGTCGGCGCTTGTCGCGCTCGCCGCCCTGCTGGCGCTCGCCTGGGCGCCCGATGTCTACCTCGCCCTGGTCGATCGCCTGACCGGCACCTGGGCGCGCCACTGGACGCCGGGCGGCATCATCGGCCTGGCCGCGCTGGTCGCCGCGCTGAAGTTCGGCGCCACCTGGGCGATTCTGCTCTGGCGCCCCTTGCGCCTCGCCTTCGTCCCCGGCCCGATCCGCCACGCCCGGGTCCATGCCCGCGCGCTGGCCGCCTTCCGCGTGGGCGCGGAACGGCGCACCACCGGGCGCACCGGCATCCTGATCTACCTCAGCCTCGCCGAACACCGCGCCGAGATCCTCGCCGACCAGGCCATCGCCAGCAAGGTCAGCGCCGACCTGTGGGGCGAGGCGCTGGCCGCGATGCTCGCGCGGCTCAAGGACGGGCAGATGGCCGATGGCCTCATTGCAGCGATCGAGCGGGTCGGCGCGGTGCTCGCCCAGCACCTCCCCCGCGCCGAGGACGACCGCAACGAACTGCCTGACCGCCTGATCGAGGTATGAGTGACTGATTCATCGCAAGCCCCCGAGCAGGTCGTCTGGACCGGCCGGTTCATCACCACCAAGGTGCGCGGCACCTGGGAATATGTCTCGCGCTCGCGCGGGATCCGCGCCGCGGTGATCCTGGCGGTCGACGAACACGATCACGTCATCCTCGTCGAGCAATACCGCGTGCCGCTGGGCCGCTCGTGCATCGAGCTTCCGGCCGGCCTGATCGGCGATCACGATCACCTGGCGGGCGAGGACGATCTTGTCGCCGCCGCCCGCGAACTGGAGGAGGAAACCGGCTACCAGGCCCAGCGCCTCGAGGTGATCGGCGAATTCTGGTCCTCGCCCGGCATGGTCAGCGAAAGCTACACCCTGATCCGCGCCCACGGCCTGACGCAAGTCGGCGCCGGCGGCGGCACCGAGGGCGAGAACATCACCGTCCACCGCATCCCGCTCACCGAACTGCCCGCCTTCGTCGCCGCGCGCCGCGCGCTGGGCGATGCGATCGACACCAAGCTGCTGGTTATCCTCGGCCAGCACATCCTCGGCCTCTGATCCTCCCCCTCCCCAACCCTTTACATTCGCCCCCCAAGCGCCGAAAAGCCGGAGCGGGTCACAAGGGATGGCAAAGGCGTTGCGTGGGCACCGGATAACATCGTTCGACGTGGCGGCGCTGGCCGGGGTCAGCCAGTCGACCGTGTCGCGCGCCCTCGCGGGCGATCCGGTGGTCAGCGAACCCACCCGCACCCGCGTGGTCGAGGCGGCCCGCCAGCTGAACTACTACGTCGATGAGAACGCCGCGCGCCTGCGAACCGGGCGCACCGGCACCATCGCGGTCGTGGTCATCAGCCGCGAGGAGGAAGACCACGCCGACGTCAACCCGTTCTACTTCTCGCTGCTGGGGGCTATCTGCGCCGCCGCCTCCAACCGCGGGCACGAAACCATCGTCTCGTTCCAGGCCCGGCCCGATACCCTGGCCGGCCGCTACGAGGAACAGCGCAAGGCCGATGGCCTGATCGTCATCGGCACCACCGCCAATCGCGCCGCCTGGGACTATTACCGGGAACTGGGCGAAGATGGCGCCCACGTCTGCTACTGGGGTTCCCCGTTCGACGACCTGGACTGGATCCGGTCCGACAATCACCAGGGCGCGCGCCTGGCCACCGGCCACCTGATCGATGCCGGCTACCGCGACATCGTGTGCATCACCTCGGACGGCTCGCCCCAGCGCCAGTTCACCGAGCGCTGGGTTGGCTATGCCGAACGCATGGGCGAGGAAGGCCTGACCCCGCGCGACGTCCAGATCGACGAGCGTCTCGCCCGCGAAGACCAGGGCCGCAAGGCCGTGGCCGATCTCATCGCCGGCGGCGTGCCGTTTGACGCAATCTTCGTGTGCAGCGACCAGATCGCGCTCGGCGTGCTGCTCGAACTGCACGAGCGCGGCATCACCGTCCCCGACCAGGTCGGCGTGGTCGGTTTCGACGGCATCCGTTCGGGCGCCTATGCGATCCCGCCGCTGACCACGCTGGAACCCGATTTCCAGTCGGCCGGGACCATGCTGGTGGACAAGTTGCTCAAGCAGATCGCCGGCCGCCCCAGCCCGGAGCGCCGCGTCCCCGTCCGCCTGGTCGAACGCGCCAGCAGCCGGGGGCCGAAGGGCACCTGATTTGCGGCCCACGGCCGTCCGGCCATTTGCGTTGAGGAGCCCGGGATCTTGCCCGCGACCGAACTTCAGGACGACATCGACCGCTTCTACAGCGACTACGGCCGGGCCTTCACCGCGCGCGACCTGGCGGCGCTGGGAGCGCTTTGCGAGTTCCCGTTGCTGCTCGCCGATTCCGCCGGCATCCGGCAGATCGAGGATGCCGGCTTTTTCAGCGGCCTGTTCGAACGCTTTGCCCGATCAACCTGGGCCACGACCCGGATCGACGGCACCAGCAAGTTCGCGATGGGTGAGGACGGCGCCATGCTGACCATCGCCTTCACCCGCCTGCGCGAGGATGGAAGCGAACTCGCTCCGGAGGAAATTCCGTTCCCCCGGGGATGCAGCTATTTCCTGCGCCGGCGCGGAAACGGCTGGAAACTGGTCGGCCTGGCCGAGCCGATCGGGCGCTAGGCGCCACCGGCCCGGCCAACCCGCGCCGGGATCAGCGGCCCTGCCAGACGCCCGCGCGCTTTTCCACGAAGGCGGCCATGCCCTCGGCCTTGTCGGCCGTGGCGGCCAGGATCTGGAACACGCGGCGTTCGTGCAGCAGGCCTTGGTCGAGCGTGGTCTCGAAGGCGGCGTTGACCAGTTCCTTGTTGGCCAGGGCGGCCAGCGGCGGCATGGCGGCGATCGCCTCGGCGGCCTTGAGCGCCTCGGCCACGAGATCGGCCAGCGGCACCACCCGGCTGACCAGCCCGCCGCGCTCGGCCTCGGCGGCGTCCATCATCCGTCCGGTCAGGCACATATCCATCGCCTTCGCCTTGCCCACCGCGCGGGTCAGGCGCTGCGAGCCGCCCATGCCCGGCGCCACGCCCAGCTTGATCTCCGGCTGGCCGAACCTGGCCGTATCGGCCGCGATGATGAAATCGGCCATCATCGCCACTTCGCACCCGCCGCCCAGCGCAAAACCATTGACCGCCGCGATCCACGGCTTGCGGGTGGCCTTGACCAGCTTGCTCGTCCAGTCGGCGAAGAAATCCTGCGCGTAGAAATCGGCGCCGGGCTTGTCGGCCATTTCCTTGATATCGGCGCCGGCGGCGAAGGCCTTGTCGCCCGAACCGGTCAGCACCGCGCAGCGCTGGGCCGGATCGGCCTCGAACACGGCGAAGGCATGGATCAGGTCGGCCAGGACCTGCGAATTGAGGGCGTTGAGCGCCTGCGGGCGATTGATCGTCACCAGGGTGACGGCGCCCTTCTGCTCGACCAGGATCGTCTCGTAGTCCATCGTGCTTCCCTCGTGAAAACAGGTCTGTTGCCGGCGGCCCTGCACCGGGATCGCGCGCTTGGCAAGCACCTCCCCCACAAGTCCTCTTGCCTCGCCGCCGGGCTTTGCCCATGGCAGGTTCAAACAGGCCGATGGAGGATTGATGAGCGAGATGGCGATCGAGGCGGCAACGTTCCGCCAGGTGCTGGGCTACTATCCCACCGGGGTCTGCGTCATCACCGCCATGGGCGAGGATGGCAAACCCTGCGGCCTCGTTGTCGGCTCGTTCTCGTCGGTCTCGCTCGATCCGCCGCTGGTCGGCTTCTTTCCCGACAAGGGCTCCAGCTCCTGGCCGCTGATCGCCAGGGCCGGGCATTTCTGCGTCAACGTCCTTGCCAGCGACCAGACCGAGCTGTGCCGCCAGATCGCCCGCCCGGGGCCGGACAAGTTCGCCGGCATCGAATACGAGCTTTCGGCCCATAACCTGCCGGTCCTCGCAGGCGCCACGGTGTCGATCGAATGCCGCCTCGAATCGGTGACCGAAGCGGGCGACCACTGGATGGTGCTGGGCCGGGTGCTGGGCCTCGAAGCGCGCCGCGATGCCGATCCGATGCTGTTCTTCCGCGGCCAGTACGGCGGCTTCGCCAGCCTGGACTGACCGTCACCGGCAGCCCCCGGCCAGGGTCAAGGTCGCCGGTTCACCCGCCGACCGCCGCCACCTGCCCCAGGACCAGCTCGGCGTGTTCCTTCCGGCAGATCAGCAGGTCGGGCATATAGACATCGGCCTGGTTGTAGACCAGTTCCCGGCCGTCGATCCGTGAGCAGTGCAGGCCGTGGGCAAGGGCCACGGCCACCGGAGCGCAGCTATCCCACTCATACTGCCCGCCCGAATGCAGGTAGATGTCGGCCTCGCCGCGCACCACGGCCATGGCCTTGGCCCCGGCCGAACCCATCGGCACCAGCTCCGCCCCGATCCGCGCGGCCACCTCTGTGGCCTCGCGCGCCGGGCGGGTGCGGCTGACCACCATCCGCAGGCGTTCGGGCGCCGGCGGGACCGTGCCCGGGGCATCGGTCCGCAACACCACGCCGGCGCCCGGCAGGGCCACCGCGCCCACGCTCGCCACGCCATCGATCGCCAGGCCCACGTGCACCGCCCAGTCGCTGCGCTCCTCGCCATATTCGCGGGTGCCATCCACCGGATCGACGATCCACACCCGGCCCTTGGCGAGCCGCTCGGGATTGTCCTTCTCCTCTTCCGAGAGCAACCCGTCGTCGGGCCGCTGCTCGCGCAGGGCGTGGACCAGGAACTGGTTGGCCGTGGCATCGCCGGCCTTGCCCAGCGCCTTGAGGCTGAGCACCCCCGAGGCGCGCACTTCGAGCAGGAGCCGCCCCGCCACTTCGGCGAGGTGAGCGGCAAGCTCCGCGTCGGTCATGGCCGTGGGACTGGTCGGCGCGGCATCCTGGCTCATCATGCGTCTCCCAGCAGGGTGTCGACGATCAGGTTGGCCGCGTCCTCGGGCGTGATCCGGGTGGTGTCGATATAGACCTCGGGGTTCACCGGCGCCTCATAGGGGCTGTCGATCCCGGTGAAATTCTTGAGCTGCCCGGACCGGGCCTTCTTGTAGAGCCCCTTCACGTCGCGCTCCTCGGCCACGGTGAGCGGCGTGTCGATGAACACCTCGAAGAACTCGCCCTCGGGAACGAGGGCGCGCACCATCTCGCGCTCGGCCCGGAACGGACTGATGAAGGCGGTGATGACGATCAGCCCGGCATCGGTCATCAGCCGGGCCACCTCGCCCACGCGGCGGATGTTCTCGATCCGGTCGGCCTCGGTGAAGCCCAGGTCCTTGTTGAGGCCATGGCGCACGTTGTCGCCATCGAGCAGGAAGGTGTGCCGGTTCATCCGGTGCAGCTTCTTCTCGACCAGGTTGGCGATCGTGCTCTTGCCCGAACCCGACAGGCCGGTGAACCACAGCACCGCCGGCTTCTGGTTCTTGAGATTGGCATGGGCCTCGCGGCCGATGTCGAGCGCCTGCCAGTGGACGTTCTGCGAACGGCGCAGCGAGAAGTGCAGCATTCCTGCCGCCACGGTGGCATTGGTCAGCTTGTCGATCAGGATGAACCCGCCCAGGCTGCGGTTCTGAACATAGGCCTCGAACACGATCGGCTTGTCGGTCGCCAGCTCGGCCACGCCGATGGCGTTGAGATCCAGCGTCTTGACCGCGATGTGCTCCATCGTGTTGACGTTGACCGCATATTTCGGCTGCTGGACCGTGGCCGAAACGGTCTGCGCCCCCAGCTTCAGCCAGTAGCTGCGGCCCACGTGCATGGCCTCGTCGTTGAGCCAGACCAGCGTCGCCTCGAACTGGTCGGCCACTTCGGGCGGATTGTCGGCGATGGAAATCACGTTCCCGCGCGAGCAGTCGATCTCGTCGGCAAAGCAGACCGTGACCGACTGGCCGGCCACCGCCTCGTCGAGATCGCCATCCCCCGGGGCCGCGCCCGGCGCAGGCATGGTCACGATCCGGGTCACCGTACTGGTCTTGCCAGAAGGCAGCACCCGCACCGCATCGCCCGGCTTGACCGAGCCGGTTGCGATCAGGCCCGAAAAACCGCGAAAATCGAGGTTCGGCCGGTTCACCCACTGCACCGGCAGGCGGAAGGGCTTCTCCGCGTCGCGCGCCGAGTTGACCTCCACCGTCTCCAGGTGATCGACCAGCGTCGGACCGGAGTACCACGGCGTATTGGCCGAGCGGGTGGTGATGTTGTCGCCCTTGAAGCCGGAAATCGGCATGGCGGTAAAGCTCTCGATCCCGATCGACTTCGCGAACTCGGCATAGTCGGCCACGATGCTGTCGAAGACCTCCTGGCTGTAGTCGACCAGATCCATCTTGTTGACCGCCAGCACCAGGTTCCTGATCCCGATCAGGTGGCACAGGTAGGAATGGCGCCGGGTCTGGACCAGCACGCCCTTGCGCGCATCGATCAGGATCACGGCCAGGTCGGCGGTGGAGGCGCCGGTCACCATGTTGCGGGTGTACTGCTCGTGGCCGGGGCAGTCGGCGACGATGAACTTGCGCTTCTCGGTGTTGAAGAAGCGATAGGCCACGTCGATCGTGATCCCCTGCTCGCGCTCGGCGGCCAGGCCGTCGACCAGCAGGGCGAAGTCGATCTCCTGTCCTTGCGTGCCCACCTTCTTCGAATCCGACTGGAGCGCGTCCAGCTGGTCCTCGAAGATCATCTTGCTGTCATAGAGCAGCCGCCCGATCAGGGTCGACTTGCCGTCGTCCACCGACCCGCAAGTGATGAAGCGCAGCATGGTCTTGTGCTGGTGGGTTTCGAGATAGGCGTCGATATCCTCGGCGATGAGGGCATCGGTGACATAGACGGGATCGGTGGTGGTGTCGTCGCTCATATTCGTCATCCCAGCGTAGGCTGGGATCTCCCTCGATAGCATCCAACCTGGGGCAAAAGACCCCAGCCTGCGCTGGGGTGACGGCCTGCTGGGACCGTCAGAAATACCCCTGCTGCTTCTTCACTTCCATGCCGGCGCCGCCGGCGTCCTTGTCGATCGCGCGGCCCTGGCGCTCGGAGGTGGTGGTTAGCAGGGTTTCCTGGATCACCTCTGGCAAGGTCCTGGCCTCGCTCTCCACCGCGCCGGTCAGCGGGTAGCAGCCAAGGGTGCGGAAGCGGATCGAGCGTTCCACCGGAACCTCGCCGGGCTTCAGCGGGAAACGGTCATCGTCGACCATCAGCAGCATCCCGTCGCGCTCCACGGTCGGGCGCCTGGCTGCGAAGTAGAGCGGGACGATCGGGATGTCGTTCAAGTGGATATATTGCCACACGTCCAGCTCGGTCCAGTTCGAGATCGGGAAGACGCGGATCGATTCGCCCTTGTTCTTGCGGGCGTTGTAGAGGTTCCACAGCTCGGGGCGCTGGTTCTTCGGGTCCCAGCCGTGGCTGGCCGTGCGGAAGCTGAAGATGCGCTCCTTGGCGCGGCTCTTCTCCTCGTCGCGGCGCGCGCCACCGAAAGCGGCATCGAACTGCCACTTGTCGAGCGCCTGCTTCAGGCCTTCGGTCTTCCACATATCGGTGTGGAGGGCGCCGTGGTCGAACGGGTTGATCCCGCGCTCCATCGCCTCGGGGTTGTGGTAGACCAGCAGTTCCATGCCCGAAAGCTCGGCCATCCTGTCGCGCAGCTTGTACATTTCCTGGAACTTCCAGGTCGTGTCCACGTGGAGCAGCGGAAACGGCGGCGGGCTGGGATAGAAGGCCTTGCGCGCCAGGTGCAGCATCACCGCACTGTCCTTGCCGACCGAGTAGAGCATTACCGGACGCTCCGCCTCTGCAACCACTTCACGAATGATATGAATGGCTTCCGCCTCGAGACGCTCAAGGTGGGTCAGGCTTTTCCTGCCGATTGCACTGCTCATCGCATATCCTCTGGCCTGCGGTATGGCGGCGTGATGACTCGGTTCGATTGACAGCGATGCCCCCATATGGGAGCAAGCGGTATGACCCTCGCCCCCAGCGACGAACGCGATCTGCTGGTCCCGCTCCATGCCGGCCTGCTCGAACAGCCGCCCTGGCAGGAATTCACCCGCCGCCTCGCCGCCCGCACCGGAGCCGAGCGGGCCGGCCTGCTGCTGCGCGGCCCTGCCGAGATGACGCTCGATTGCTGGTTCCGCGGCACGGCCTTCAGCCCGGCCCTGCCACCGGTCGCCCCCCGGCTGGACCCCCGGTTTCTTGGCGCCGTGCTGCGCCCCTTGCGCGTCTACACGCTTGACGAAGTGCTGGATATGCTTGGCGGCGAAAGCCGCGATCGGGCCGGCGCGCAGCTCTCGGCCGCCGGCATCGGCTTTGCCCGCGCCATGCAGGTGCCCGCCGGCGCTTCGGCCGAGGCCCTGGTGGTGATCGAACACGCCACCCGCGATTTCACTGCCGCCGACGGCGCGCTCCTGTCCGGCCTCGGCCCGCATATCGCCACGGCGCTGCAACTCGGCCGCGAGCTCGACACCCTGCGCCGCCGGGCCGAAATGGCCGAAGACGCCCTCGCCGCGCTGGGCGTCAGCCAGGCCCTGCTCGATGCCGGCGGCCAGGTCGTGGTGGCCGACCGGTCGCGGCCCGGCCTACCCGGGGCCGAGCCGGGGACCCGGCTGCGCCTGGCCAGTCGGGCCGGGCAGCCGCTGGCCGACGCCCTGGCCGCGGTCACCTCGGGCACCGACCGTCACGCCGTCCTGCCCGGAACCGGCCCTGCGAGCGAGGCTGTGCTGCTGCGCTCGGCCCCGGCGAGCGCGGCGGCCATGACCTTGCCCCACGGCATCGTCGCGCTCAGCCGGGCGCCGGTTGACGATGATGCTGCCCTCGCCCACGCGTTGATCGGGCTATACGGCCTGTCCGCGAAAGAAGGCGATCTTGCCGTCGCGCTCAGCCGCGGCGCGGCGCTGGTCCCGGCCGGGGTGGCGCTGGGCCTCACCCCCGAGACCGCGCGCAACTATTCCAAACGCATCTATGCCAAGACCGGCGCCCGCGGACAGGCCGACCTTGTTCGCCTGATCCTGGGCGGCGTGGCCCCCTTCGCCGCCGCGCCGCGCCCCACGGCCAGCTAGACCGTCAGGCCGCCGAAATCCGGGCACAGGCCAGGGCCAGTTCCTCCAGCCGGAAGGTCTGCTCGAACACCACCCCATAGCGCGGGGGCCGGCGCCAGCGGATCTTGGCATGGATCGTGGGAAGCACTTCGCACTCGATCCGCACCAGTTCGTCGATCATCAGCCACCCCGGGCAGTCGATCGCCGCGCCGCGCTGCGACAGGTCGCGCAGGGTGATCGGCGTCCGCAGCCCGCCGGTGCACAGCACGGCGTCGAGCGCTATCTGGAGGCGCGGCTGGCGGCGCGGATACGGCCCCTCGTGGGCGGCAATCAGGCGCGGCAGGTCCACGTCATCGACGAAGCCGCAGCCCACCAGTTCGTCTGCCTGCCAGATCATCCGGATGGCATGGCGCTCGCCACTCTCGAATTCGATCGTCAGGCGTTCGTGATCGGGCAAGGCATGGAACAGGCGCAGCTTGAGCCCGCTGTCCGACAGGTCGCGCACCACGCACAGGAACTCGCGGTCGTCCGCGATCAGCTTGGCCGGACGGATCATCACGGTGACCCGCGGCGTGGCGCGGCGCTCCTGGAACGCGTCGCCGCGCCCGGCAACGTCGTGCGAATCGAATTCGCGCGCGAGCTTCATCATCTTGCGACCCCCTGGCTGCGCCGCTTCCCACAGCGCGCGCCCCACTATCCTGTCCAACCTTTACCGAAAGCTTAAAAATTCATGTGATGTCAGTAGCATAAAATCGATATCAGGCGCCATGAACCCCTCTCGCGAGCCCCCCCCGGACCGCTGCAACGGATTGACTTCCCCGCGACCCTGCCCACCTTGCGGAAACAGAAAGCCGGATATGCCAGACGCAAAAAGTATCGGTTCACCCGGATTAGATAATGGACCGCGCACCGAACCCGGCCTAGCGGGATTACCAGCGACAATCGGCCCATCCGGGGCCGCTCGGAGAGGACCGGCCTTGGACAATAGCGCGGCTGCCTGGATGGAAGAACTTTCCGCGCCCCTGCCCACGCTGCTCGCCCGCGCGGCCGCTTCGCGCGATGCAGGGCATGGCCGCATCCAGTCGTGGTCAGGCAAGGTGTTCATCCCGCTCACCCAGTTGTGCCGCAACCTGTGCCACTATTGCACCTTCTCGCAGCCGCCGAAAAAGGGCGAGCGCGCCTATCTCACCCGCGAGGAAGTCCTCGCCGTGGCCCGCGCCGGCCAGGCCGCCGGCTGCACCGAGGCGCTGTTCACCCTGGGCGACAAGCCCGAGCTGCGCTTCGCCGCCGCCCGCGACGAACTGGCTGCCCTGGGCCATGCCACCACCATCTCCTACCTGCGCGAGATGTGCGCGGCGGTCCTCGCCGAAACCGGCCTCCTCCCCCACGTCAACGCCGGGGTGATGACCGCCGGGGAACTGGCCTCGCTGCGCCCGGTCTCCGCCTCGATGGGCCTGATGCTCGAAAGCGTGTCGGAGCGCCTGTGCGAAAAGGGCGGCGCGCACTATCGCTCGCCCGACAAGGCGCCCGCCGCGCGGCTTGAAACGATCCGCCTCGCCGGCGAACTGGCCATCCCCTTCACCACCGGCGTGCTGATCGGCATCGGTGAGACGCGCGAGGAACGGATCGAGGCGCTGATCGCCATCCGCGATCTCCACGCGCAATATGGCCATATCCAGGAAGTCATCGTCCAGAACTTCCGCGCCAAGGAGCGCACCCCCATGGCCGGCGCGCCCGAGCCCGGCATGGACGACCTCTTGTGGACCATCGCCGCGGCCCGCCTGATCCTTGGCCCGGCGATGAACATCCAGGCTCCGCCCAACCTTTCGTCCGATGATTTCGGCCAGCTGGTCGAGGCCGGGATCAACGACTGGGGCGGGGTCTCCCCGGTCACCCCCGATCACGTCAATCCCGAAGCGCCCTGGCCCGAGATCGCCCGCCTGCGTGAAGTGACCGAGGCCCGGGGCCGCGATCTCGTCCAGCGCCTGCCGGTCTATCCCGGCTGGCAGGGCGAGCGCTGGATCGATCCCGCCCTGCGCCGCGCCCTCCTCGCCGCATCCGATGCCGAAGGCTTCGCCCGCGCGGATGAATGGTCGCCCGGCATTGCCTTGCCGGCGCGCGAACGGCGTGAGCCCAGCCGCCCGGCCAGCCCCGCAGTGGCCGGCCTGATCGAACGCGCTCAGGCCGGCGATCTCCTTGGCGAGGACGAGATCGTCACCCTGTTCGCGGCGCGCGGCGACGATGTCGAACACATCTGCGCCGCCGCCAATGACCTGCGCCGCCGAGTTAACGGCGAGACCATCACCTATGTGGTCAACCGCAATATCAACTACACCAACATCTGCACCTACCGCTGCGGCTTCTGCGCCTTCTCCAAGGGCGACATGGCCGAGGCCCTGCGCGGCCGCCCTTATGACCTCGATCAGGACGAGGTCATCCGCCGGGTCCGCGAAGCCTGGGACCGGGGCGCCACCGAGGTCTGCCTCCAGGGCGGCATCCACCCGCACTATACCGGCCAGACCTATATCGATCTTGCCCGCGCGGTGCGCGAAGCCGTGCCGCAGATGCACATCCATGCCTTTTCGCCACTGGAAATCCGCCAGGGCGCGGCCACGCTCGGCCTCGATCTCGCCACCTACCTCACCCGGCTCAAGGCGGTCGGGCTCGGCACCCTGCCCGGCACGGCGGCGGAAATTCTCGACGACGAGATCCGCGCCGTCATCTGCCCCGACAAGCTGAACACGGCCGAATGGCTCGACGTGATCGGCACGGCCCACGCGGTCGGCCTCAAGACCACCTCGACCATCATGTTCGGCCATGTCGACAGCCCCCGCCACTGGGCGCGCCACCTGATCCGCCTGCGCGAGCTCCAGCAGCGCACCGGCGGGATCACCGAATTCGTGCCGCTGCCCTTCGTGCCCATGGAATCGCCGATGGCGCTCAAGGGCCAGACCCGGCTCGGCCCCACCTGGCGCGAAGTGCGCCTGATGCACGCGATCGCCCGCCTCGCCCTTCATCCGCACATCACCTCGATCCAGACCTCGTGGGTCAAGCTCGGCCCCGATGGCGTGCGCGCGATCCTCGAAGGCGGCGCCAACGATCTCGGCGGCACCTTGATGAATGAAAGCATCAGCCGCGCCGCCGGTGCCCAGCATGGCCAGGAAATGCCGCCCGAGGCGATGGAAGCGCTGATCCGCTCGCTCGGCCGTATCCCGCGCCAGCGCACCACGCTCTATGGCGAAGTGCCCGAGGATGTCCGCGCCCGCGGCTTCGCCGCGCCGCAGCTTGCCCCCCTCGTCCAGACCGCGCCGCGCAAGCGCGCCCGCGCGCCCCACAAGGAAGTCCTCACCGATGCCTGACAATGCCCTGCCGACCATCGCCGTCCTTGGAGGAACCGGAAAGGAAGGCAATGGCCTCGCCCTGCGCTGGGCGCACAAGGGCCACCCGGTCATCATCGGCAGCCGCTCGGCCGAGCGCGCGCAGGAAGCCGCCGATGCGATGAACGCAACGCTGGGCACCGGCAACGCGCGCGGCGCCACCAACCCCGATGCCGCCGCCGCCGCTGAAATCGTGGTCCTCTCGGTGCCCTTCGCCGGCCAGCAGGCCGCCGTTGCCGAAGTGGCCGGGCACCTCCAGGGCAAGATCCTGATCGATGTCACCGTGCCGCTGGTCCCGCCGAAGGTCAGCGTGGTGCAATTGCCCAATGGCGGCTCGGCGGTTGAGGCCGTGCAGACCATGCTGGGCGATGGCGTGCGCGTCGTCTCGGCCTTCCAGAACATCTCGGCCCACCACCTCGCCCACCTCGACCAGGAGATGGACTGCGACGTGCTGGTCTGCGCCAATGATCCCGCCGCCGCCGATACCGTGGTCGAACTCGCCCGCGAGATCGGCCTGCGTGCCTGGAACGCCGGGCCGCTGGCCAATTCGGTGGTTGCCGAAGGGCTTACCTCGATCCTGATCGCGCTCAACCGGCGCTACAAGGTGCCCGGCTCCGGCATCCGCATCACCGGCATCTGAGCCTCGCGGCTTGCCCTGGCGCCCCCCGGAGCGCTAGGTGCACCCCACGCATGAGCCAGCCCACGCCCGTCACCCTGCTCCCGCTTGCCGGTATCCCGCTGATCGCCGAGGGCGACGATCTGGGCGCCGTGCTGGGCGGTGCGCTCGAGGAAGCCGGCCTCGCGCTCGCCGATGGCGATGTGCTGGTCCTGGCGCAGAAGATCGTCTCCAAGGCGGAAGGCCGGCTGGTCCCGCTGGCCGATGTCACCCCTGGCCCCCGCGCGGTGGAAATCGGCCAGCAGTGCGACAAGGATCCGCGGCTGGTCGAACTGATCCTGTCCGAAGCCGACGAGGTCATGCGCGTTCGCAAGGGCGTGCTGATCGTGCGCCACCGCCTGGGCCTGGTCCTCGCCAATGCCGGGATCGACCAGTCGAACGTCGATCAGGCCGGCGGCCCGGTCGCCCTGCTCCTGCCGCTCGATCCCGATGCCACCTGCCAGCGCCTGCGCGCCGCCCTGGCGCAGCGCACGGGCAAGGCGGTGGCGGTGATCATCATCGACAGTCTCGGCCGAGCCTGGCGCTCGGGCACCCTGGGCACGGCCATCGGCGTCGCCGGCCTGCCCGCCCTGCTCGACCTGCGCGGCCGCCCCGACCTCTATGGCCGCAACCTCGAAACCAGCGAACTGGGCCTCGCCGACGAAGTGGCCGCCGCCGCCTCGCTGGTCATGGGCCAGGCCGCCGAGGGCACCCCGGCCGTGCTGGTGCGCGGACTGGCCCTGCCCGCCGCGCCCGGCTCGGCCGCCGATCTCGTGCGCCCGCGCGCGCTGGACCTGTTCCCGTGATCGTGGTCCTCGCCGGGGGCGTGGGCGGCGCGCGCTTCGCCAATGGCCTGGCGGCCCTGCTTGGCCCGGGCCAGCTCACCGTCGTGGTCAACGTGGGCGATGATTTCGATCATCTCGGGCTGCGGATCTGCCCCGATCTCGACACCGTCACCTATACCCTCGCCAATCTCAACAACCGGGAACTGGGCTGGGGCCAGGTGGGGGAAACCTGGAGCTTCATGGATGCGCTGGGCAAGCTCGGCGGCCCGGCCTGGTTCAACCTGGGTGACCGCGATCTTGCCACCCATGTGCTCCGCACCCACCGTCTTGCCGCCGGCGAGCCGCTCTCCGCCATCGTCGCCGATTTCGCAAAGGCGCGCGGCATCGCGCAGGCCATCCTGCCCGTCACCGACGATCCGGTCCGCACCCGCGTGCTGACCGACGAGGGCGAACTCAATTTCCAGGACTATTTCGTCCGCCGCCGCTGCGAGCCGGTGTTCCGCGCCATCCGCTTCGCCGGGGCCGACCAGGCCCGGCCCCACCCCGCCGTCCTCGCCGCGCTGGCCGATCCGGCGCTGGAAGCGATCCTGATCGCACCGTCCAACCCGCTGCTCAGCCTCGCCCCGATCCTCGCGGTCCCCGGCATCGCGGCGGCGCTTGCCGCCCGCGCCGTGCCCTGCGTCGCCATCTCGCCGTTCATCGCCGGCCAGGCGGTCAAGGGACCGGCCGCCAAGATCATGCGCGAACTCGGCCTCGAGCCCGGCCCGGCCGCCATCGCCGCCCACTATGGCGACCTGATCGACGGGCTGGTGATCGATCACGCCGATCGCGCCGAGCTTGCCAGCCCGGCCCTGCTGCACACCGATATCCTGATGCGCGATGATGCCGGCCAGCAGCGCCTCGCCGCCGAAGTGCTGGCCTTCGCCCGGCGCCTGGCATGACCGCCGGCAGCCTGCGCGTGCTCATCCCGGCCCGCGCGCCCGCGCTGGGCAAGACCCGCCTTGCCGCCGCCCTCTCGCCCGAACAGCGCATGGCGCTGGGCCTCAGCCTGTTCGATCACGTGCTGCGCCTTGCCGTGGCGGCGGTCGGCGCGCCGGCGGTCCACGTGGTCAGCCGCAGCGCCGACCTGCTGGACCGGGCCAGGGCCGTGGGCGCCCAGGCGATCGTCGAAACCGGCCACGGCCTCAATGCCGCGCTCGAACAGGCCAGCACCGTCCTTGCCGCCGCGGGCGACGGACCGATCCTCTCGCTCAGCGTCGACCTGCCCCAGCTTGGCGCCGATGATCTCGCTGCCCTGATCATTGCCCCCGGCGACGTGGTCTGCGCGACCGACAGCCTGGTCGAGGGCACCAATGCCCTGCTCCAGCGCCGCCCCGGCCTGATTCCCTATCGCTATGGCCCCGGCAGCCTCGCCGCCCACCGCGCCGAGGCCGAGGCGCGCGGCCTCGCCTTCACCGTGGTTGAACGCCCCGGCCTTGCCCGCGATCTCGATACCCCGGCTGACCTCGCCCTTCTCGCCCCCGAATGGCGGGGCTGAACCAGGCCGTCACGGCTTGAGCGTGTGGCCGCCCTCGACCGTGAAATCCATGCCGGTGATGTAGCCTGATCCTTCGCCGGCGAGGAATACCGCGAGCGGTGCCAGGTCGCGTTCGGCCGTGCCCCAGCGGCGCACCGGCAGGCGCGAGGCCATGGCATCCTCCGGCATCGCCACGTCGGCCAGCGAATCCGTCGAGGCCTTGGTCTTGAGGAACGGCACCAGCACGTTGGCGGTGATGCCATGCTGGCCCCATTCGCGCGCCGCGGTGCGGGTCAGCGCGCGGACCGCTTCCTTGGTCATGTTGTAGGCCACCGTTCCGGCCGCGCCCGAATAGCCCGCGCTCGACCCGAAGTTGAGGATGCGGCCATAACCGGCCTGCTTCATGTGCGGGAAAACCGCCTTCATCGCCCACAACGAAGCCATCGCCCCGGTGCGGAAGACGAATTCCAGTTGCTCCTCGTCGGTCGCCTCCAGCGGCATCCGCCGCGACGACAAACGCGGCTCGGACGGCGTGCCGAAGGCCTGGGCATTGTTCACCAGGATGTGGATCGCGCCGAAGGCGGCCACGGCCTTGTCCACCATGGCCTGGATCTGGTCGGCGAAGCCCACGTCGCAGGTCACCCCCAGCGCTTCCCCGCCCGCGCCGGTGATCTCGCCGACCACCGCCGCCACGCTGGCCGGTGTGCGCGAGGCGACGACCACCCTGGCCCCCGCCGCGCCATAGGCAAGCGCGATGGCCCGCCCGATCCCCGCGCCCGCGCCGGTCACGATGGCGACCTTGCCGGTCAATGGCTTGTCCTGGGTCATGCCTTCTCCTTGCATCCTATGGGTTGTCTTGCTGGACGAGGCTCAGCGGCGTCGCGCAGCCCAGCGCCCTGAGCGCGAAAGCCTGCATCTCGGCCGAGATCGTCGCCGCTTGCTCGGGCGCCTCGACCACCCGCATCGCCGCGCGGGTGATCGCGCCAGCGAGGAAATCCTCCATCATTTCCGCATTGTCCGCCCCGCGGAAATCGCCGGATGCCAGCCCCTCCTCGACCACGCGCACGACAAACCGCGACGCCCTTACCATCGGCGCGCCGGCCCGCTTGTGCACCTCGTCGGGCACGGGCCTGAACAGCGTTTGCACCAACAAAGGTCGGTGTTCGGTGGCGCCGTACCAGCCTATCACCGCAGCCATGATCCTGGCCAATTTACGAGGCGGAGCATCATGACCATCGGCCAGTTCGCGGATGGATTCGTAGAAGTCCTGGTTGGAAATTTCCGCGGCCTTGGCGACCAGGGTCGCCTTGTCGGGGGCGTAATTGTAGAGCGTGTTGCGCGCCATGCCCGCCGCAGCCGCGATCTCGCCCACGCTCAGCTCGTCATAGGTCTTCTCGGCCAGCAGCCGTTCGAGCGCTTTCACGATCGCGGCCCACACCGCGTCGTGGTGATCGTTGAGCGTTGCGGTGCGGATCTTGGGCATTGCGGCCAACCTGTCTGTTCGGCGGATCGGGAATACGGGTGCCCGGCAGGATCGCCGGGGCGCCAAGCCTAGCGCGCGATCCCCTCGACCAGGAAGGCGCGGAACTTCGCGCCGGCGAACCGGTGCGCGCGCGCCTCGGCATAGGCCGGGCTCTCATACCAGGCGCGCGCCTCGGCCATGGTCGGGAACTGCAGGATCACCGCCCCCTCGATCTGCGGGCCTTCCAGCACCTCGATCGCGCCATAGGCGGCCAGAGGGGTCACCGGATGGCCCTGCATCGTTGCCCCCGCCTTGCTCCGGTAGAGCGCCAGCTCGGCGGGGTCAGTGGTCTCCTCGCGGATGAAAACAGCAAATGCCGGCATGATCCTGTCCCTCAACTGTGCCCGGCGGGCGGGCGGAAACGCACCTTTCGGCGTGCGCCCTGGCCTGCCCTGTCCGTTCGCCACGCCCGGATCAAGCCGCCTTGTTCACCACCGGGCCGGGAAACAGGCGCTTTTCCGGATCGCACGGACCTGCCACCTGCGCGGTCGTGGCGAAATAGATGTCCTCGCCGATGATCTTGCCGTTCTCGGCAAACGGCCAGACGATCCCCAGCCGGATCTCGGCAAGATAGTGCTTCGCTGGATCCAGCCCCTTGGCCGCCTCGGCACCGCACATATCGGCCGCGCGGTCATAGGTCAGCGCGATCTGCAACACGCCGTCGGTAAACACCAGGTCCCCGTCGACCAGCACCCGCTCGATCACCAGGTTGCGGTTGGCCTGCTCCGAGGCCTGGTAGTTCCGGAAGGTCTCGTCATAGCCGACCGGCCCCTTCTGGCGCGCATGGCCCCAATAGTGGAACACCGGCTCGGCGATCAGGGTATCCATGATCAGCGGGGTATCGCCGCAATATTCGCCCACCATGTGGCGCACGATCTCGCCGATCATCCCGCGCTTGCGCGCATCGGTTTCGTTCACCAGCCGCTCGTGCAGCACCGGCCAGACCTTGGCGGTCTCGATCACGTTCACGTCAATCAATGTTTTGCTCCCTCTCCCCGGGGCGATGGCCCGTCGCAGGACGGGTTTGCAGCCCGCCCGCTGCCATCCAGCCGGATTACTCGTAGATGACCACGATCCGCTGCTCCACGCTCTGCCGGGCCACCAGCCCGGGTGCATCGGGCACCGCCACCGCAGTATGGGCGCAGCCTTCGGGATGCGACCAGTCGAAATCGGCCCCGACAAAGACCAGCGACTGGCCGATCGTCATCTCGGGAGCGTAGTACAGCGTCAGCGGCTCGTCGGGCACGGCAATGCCCACGAAGTCCACGTTGATCCGCCGGTTGTCGCCCCCCTGTTCCACGTTCAGCCCGCGCACGTGATCTTCCGCCTTCACCGCGCGGATGTCGGCGATGGCCAGCGGCCGATCCTGCGGCGGCGGGGTAATCGCCTTCCACACGTTGATGATCGCGGCCCGCTTGATGGTGTGGCCCAGCTCCTTCGCCTTGGCCTCGACCTGCGGGAAATAGGTGTCGCGCGGCTGGTCGATGTGCAGGAATCCGGCCGGGTCCACGCCCTTCGACGGATCGGAGCTACGCAGGACCGGGAAGTACATCGGGAATGCGATCGGTGCGCCAGTCACCCGCCTGGCCAGCTCCACGCAGCTTTCGACATAGGCCGATTCCAGCCAGGCCTTGTCGGCCCAATCCCCCGTAACCGCGTGGTCAACCAGCGCGAACCCTTCGCGCTGGAGCGTCGGCGCGGGCGACAGCGCCCGCATATCGACCACCCGCGTCTCGACCGGCTTCAGCTTGAGCGAGGTCAGCTCCGGGGTCCAGGTCGAATAGACCCCGGCCCCCGCGCGATCGGCCTGGTAGTTCACGGTAGCCTTGATCGAAGGCGTCACCACGTTGCTCATCTTGGCTATCCTCTCGTCTCGATTGTCCTGCACACCCGGATCGTCTGCCCGACATCAGGTCCCGGCAGCTCGTGAGCCACCGGGATGCCAGCCGTCAGTCGAACAGGGCAAGGATCCGCAGTTCCACGCTGCGGCGGGCCGGCAAGCCCTCGGTGCCCCGCGGGTTGGCGATGGCGGTATGGGCCACGCCCAGCGGCTTGGCGGGATCGAAGTTCGCGGTCATGAACACCAGCGATTCATCGATCTTGAGATCCGGCACGTAGTAGAGCGGATAGGGCTTCGAAGGGGGCAGCAGGCTGACATAGGGGGTCTCGGTCCCGCCCTCCAGGGTCACGCCAAGGACGAAGTCCTCCTCGGGCACGTCGCGCTGGTCGCACAGGGCCAGCGGCACGGGCTGCGGCGCCGGCGAGATCGCCTTCCACACGTTGAACACCGCAGCCTTGCGGCCCAGCTTGTGCCCGGCTTCGGCTGCGGTCTTGGCCGCCTGCTCGGCATAGGCCTCACGGGTCTGGTCATAATGGATGAACGGCGCGGGCGGGGCCACCTTGCCGTCGGCCTCCGGGCCACCCGAGCTGCGGATGATCGGATAGTAGATGTTCAGCACCGTGGTCGCGCCGGTCAGCTTCTTGACCAGGTCGAGGCAGGTCGGAACATAGACCTCGTCAAGCCAGGCGCGATCGGTCCAGTCGCCGTCGATCGGGTGCTTGGCGAGGGTGAAGCCCTCGACGTCCACGGACGGCAGCCGGTCCAGTTCGCGCATATTCAGGGCGTCGATCTCGACCGCCACCAGCTTCTGCTCGATCCGGCTGGAATCCCACGAGGAAAACTTGCCGCCATCCGCCTTGCTCGGCATGAAATTGACCGAAGCCTTGGCCTTCGCCGTCACGCTCATCACATCCTCCGTTGTCCTGTCGGAAACCCAAGCTTGCGGCCCGCTGATTCGTCCGCATCGCGACATCTGTCGCCTCGATAGCTTTATGAACAGGTGTCGTAAAGAATTTTCGCAACGTCCCGGCCGGCCAGGCGCTCGACCGGCCGCGCGCGGTCCGAACGAATTCCCCTGCCCCGCGATGAGAGCCGTTGGACCAATGCTGCGTGATGAATGGCGCGCCCAGCAGGAGTCGAACCTGCGGCCTCAAGATTAGAAGTCTCGCGCTCTATCCAGCTGAGCTATGGGCGCGCGCCGGGCACGCTCATAAGCGCGCTTTGCGCGCCGTGCAAACCGGGTTAGGGTCCGCGCCCATGGACGCCGCCACCCACCCCCACCACCACGAAGACGAACTCAAGCGCATCGGCGGCATTGCCGGCGGGCGACGGCACTTTCGCTATTTCGACTACATGATCGCCGCCTTCGTCGCGATCCTGCTGCTCTCCAACCTGATCGGCGCCGCCAAGCTGGCCGAGGTCAACGGCTACGTGTTCGGCGCGGGCATCCTGTTCTTCCCGGTGTCCTACGTGCTGGGCGACGTGCTGACCGAGGTCTATGGCTATGCCAATGCCCGCCGCTGCGTCTGGGCCGGGTTCGTCGCGCTGATCTTCATGGCCTTCATGAGCGTGGTGGTCGTCGCCATGCCGCCGTTTTCCGGCTGGGAGTGCGCGGCCAGTGCCGATCCCGCCTTTGCCGGCGTGGTCAAGTCCACCTCGGCGGGCACCATCTGCCAGTCGACCTACGTCTCGGTGTTCGGCAGCACCTGGCGCATTGTCCTCGCCTCGGTAATCGCCTTCTGGGCGGGCGAATTCGTCAATTCGTTCGTGCTGGCCAAGATGAAGATCCTCACCGGCGGGCGGATGCTGTGGACCCGCACCATCGGCTCCACCGTGTTCGGCCAGGCGGTGGACAGCGCGATCTTCTATCCGATCGCCTTCCTCGGCATCTGGGAAACCCACTCGGTCCTCACCGTGCTGGTCACCAACTGGGCGCTCAAGGTGCTGTGGGAAGTGCTGCTCACCCCGGTAACCTACGCCGTGGTCGGCTTCCTCAAGCACCGCGAAGGGGTGGACGTGTTCGATACCGACACCGATTTCTCGCCATTCGCCAAGGTCGAGGTCAAGCCCGGCTAAGCCCCGCCGGCCACCGATCCTCCCGTGGCACTCGACCGCATCAGCCTCGCGCATTTCCGCAACCACGCCGCGACCGCGCTTGACGGCACGGCGAAATTCAACCTGCTGGTGGGCGAAAACGGCGCGGGCAAGACCAACGTGCTCGAAGCGCTCAGCCTGTTCGCCCCCGGCCGCGGCCTCAGGCGCGCGCAACTCGCCGATATCGCCGGCGCGCCCGGTCCGGGCGGCTTTGCAGCCAGCGCCGACCTGGCCACCCCGGCCGGCCCGGTACGGCTTGGCACCGGCACCCAGCCCGAGCGCCCGGGCCGCCGGATCGTCCAGGCCAGCGGCGCCGAACTGCCGGCGGTACGGCTGGGCGAATGGCTCTCGATCGGCTGGCTGACTCCGGCGATGGACCGCCTGTTCATGGAAGGGGCGGGCGCCCGCCGCCGCTTCCTCGATCGCCTGGTCCTCGCGCTCGATCCCGGCCACGCCCGCAATGCCGCCCGGCTCGAAGCGGCCCTGCGCGAACGCAACCGCCTGCTGGCCGAACCCACCGAACCCGATCCCGCCTGGCTCGATGCGATCGAGGGCCAGGTGGCGCAAACCGGCGCCGCCGTCGCCCAGGCCCGCGCAGGCCTGGTCGAGCGCCTGTCCGCCCTCCTTGCCGACCTGCCGCCCGGCCCCTTCGCCCGGCCGGAAATCGCCTATGTCGCGGGCGGCCCGCTCGATCCCGCCGCCCTGGCGCAAGCCCTGGCGCAGGGCCGCCGCCGCGACCGCGCCGCCCAGCGCACCCTCACCGGCCCCCACCGCGACGAACTGGCCGTCACCATGGCCGAAAAGGGCCAGCGCGCGGCGGAATGCTCGACCGGCGAACAGAAGGCCATGCTGATCGCCCTCACCCTGGCCCATGCCCAGCTATTGGGCACCGAGCGCCCCGCCGTGCTCCTGCTCGACGAAGTGGCCGCCCACCTCGATCCGGTGCGCCGCGAAGCCCTGTTCGAACGGCTCGCCGCCGGCACGGCCCAAGTCTGGCTGACCGGCACCGAACCCGCCCCGTTCCACGCGATCCTCGGGCAGGCGGCGGCCTGGCGGGTCGATCACGGCGCGGTGGCGCGGCTCTGATTCTGCGGCAGCGCCGCCGCGACATCCTCCACGGTCGCCGCCACGATCGCCTCCACGCCGCGCGCGGTGGGGTGGAGGTGGTCGGGCTGGGCGAGGTCGGGCTTGCCCATAACCGGCGCGAGGAAGAAGGGCACCAGCCGCGCCCCGTGCTTCTTTGCCAGCTCGGGATAGATCGGCTCGAACTTCGCCTTGAACTCCGGCCCGAGGTTGGGCGGGGCCAGCATTCCCATCAGGAGGACCGGCAGGCCGGCGGCGCGTGCCTCGCCCAGCATCCGGTCAAGGTTGGCGCGGGTCTGGGCGGGCGGCACGGCGCGCAGGAGATCGTTGCCGCCGAACTCCACGATCACCAGGTCGGGCCGGGCCGGCTGGCTTTTGAGCACAAAGCCGAAGCGCTCGGCCCCGGCGCTGGAGGTATCGCCCGAGACCCCGGCATTGCTCACCCGCGCATTGATCCCGCGCGCGCGCAGGGCCGCCTCCAGCCGCGCGGGATAGCTCTCGTTGGTGCTGGCCAGGCCATAGCCCGCCAGCAGGCTGTCGCCCACCGCCAGGATATGCCGTTCCGGCCCCACCGGGCGCGGCGCGGCGGCTTCCGAGGGCGCCACCACCGCCGCCGCGCTCGCCCCGTCTTCGGGGATCGGCGCACCGCGCGAGCAACCCGCCAGCATCAGGGCCACAATCCCCGTTACAACCCTGTACATTTTGCCTCCTTGCCGCGGCTCCCCTAGCTATGCCATCCCCGCGCGGTGACAACCCCCTCCGGCCCCGCCATCCGCGCCCGCGGCCTCACCCTCACGCTCGGCCAGACCGCGATCCTCAAGGGGATCGACCTTGCCGTGGCCCCCGGCGAAACGCTCGCCCTGCTTGGCCCTTCCGGCTCGGGCAAGAGCTCGCTGATGGCGCTGCTTACTGGCCTCGAACGGGCCAGCGGCGGCACGCTGGAAGTGGCTGGCGCCGATTTTTCCGCGCTGGGCGAAGATGCGCTGGCCAAGGCCCGGCGCGGGCGGATCGGCGTGGTCCTCCAGGCCTTCCACCTCCTGCCGACGATGACCGCGCGCGAAAACGTCGCTACGCCGCTCGAACTGGCCGGCGAGCGCGATGCCCTGGCCCGCGCCGCCGAGGAACTGGCCGCGGTCGGCCTTGCCCACCGGCTCGATCACTATCCGGCCCAGCTTTCGGGCGGCGAGCAGCAGCGCGTGGCGATCGCCCGCGCGCTGGCCCCCCGCCCGCCGCTGATCTTCGCCGACGAGCCGACCGGCAATCTCGATGCCGCCACCGGCGCTGCCATCATCGACCTGCTGTTCGCCCGGCGCGAGGCCACCGGCGCCACGCTGGTGATCATCACCCACGATCCCGAACTGGCGCGCCGCTGCCAACGCATCGTCACCCTTGCCGACGGCCGGATCGCCAGCGATGTCCGCACCTGAGACCCTGCCCTGGCGCACTGCCTGGCGCCTGGCCCGGGCCGACCTGTCGTGGCGGCTGCGCGGCCTCAGGCTACTCGTCGCCTGCCTGTTCCTTGGCGTTGCCGCCCTGGCCGCGATCGGCACCCTTACCGGCTCGATCGAGCGCGAACTGGCGAGCCGGGGCCGGACGATCCTGGGCGGCGATCTTGGCGTGGAAGTGTGGCAACGCGATCTCGCCGGGCCGGAGCTGACTGCCCTCCAGGCGCTCGGCCGGGTGAGCCTGGGCACCCGCCTCCAGGCCATGGCCACGGCGGGCGAGGCCACGGTTCCGGTCCAGCTCAAGGCGGTTGACGCCAACTGGCCGCTGGTCGGCCGCCTCACCCTCGCCGATGGCCGCCGGGTCGGCGCCCCGCCGCCCGGCCAGGCCTGGCTGGCCGAAGGCGCCGCCGAACGGCTGGGCCTTGGCCCCGGCGGGCGCCTTGCCATCGCCGGCAAGCCGCTCACCGTGGGCGGGATCATCGCCGATGAGCCAGACCGGCTTGGCGAAGGCTTCGCCTGGGGGGTGCCGGTGATCGTGCGCGCCGAATTTCCCGCAGCCGCCGGGCTGACCGCCACCGGCTCGCAATTCCGCACCCGCGCGCGGATCGCCTTTGCCGCGCCCTACGATCCCGCCGAAGCGTCCGACAGCCTCAAGCGCCGCTTCCCCGCCGCCGGCTTTACCCTGCGAACCCGCGACAATGCCGCGCCGGGGGCCGAGCGGTTCATCGGCCGGATGGGCGAATTCCTGGTGCTGGTGGGCCTTGCCGCGCTGGTCATCGCCGGGATCGGGATCGGCCTTGGCGTCGCCTCGTGGCTCGATCAGCGCCGCAATGCCATTGCCACGCTGAAGGTGCTGGGCGCCACCAGCGCGGATATCGCGCGCATCACCCTTCTCCAGATCACCGTTGCCGCAGGCGTGGCGATCGTCGCCGGGCTGGGTGCCGGCGTGCTGGTCACCCCGCTGCTGTCCGCCGCCCTGAGCAGCCTGCTCCCGGTCAGCCCCGGCCTGGTGATCGACGGCAAGGCGCTGGCCGTGGCCGCCATCTACGGCCTGCTGGTCGCCCTGGTCTTCACCGCCGCGCCGCTGGCCCGCGCCCGCCAGTTCCCGGCCATGGCCCTGATGCGCGCGCGGGTCAGCCCGCTGGCCCTGCCCTGGCGCCTGGCCGCGCTGCCGATGGCGCTCGGCCTTGCCGCGATTGCCGCCCTGGCTCTGGCCACCTCCACCCAGCCCACGGTCACCCTCGGCTTTCTGGGCGGCGCGGCGGCGACGCTGGCCCTGCTGGCCCTGCTGGGCCAGGCCCTGCGCCGCCTTGCCGCGCGCCTGCCGCGCCCGCGCGGCGCCCTGCCGCGCACGGCGCTGGCCAATCTCCACCGCCCCGGCTCGCAGGTGCCCGCCCTTATCACCGCGCTCGGCTTCGGCCTTACCGCCTTCGTCCTGCTCGCCGCCGTGCAAACCAGCATGAGCGCCAATATCGCCGCCCGCGTGCCCCAGCGGGCGCCCGATTTCTTCGTGCTCGACGTGCCGCGCGAAGACGCCGCCGATTTTCGCGCCGCTGTCGCCGCGACGGCGCCGGGGGCCACGGTGCGGATGGTCCCCAACCTGCGCGGCGCGATCCTGGCCTATGGCCCGCCCGGGCACCTGACCCGCGTTGCCGACCTGCCCGCCGTGGCCGACCAGGCCTGGGCCTTGCGCGGCGAACGCGGCCTCACCTATGCCGATGCCGTTCCGGAAGGAAACACGCTCACCGCCGGCCAGTGGTGGCCAAGACGCTACGCCGGCCCGCCGCTGGTCTCGGTCGACGAGAAGCTGGCCGAGGCCATCGGGCTGAAGCTGGGCGACCGTCTCGCCGTCAGCCTGCTGGGCGTGGAGCGCGAGGCGACCGTGGCCTCGTTCCGGCGGATCGACTGGGATTCGATGGGGTTCAACTATGTGCTCGTGTTCAGCCCCGATATGCTGGCCGATGCCCCCCACAACCTTGCCGCGACGATCGACCTGCCGCTGGGCGCCGATGGCCTGAAGCACCGCCCGCCGGGCCTGCTGCGCGCGCTGGTGCGCGCCTTCCCCGCCGCCTCGGTGGTGGAAACCGGCCCGATGCTCAGCGATGCGCGCGCCCTGCTCGACCAGATCAGCCTGGCCATCCTGGCCGCCGCCGGGGTCGCGGTGCTGGCCGGGATCGCCGTGCTGATCGGCGCGGTTGCCGCCGCCCGCGCCGCGCGCAGCTATGATACGGCGGTCCTGCGCGTGCTTGGCGCCAGCCGGGCGCAGGTCATGGCGGTCCTGCTTGGCGAATACGGCCTCATTGCCCTGATCCTTGCCGCCATCGCCCTGCCGCTGGGCAGCGCGGTGGCCTGGGGAATCGTGGTCAAGCTGTTCGGCTTCGACTGGCTGCCCGACTGGCCGCGCGTGGTGGCGGTGCTGGGGGCGGGCCTTGCGCTGGTGCTGGGGTTTGCCATGGCGGCGACGCTCCCGGTGTTGCGGGCGCGGCCGGCGCAGGTGCTGCGGGAACTATAAGGGGTTTCTCGCCTACGCACCCGCGTGAACCAGTCCCTTGCCGGTTCAGAACGTCTCAAGGTCGGTCGGGTTCTTCGGATCAGGCCCGAACCGGTTGGCCCCGCGCGTGCCTTCGAGGCACATGAACACCAGCAGCGCGAACCAGCCCAGGAACGGGATCAGGATCAGCAGGAGCAGCCAGCCCGAGCGGTCCTGATCATGGAGCCGCCGCACCGCCACGGCGAGGCCGGGCACCAGGCTGACAAGGCTGAACAGGTTCTGGATCAGCCCGCCGGTGCCCTGGACCATCATCGCCCCGGCCATCATCCCGCCGCCCGTGGTGTAGGTCGGGCGGCCGAAGACCAGGCCGATCGCCAGCGAAACCAGCACCTGGAACAGCACGAACATCCAGTATTCCCGGCGCCGCGAACGGCCGGTGAACTCGGCATAGCGCCGGTAGGGCAGGATCATCCATTCCATCGCGCGTCTCCCCGCTATCGCGGTTTCAGGCAAAGGCCTCGTAGCTTTCGGCGCCCTTGGGATCGGGGCTGAACCGGTTGGGACCGGGCGTTCCCGGCAGGCACATCAGCACGAGGAAAGCCAGGTTCACCACCGGCCCCAGATAGGGCACCTGGGCCAGGATCACCACGCCCAGGTACCACCAGCCGGACAGGTCGCGGTCATGCAGGCGGCGCACGGTCAGGGCCAGGGCGGGCACGAAGATCGCCAGAGTGAACAGGCCCAGCAGGACCACCCCGGCCAGGAAGCCCCCGGTGAAACTTTCGGCCGTGGGCGCCTGCCCCGCCGCGATCATCGGCCACAGCGACGAGATCATCAGCACGCCGGCCAGCGTGTAGATGATCGCCATCAGCAGGGCGAACATCCAGTATTCCTTGCGGCGCGAACGGCCCGAAAACTCGGCATAGCGCCGCAGCGGCATCAACATCCAGTCCATGACAACCCCCGTAGCCGTCCGGCCCCGCGCCCTTGCGCTGGTGACCGGCTGAACCGCGACCTCGCTCGCGCAAGGTGCGCCTTGCCGCGCCCGGCGTCCACGAAAAAGGGGGCGCTGTGGCCCCCTTCCCCGTCGTTTGTGCCCGGCAGCGCGCTCAGAAGCGGTAGCGAACCGCCCCGCCCCAGGTGCGCGGTTCGCTCGGATAGCTGGAGATCGAGCCAAGCTGCACCGGCGAATCGAAGATCTGCAGCAGCGACCGGTTGTTGCCGATGTTGCGGCCCCACACGGTCAGCTCGATCCCGCTGGCCATGGCATATGTCAGCGAGGCGTTGATCAGGCTGATCTCCTGCTTGCGGCTGGTCGCCGCCGCCACGGCCCCCGCCGTGCCGACGATGTTGACCAGGTTGGGCAGGCCTTCCACCAGCGCGAAGGGGGATTCGTGGTGCCAATCGGCCCGCGCGATCACGTGATCGCCATTGCCCAGTTCGTGGTCCCATTGCCCGCCCAGGCTCACCGTGAACGGCGAAACCCCGCCCGGCTTGGTGCCGGTCAGGTCGCCAACGCCCGAAACCTTGAACTCGTCGTAATTGGGATCGAGCCAGGTGAGGGCGACGTTCAGGGTCAGCTCGCGGGTCGGCTTGACCATGCCCTCGAACTCGATGCCCACCGACGACTGCTTGCCGGCGTTGATCAGGTAGAACCCGGTGCCGGTGAAGATGTTCGACTGGAAGCCCTTGATGGTCTGCTTGAAGACCGCCAGGTTGGCCGAAGCCACGCCCCAGTTGCCCTTGAGCCCGGCCTCCCACACCACGGAATCCTCGGGCCCGGCATAACGCCCGCCAGTGGTCAGGTTGGGTAGGCCCAGCCCGGCGGCGTTGATCCGCACAAGGTCTGCGGCGGTCGGCCGGCTGTCGCGCGAGAGGTTGACCGAGGCCGCCTTGTAGCCGGTCGCATAGCTGGCGTAGACATTGATCGCATCGCTGACATCGTAGGCTGCGCGCGCGGTGAACGACCAGTGCCCGTCGCTCACCTTGCCCGGCTCCACCGCGTTCGGCACGTTGAGGAACGGCGGCATGAACTGCAGCGGGGCCAGCGTCGTGAGCTGGGCGGCAGCCCCGGCGGCCTGGGCATATTGCACCGGGTTGGTGGTCTGGAAGTTGGCGATCGCGGCGGCCGGAACCGCGCTCACCGGAATGCTCAGGGAGGTTGCGATCCCTTGCGCGATCAGCACGTTGCGAACGCCGGCCACGCTGGCCGCCAGCGGAATGGCCGAGAACACCTCGTTCGACTGGCTGTTGGTCGAGAAGGTCTTGGCGTCGTGGGTGAAGTTGACCCCGCCGGTCAGGGTCAGCCGGTCGCTTGCCTTGAAGTCGAACTGGGCGAACAGCGAATAGTTGTCGTCCTTGAGGCGATAGTTCTCGGTGAACCCGCTGCCCGGCAGGAACGACTGGCCGACGTAGTTCTTCCCGTTCGCCGCGCTGAGCAGCTGTTCCACCTGGGTCAGGTTGAAGGCTCCGCCCGACTGGCCCACGATCAGGGCATTGGCATAGGGGCGGAACTGGCTGCCGAAGAACAGCTCGTTGTGCTGCTTGACCTTCTCGTTGTAGTAGAAGGCGCCCAGCAGCGCGTTGAACGGCCCGTCCCAGTTGGTCGAGGCGCGCAGTTCCTGGGTGAAGGTATCGATCTGCACGTCCTGGTAGTTGCGGCCCAGGAGGTCGGCGCTGGTGAAGTCGGAATCCTGGTTGGTGATCGCCCCGGTGTGGCGGAAGGCGGTGATCGAGGTCAGCTTGAGCAGGCCGGCACTGTAATCCAGCTGGCCCGAATAGCCCCAGTTCCGGATCCGGTTGGTGGACGGGAAATTGGCATAGGTGACATCGGCAAAGGGCGTGCGCCAGTCGTTCACCTTGCCGCCAAGGCCGCCGGCCAGAACCGGGGCGGTGATGATCTGGGTGGGCGCGGCGGGCTGGATGTTGATCACCGCGCAGCAGTTCTCGTCAATCTTGCTGTAGTCGGCGATCAGCCGCAGCTTGAGGTCGGCGGTGGGCTCGATCAGCAGTTGCCCGCGCACGAACCAGCGGTTGCGCTCGTTGCTGTCGGTGTTGGTGCCAAGGTCGCGGACGTAGCCGTCGCGGCGGTTGTAGCCGGCGGCCAGGCTGGCGGCGACGTGTTCGGCCAGCGGGCCGGTGACATAGCCCTTGGCCACCACCGCATTGTAATTGCCGTAGCTCGCCTCGACATTGCCGCCCAGCTTGAACTTGGGCTCCCTGGTGACCAGCGAGATGACGCCGGCCGAGGCGTTCTTGCCGAACAGGGTGGACTGCGGCCCCCGCAGCACCTCGATCCGCTGCACATCAGGCAGGTCGGAGATCATCGCGGCCGAGCGCGAGCGGTAGACCCCATCGACGAACAGGCCGACCGAAGGCTCGATCCCGGCGTTGTTGGCACCGTTGCCGAAACCGCGGATGTAAAAATTGGTGCTGGCCGAGCTTTGCAGCGTGTTGACGCGGAGCGAGGGGACGACGGTGGACAGGTCGCGGATATCGCGGATCTGGGCGCGCTCGATCGTTTCGGCGGTGGTGACGGTGACGGCGACCGGCACGTCCTGGAGGGTCTGTTCGCGCTTGGTCGCGGTGACGACGATCTCGTTGCCGGCGGCATCGGCATCGGCCTGGACCGGCGGGGCGGGCTGGGCTTCCTCCGCCGGGGCCTGGGCGAAGGCGGCGGCCGGGGCGGCGAGGCCGGCACAGGCCAGCGCGCAGATCAGGGCCGTGCGGCTGACGGCCGCGAAGTTCTCGGTCAGTTGGTGCATGATCTTTTCTCCCTTCCCGTGGGAGTGCGGCCATCGCGCCATTGGGAAAGCTTCCCTCAGCCAATAACCACTGCGACCCCTCCCTATATGCCCAGACCATAGGAATCGCCCCGGCCCGAAGCAATGGCAATCACGGCCATTCCCACAGCACTTCCCCACTAGCGAGGCATATGTGGCCGCGCGGCAACAGGGGATTGCATCGGATTTGCGGCATGGGTGCCGCGAAGCTTGCCCGAATCCGCCCATTCCGCTACGGGCGCGCCATTGTTGCGCCGCAGCGAACGCGCAGCCGCCCCCAGCCGTCTGGCCAGCCGAAAGTCGCCTCCGAAATGTCTGCCCCGCTTCCCCTGCGTAATATCGCGATCATCGCCCACGTCGACCATGGCAAGACCACGCTGGTCGACCAGCTGTTCCGCCAGTCCGGCACCTTCCGCGACAACCAGCGCGTGGAAGAGCGGGCAATGGATTCGAACGATCTCGAAAAGGAACGCGGGATCACCATTCTCGCCAAGTGCACCTCGGTGGAATGGACGAATCCCGCCAATGGCGAGACGACCCGCATCAACATCGTCGACACCCCCGGCCACGCCGACTTCGGCGGCGAGGTGGAGCGCATCCTCTCGATGGTCGACGGCGTGATCCTGCTGGTCGACAGCTCGGAAGGCGCGATGCCGCAGACCAAGTTCGTCACCGGCAAGGCGCTGGCGCTGGGCCTGCGGCCGATCGTGGTGGTCAACAAGATCGACCGCCCGGACGGTCGCGCCCAGGAAGTGCTCGACGAAGTGTTCGACCTGTTCGTCTCGCTCGACGCCAACGACGACCAGCTCGAATTCCCGGTGCTCTATGCCTCGGGCCGCAACGGCTATGCCAGCGACGACGAGAACGCCCGCGAAGGCACCCTCACCCCGCTGTTCGAGAAGATCGTCAGCCACGTTCGCGCGCCCGATCTTGAAGTCGACGCGCCGTTCAGCTTCCTTGCTACCCTGCTCGATCGCGACAACTTCATGGGCCGCGTGCTCACCGGCCGGGTCCAGTCGGGCACGATCCGGGTCAACCAGCCGATCCACGCGCTCGACCGCGACGGCAAAGTGATCGAGGTTGGCCGCGCCTCCAAGCTGATGAGCTTCAACGGCCTTGACCGCGTTCCGGTGGAAGAAGCCCGCGCCGGCGACATCATCGCGCTGGCCGGCCTCGAAAAGGCCACGGTTGCCCACACCATCGCCGATCCGGTGGTGGTCGAGCCGATCGCCTCGCAGCCGATCGACCCGCCGACGCTGGCCATGCGTTTTGCCGTGAACGACAGCCCCTTCGCGGGCCGCGAGGGTGACAAGGTGACCAGCCGCATGATCCGCGATCGCCTGCTGCGCGAAGCGGAAACCAACGTCGCCATCCGCGTGACCGAAAGCGCCGACAAGGACAGCTTCGAGGTGGCCGGGCGTGGCGAGCTTCAGCTTGGAGTGCTGATCGAAACCATGCGCCGCGAAGGCTTCGAGCTGGGCATCAGCCGCCCGCGCGTGCTGTTCCAGACCGACGACAGCGGCGCCCGCACCGAGCCTTATGAAACGGTCGTGGTCGACGTGGACGACGAGTTCTCCGGCACGGTGGTCGACAAGATGCAGCGCCGCAAGGCCGAGCTGACCGAGATGCGCCCCTCGGGCATCGGCAAGACCCGCATCATCTTCTCCGCCCCGGCGCGCGGCCTGATCGGCTACCATGGCGAGTTCCTTTCGGACACGCGCGGCACCGGCATCATGAACCGCCTGTTCGAGAAGTATGGCCCCCACAAGGGCGCCATCGAAGGGCGCCAGAACGGCGTGCTGATCTCCAACGGCACCGGCGAGGCGGTGGGCTATGCGCTCAACAGCCTGGAAGAGCGCGGCATCCTGTTCGTTTCGCCGCAGGACAAGATCTACGAGGGCATGATCATCGGCGAGAACGCCAAGCCCGACGATCTCGAAGTCAACCCGATGAAGTCCAAGCAGCTCACCAACTTCCGCTCGACCGGCAAGGATGACGCGATCCGCCTCACCCCGCCGCGGGTGATGACCCTGGAACAGGCCATCGCCTATATCGACGACGACGAGATGGTCGAGGTGACGCCCAAGACGATCCGCCTGCGAAAGGCGATCCTCGACCCGAACGAGCGCAAGAAGGCCAGCCGCAAGAAGGAAGCGGCGTAAGGTTCACGAAGGGCCCGGGGCGAAAGCTTCCGGGCCTTTTTTCGCAGCGCCGCACAGGAATGCGTGCGGGGACGAGGCCGGACGTTCACCTTTCGGCACCATAACCTGAATGGGAGCTGCCAAGCGCACTCCACACCCGTTCAGCTTCATGCCCCTAAACATGAACTCACGCGGCGAATCGGGCGGCGGGCAATTCGGCCCCTCCCCGACCCGGGCCGCCAGGAGTTCTGCCATGACCATCTTCCGGAAGGCCACTCTCGCCACCGCCCTCACCGCCACCGCCCTCTCCGCCGCCAGCCCGGCCATGGCCCAGGGCTACTACTATGGCCACCGCAGCGGCGGCGGCGACACCGCTGGCGCGGCGATTGCCGGCGGGATCATCGGCCTCGCGATCGGCGCCATCGTCGCCTCGAGCGCAACCCGTCACAACGACTATGACCACCGCTATGCCGACCGCGGCTGGCAGTGGCGCGACGGCTACTACTGGGATCGCCAGGGCCGCCGCTTCGACCGCGATGGCCGCCCCTGCGAGGAGCGCGCCGACCGTCAGGGCTACTACGAGCGCCAGGGCTACTATGACCGCCGGGGCTACGACGAGCGCGGCTACGGTTACGGCGATCGCGGCTACTACGGGCGCGACGGCTACTACGGCCAGCGCTCGACCCGCTACGGTTACTGATCCACCGAACCTACCCGGCGGCGCCCTCCTGCGGCGTCGGGAAGGGAGGGCGCCCGGCCTGCCGCCGGGCGCCCTTTTTTGCTGGCCTGAGCGGTCGACCTCCGCGCGCGCTCCACGCCCTGTCGCAAACCGCAGCGGGGTTAACCGCCGGTTCAGCGCCGCAATGGCCAAATCTGGCTGACCGCGCGGCAGGAGCGGCGTTTTCCGAGAGGCTGGAGGAAAGCCATGACGATCTTCAGGAAAGCCATTCTTGCCGGCGCGCTGGGCGCGGCCACCTTGACCGCAGCCTCCCCGGCCCTGGCCGACGACTGGCGCTATCGCCGTCACCACGGCGGGGACGAGGCCGGCGCGGCCGTGGCCGGCGGCATCATCGGTCTGGCGCTGGGCGCGGCGATCGCCTCGGGCAGCCGCGACCGCTACGACGACGACGATTACTACTACGAGCGCCGCCACTACCGTCCGCGCACCCGGGTCTACATCTATCAGAGCTATCCGCGCCATTACGGCGGCTGGGACCGGCCCTATGCCCGCCCGGTCTATCCGCGCGGCTATTACGGCGGATATTATGGCGGCTACGGGGGCTATCGGGGCTATTACGGCCGGGGCTGGTAAGCGCCTCCCCTGCCCGGTCAAGGCACCAAACCGGGTCGCCAAACCGGACTGGGCGGTGTAGGGGGCGGCCCCATGTCGGTCGCCCTCTCCGTTTCGCATGATGCGCCCTATTCAGCCCTCCGCATTGCCCTGTTCAGCGGCAACTACAATTACGTGCGCGATGGCGCCAACCAGGCGCTCAACCGGCTGGTGGGCTATCTGCTGCGCCAAGGCGCCCAGGTGCGCGTCTATTCGCCGGTGGTGGACGAGCCCGCCTTCGCGCCCACCGGCGACCTGATCGGCCTGCCCTCGCTGGCCGTGCCGGGCCGGGCCGAATACCGGGTGCCGATGGGCCTTTCGCGCAAGGTGCGCCGCGATCTGGCCGTCTTCGCGCCCAACGTGGTCCACGTCTCCTCGCCCGATCCTTCGGCCCACCGCGCGGTAAGCTGGGCGCGCTCGCGGAACCTGCCGATCCTTGCCTCGGTCCACACCCGGTTCGAGACCTACCCGCGCTACTACAACCTGGCCTTCATCGAGCCGCTGGTCGAAGCCCTGCTGCGCCGGTTCTACCGCCGCTGCGACGCGCTGGTGGCCCCGTCGGAATCGATGGCCCAGGTGCTGCGCGAGCAGCGGATGAACTACGATATCGACATCTGGTCGCGCGGGGTGGACCGCGACCTGTTCCACCCTGGCCGGCGCGACCTGGCCTGGCGCCGCGAACTCGGCGTGGCCGACGACGAGGTGGTGGTCGGCTTCTTCAGCCGGCTGGTGATGGAAAAGGGGCTCGACGTCTTTTCCGACGCGATCGACGAACTGAAGCGCCGCGACATCGCCCACCGGGTGCTGATCGTGGGTGACGGCCCGGCGCGCGAATGGTTCGGGAACCGCCTGCCGGACGCGATCTTCGCAGGCTTCCAGTCGGGCGAGAACCTCGCCCGAGCGGTCGCGAGCATGGACGTGCTCTTCTTCCCCTCGATCACCGAAACCTTCGGCAATGTGACCCTGGAGGCCATGGCCAGCGGCCTGCCGGTGGTGGTGGCCGCCGCCACCGGGAGCGAGAGCCTGGTCTACGACAACCGCTCGGGCCGACTGATCCGCCCCGGCGCGATCCGCGAATATGCCGATGCGCTGCAAGCCTATATCGCCGATCCGGCCCTGCGCGCGGCCCATGGCGCCGCTGGCGAGGCCCGCGCCCGGGATTTCTCGTGGGACCGGATCAACCAGGTCGTCGCCGATACCTACCTGCGCCTGATCCGGCAGCACGCACAGCGCTGAACAGTGGCGTCGTCCCGGACTTGATCCGGGACCGCTGCCGGTTGGGCGCGGCGGCAGACAGGGTGCAATTTCCCGCAGCCTCGCCTAGATAGGCGACAAATGCCTGACCTGTTCCCCACCGCCCTGCCCCCGGCGATGCCCGACCAGCCTGTGCGCGCCGCTGCGCCGCTGGCCGACCGGCTGCGCCCGCGCCATCTGGGCGAGGTCATCGGGCAGGAGCACCTGACCGGGCCGGACGGCGCGATCGGGCGGATGGTGGCCGCCGGGCGGCTGTCGTCGATGGTGCTGTGGGGGCCGCCGGGCACTGGCAAGACCTCGATCGCCCGCCTGCTCGCCCAGGCCGTGGGGATGCGCTACCACGCGGTGAGCGCGGTGTTTTCGGGCGTGGCCGATCTCAAGAAGGCCTTCGCCGAGGCCGATGTGGCGGCGAAAGCAGGTCAGCGCACCTTGCTGTTCGTGGACGAGATCCACCGCTTCAACCGCGCCCAGCAGGACGGTTTCCTGCCCTTCGTCGAGGCCGGCACGGTCACCCTGGTGGGCGCGACCACGGAAAACCCCAGCTTCGAGCTGAACGCCGCGCTGCTTTCGCGCGCGCAGGTGCTGATCCTCCACCGGCTGGATGCCGAGGCGCTGGAAAAGCTGCTTGCCCGCGCCGAGGAGCTGGAAGGCAAGCCCCTGCCGCTCACCCCGGAGGCGCGCGCCGCGCTGGTCGCCTCGGCCGATGGCGATGGGCGGTTCCTGCTCAACCAGGCCGAAACCCTGTGGTCGGTGAACCTGGCCGAGCCGCTCGATCCGGCGGGGCTGGGCAAGTTCATCCAGCGCCGCGTCGCGGTCTACGACAAGGATCGCGAGGGGCATTACAACCTGATTTCCGCGCTCCACAAGGCGCTGCGCGGGTCCGATCCGCAGGCCGCGCTCTACTACATGGCGCGGATGCTCACCGCCGGGGAAGAGCCGCTCTACGTGCTGCGCCGGCTGGTGCGCTTCGCCAGCGAGGACATTGGCCTCGCCGATCCCCAGGCGCTGGTCCAGTGCCTTGCCGCCAGGGACGCCTACGAGTTCCTCGGCAGCCCGGAAGGCGAGCTCGCCGTGGTCCAAGCCTGCCTCTACTGCGCCACTGCACCCAAGTCGAACGCGGCCTACAAGGCCCATAAAGCGGCCTGGAAAAGCGCACGCGAAACCGGTTCGCTGATGCCGCCCGCCAATATCCTCAATGCCCCCACCAAGCTGATGAAGGACATCGGCTATGGCGCGGGCTATGCCTACGACCACGATGCCGACGATGGCTTCTCCGGGGCCGACTACTGGCCGGAAGGCATGGCGCCGCAGACCTATTACCGGCCGGTGGAGCGCGGGTTCGAGCGCGAGGTGCTGAAGCGGCTCGACTGGTGGGACAAGAAGCGCCGCGAGCGGCAGGAGCCGTGACGCCGGGGCGCTTCGGGCACTTCGTCGCGATCGACTGGTCCGGAGCGCTGGGCGAACGGCACCGGGGCATTGCCGTGGCCCTTGCCGGCGCGGGCAATGGGGCGCCGGTGCTGGTCCGCCCCGGCCATCGCTGGTCGCGCGGCGAGGTGCTGGACTGGCTGCTGCGTGACCTGCCCGGCGATGCGCTGGTCGGCCTCGATCTTGGCATGGCCCTGCCCTTTGCCGATTGCGGCGCCTTCTTTCCCGGCTGGGACCGCAGCCCGCCCGATGCGCGAAGCCTGTGGGCGCTGGTGGACCGGATCTGCGCCGATGATCCCCACCTTGCCGCCGCCAGCTTCGTTGACCACCCCGAGGCCGCGCTCCACTTCCGGCGGCATGGCGGGCGCGAGGGGGCGCGGTTCGGCGGCGGCGGACAAAAGGGCGGCCGGGGGCGCCTGCGGCAGACCGAATGCGCGCAGGAGGCCATGGGCTGCCGGCCCTGCTCCAACTTCAACCTGGTGGGCGCGGCGCAGGTCGGCAAGTCGAGCCTGACGGGGATGCGCCTGCTTCACCGCCTGGCCGGGCGCCTGCCGGTCTGGCCGGTCGATCCGCTGCCGGACCGCGGATCGGTGGTGACCGAGATCTATACCACCATCGCCGCGATGGCCGCGGGCCGGCCGCCGGGCCGCTCCAAGATCCGCAGCCACGCCGAACTGGCCGAAGCACTGGCCGCGCTGGGGAGCGAGCCGGCCGCCGGCAGCGGGCCGATCGACGACCATGCCAGCGACGCCCTGCTCACCGCCGCCTGGCTGCGCGGCGCGGCGCACGATGCCCGGCTGTGGCACCCGCCCGGGCTGGACGCCGTGGCCCATACCGAGGGCTGGACCTTCGGCGCGCGCTAGGGCAAAGGCAGCGCCATTGGTCATGCCGGCTTAGCACAGTGGTAGTGCAGCGGTTTTGTAAACCGAAGGTCGGGGGTTCAAATCCCTCAGCCGGCACCATCTTCCCCTCCAGCCCCGCCCCTGCCTGCCGACCCGCGCCGGTCCGATGGGCGAAGCGACGATTGGCGCGGGGCGGCGCTGGCGCTATCGTGGCGCCGCTGCCGGGGCAGGGTAGTTTGTCCGCCTGCCCTTGATGAGGCGATCCGGTCTGTCCTGCGATCCTCCGGCAGCACCCCCAACCTATTGCCCTTGGCGACAGGCGTGGCTGGCCCTAAGCCTTGGCCGGCAGACACCGGGGGTATTCGATGCGGCTTGGCTGGGATGAAATCAAACGACGGGCCAAGGCATTCAGCGAAGAATGGAAGGATGCCCATTACGAAAAGGGCGAAACCCAGAGTTTCTATAACGACTTTTTCGAGATTTTCGGGATCAAGCGGCGGCAGGTCGCGGTCTATGAAAAGATGGTGCAGGGGCTGGACGCCAACCGACGCGGATTCATCGACCTGTTCTGGCCGGGCACCCTGATTGTCGAACAGAAAAGCGCCGGAAAGGATCTGCTGGCGGCGCAAATGCAGGCCAGCGAGTATTTCAACTGGCTCACCCCGCGCGATCAACCGCGCTTCATCCTGACCTGCGATTTCCAGCGCTGGCGGCTGGTCGATCTGGACAACAACGGGGCGGAAACCGCCTTTCACCTGAAAGACCTGCACAAGCACGTAACTGCGTTCGACTTCATGCTCGGCCGCAAGGTCACGTTCGGCACCCAGGCCGGGGTTACGATCAAGGCCGCCGAGTTGATGGGCCGCCTGCATGATGCGCTGGAGGAAACGGGCTATACCGGCCACGATCTTGAGCAATTGCTGGTGCGCCTGCTGTTCTGCCTGTTTGCCGACGATACCGGCATCTTCCAGCCCAAGGACATTTTCCTGCAATTGCTGGAGAACGACACCCGCCCCGATGGCGCCGACGTGGGGCGCGTCCTTTCAGAACTGTTCGACGTGCTGGATACGCCGGAAGGCCAGCGGCAACAGGGGCTGCCGGACGAACTGGACGCCTTTCCCTATGTGAACGGCGCCCTGTTTCGCGGGCACCTGCGGACCCCGGTGTTCGACAAGGCGCGGCGCGACCTGTTGCTGGATGCGGCGCGGCATGATTGGTCGGGCGTTTCGCCCGCCATCTTCGGTTCGCTGTTCCAATCGGTGATGGATGCCAGGGAACGCCGGGCGAAGGGCGCGCACTATACGACCGAGGCCAATATCCTGAAGGTGATCGGCCCGCTGTTCCTGGACGACCTGAAGGCCGAACTGGCCGCGATCATCGCGCGCAAGACCGGCCGCGACAAGGAACTGGCGAAATTTCAGGACAAGCTGACCCGGCTGACCTTTTTCGATCCGGCCTGCGGCTGCGGCAATTTCCTGGTCATCGCCTATCGGGAAATCCGGCGGCTGGAACTGGAAGCCCTGCGCGCCCAGTATGGCGACCAGCAGATTGACGCGGCCTTGCTTGCCCGCGTGACGGTCGATCAATTCTACGGCATCGAATACGAGGAATTCCCAGCGCGCATCGCCGAGGTGGCGATGTGGATGATGGACCATATCGCCAACAACGAAATCAACGAGGCCTTCCGCCTCAACTATGCCCGCATCCCCCTGAAGGAGGGCGCGCATATCCTGCACGGCGATGCGCTGGAAACCGATTGGTCCAGCCTGCTGCCGCCGGAAAAGTGCAGCTACATCATGGGCAACCCGCCGTTCGTGGGGGCCAAGTTCCAGAGCGAATTCCAGCGCGCCCAGGTGCGCCGCATTGCCGGGCTGGGCGGCAGCGGGGGCACGCTGGACTATGTGGCCGCCTGGTTCATCAAGGCGGCAAGTTATATGAACGCCCCCCCCCCCCCCCC
>NZ_JBHRTQ010000007.1:111265-124313 GCF_042646485.1 Novosphingobium bradum | reverse complement strand
CTATGGCGGCCAATCACCGCATCCGGGTGGCCTTCGTTTCGACCAATTCGATCTGCCAGGGCGAACAGGTGGCGCAATTGTGGCCGATCCTGTTCGATCGGCATGGGCTGGAAATCGCCTTCGCCCACCGCACCTTCAACTGGGGCAGCGAGGCGCGCGGCAAGGCCCACGTCCATGTGGTGATCGTCGGGCTGGCGCACCGGGATTTCGAGCCAGCGGTCAAGCGCCTGTTTTCCTATCCCGACATCAAGGGCGATCCGGTGGAAAGCCGGCATGGCGGGCTGACAGCCTACCTGTTCGACGCCAAGGGCGTGGCGAACCGGCACCTTGTGGTCCGCTCTGACAGTAAGCCGATCAACGGTGCTCCAGACCTGCGCTATGGTTCGCAACCGATCGATGGAGGGTTCTTGATTTTTGATGCGACCCGTCGAAGCGAATTTCTTGATCGAAACCCAGAACTTGAAAAATATGTCCGTCCATTCATCGGCTCCGTTGAATACATCAACGGCGGACAACGGTGGATCTTAGCGATGCAAGACGCCACCCCTGCTGAGCGTCGAAATCACGACTGCAAGATTATCTTCGATTCCGTCCGAAAGTTCAGGCAGGACAGCAAACGTGCAGTTACTCGCGAGCTTGCGAACGCTCCGGCAGAATTCGCGTTTACCACGATTCCAAAGACTCCGTTCCTTGTGGTGCCTGAAGTCAGTTCGGAGCGACGACAGTATGTTCCCATCGGATGGCTGGAACCGCCTACAATCCCAAGCAGTCTAGTTCGAGCGATGGAAGGTGCCACACCGTGGCATTTTGGTGTCCTAACGAGCGCGATGCATATGGCGTGGCTTGGCCACGTCGGCGGACGCCTCAAGAGCGATTATCGATACTCGAACGCTCTGGTCTACAACACCTTCCCATGGCCCGATGCCACCCCGGCCCAGCGCGACAGGATCGAGGCGCTCGCCCAGGCCGTGCTGGATGCCCGGGCCGCGCATCCGACCTCCAGCCTGGCCGATCTCTACGATCCCGACACCATGCCGGCGAACCTGCGGAAGGCCCATGCCGCGCTGGATGCCGCCGTTGACCGGCTTTACCGGCCCGGCCCCTTCGCCTCGGACCGCGACCGGGTGGAGCACCTGTTCGGGCGCTACGAGGCGCTGGTCAATCCGCTGGAGCGGCTGGGCGCGGCGAAGAACAAGCGGGTGGCAAAGGCATCGGCGCGAAGCTGAGCCGACTTGCCCCGCGCAAAAGTGGCTGAAAGACCGCAAGGGCCGCGCGCTGGGCTGGGACGATATCCGCCACTACCAGAAGATCATCCGGATTCTGGCCGAAACCGACCGCATCATGCGCGAGATCGCACTGCCGCTGGATTGAGCGCCACGGCCATGGGCGAACGCCCCCGCGTTGGCCGCTGCCGCATCCTGTTTGCGCCGGAGCGCCCCCCGAACAGGGGCGATCCGTTCAATCCTCGAACGGATCGCGCACCAGGATCGTGTCCTCGCGCTCGGGGCTGGTGGAGACGAGCGCCACCGGGGTCTCGATCAGTTCCTGCACGCGCTGGATATACTTGATCGCCTGGGCCGGGAGATCGGCCCAGGAACGGGCGCCGGCGGTGGTGCCGCTCCAGCCTTCCATTTCCTCGTAGATCGGCTCAACCGCGGCCTGGTCAGCCGCATGGCTGGGGAAATAGTCCAGCACCTTTCCGTGCAGGCGATAGCCGGTGCAGATCTTCACCGTTTCCAGGCCATCGAGCACATCGACCTTGGTCAGCGCAATGCCGGTTACGCCGGAAATCGCGCAGGACTGGCGCACCAGCACGGCATCGAACCAGCCGCAGCGGCGCTTGCGCCCGGTGACCGTGCCGAATTCGTGGCCGCGTTCGCCAAGGCGCTGGCCAGTGGCATCCTCCAGCTCGGTGGGGAACGGCCCGGAGCCGACGCGGGTGGTATAGGCCTTGACGATGCCCAGCACGAAGCCGGTGGCATTGGGACCAAGCCCCGAACCCGAAGCGGCGGTGCCCGAAACCGTGTTGGAGCTGGTGACAAAGGGATAGGTGCCGTGATCGACGTCGAGCAGGACACCCTGCGCGCCCTCGAACAGGATGCGCGCGCCGGCCTTCTTCACCGTGTTCAGGCGCTTCCACACCGGCTGGGCGAACTTGAGCACCGAGGGCGCGATTTCCTTCAGCTCTTCAAGCAGGGCCGCGCGATCGACCGGCGGCTGGCCGAAGCCGGCGCGCAGGGCATCGTGATGGGCGCAAAGCCGATCGAGCTGGGCATCGAGCGCATCGAGATGGGCCAGATCGCAGACGCGGATCGCGCGGCGGCCGACCTTGTCCTCATAGGCCGGCCCGATGCCGCGACCGGTGGTGCCGATCTTGCCCGAACCGGCGGCCGCTTCGCGCAGGCCATCAAGATCGCGGTGGAGCGGCAGAATCAGCGGCGCGTTTTCGGCGATGGCGAAGTTTTCGGTGTTGATCACCACGCCCTGGCCTTCCAGCTTGGCGATCTCATCACGCAGGTGCCACGGATCGAGCACCACGCCATTGCCGATGATCGACAGCGTGCCGGTGACGATGCCCGAGGGCAGCAGGCTGAGCTTGTAGGTGGTGTTGCCCACCACCAGCGTGTGCCCGGCATTGTGGCCGCCCTGGAAGCGCACCACGGCATCGGCGCGGCTGGCCAGCCAGTCGACGATCTTGCCCTTGCCCTCATCGCCCCACTGGGCGCCGATCACGGTGACGTTGGCCAAGGTTTCCTGCTCTTTCTATTGCACTGAAGTGTCCGCCGCGCGCCCTACGGCCTTGCGCGCGCGAGAGCAAGGCGTGTCGGCCAAGGCGGCGCTCATCGCCCGTGCCGACCCGATGCGCGGCCGGTGGGGGGCTAGAGCCTGACGACCTCGGCCCCGGCGAGCCGGTGGGTGCAGCCCAGCGCCGCCGCGTCGTCCGCCTCCGACAGCGCGGCGACCGTGCGCCAGCCGATCGCGCGCAGGCGCAGAGCCGCTTCGCCATCGTGGCCCCGCGGCAGGAACAGGGTATCGCGCGGGGCATCGGCGGCGGCCAGGGCATCGATCAGCGAATCGGGATAGAGCGAGAAGCCGGTGGCCGGTTCGCTCCCCGCCGCCCCGCCGCTGCCATCGCCCGAAAGGATCGCATAGGTGCCGCCCCGGCCCAGCGCGCCGCGCTGGCCTTCGGCATAGATGGTGAAGCCGAACCACGACTGGTATTCGAAACCATGCCGCTCGCTCGGATCAAGCGTGATCCGAGCGGCACTGCCCACCCGCGCGGCAATGGCGCGCAGGGCCGCGATGCGGCTGGCCAGAACGCCGTCCGCATCGAAGGCCGCCAGCTTTTCGATCGCGGCATCGAACGGCCCGATCGCGGCGAGCAGCGGCAGATAGGCCTCGCCCCCGGCGGCAACCAGCGCGCCGGCATCCTTGGCATCCAGTTCGCGGCGCACCGCGGCCATGGTCGTCCCATCAAGCGGCAGCGCCCGGGCGGCCAGGGTATCGACCAGGTCAGGCAGGGTGAAATCAACCGAGATGCCGCTGGCGCCGGCGGCACGCAGCGCCTCGATGGCCAGCGCAACGATCTCGCCGGCGGCCGCCACACTGTCGCTCCCGACCAGCTCGGCGCCCAGTTGCAGGCGTTCGCGCGCGGGATCGAGCCCATCGCCCTTGATCGTGAGCACCTGGCCCGAATAGGCGAGCCGCAGGGGGCGCGCGGCGGCGGCCAGGCCCGTGGCGGCAATGCGCCCGACCTGCACCGTCATGTCCGAGCGCAGGGCCATCATCCTGAGGCTTGCCGGATCGACAAAGCGGAACATCCGGCGCGACTGGACCCCGGCCATGCGGCTGGCGAGCGACTTCTCGAATTCGATCGAGGGGGGCTGGACCCGGTCGTAGCCGTGGGAATCCAGCACATCGAGCACGGCACGGGCCACGCGGGCGGCCGCAGCGGCGCTGGCGGGCAGGCGGTCTTCAAGCCCCTCGGGCAACAGGTCGCGATCTCTATCCATGAGCGCGCCTTTAGCGGATGCGCGGCGAAATGCCAGTTCCTCCCCGCAAGCCGGGAGGTTGCGGTCCGAAGGACCGACGAAGGGGGCTGTCCGCCAGGCACTGCCCGGCCGAGCGTCCCCTCCACCACTTCGTGGTCCCCCTCCCCGCGAGCGGGGAGGATCACGTGATCAGAACGCCAGGGCCATGACCCGCTTGACGCCGGGCAGGCTGCGCGCCTGCTCGATCACCGCGGCGGCAACCGGGCTGTCGACGCTGAGCAGCAGCACGGCTTCGCCGCCGGCTTCGCGCCGGCCCAGGTTGAAGGTGCCGATGTTGATGCCGTTCTCGCCCAGGAGGGTGCCGATCCGGCCGATGAAGCCGGGCGCGTCCTCGTTGACGATGTACATCATGTGGCCGGCGAGTTCGGCCTCCACCTTGATCCCGAACAGCTCCACCAGGCGCGGCTCGGAATTGGCGAACAGGGTGCCCACCACCGAACGCTCGCCATCGGCGGTCTTGACCGAGACTCTCACCAGGGTGTGGTAATCGCCTTCCTTCTCGCTCTTGACCTCACGCACCTCGATCCCGCGCTCCTTGGCGAGGAACGGCGCGTTGACCATGTTCACCGAATCGGTCTGCGTCCGCAGGAACCCGGCGAGCACCGCGGCGACGATCGGCCGGGCATTGAGCTCGGCGGCGGCGCCCTCGGTGTGGATCGATATCCGCGGCACGGCGCCGGTGGTCAGCTGGCCAACCAGGCTGCCCAGCTTTTCGGCGAGCGCCATGTAGGGCTTGAGCTTGGGCGCTTCCTCGGCGCTCAGCGAGGGCATATTGAGCGCATTGGTGACGCCGCCGTTGACGAGGTAATCGGCCATCTGCTCGGCCACCTGGAGGGCGACGTTGACCTGGGCCTCGGTCGTGCTGGCACCAAGGTGCGGGGTGCAGATGAAGTTCGGCGTGCCGAACAGCGGCGAGGCCTTGGCCGGCTCGGTCTCGAACACGTCGAGCGCGGCGCCGGCGACATGGCCCGAATCGAGCGCCTCCTTGAGCGCGGCCTCATCGACCAGCCCGCCGCGCGCACAGTTGACGATCCGCACGCCCTTCTTGGTCCTGGCGAGGTTCTCGCGCGACAGGATGTTGCGGGTCTGCTCGGTCAGCGGGGTGTGAAGCGTGATGAAATCGGCGCGCTCCAGCAGCTGCTCGAGCTCGACCTTCTCCACGCCCAGCTCCACCGCGCGCTCGGGCGAGAGGAACGGATCGAAGGCGACGACCTTCATCCTGAGGCCCAGCGCGCGGCTGGCCACGATCGAGCCGATGTTGCCCGCACCGATCAGGCCCAGCGTCTTGCCGGTAACTTCCACGCCCATGAAGCCGTTCTTGGGCCACAGCCCCGCCTGGGTCTGGGTGTTGGCTTCGGGGATCTGGCGCGCGAGGGCGAAGATCAGGGCGATGGCGTGTTCGGCAGTGGTGATCGAGTTGCCGAACGGGGTGTTCATCACCACCACGCCCTTGCCCGAGGCACAGGGGATATCAACGTTGTCGACGCCGATGCCGGCGCGGCCGATGACCTTCAGGTTGGTGGCGGCATCAAGCACTTCCTTGGTCACCCTGGTCGACGAACGGATGGCCAGGCCATCGTACTGGCCGATGCGGGCGATCAGCTGTTCCGGCGTCTCGCCGGTGATCACGTCGACGTCGCAGCCCATCTCGGTGAAGATGCGGGCGGCATTGGGGTCCATCTTGTCGGAAATGAGAACCTTGGGCTTGGTCATGATCTGTAGTCCTTCGTCATCCCGGACTTGACCCGGGATCGCTGGGAGGCAGGCGCTGGCGTTCGGGCGAAGTGCTGTAAGGCCAGCGGTCCCGGCGCAAGGCCGGGACGACGCGTGTATTCAGCCCTTGAGCTGGGTCCAGGCCCAGTCGAGCCAGGGGCCGAGCGCCTCGATATCGGCCGTGTCGACCGTGGCGCCGCACCAGATCCGCAGGCCGGCCGGGGCATCGCGATAGCCCGCGATGTCATAGGCGGCGCCTTCCTTTTCGAGGAGGGCCGCGAACTGCTTGATGAAGTCCGCGTCCGCGCCTTCGACCGACAGGCAGACCGAGGTCTTCGAGCGGGTGCCGCGATCCACCGCGAGGTGGCTCAACCAGTCGCGCTCGGCCACGATCTTGTCGAGCGCGTTGGCATTGGCGGTGCACCGCTCCTTCAGCCCTTCCAGCCCGCCCAGACCCTTGGCCCATTCGAGCGCGAAGATCGCGTCTTCCACCGCCAGCATCGAGGGGGTGTTGATCGTTTCGCCCTTGAAAATGCCTTCCGAGAGCTTGCCCTTGGAGACGAGGCGGAAGACCTTGGGCAGCGGCCAGGCCGGGATATATTCCTCCAGCCGCTCAACCGCGCGGGGGCCGAGGATCAGGACGCCATGGCCGCCCTCGCCGCCCAGGACCTTCTGCCAGGAGAAGGTGGCAACGTCGATCTTGGTCCAGTCGATGTCGTAGGCGAAGACCGCGCTGGTGGCATCGGCGAAGGACAGGCCTTCACGATCCGCCGGGATCCATTCGGCATCCGGAACGCGCACGCCCGAAGTGGTGCCGTTCCAGGTGAACAGGACGTCGTCGGCCCAGTCGACCTTGTCGAGATCGGGGAGCTGGCCATAGTCGGCCCGGACCACGGTGGGTTCGAGCTTCAATTGCTTGACCGCATCGGTGACCCAACCTTCACCGAACGATTCCCAGGCCAGCGCGGTCACGCCGCGGGCGCCGAGCATGGTCCACATCGCCATTTCGAAGGCGCCGGTATCGGACCCGGGGACAATGCCGATGCGGTGGGTATCGGGAAGGCCCAGCACTTCGCGCATCAGGTCGATGCAATACTGGAGGCGCTGCTTGCCGATCTTCGCGCGATGCGAACGGCCGAGCACTTCGGTGGCGAGGCGGCTGGGGGAATAGCCCGGAGGCTTGGCGCAGGGGCCGGACGAAAAGAACGGACGTGCCGGAAGCGCCGGCTTGGATGCAGTCATTTGTAGTCTCTCCTTGCAGAGAGCACGCGCGGCGTTGGGACCGCGTGGCCCGGCGGCGGCAATAGGGATGCGTGGCCCCAAGTCAAGCCCGATCGCAGGCCGGGCCAGGCTGGAGCGCCGGCGGCCTGGGCCTGCCCCAACCCCGCCTGAACGCAGCCCCAGCCGCGGCCCGGCGCTGGCCCAGCCCTGGTCCGCTCAGGCCGAACCATCGTTGCTCGCGGCTTTACAATCCGGGGATAAAGTTTTTTCTCGCATGGTTTCAGACACTTGAATTGCACCGCTAATGGTTGCGATTGAAACTGTCCGCAGTAATGTCCTGTGGCCCGAATGGGCGGAATGACAAGAATTGCGAATGCAATCTGGAGGGGAACAACCATGCTCAACAAGGTCGCTGGCCTGGCGCGTGCGCTCGGGCTCGTCATCGCGGTGGTCGCCGCGTTCGTTACCATTCCGGCCTCGGTGCCGCTGATCCTGGCCTTGCTCGGCCTGATCGCCGGGCTTGCCTATGGCCCGGACGACTTCATCCGGCTGGCCCTGGCCGCCATCGTCCTGCCGCTGGCCGGGGCCGCTCTGGCCACCCTGCCGACCATCGGCGCCGGGCTGGCGGCCGCGGCCACGAACTGCGCCCTGGTGGTCGCCGGCGCCCTCGCCACGCGGCTCATCCTGCGAATCTACGAGCTGGTGGTGGGCGATGTGAAAGCGCTCGCCGGCTGAGGGGGGGGGCCGGGGCGCGGATGGATCGCCGCGCCCCGGCCCGATACCCATCGCAAGGCTAGCCGACAGGTTTACTGACCATTTACCATTCCCATGCGAGATTTGCGGCCATGCGCCGGAGCTTCGCCCGCTTGCCCCTGATCGCCGCCACCGTGGTCGCCGCCACCTTGCTCGCCGGTTGCGGCGCGATGGTGCCGCAGCAGGAGAGCCGCCGGCCGATCCAGCGCTCCACCCAGCTCTATTCGCCGCGACCCGAGGCCGGCGCCTGCCTGTCCTCGCTGGGCCGCGCCAATGCGGCCTTCACCCCGCTACCCGACCAGTATTTCGGCGCCGGCTGCTCCACGCTCAATGCCGTGCGGCTGGTCAGCCTGCGCGGCGACCGGACGAGTCTGGGCGTCTCCAACCTCGGCCCGGTCGCCTGCCCGCTGGCCGAAACCTTCGCCGGCTGGGCGCGCTTCGGGGTGGACCGCGCGGCCCGCCAGATCCTCGGCAGCGCGCTGGTGCGGATCGAGACCATGGGTTCCTACAGCTGCCGCACGGTCGCCGGATCCGACCGGATGAGCGCCCATGCCACGGCGCGGGCGATCGACGTGGGCGGTTTCGTCCTGGCCGATGGCCGCCGGATCACCGTGCTGAACGACTGGAATTCCCCCGATCCCCAGGTTCGCGCCTTCCTGGCAACGGTCCAGCAAAGCGCCTGCAAGCGCTTTGGAACGGTGCTGGGGCCGGCCTACAATGCGGCGCACCGCGATCACCTCCACGTGGACCTGGGCGGCGGGCGCGGGTTCTGCCGCTAGGGGCGGCCAGCCCCTGCCCTTGGCCGGAAGGAACCCTATTCCTCGAAAGAATAGTCGGGCAGCGAATAGAAGGCGCGCTTCAGGGCTTCGCCCCAGCCCGAACTGATCTGCTGGAAATAGGGATCGGCGGCGGTGATGCGGCGGGCGTGGAGCGGCTCGAAGCGGTCCTTCTCGATCACCAGCAGGTCAAGCGGCAGGCCGACCGAGAGATTGGCCTTGAGGGTGGAATCGAAGCTGACCATCAAGAGCTTGACCGCATCCTCGAAGGACATCGTCCGGTCATAGCCCCTGAGGATGATCGGGCGGCCGTACTTGGTCTCGCCAATCTGGAAGAAGGGGGTGTCGTAGCTGGCCTCGATGAAGTTGCCTTCCGGGTAGATCATGAACAGGCGCGGTTCCATGCCCTTGATCTGGCCGGCCACGATGATCGAGGCGGTGAAGCGGCCCTGGCCTTCCTCGCCGTTGAAATGTTCGCGCTCGTGGATGGTCTCGGCCAGCAGCTTGCCGACCAGGCTGGCCACCTGGAACATGGTGGGAGCCTCGAGCAGGCAGTTGTGCCGATCCGCCGGAGCCTTGGTGCGTTCCTCGAGCTGGCTGATCACGTGCTGGGTGGTGGCGAGGTTGCCCGCGGTCATGATCGCGATCATGCGCTCGCCCGGCACCTGCCAGTGATACATCTTGCGGAACACCGAGATGTTGTCGACGCCCGAATTGGTGCGGGTGTCGCTCATCAGCACGAGCCCGCGATCGAGCATCATGCCAACGCAATAGGTCATTTTTCCAACCTCGTCTGATCGCCTGGCGGCCGGCCAACGCCCTGTCCGCCGATTCGCCCCACGCCGGGCCTTACTGTTGGACGGCCTGCTGCTCCACCGCAAGGCTGACCGAAAGCTCGGTGCGGCCGGCGCCGAAGCTGATCCCGGTCACCGGTGCGGCCTCGGCGAAATCGCGGCCCGAGGCGACGCGGACATAGCGGGCATCGGGGCTGATCGCATTGGACACGTCGAAGCCGACCCAGCCCAGGCCATCGACATGGGCCTCGGCCCAGGCGTGGCCGGCCTCCTGCTCGATCCGGTCGTTCATCATCAGGTAGCCGCTGACATAGCGCGCCGGCACGCCCAGGGCGCGGGCGCAGCCGATGAACACCTGGGCGTGATCCTGGCAAACCCCCTTCCCGGCGGCGAGCGCCTCCTCGGCGCCGGTCTGGCTGTCGGTATGGCCGATCGCGTAGGCCATGGCCTCCAGCACGGCGCGCGACAGGGCGTGGAGCAGGGCCAGGCGGTCGGAGCGATCGGCCCCCAGCCCGGCGATCAGCGCCCGCATCCGCGCGCCCGGGCGGGTCAGCGGGGTCTGGGTGGCGAAGACCCACAGCGGCAGGCGGCCGGTGTGCGGGCCGACCACCCCGGCCCGATCGGCGGTATCGACCAGGCCGGTGCAGGCGATCGCCAGTTCCGCGGTGCCCGGATCGAGCGAGACCAGGGTCACGTGGTTGCCGTTGTGATCCTCATAGGAGGCCTCGACCCGCCCCCCCGCCAGCTTCATCCGCCATTCGCGGACCTGCTGGCCGTGGGTTTCCTTGGGCGAGAGGCGCAGCCGCTGGAGGCCGTGGGCCAGCGGCGGATCGAAACGGTAACGGGTCTCGTGGCGGACGGACAGACGCATGACGTTTCTCCACATTCCCGGCCGGACCTAGACGACGAAGCGGTAATCCTCGGCCACGGCCTCGGCGATCTCGATGGTCTGGGCGATGAAGCCGACGATGAATTCGTGCAGCCCGGTCTCGATGATCTGTTCGATCGGGGATTGATCCAGCCGGGCACGCGCCGCCAGGAGCAGGGCATGGGCGCGGCTTTCCTGGCCGTATTCGCGGGCCAGGCCCGCCATGTTGCTCCGCAGCTTGTCATAGCAGAACGCCAGGCTCCGCGGAAAACGGCCATCGAGGATCAGGAACCGGGCGATCCCGGCGGCATCGAGCCCGCCGGCGTTGAGCCAGCGGTAGGCCCGGTCCCCCGCGACCGAGCGCAGCACCGTTTCCCACTGCACGTGATCGAGGCTGGAGCCAACCCAGGCCGGCGAGGGCAGTAGCACATGGTATTTGACGTCGAGAATGCGAGCGGTGTTGTCGGCCCGTTCGATGAAATTGCCGATCCGCGCGAAGTTGAAGATCTCGTTGCGAAGCATGGTCCCGTCCATGGCCCCGCGCACCTGGGTGGCCTGGCGGCGGATCAGGGCCAGGACATCGCCCAGGTTGCTCTCGCGCACCGGGCGGGCGAGCGCGGCGCGCAGGATCATCCAGGCCTCGTTGGTGGCTTCCCAGACCTCGCGGGTGATCGCGGTCCGCACCATCCGCGCATTGGTGCGGGCCAGCTCGACCATGGCCAGGACCGAGGCCGGATTGTCGGGCGCGCGCAGGATGAAATTGCACACCTGCGGCCCGGTATAGTCGCCGCCGCGCGCCGCGAAGTCGGCGTTCTGGCCGATGGTCACCAGGACCGAGCGCCATTCGTCGGCCGAGGCGCCATCGCCGCGGGTGAGCGCCATGCGGAAACCGGCATCGAGCAGGCGCGCGGTGTTTTCCGCCCGTTCGAGATAGCGGGCCATCCAGAACACGCCGTTGGCGGAGCGGCCTAGCATGGGCGGGCGCTCCTCCGGGGGAGCCACGAGTTCACGCGGAGATGCCGGACCACCAACGTCATCATCAATCCTCCAGCACCCAGGTGTCCTTGGTTCCCCCGCCCTGCGACGAATTGACCACGAGGCTGCCCTTCTTCAGCGCCACCCGGGTCAATCCGCCCGGGGTGATCTCGATCCCGCCGGGCGAGACCAGCACGAAAGGCCTGAGGTCGACATGGCGCGGGGCAAGGCCGGCGCGGGTGAGAATCGGGCAGGTGGACAGCGCCAGGGTGGGCTGGGCGATGTAGTTTTCCGGGTGGGCGCGCAGCTTGGCGGCGAACCGGGCAATCTCCTTCTTCGAGGCGGTCGGCCCGATCAGCATACCGTAGCCGCCGGAGCCGTGGACTTCCTTCACCACCAGATCGGCCAGGTTATCCAGCACATGGGCGAGGCTGTCGCTTTCCGAGCAGCGCCAGGTCGGCACGTTCCTGAGGATCGGTTTCTCGCCGGTGTAGAATTCGACGATCTCGGGCATGAAGCTGTAGATCGCCTTGTCATCGGCGATCCCGGTGCCCGGCGCATTGGCGATGGTGATCCCGCCAGCGCGGTAGATGTCCATGATCCCGGGCACGCCCAGCGCCGAATCCGGATTGAAGGTGAGCGGATCGAGATAATCGTCATCGACCCGCCGGTAGAGCACGTCGATCGGCTGCCAGCCGCGCGTGGTCCGCATGGCGATGCGGCCATCGACCACCCGCAGATCGGTGCCTTCAACCAGTTCGGCGCCCATCTGGTCGGCCAGGAAGGCGTGCTCGAAATAGGCGGAATTGTAGATCCCCGGGGTCAGCACGGCGACGGTCGGCCGGTCGGCGAACTGGGCGGCCGGCGGCGCGCTGGCGGCGAGGCTGCGGGCCAGGCGGCGCGGATAGTCGCTGACGGGGCGCACCCGCACCCGGCTGAACAGCTCCGGGAACATCGCCATCATCGTCTCGCGGTTCTCCAGCATATAGGAGACGCCGGAGGGCGTGCGGGCATTGTCTTCCAGGACCATGAAATCATCCGGCCCGGTCCGCACCAGATCGATCCCGACCACGTGGGTATAGACCCCGCCCGGCGGCGCGAAGCCGGCCATCTGCGGCAGGTAGGCCGCGTTGTCATGCAGCAGCCGTTCGGGCAGCTTGCCGGCGCGGACGATCTCCTGGCGGTGATAGACGTCGTGGAGGAAGGCGTTGAGCGCGCGCACCCGCTGGTCGATCCCGCGGGTCAGCTTGCGCCATTCGGCCGCGGTGATGATCCGGGGCACCATGTCGAAGGGGATCAGGCGTTCTTCGCCGGCATCGTTGCCATAGACGTTGAAGGTGATCCCGGTGCGCCGAAAGAAGCCTTCCGCCTCGAGAGCCTGGCGGCGCAGCCAGGCCTGGTCCTGTTCGCCGTGCCAGCCGGAATATTCGGAATAGGCCGGTCTGACGGCGCCCTGACCGTCCAGCATCTCGTCGTAGCCTGATGTCTGCGTGATTGGCATGGACCCCCGCTATCGACAGGAGACTGCGACCTTGCTTGCAAGCTGCCAAGCAGGAACTACTGCACTTGCGAAGAATACGTTTGCGGAGTCTTCAAGCCGTGGCCTGCGCCCATGCTGCATTGCCGTTCCCGGCCCGGTTCAACAACGATTCCGGGCCGGCGTGAACCGCCCGGTTCCGGCCTTCGGCCTTGGCCCGGTAGAGCGCCAGATCGGCCCGGCGGTAAAGCTCGCGCCACTCGTCCTCGCAGCGCACGAGGCCATCGGCCATGCCCAGGCTCACGGTGATCCGCACCCCCTGCGCCATCGCCTGGCCCCGGACATCGGCGAGCACGCCGAGCGCCAGGCCTTCGGGCAGTTCCTCGGCCGTGCCGACCAGGGCGAACTCCTCCCCGCCC
>NZ_JBHRTQ010000007.1:6619-111183 GCF_042646485.1 Novosphingobium bradum | reverse complement strand
CGTGGGTATCGTTGACCTGCTTGAAGTGATCGATATCGATGATCAGCAGGCGCAGCGGCTCGGGGCTGGCCCAGGCCACCACCTGATCGAGCAGGGCGCGGCGATTGAGGAGGCCGGTGAGCGAATCGACATTGGCGAGATGGCGCGCCGCCTGTTCATCGGCCCGCGCCCGGTCGCGTTCGGCGGAAATCAGCTTGATGCGGTAGGACATGGCCAGCGAGGCCAGCAGCGCCTCGCCCCCCATCCCGATCACCAACGAATATTGCACGGCGGGTCCGAACGGGATCAGGTGCAGCGCATAGGCCAGGCGGATGATCGCCGTGACCAGCGGCACTGCCCAGCCGATCGCCAGAACCCGCACGGCCTGGCTGCCGCGGCGCCAGGCCAAGAAGGTGAGCGCCATCACCATGAAGGGCAGCGGCACGAAGCAGTAAACATAGGCGCGATCGGCCAGATAGCGCCAATCGGCCGGCGCCATGGCCAGGCCCGCGCCGCCCAGCAGCATGAGCAGGCCATAATTGCGCGCGACCCACCGCAAGCGCGACGGGATCATTCCGGGCTCGATAACGTCGGTGATGAACTTCATCGTCAGCGCCGCCAGGCAGGCCAGCAGGGCGAAGCTGGTGGCCATGCGCCAATCTTGCGGAATGCCGGGAAAGGTGATCGCCATCATCCCCGAACTGGTCCAGACATAGGCCAGCTTCGTGACCAGCGAGGCGCAGTAGGTCAGCTGGAAGCGTTCGCGGATGGTCAGCCACAGCACGAAGTTGTAGCAGAACAGGCCAATGCCCAGGCCCGCGAATCCGGCGAAGATGGCGGTTGCGGCAAGTTCGTCGGCATGGGTCTGGCGGCTGCTGACCAGGTGGACCGGGCCGATCAGCCCGCGGTTGTTGACCGCCCCGTCAACCCGGAACAGCACTTCGCGCAGCGGCGCCTTGTGGCCTTCCAGTTCCAGGACCACCGCCCCGCCGATCCCCACCATGTGGGAGATGACCACATTGTCGAGATCGCGCGTGACGATCCGGCCGCTGGTGTCGCGGGCGTAGACCGCCAGCATCCGCTGCCATTGCGGCACGAACTGGATCCGGGGCACGCCGTCGTCTCCCGGAGGCGCCCATGACCGGCCCGGCGGCGGCGTCAGACGGACCCAGTAGCTGCCCGGCCCCCACTTCGCCTCCTGGCGGTCGCAATCGAACCGGGAGGGGGCGGCGAGCACGGCTTGCGGGGTGTCGCCCGCGCGCTGCGGGGCCACGCAGGTGGACAGGTGCATCGAATCGGAGGAGCCAACGCGCAGCAAGGCAAGCGTCGCCAGTCCCGCCGCCAGCAACAGCAGCAGGAACAGCACGCAACGCACGACGATTCCCGTGCGGACCGGATCGGTCGACATCCTCATGCGGACGGGATGTACCGTCTATTTGATAACAAGATTTTATGATCGTCACCTCATCCTTGCTTCAACTGGCGGATTGATACGGTTTTTCATGGAAATTCGTGCGGCACGCGCAGAATTTCAGCCCAGGTCGAGATCGTCCAGCACCGCGCGAATCGATTCGGCCGCCGCCGGGAAGCCCAGGTGCGAACAGCGCAGGGCCACCGCCCGGTCGCGCTCGCCCGGCCAGCCGCAGGCCGAACGCGGCGCGATCACGCCATCGGCCGGGCTCCACAAGGCCGTGGTCGGCACCGGCGGCTTGACCGCGAAATCGCCGCCCACCGGCGGCTGGTCGACCGAGTGACCGGTGATCACCTGGTAGGCGCGCCAGGCATTGTTGGCGCGCGGATCGCCGGAAAAGGGCGTGCCCATCGTGATGACCCGCGCCACCGCGCCCGGCGCCAGCTTGGCGATCTCGCGCGCGAACAGGCCGCCCAGGCTCCACCCGACCAGGGCCACCGGCTGCCCGCTCGCCCTGGCGATCCGCCGCACCCGGGCGAGAAGGAAGGCGAAGTTTTCCGGCGATGGCCCGAGATTGAAGCCCAGTCCCCAATCGAACACCAGGTGGCCCGCGCGCTCGATCGCCTCGGCCATCGGCCGCATCCGTGCGGGGTGGGCGCCGAAGCCGGGCACGATCATCACCGGCATCGGCCGACGCGCCGGCGCGACCGGGCCGGCCGGGTGGCGTTTGCCGCCCACCAGCACGGCCAGTTCGCGCAGCAGCAGGCCCAGCGGCGGGGTGGTCACGCCCTCGGGCCGCGGCTCGCGAGCGAGGCGCGCGCGGCGACGCAAGCCCTCGCCCGTGGCCGCCGCCGCATCGCGGATGGCCAGGAGGTTCATCATGCGATCAGTCTTGCCCCGCTTGCCTGTTCCAGGGCTGAACGACCGGCGGGCCATGCGGGTTCCGTCCGGGGACGGGAGCACCAGTCTCGCTCAGGCGGCCAGGCGCCGCGAGGCGGAGCGATAGGGCACCTCGGCGCCAAGGAAGGTGATGAAGCGGCGGTGGAGATGTTCGGCCACGGCCACGTGAAGCGGATGGTCGAACTCGATCCCGGCCTCGTTGGCCTCGCACCAGCGGACCACGCCCGGCAGGCTTTCCAGCCCCGCCGGGCGCAGCAGCACCCGTTCGCCCGCGCGCAGCCGCAGGGCATGGCTGGCGATCCGGCAGCCGCCCGGCGACACGTCGCGGACAACCACGTCCTCGGTGAAGCCGGACAGCATCCGGCACCGCGCCGGCATGGCCAGGGCCAGCCGCCGGGCGCGGCGCTCCTCGGTTTCGTCCCGTGGGCCGGCCTCGCCTGCCATGGTTGACTCGATTTCCGTGTTTGCCGTGCTTGCCATGGGGCTGCTCCTGCCGCGTGTCGCATGACCAAGGACGGCAGCGGCGCGGGCGCTTTCACCTTTTGCACCACGCCGGCAAACACGTGGTTAACGCCGGCTTGACCATCCCCTGAGGGCAGGCGCGAGGGCGTTGCGGAACCAAAGCGGAACGCCCATATTGCCGCCAGCATGAGCGAACTGATCATCCGCCGCGGCCTTGCCGAACCCGACACCAGCGGCGCCTTCGTCCCCCACAAGCCGCAGCGGCCCGAGAAATCGGACGGCGGGCGGCCGTTCCGCATCGTCTCCGACTACGCGCCGGCCGGCGACCAGCCCACGGCCATCGCCGACCTTGTTGCCGGCATCGGCGGCGATGGTGCGACCGAGGGCGAGAAGACCCAGGTCCTGCTGGGCGTCACCGGCTCGGGCAAGACCTTCACCATGGCCAAGGTGATCGAGCAATTGCAGCGCCCGGCGCTGATCCTGGCGCCCAACAAGATTCTCGCCGCCCAGCTTTATGGCGAGTTCAAGAGCTTCTTCCCCGACAATGCGGTGGAGTATTTCGTCTCCTACTACGACTATTACCAGCCCGAGGCCTATGTCCCCCGGTCGGACACCTACATCGAGAAGGAAAGCTCGGTGAACGAGGCGATCGACCGGATGCGCCATTCGGCCACCCGCGCCCTGCTGGAGCGCGACGACGTGATCATCGTCTCCTCGGTTTCGTGCCTCTACGGCATCGGTTCGGTCGAAACCTATTCGGCGATGATCTTCGACCTCAAGAAGGGCGACACGCAGGACCAGCGCGAGATCATCAGGAAGCTCGTTGCCCTCCAATACAAGCGCAACGATGCCGCCTTTGCCCGCGGCAATTTCCGCGTGCGCGGCGACAACCTGGAGATCTTCCCCAGCCACTACGAGGACATGGCCTGGCGGATCTCCTTCTTCGGCGACGAGATCGAGGAAATCGCCGAGTTCGATCCGCTCACCGGCAAGGCGGGGGCCAAGCTCGACAAGGTGCGGGTCTATGCCAATTCGCACTACGTGACGCCGGGGCCGACGATGAAGCAGGCGGCGGATGCGATCCGCTTCGAATTGGCCGAACGGCTGAAGGAACTGAACGCCGAAGGCCGCCTGCTCGAAGCCCAGCGGCTGGAGCAGCGCACCAATTTCGATCTCGAGATGATCGCCGCCACCGGAAGCTGCGCCGGGATCGAGAACTATTCGCGCTTTCTTACCGGCCGCCTGCCGGGCGAACCGCCGCCGACCCTGTTCGAGTATCTCCCCGACAATGCCCTGCTGTTCGTCGATGAAAGCCACCAGACCGTGCCGCAGATCGGCGCGATGGCCAAGGGCGACCACCGCCGCAAGATCACGCTCGCCGAATACGGCTTCCGCCTGCCCTCGTGCATCGACAACCGCCCGCTGCGCTTCAACGAATGGGACGCCATGCGCCCGCAGACGGTCGCCGTCTCGGCCACGCCCGGCCCGTGGGAGATGGATCAATCGGGCGGCGTGTTCGCCGAACAGGTGATCCGCCCGACCGGGCTGATCGATCCGCCGGTGGCAATCAAGCCGGTGGAAGACCAGGTGCAGGACTGCATCAACGAGTGCCGGGCCACGGCCAGGCAGGGCTATCGCACCCTGGTCACCACGCTCACCAAGCGCATGGCCGAGGACCTGACCGAATTCATGCACGAAGCGGGCCTGCGCGTGCGCTATATGCATTCCGACGTGGAGACGCTGGAACGCATCGAGCTGATCCGCGACCTGCGGCTGGGCGTTTATGACGTGCTGGTGGGCATTAACCTGCTGCGCGAGGGACTCGACATTCCCGAGTGCGGGCTGGTCTGCATCCTCGATGCCGACAAGGAAGGGTTCCTCCGCAGCGAAACCTCGCTGATCCAGACCATCGGTCGCGCCGCGCGCAATGTGGATGGCCGGGTGATCCTCTATGCCGACCGGATGACCGGCTCGATGGAACGCGCCATCGCCGAAACCGACCGCCGCCGCGAAAAGCAGCGCGCCTACAACGAAGAACACGGGATCACGCCGGCCACGATCAAGCGCAACATCCACGATATCGTCGCCGATACCGCCAGCCGCGACGGGGTGGTGATCGAGCTGGAAGACGATACGCGGAACAACCTCGTCGGCCACAACCTGCGCGCCTATATCGAGGACCTCGAAGGACGGATGCGGGCCGCCGCCGCCGATCTCGAATTCGAGGAAGCCGGCCGCCTGCGTGACGAGATCCGGCGACTGGAGGCAGAGGAACTCGGCCTGCCCGACGCCGAGCACGGTTCCGGCTCCCGGGCGCCCCGCGTGGGCCGCAGCAACGAGGGCAAGCCGGGAACGCGCAAGACCCGCTATGGCAAGGTGCAGAAGAAGTGGGGGCGGTGAACGCCCGGTTTGCAGCCATGGGCCGTGCAAAATCCCGGGCGATTCGTGGAACCGGCGGGATCCGGCTCTTGCCATCGCCGCGCGATGACTCCAGAACCTGACTGATGTCGGGTCGCAAGCCGCTTATCGCCTTCACGCTCCTGCTGGGCGCCTGTTCGCAGTCGCACAGCCGGGAAGTCGTCGAAACCGCTCCGGTTTCGGGCACCTATCCGGCGCGCCTGGCGCTGGATCAAGGCCCGCTGCCGGTCGAGGCGCCGCCGCCTCAGCCGCAAGGTGGCGCCTGGAGCGCCGCGGGTTCTTCCGCGAATGATGGCGTGGCTTTCGGCATTCCCGGGCAGCCGGCGCTGTTCACCCTCGCCTGCACCCATGATGCCGCCGGCGTGGCCCATCTTGCGATCAGCCGGCATACCCGCGCCGAGGCCGGCGCCAAGGCTCTGCTCGCGCTGATCGGCAATGGCCGGATCGCGCGCCTCCCGGTCGACGCGGCGCTGCCGGGCGAGGCCGGATCGTGGCAGGGCGCGATCCCTGCCACCGATGCACGGCTCGACGTGCTCAAGGGCGGCAACCGTATCGAGGCCACCCTGCCGGGCGGCGGCACCCTGCTGCTGCCGGCCAGCGGCGAGCCGGGCCACCTGCTGGAATCCTGCCGCGCGAGCGACCGCGCGCCCGCCGCCTGAACGGTTCGGCCCTGCCCCGCCCGGGCTGGCCGCATTGCTCCGCCAAAAACGCAAACAGCCCCCGGCCCGGTCTCGGGCGGGAGGCTGCTGGAGCGCGCAAGCGGCCGGACGGCCAGTTGCGCGGCGATCAGGCGCGGATCAATCTTCCGGCGCGATGGTGACGCGGGCGCCGGCCAGGGCGTCGGAAATCTGCACCTGGCACGACAGGCGCGAGTTGGCATTGCGGTTGTCCGAGCTGTCGAGCAGGTCGTTCTCGTCGTCGGAGATGGCCGGGATGTTGTCGGCGGAGACCGGATCGATGTAGACGTGGCAGGTGGCGCAGGAGCAGCAGCCGCCGCACAGCGCGAGCAGTTCGTCAAACCCGTTGTCCCGGATGGCTTCCATCACGGAAATCCCGTTCGCAACGTCGATTTCGTGCTCGGAACCCTGACGATCGACGACTACCAGCTTGGTCATTGCCTTATCCCTGAAAAAGATGATCCTGCCCGCCCGGGGGCCTGGTGGCGGCTGCTACAGCCTGGGATCGGCTTTGGCAAGAATGGCAAGGATGAAGCACGATGGGACTCCGCGCCGGCGATCTGAACCTTGCGCTCGACGCGCTGGCGGCGCGCGAACCGCGCCTTGCCGCGGCGCTGGCCCGGGTCGGCTATCCCGAGCCGCGCATCCGGCCGCGCGGCTGGCGCACCATGCTGCGAACGATCCTCGGCCAGCAGGTCAGCGTGGCGGCGGCTTCATCGGTGTGGCGCAGGCTGGAGGCGGCGCTGGGCGAGGACCTTCCCGCCGAAGCCTTGCTCGCCGCTGATTTCGACAGCTTGCGCGCCTGCGGCCTGTCGCGCCAGAAGCAGGGCTATGCCCGGTCGCTGTGCGAACTGGTCATAGCCGGCGAGCTGGATTTCGGCGCGCTGCCGGCCGACGACGAGGCGGCGATCGCGCTGCTCACCCGGATCAAGGGGATCGGGCGCTGGTCGGCCGAGATCTACCTGCTGTTCGCCGAAGGCCGGCCCGACATCTGGCCGGCGGGCGACCTTGCGGTGCAGGCGGGGATCGGGCGCATCCTGGGGCTGGCCGAGCGGCCCTCGGAGAAGCAGACCCGCGCCCTTGCGGAAGGCTGGAGGCCGCACCGGGGGGCAGCGGCGATCCTGACCTGGCACTGCTACAACAACGCCGCGTTGTAGCACCTCCCCCGATGGGGGAAGGGCTTCAGTACCGTCCCCAGACGAACTTGGAGCTGAGCGCGAAGTTCCACACCGAGCCGAGCACGATGCCGATGATCACGGCCACGAAATCGTGGAACCCCATGGCCTTGAGCGCGGCGGCCGCGCCCACGTTGGTGAGCAGGCCGAGCGAGCAGGTCATCGCGAACTTGGCCCAGCCGCGCAGCAGCGGGGCAAAGCCGCGCAGGCGCTTGTCGGAATAGGTCAGCTCGTTGTTGAGCACGAAGTTGAAGCTCATCGCCACGACGGCGGCCAGGGTATTGGCGACGTTGAAAGTCGTGTTGCTGGTCCAGTGGCCGTAGACGAAGCGTTCGCCCAGCAGCAGGTGCAGCACCAGGAACAGCGTGCCCATCTGGACGAACACGCCCAGCGCGCCCACCGTGCCGAACAGGGCGAAGCGGGTGGGGATGAACCGGCCCAGCCACTTGTCGTAAAGGCCGACGAGGAATTCGAACACCACGGTCTGGTCGAGCTTGCTCTCGCCTTCCGCGCGGGCGGCGAAGTTCATCGGGAACTCCTTGATCCGCAGCGGCTCATCGACCGTGGCGAGGATATCGAGCAGGATCTTGAAGCCTACGCCCGAAAGCCGGTGCGCGTCCTTGCGAAGGGCATCGGTTCGCAGCATGAAATAGCCGCTCATCGGATCCGACAGGGTGACGCCGGTCACCTTGCGGGCCAGCTTGTTGGCGAGGCCCGAAGCCTTGACCCGGTCAGGCCGGCCCCAGGCCTCGGTGCTGGCGCCTTCGGCGAAGCGGCTGGCATAGGACAGGTCGTACTGGCCGCCTTCGATGGCGGCGAGCATTTCGGGCAGCAGCGCCGGATCGTGCTGGTGATCGGCATCCATCACCGCGACCACCGGGGCCGAGGTGGCGCACATCCCCTCGATCGCGGCGGAGGAAAGCCCGCGCCGGCCGATGCGCTGGAGCACACGCACGCGGCGATCCTGCGCGGCCAGCGCGCGGGCTTCATCGGCAGTGCCATCGGGGCTGTTGTCGTCGACGACGATGACTTCCCAGGCGATCCCGGCGAGCGCGGCATCGAGCCGCTCCACCATCGAGCGCACATTGCCGCGTTCGTTGTAGGTCGGCAGGACAATGCCCAGCCGGATCGGGGCAGCCGTGCCTGCGGTGTCTTGCGTGGCCATCGTTCAGAGCCTCTCGAGCACGGCATCGCCGATCGCGGCGGTGCCGAAGGTGCCGCCCAGATCGCCGCCGAACACGCCATCGGCCAGGGCTTGCGCCACTGCCGCCTCGATCCGCTGGGCCTCGGCCTCGCGGCCGAAGGAGTGGCGCAGCAGCATGGCGACCGAGAGGATCGTGGCCATGGGGTTGGCCTTGTCCTGCCCGGCGATATCGGGCGCGGACCCGTGGATCGGCTCGTACAGCCCCTTGGTGCCTTCCGCCATCGAGGCCGAGGCGAGCAGGCCGATCGAGCCCACGCACATCGAGGCCTGGTCGGACAGGATATCGCCAAACAGGTTGCCGGTCACGATCACGTCGAAGGCGCCGGGGTTCTTCACCAGCTGCATCGCGGCGTTATCGACATACATATGGGTCAGTTCGACGTCGGGATATTGCGCGGAAACCTCGATCACCGTGTCGCGCCAGACCTGCGAGGTTTCCAGCACGTTGGCCTTGTCGACCGAGCACAGCTTGCCGTTTCGGCCCTGCGCGGCCTTGAAGCCGACATGGGCGATGCGCCGCACTTCGGCATCGGTGTAGCTCATCATGTCCCAGCCGCGACGGCCACCGTCGGGCAGGGTCTCGATCCCCTTCTCGCCGAAGTAGACGTCGCCGTTGAGCTCGCGCACGATCAGGAGGTCGATCGCGCCGGCCACTTCCGGGCGCAGCGCCGAATGGCCTTCAAGGCCGGCGAAAACCCGCGCCGGGCGCAGGTTGGCGAACAGGCCCAGTTCCTTTCGCAGGCCAAGCACGGCCTGTTCCGGGCGCAGGTGGCGCTCCAGGTGATCGCAGGAAAAATCGCCGACCGCGCCGAACAGGATCGCATCGGCCGAGTGGGCGATATCGAGCGTGGCCTGGGGCAGCGGATGGCCGTGCTTGCGCCAGGCCATGCCGCCGACATCGCCTTCGACCAGGTCCAGCCCGGGAAGGTCCAGCGCCTTGAGCACGCGCACTGCCTCGCGCGTGACCTCGGGACCGATGCCGTCGCCGGCGAAAACCGCAATCCTCATGCCAATGGCCCTGTTCAACCGATCCTGCCAAGCCGATCCCGCAGGATCGCGCGCGCCGCCATAACATCCGATTGGCGATGGGCAAGCGCATAGCGCGCCAGCCGCTCGCCCAGGCGATCAAGCAGGGCCAGTTGCGCGGGGGTATCATCCGGGTCGGGCAGGCGGGCCGGTGCGCCATAGCCCAGTTCGCGCAGGGTGAGCGCCTCGTAGGCCACCAGCCCGGGCAACCAGCCGCGCGCCGAGGGCGCGGCGCAGACCGCATCGAGCAGGGCGGCCAGCGCGCCATGCAGCGCGCGGAACGGCTGGCGTTCGGGCAGGGCAGTGGCGGCGAGCGCAGTGGCCCAGCCGATCGCGGCCGAGGCCAGCGGTTCGCCCAGCCATGGCCCACGGCTGGCGACCAGTTCGAGCCGGGCGAAGGGCAGCTGGCTTTCCGCGCGCGAGCGGATCTCGCCGGCCACCAGGTTGCCCGGGATCAGCACCGGCCGCAGCTGCCGCCCGCGCCCGCCCGCGACATAGGCGCCGACCAGCCCGGCGTCGCGGGTCAGGACGCGCACGATCACCGCCGTCTCGCCATGCGGCGCAACGGCGCAGACGATCCCCGGATCGGCGGTGGTGAGGGCAAGCTGCATCGTGGGCCACGGCTGTGGCGCAGGGGGATGGCTTGAGCAAGGGCGGCGCGCTATCTGGCGGAACATGGGAACCCTGTTCGGAAAGATGGGCCACAGGCCCGGCAGCGGCACGCGTCGTTCATGGCGGCGGCGGATCGCGACCTGGCTGGCCGCGGGCATCGCCGCCTTCATCGCTGCGAGCCTGTTTTTCGTGCTGCTTTACAAGTGGGTGCCGGTGCCGATCACCCCCACCATGATCATGGACCCCAACGGCTTCTCCAAGGACTGGACAAGGCTTTCGCAGATCGACCGCACCATGGTCGCCGCGGTGATCGCGGGCGAAGATTCGAAATTCTGCACCCACAACGGGTTCGATACCGCCGCGATCGAGCGGGCCTGGCAGCGCAACCAGCGCGGCGGGCGGATCCGCGGCGGCTCCACGATCAGCCAGCAGACCGCCAAGAACGTGTTCCTGTGGCAGGGCGGCGGCTATTTCCGCAAGGCGCTGGAAGCCTGGTTCACCGTGCTGATCGAGCAGGTCTGGGGCAAGCGGCGGATCATGGAGGTCTATCTCAACGTCGCGGAAACCGGGATCGGCACCTATGGCGTGGAGGCCGGCGCCCAGCGCTACTATGGCCATTCCGCCGCCCGGCTCGCCACGGTGGAGGCGGCGCGGATCGCGGCAGCCCTGCCCGCGCCCAAGAAGCGCGAAGTGATCGGCGCCAGCGGCTTCACCCGCCGCCACGGCAATGCCATCGCGGCGCGCAGCACGGTGGTCCGCCGCTCTGACTACGACGCCTGCGTCTATGACTGATCAGCCCCGGGGCGACGGGAATTCCCCTAAGCTCCCGCTGACCATGCCGAAAGGCGCCGATGCTAGACCAGTCTGGCCCGGCGCCCTGACGACGCCCAGCCTGTTCCCCCTGCCCCGGCGGCGGACAGGACGCCGGGCAAGCCCCGTCGCCGCAGCCCACGCGCGCGCTTAGCCGGACCGTCCCGATGACCCGCCCGTTCCGCCCCCTGCCGGCCCTGCCGCTTGCACTCGCCTGCGCGGCCCTGCCCGCCCTGGCCCGCGCCGAGGAAACGCCGCGCCCGCTCGACCTGGCCGCCAGCTACGTGGCCGATACGGTGGCCGTCGCCGACGGCCCGGCCCGGGGGACGCGCTTCGTCGATCTCCTGCGCGTCGATGCCGCTGCCGATCTTGACCAGGCGATCGGCTGGCACGGCGCCCGCGCGGTCCTCACCGTCGAGGCCGGCACCGGCGCCCAGCCCAATGCCCTGGCCGGAACCGTGGAAGGGATCGACAACGCCGAAACCAGCCTCAACCGCCCGCGCCTGTTCCAAGCCTATCTCGAACAGGGGCTGGGCGCGCTGGGCGCGGTGAAGCTGGGCTTCGTCGATCTCAACTGCGATTTCTACGCCACAGAGGCGTCCGGCCTGCTGATCGCCCCGCCTTTCGGGATCGGCAGCGAACTGGCGGCCAGCGGCCCCAATGGCCCGGCGATCTTTCCTTCCACCGCGCCCACCGTGTCGCTGCGACTGACCCCGGCGCCTGACGTCTATCTCCTTGCCGCGGCGCTGAATGCCGAGGCCCGCGTGATCGGCGATCCGGGCGGCCCGGCCCCGCTGCTGCGCGAAGGCGCGCTGCTGATCGGCGAGGCCGGATGGACCGCCGGGGGCGGCAAGCTGGCCCTGGGCGGCTGGGCCTATACCCGCCGCCAGGACGACCAGCGCGATACCGATGCCGCCGGCGCGCCGCTGCGCCGCCGGGCCTGGGGCGCCTATGCCCTGGCCGAACGACCGCTCGGCCCGCGGCTGACCGCCTTCGTGCGCGGCGGGATTTCCGATGGCGATACCACCGCCTTTTCGGGCAGCTTCCAGGCCGGCCTGCTGCTAACGCAGGCGCTGCCGGGCCGCCCGGCCTCGCGCCTTTCGGCGGGCTTCCATGCCGGGTTTATCGCGCCCAAGTATCGCGCCAACCTGGCCGACGCCGGCGATTCGCAGCGCCCGGTCGAGGCCGGCTGGGAGGTGACCGGCGAAGACCAGCTCGCGCCGTGGCTCACGATCCAGCCCGACCTGCAATTCATCCGCGACACCACCCGCCTGCCGGGCAGCCGCGATGCCCTGGTGATGACGCTGCGCCTGACCCTGACCCCGCCCGCGCAGGACTAGCCCCACCCGCCACTTCGCCCTCGCCGCCCTCGCCATCCTTGCCGCCAACCGCCCCTTGTGCGAGGACCGCGCGCAAGGAGACACCGCCTGGGCCTGCATCATCACGACCATGATCCCCGGCATGGGCATGGGCATGGCCATGCCCTGGGCCACGGGCACCATCATGCCCCGGCCAGCCATGGCCGCGCCTTCGCCATCGGGGTGGCGCTGAACACCGCCTTCGTGCTGGTCGAGGCGGTGTTCGGGGTGCTGTCCGGTTCGATGGCGCTGGTCGCCGATGCCGGGCACAACCTGTCGGACGTGCTCGGGCTGGTGGTGGCCTGGGGGGCCAGCGTGCTGGCCGCGCGGCCGCCCTCGGCCCGCTTCACCTACGGCTTCAAAAGCTCCTCGATCCTTGCCGCCCTGGCCAATGCCGCGATGCTGCTGGCGGCGCTGGGCGCGATCACGGTCGAATCGGTGCGCCGCCTGCTTACGCCGGAACCGGTCGTGGGCAGCACGGTGGTCGCCGTGGCGCTGGTCGGCATTCTCATCAACACGGCCACCGCCCTGCTGTTCGCCAAGGGCCGGCACAGCGACATCAACCTGCGCGGCGCCTTCCTCCACATGGCCGGCGACGCGGCGGTTTCGGCCGGCGTGGTCGTGGCCGGCCTGCTCACCCTGCGGACCGGCGCGCTGTGGATCGATCCGGCCACCAGCCTGGTCATCGTCGGCGTGATCGCCTGGGGCACCTGGGGGCTGGCCAAGGACGCGCTCAAGCTCGGCCTCGCCGGGGTTCCGCCGGGGATCGACGAGAGCGCGGTGCGCGCATTCCTGGCCGCCCGGCCGGGGGTGAGCGCGGTCCACGATCTCCACATCTGGGCGATGAGCACCACCGAAACCGCGCTGACCGCGCACCTGGTCATGCCCGGCAACCATCCGGGCGATGCCTTCCTCCACGACCTGGCCCACGAGCTGGAGCATCACTTCGGGATCGGCCATGCCACGGTCCAGGTGGAAACCAGCGCCGATGCCAGTTGCGCGCTGGAAAGTGACGGGGTGGTCTAGGTTCAGCCCCCCTTCAGCGCGGCGACCGCCAGCCCCTGCGAGGCCGCGCCGCGCGGGGTGGCGTGGAGCGCGCCGCCATCGGAAATCACCGTGTGCCCGGTCATGAAACCGGACAGCTTCGAGCCGAGGAACAGCGCCGCCCCGGCGGTTTCCTCCACCTCGCCCAGCCGGCCCAGGGGAATCGCCGCGCTCGACCGCGCGACGAAATCGGCCATGCCGGGATTGGCCGGATCGGCGATCTGCCGGGCCAGGCTGGGGGTAAGATGGGTGCCGGGCACCACGCAGTTCACCCGGATGCCATGGGGCGCCAGCTCGATCGCCAGGGTCTTGGTCAACTGGATCACCGCCGCCTTGGCCGCGCCGTAATGGGCCATGGTCGGCGAGGCCTTCATCCCGGCGCCCGAGGAGAAGGTGACGATCCGCCCCGGTGTGCCCGCCCGCGCCATGGCCAGCGCCTCGGCCTGGCAGCACAGCATGGTGGTGGTCAGGTTGTTGCGGATGGGAATGTCCCAGTCCTCGTCGGTGAGATCGAGGAACGGCCTGGGCTTCTGCCCGCCCAGCCCGCCCACCACGTTGACCGCCACCGCCAGCGGGCCAAGCCGCGCCTCGACCGCGGCAACCATGGCGAAAACTTCCGCGCGGTCGCGCATATCGGCCACCAGGTGGATCGCCTCGCCCCCGGCTGCGCGGATCTCGGCCGCGGTCGCCGCTTCATCGGCTTCCACGATCCCGCAGCAGGCCACCCGCGCGCCCGCCCGGGCATAGAGCAGCGCGGTGGCCTTGCCGATCCCCGAGCCCGCCCCGGTGACCAGCACCACTTCGCCCGCAAGGCCCAGCAATTCATTCATCGGCATTCCCTTCCCGGCCGGCCGCGCCTCAGGCGTGGATCACCACTTCGCAGGCATCGTTGAACACGATCTCGCGCGTGACATGGGCATTGCCGTGCGGCCCCCCGCCCCACGGCACCATGACCGTGGAATAGACCCCGCTGCCGCCGGCCACCAGCACCAGCACGTTGTCCGCGCTGGCGATCGCCGGCACGAAGCGATCGGGATCGGGCGATGGCCGGCCGGTGCGGGCGCGGCTGATCGCCTCGGCGCTCTGCCCGGCGCGGCGCACCAGGGCATCGATCACGCCCGCCCGGTCCAGCCCTTCGCGGGCCAGCGCCTGGGCATGATCGGGGTTGAGCACCACGACCACGGTCCCATGGGGAAAGCTGACATTGTTGTTGCCGATCCCGGCGATGGTGGCAGCGAGGCAATCGAGCAGCCGGTCGGCCATCGGCTCGCCATCGGGGCTGGGCGGGACCAGCACCGAGATCGGCGAACCCACGCAGGCCACCGTGACCGCGCTGGCTTCGGCGGCGAGGCCCAGGCTGGCGTGGAGCGGGGGAAACGGGCTGGCCTCGGCATCCTCGCCCAGGCAATAGGCGATCGAGCCGGGCTGGCCGAGCAGCGCCATGGCCGAAGCCCCGGGCCAGACCCCGCCCAGGTTGATCAGGCACAGCCGCACCGCGCGGCCGATGGCCAGGTTGGCGCGGTGGCCATAGCCCAGCGCCCCGAAGCCACTGGCAATCGCCAGGTCGCGCACCGCCGGGCCGCTTACCAGCAGCAGCGGGGCGACCTGGTGCGTGGTCACCTGCATTTCGGTGACGTCCATCCGCGGATCGCACAGCGCCGAAATCGCCGCCAGCACCACCGGGAAATGCTCGGGCAGGCAGCCGGCCATGACCGCGTTGACCGCGATCTTCTCCACCGTGGCGGCGCCCAGGTTCGGCCCGATTTCGCCGAGCAAGAGGTCGGCATCGTAGCCGGCATAGGCCGCCACCTCGATCATCGCCCGCACCCGCTCCTCGGTGGGCAGGATCACCGGCAGGCCATCGGTGGCGCGCAGGCGATAGAGTTCCTCCTGCAAGGCGTCTTCGCTGGCGCCGGTCAGGCGATTTGAAATCAGCTCAGGCTGCATCGGCCAGTGCTCCCTGCCAGGTGGCGATCAGGCGCGGCGCGGCTTCGCGGGCGATGGCCGCGATGCGCGCCGCGCCGGTCCCGGCCACCGGATGGGGCAGGCGCACCCGGGGCACGTCGGGCATCCCGACCGAGCGGGCAACGAAGTGCGAAGCCTCGTAGAACTTGTCGCTGATGAGCGTGCCCACCGGCAGGCCCGCCCGCGCCAGGTTCACCGCATCGCGCGTGGCGCTGGAGGTGCAGCTCCCGCAATGGCCCAGCGCGGTCACCGCCACGTCGTTTTCCGAGGCCACCCGGGCGATCAGCTCCGGCTCGGCGATCAGCGAGGCATTGGGGCATTCATAGAGCGAGACCCGCGCGCCGGGCAGCAGCTCGACCAGCACCTCGCCCAGGGCGCGCAGCAGGTTGGTCGCATCGAAGAAGCAGTTGGACAACAGCCCGATCCGCAGCCCATCCCGGCGCGGATCGCACGCCAGCGCATAGGGCGTGACCGTCGGCCCCCCCTGCCCGCGCGGATCGAGAATGGTGATGGTCATGCTGCTCTCCCGGCATGGGCCGCCTGGCGCGGCCTCGCTGGGGCAAGGGTAGCATGGCGCCATGGCCGGCAAAGAGCAAAAGCTGCCGCCGATCGCCCGCGCGATCTGCCAGGACGGCGGCCCGTCCGCTGCCCGGGTGGTGCGGCGCCCAATGCAAGACCGCCCCGGAAGCGGAGTTCCGGGGCGGTCCTGGTGATCTGGTTTCAGGAAGCGGGGATCAGGCCGCCTGTTCCTTGGCGCCGTGGACCCGCACCGGTTCCTTGCGGCCTTCCACTACGTCCTTGTCGACCACGACTTCGGAAATGCCTTCCTCGGTCGGGATATCGAACATGGTGTCGAGCAGCAGGCCTTCGACGATCGAGCGCAGGCCGCGCGCGCCGGTCTTGCGTTCGATGGCCTTCTTGGCGATCGCTTCGAGCGCATCGTCGGTGAAGGTGAGCGTCACGTCTTCCAGTTCGAACAGCTTGGCGTACTGCTTGACCAGCGCGTTCTTCGGTTCCTTGAGGATCTTGACCAGGGCCTCGATATCAAGGTCGTTCAGGGTCGCGATCACCGGCAGGCGGCCGACGAATTCGGGGATCAGGCCGAACTTGAGGAGATCCTCCGGCTCGGCCTTCTGGAGCAGTTCGCCCACCCGGCGCTTGTCGGGATCGGCTACGTGCGCGCCGAAGCCGATCGAGCGCTTCTGCAGGCGGTCGGCGATGATCTTCTCGAGGCCCGCGAAGGCACCGCCGCAGATGAACAGGATGTTGGTCGTGTCCACCTGCAGGAATTCCTGCTGCGGATGCTTGCGCCCGCCCTGCGGCGGAACCGAGGCCGTGGTGCCTTCCATCAGCTTGAGCAGGGCCTGCTGCACACCCTCGCCCGACACGTCGCGGGTGATCGAGGGGTTTTCGGCCTTGCGGCTGATCTTGTCGATCTCGTCGATGTAGACGATCCCGTGCTGCGCCTTTTCGACGTTGTAGTCGCTCGCCTGGAGCAGCTTGAGGATGATGTTCTCCACATCCTCGCCCACGTAGCCCGCTTCGGTGAGCGTGGTGGCGTCGGCCATGGTGAAGGGCACGTCGAAGGTTTTCGCCAGGGTCTGGGCGAGCAGGGTCTTGCCCGAGCCGGTCGGCCCGACGAGCAGGATGTTGCTCTTGGAAAGCTCCACCTCGCCGCCCTTGCCGCTGTGCTTCAGGCGCTTGTAGTGGTTGTGCACCGCCACCGAGAGCACGCGCTTGGCCCGGTCCTGGCCGATCACGTAATCGTTCAGGGTCTCGAAGATATCGCGCGGCGAGGGGACGCCGCCGTCCTTCTTGCCGGCGATGCCGGCCTTGGTTTCCTCGCGGATGATGTCGTTGCACAGCTCCACGCATTCATCGCAGATGAACACGGTCGGGCCGGCGATAAGCTTTCGCACCTCGTGCTGCGACTTCCCGCAGAAGCTGCAGTAGAGGGTGCTCTTCGCGTCTGATCCGCTCAGTTTGGTCATGCCTTTTCCTGTACGCCCGCCTGACGCGGAGACTCGCCGAGTCTAACCTCGCGAGAACGATAATCAATCCTGCGCTTCGAGACACCTGTCCTTGCGGATGCCTGAAGCGCCCTGCCTGACCAGATGCCTGCCCCGGCTAATGGTTTCTACCCGGTGACCCGTTCACCGCGGCAGCCCATCAGCCCGGGCGCTCACTCACCCGTCGCCTCGCCGACGGCGTCGGTCGCGGGACGGCTTTCGAAGACCTTGTCGACGAGGCCGAAGGCCAGCGCCTCCTCGGCCTCGAGGAAGGTATCGCGATCCATCGCCTTCTCGATCTCGTCAAGGCTCTTGCCGGTATACTTCACGTAGAGATCGTTGAGGCGCTTTCGCATCCGCAGGATCTCGCGCGCCTGGATCTCGATGTCGGAGGCCATGCCGCGCGCCCCGCCCGAAGGCTGGTGGACCATGATCCGCGCGTTCGGCAGCGCGATCCGCATCCCCGGCTCGCCGGCGGCCAAAAGGAACGAGCCCATCGAGGCGGCCTGGCCGATGCACACGGTGGACACGCGCGGGCGAATGTACTGCATGGTATCATGGATCGCCATGCCCGCCGTCACCACGCCGCCGGGCGAGTTGATGTACATCGAGATGTCCTTCGAGGGATTCTCGCTCTCCAGGAACAGGAGCTGGGCCACGATGACCGAGGCCATGTGATCCTCCACCTCGCCGGTGACGAAGATGATCCGTTCGCGCAGCAGGCGCGAATAGATGTCGAAGCTGCGTTCGCCGCGGCTGGTCTGCTCCACCACCATGGGCACGAGCGCGCCGGTGACGGGATCGACGGTGAACTTACCCTGCGCGCCGGCGGCGCCGAACAGATCGAGCATGAAGGTCCTCATTCGGTTGCCGGGCCTATGTCGCGTGATGGGGCGCGATGTTCAAGGGCATTAACCGCGAAAAACGGGGGAACCCGCGAATCCGGCGCGGATCGGCCACCATCGCCCCCAGCCCTCCGACCGGTCCGCTCCGGAACAATGCGACCCGCCTCGCCCCCCGAGTTCCACAGGGTCACCCTATCGCGCGATAGGCGGCTGGCGGCAACGGCGGGCGGACTGTTCCGATGTGGAGCGGTCATCTTGGGTGCAATGCACAAACCGGCGTAAACTGCCGCTTTGCAAGCATCACAGCGGAGATCGGGCATGGCCACCTTGGGCACCAGCGGCAACGATACCATCGTCGGCACGGCCGGCAACGACACTGTTTTCGCGGGCGGCGGCGGCGATGCCGTGGTCGGTTCGGCCGGGACCGACCAGATCTTTGGCGGCGACGGGCACGACACGATCTTCGGCGGCGCCGACAAGGATGTGATCAGCGGCGGCGCCGGCAACGACCAGCTCTATGGCGGCGGCGGGGACGACGTGATCGCCGGCGGCGAAGGCAACGATCTCATCAACGGCGGCGTGGGCGCCGATATCATCATCGGCGGCACCGGGGTCGACAAGCTGTGGGGCGGCGATGACCGCGACGTGTTCACCTACATCACCCGCGGCGATTCGGGGGTGGGCCTGGGCGCGCGCGACATCATCGCCGATTTCCAGCACGGGATCGATCGGATCGACCTGGTCGCGCTTCACCTTACCGCCGGGATGGTCAGCCTCTCGGCCTCCTATGGCGGCAGCTCGGCGGCAACCGCCTATGCCCAACTGCTCCAGGTCGATTTCGACGGTAACGGTTCGGTCGATTTCGAGGTCCAGCTCAATGCCTCCCACGGCGCCGTGACCCTGGCCGACCTCGTGCTCTGACGGCAGCGGGGCCACGGCCCCGCCCAAATCGCGCCAGCAAACGACGGCCAGCCCCAACGAAAAGGCCCCGGATCGCTCCGGGGCCTTTTTTCTGTCTGGCGATGGGCCGCTAGCGCCCCCAATCGCCCGGAGTCAGCCCTCAGGCCTTCTTCTTGGCCGGGGCCTTCTTCTTGGGTTCAGCTTCGGCTGCCGGGGCTTCATCAGCCTTCGCCGCGGCCTTCTTGGCCGGAGCCTTCTTCGCCGGCTTCACCTCATCGGCAGCCTCGGCGGCGGGCGCTTCGTCGGCGGCTTCAGCCTTCTTCTTGGCCGGAGCCTTCTTCTTGGCGGCAGGCTTGGCGCCGTGATCGTGGCCGCAGTCCGGGCCGTGGACGTGGCCCGACCCGGTGCCTTCTTCCGCCTCGATCGCGGCCTGGAGCTCGTCCTTGGTCACGGTCCGCTCGGTCACTTCGGCCTTGTCGAACAGGAAGTCGACGACCTTGTCCTCATAGAGCGGGGCGCGCAGCTGGGCGGCGGCGAGCGGCTCGGAGCGGACATATTCGAGGAACCGCTGGCGGTCTTCCGGGCGATACTGCTGGGCAGCCTGGCTGAGCAGCATCGACATTTCCTGCTGCGAAACTTCCACGCCGTTGGCCTGGCCGATTTCCGACAGCAGCAGGCCCAGGCGCACGCGGCGCTCGGCGATCCGCAGGTAGTCGTCCTTCTCGGCTTCCAGTTCCTTGACCGCGGCCTCCGGGTCTTCCTCGTGGCTGGCCTCGTGGGTGAGCTGCTGCCAGATCTGGCTGAACTCGGCCTCGACCATCGAGGGCGGCACGGCGAAGTCGTGGCCCTCGGCCAGGATGTCGAGCAGCTGCCGCTTCATCTGGGTGCGGGTAAGGCCGGCCGTTTCCTGCTCAAGCTGGCCGCGCAGCAAGCCCTGGAGCTGCTCGAGGCTTTCGAGGCCGAGGTTCTTGGCGAACTCGTCGTCGATCGTGGTCTCGCCGGCAACCTTCACCGCCTTCACGGTGACGTCGAAGGTGGCTTCCTGGCCCTTGAGGTTCTCGGCCGGGTAGTCTTCCGGGAAGGTGACCGTGATCTGGCGCTCCTCGCCGGCCTTCACGCCGACCAGCTGCTCCTCGAAGCCGGGGATGAAGCGGCCCGCGCCCAGTTCGAGCGCCACGTCCTCGGCCGTGCCGCCATCGAACGCCACGTCGCCGACCTTGCCGACGAAGTCGATCACGACCTGGTCGCCGTTCTCGGCCTTCTTGCCCTTCTTGGCATCGGTGAAGCTCTTGGCACCGGCGGCGATCCGCTCAACCGCTTCGGCCACGGCCTCGTCGCTCACCGGAACGACCAGCTTTTCCAGCTTCAGGCCTTCGAGCGAAGGCGCCTCGATCACGGGCAGCACTTCGAGCGTGATGGTCAGCTCGGCGTCCTGGCCCAGGTCATAGCCCTCGCCCAGGGTCACCGCCGGCTGCATCGCGGGACGCAGGCCATTGTCGGCCACCAGCTTGTCCATCGCCTCGCGGATCACCGCCTGGAGCGCATCGTTGTGCAGCGCCGGGCCGTGCATCTTCTTGACCAGGTTGGCCGGAACCTTGCCGGGGCGGAAACCGGGCATCCGCACCTGCGGAGCGATCTTGCTCACCTCGCCCTCGATCCGCTCGGCGATCAGCGTCGCGGCGATGGTGACCGTGTAGCCGCGCTTCAAACCCTCGTTCGTGGTCTCGACAATCTGCATGGTGATAAATGCCTTCTCAACAACGCGTTGCGGCTTCGCACGGCGCGGGAGACCCTGGGGAACTGGTGCGGGCGAAGGGACTCGAACCCCCACATCTTGCGATGGCAGGACCTAAACCTGCTGCGTCTACCAGTTCCGCCACGCCCGCGATCGACGAAGCCCGAATTCCAAGAGCCGTGGCCCGTAGCGATGTCGCGCGAAAAGGGCAAGCGCTGGCGGGAGAGCCGGCCTATATTGGGGGCAAGTCGCCGGATTCGTCCGGCACCATGCCGTTCCAGGAGACACTCATGGCCACCCAGCCCCCGCCCCGGCCCGACCAGGCCGACCCGATCGACCCCAGCCTGCCCGGTGAACTCCCCCCGGCGATCACCCCCGACGAGATGCCCGACGAACCGCAGGGCGTGCCCGAAGTTGCGCCGGATTTCGACCAACCCGACACCGGGCCAAGCGAGGTGCCCGAATACTGAGGCGGAGGCCTGGACCAGCGAAGCGGATGCCGCGCTGATTCACCGCACCAGCGCGGCCAGCCCGGCCCACCAGCCCGTGGGCGAAACCGTCGGCTGCGCCACCGGCAGTGCCGGACAGGCCAGGCACAGCGCCTGCGCCCCTTGCGCGCCCATCAGCCGCTCGGCCATGGTCATGGCCGAGCCCAGCCGCCCCTGCTGGAGCCGCGCAAGGCGGGCGACCGCATCGGTTTCGGGCGCGGCGCCGTCGTCCGATCCGGCCAGCCTTTCCAGCAGCGAGGCATAGGGATTGGCGTTCTCGCCGAGGTAGACCGGGTGCCAATCGCCCTTGCCCAGTTTCGCCTGGCCCGCGACCCATGCCAGCGCATCGTCAAGCGTGCCGAACTGGTCGACCAGCCCCAACTGGCGGGCGGTGCCCCCGTCCCACACCCGCCCTTGCGCGATCCGGTCGATCTCGGCGAAGCTCTTGCCGCGCGACCTGGCCACCAGGCCGACGAAGCGGGCATAGCCCGATTCGATGCCGGCCTGGAGCATCCCGTCGATCTGGGGCGTGAAGCCGCCCAGCACGTCGGGCTGGCCCGATAGCGGCGTGATCCGCACCCCGTCCGATTTTACCCCGATCGCGGCAAGCGAACGCTCGAACGAGGGCAGCACCGCGAAGATCCCGATCGAGCCGGTCACCGTGCCGGGTTCGGCGAAGATGCGGGCGGCGGGCGTCGAAACCCAATAACCCCCGCTCGCAGCATAGTTGGCCATCGAGACGGCCACGGGAATGCCCCTCGCCTTCGCCCGCACGATCGCCTTGCGGATCTGTTCGGAGGCCATGACCGAGCCGCCCGGCGAATCCACCCGGACCACCAGCCCGGCAAGGTCCCTGCCCTCCTTGCCGTCGATCAGGGCGGCCACCCGGTCGCCTCCGGCGGCGCCCGGCCCGGCCGCGCCATCGACGATGTCTCCGGCGATGGTCAGCACGCCGATCTTCCTGCCGCCGGTGGGCAGCGGATGGGCGGCCAGCAGGGCCGCCGCGCTGGAATGGGCGAACCGACCCGGCCGGTCGTCAACCGCGTCCTTGCCGGCGATCGCGGCGACGCGCTGGCCGAATTCCACCCGGTCGCCGATCCGGTCGACCAGCCCCGAGGCCAGCGCCGCGCGCGCCGGATCGCCGCCGGAGCCCTTCATCCAGCCAACCGGGTCCTTGATCACCAGATCGAGCCGCGCTTTCGGCCGGGCCGCGCGCACGTTGGCCTGCCACTGGCCGAACACCGCCTCGACCACCGCGGTGCGGGCCTGGCGCGAGGCATCGGACATGGAATCGCGCTCCCACGGCTCGATCGCGTCCTTGAAGGTGCCGACCTTGTAGACGTGGACAGTGATCCTGAGCTTGTCGAGCAGCGCCTTGAAATACTGCTGCTGCCCGCCGGGGCCGAGCACGTAGAGCGCGCCCATCGGGTTGATCCAGGCCTCGCTGGCATGGGCGGCCAGCAGCACGGCGGCATCGTCGTAGCCGGTCGCATAGGTCAGCACCGGCTTTTTGGCGGCGCGCACCCGGTCCATCGCCGCACCCAGTTCGGCCATGTGGACGAAGCCGCCGCCGGTGAAGTCCGACAGGTCGAGCACCACCGCCTTGATCCGCCGGTCGGCCACCGCCGCATCCAGCGCGCGAACGAGGTCGCGGGCGCGGTATTGCGGGCTGGGCAGGCTGCCGGACGACAGCACGGCAAGCGGTTCGGGGGAGGCGGGTTCTTCCACCACCGGCCCCTTCAGCCGCAGCAGCAACGCCCCGTCGGTCACCGCCCCCGGCCCCGGCCGCATCGCCAGCACGGCATAGAGCAGGCCAAAGAACAGCAGCATGAACAGCAGGACAAGGCCGTCCTTGATGCCTACGAGGAGGTGCCAGACCTTGCGCGCGAATATCATTATGAAGCCCGTCATCCCTCGTTCGGACCAGTCAGCCTAGCAGCCAGGACCACCACCGCAAGACAGCCCGGCCAACGAACCGGGGTGCTGGTCCGCCACTCCCAACTGGCGACGGGTCGGGTGCGGCAGACCGGCGAAACTCCGTCCATCCCAAATTGACACGGCTTCCCCGGCGACATTGACTAGGTTAAATGCGTAGGTATAAATCTCTAAGATAAACGTGCTTAATGGGCTGCACATTTTCCAAGTTGCCTGCATAGGGGATGATGGTCATGGCCGTGACAACAAGCATGACCCCAAGCTATCTTGGATCTGTTGGCGATACGGGCGTCTATTCACTCAGCCTCGGCGGGATCGGCCTGTCCACCATCCAGTCCATCACGATCCGCGATGACAACATCGTGTCCGGCGGGACCGGCGCGGCAAGCGGCTTCGACCTGGACTTCATCAAGCTGTCGAGCACAAGCACCACCAGCGCCTCCACGGCCTCGAGCCTGGCCGGCCTCGCGGTCTTTGACTTCGTGAGCCGGGTTTCGTTCCAGCGTGGCTTCGAGCAGGCATGGTCGGTGGGCGACACGGCGTCGTGGAACCGCTCCTACCTGTTCGGAACCAGTTCGGCGGGGGCGTTCCTTCCGGGCACAGCCTCACTCGCCGCGCTCGATGGCTCCAACGGCGCCGAATTCGGTGCGGTTTCGCTGGGCGAGGGCGGATACATCACGTTCACTTTCGCCCAGCCGGTCAGCACCTCTGGCCTCTATCTCTACTTCGGCGATGTCGGCGGCGGGAATGACGGCGTCTATGTCGTGGCCTCCGATGCCACCAGCACGACATCGGGCAGCGGCATTACCGTGACCGGGACGAGCGGAGCCGACGATATGCGGTTCGGCGTCGGCTTCAATGCGACGATCGGGGCCGGCGACGACAACATCTCGGGATCGGGCGGAAACGATTCGATCGGCGGCGCGGCTGGCAACGACACCCTGGCCGGCAATGCCGGAAACGATGTGATCGACGGCGGCACCGGCATCGACGTGGCTGCCTTCGGGTTTGCCCGATCCCTGGCAACGATCACCCATTTCAGCAATGGCGCCTTCCAGGTTTCATCGAACGCGGAAGGGATCGATCAGGTGACGGGCGTGGAGCAATTCCGCTTCAGCGACGGCCTCTACTCGTTCCAGTACAAGTCGCCAGGCGGTGTCGCCCTGGCCAATTTCGCCGCCGGAGCCGGCGGCTGGAGCAGCCAGGATGCCTATCCCCGCCACCTCGCCGACATGAACGGCGACGGCTATGGCGACATCGTCGGCTTCGGCATTGCCGGGGTCCTGGTATCCTATGGCGGCGCCGGCGGCACGTTTTCCCAAGCCAGCGTGGCCGTGGCCAATTTCGGCCAGAACGCCGGATGGACATCCGACAACCAGTTTCACCGCGAACTGGCTGACATCAATGCCGATGGCCGTGCCGATATCGTGGGCTTCGGCATCAGCGGGGTCTATGCCTCGCTGGGCAGCGCCGGCGGGTTCGGCAATGCCCAACTGGTGCTCGCCAACTTCAACCCCGGCAACGGATGGTCAAACCAGGACAGCTACACCCGCCTGCTCGCCGACGTGAACGGCGATGGACGCGCCGATATCGTCGGTTTCGGCCAGGCCGGCACGCTGGTCGCGCTGGCCCAGGCCGGCGGCACCTTCGGAGCCGCCAAGCTGGTCCTTTCCGACTTCGGCGCCGCTCAGGGGTGGACCAGCGACCGCACGTTCCACCGCGTTATGGCCGACGTCAACGGCGACGGGCGCGCCGATATCGTCGGCTTCGGCCAGGCCGGGGTCCTCGTGGCGCTGGCCGATGGCGCCGGCGGCTTCTTCGCGTCCAAGCTGGGTCTGGCCAATTTCAACCCCGGCTCCGGCTGGGCGAATCAGGACGCCTATCCCCGCCTTGCCGCCGACGTGAACGGCGACGGCAAGGCCGACATCGTCGGTTTCGGCCAGGCCGGCGTGCTGGTCGCCTTCTCGAAGGGCGACGGTACCTTTTCCGACGCGTCGCTCGACCTTGCCAACTTTGGCCAGGCAAGTGGTTGGAGCAGCGATGGCACCTACCACCGCGAACTGGCCGACATGAACCATGATAACCAGATCGACATCGTCGGATTTGGCCAGGCCGGCGTTTACATCGCCCAGCACGACATCATCCTCTAGCCCGCCGAACCTTCCCGCCCGCAAGGCGACAGGCCTTGGCCATGCGAAATCCAGCCAATCGGTGGACATCTTGCCACACCGCGCTTGTGACTGCGCCAGCCTGTCCCTAAGGCACCGTCTTCAATGACATCCGCGAAAAACCCCATGGGTGCGGGCTCCGGGCGCTATCCGGCCGGGAGCCTTGCCTTTCCCCATCGCAACCTGCTGGGCCTCGCCGGCCTTGCACCCCACGAGCTGTTGTTCCTGCTGGATGAGGCTGAACAATGGGTGGAACTGAACCGCCAGCCCAAGAAGCGCGCGGATCTGCTGCGCGGCCTGACGATCATCAACGCCTTCTTCGAAAACTCCACCCGCACCCTGCTCAGCTTCGAGATCGCCGGCAAGCGCCTGGGGGCCGACGTGGTCAATATGCACGCGGCAACCTCCAGCGTGAAGAAGGGCGAGACCCTGATCGACACCGCGCTGACGCTCAATGCCATGCGCGCCGATGCGATCGTGATCCGCCATGCCAGTTCGGGCGCGGTGCGGCTGATCGCCGACAAGGTCGATTGCCCGGTGCTCAACGCCGGTGACGGCCAGCACGAACACCCCACCCAAGGCCTGCTCGACGCGCTCACCATCCGCCGCGCCCTGCGCGCGCGCGGCGAGACAGAGGAAACCTTCAGCGGTCTCAAGGTGGTGATCTGCGGCGATATCCTGCACAGCCGGGTCGCCCGCTCCAACATCCACGCGCTCACCACGCTGGGCGCCGAGGTGCGGGTCTGCGCGCCGCCCGCGCTGATGCCGGAGGGGATCGAGCAGCTGAAGGTCAAGGCCTTCCACGATTTCGACGCGGCGCTGGCCGGAGCCGAAGTGGTGATGATGCTGCGCCTCCAGCTGGAACGGATGCAGGGCCAGTTCGTCCCCTCCCCGCGCGAATATCGCCACCTCTATGGCCTCACCCTCGATCGGCTCGGCAAGGCGGCGCCCGGCGCGCTGGTCATGCACCCCGGCCCGATGAACCGCGGCATCGAGATCGACAGCAACGTGGCCGATCTTGTTGGCGAGGTGGGGGCCATGCAATCGCTCATCACCACCCAGGTCGAAATGGGCGTGGCCATGCGGATGGCCTGCCTCGACGTGCTGACCCGCAAGGCGCGCGCCATGGAGGGCTGGGCATGATTTCCACCCCGCTGACCATCGTCAATGCGCGGCTGGTCCTCCCGGCCGGCGTGCCCGTTGCAGGCGCCTTGCGGACCGAGGGCGATCGCATCGTCGCGGTCGGCCCCCAGGTTGCCGCCCAGCCGGGCGATCGGGTGCACGATGCCAAAGGCCTGCTGGTCACCCCGGGGCTGGTCGATCTTGGCGTTTTCGCGGTCGACAAGCCGGCCTTCCACTTCGGCGGGATCACCCGCGCCGGCCTCATGCCCGACCAAGGCCCGCCGCTCGACCACCCGGCCCGCGTCCGCTTTGCCGCGCAGTCGGGCAAGCCGGGCCTGTGGGTCCACCCGCTGGCCGCCGCCACCCGCGCGCTGGAAGGCGCCGAGATCGCCGAGATCGCCCTGATGCGCGAGGCCGGGGCGCGGGCGGTCAGCACCGGGCGCGGGTGGATCGCCGATTCGGGCACCATGCTGCGCCTGCTGCGCTACTGCGCGATGCTCGACATGGTCGCCGTCACCCATGCCGAGGATGCCGGCCTTGCCGGCAGCGCGGTTGCGACCGCCGGCGAGATGGCCACTCGCCTCGGCCTGCCCAGCGCCCCGGCCGAGGCCGAAGCGCTGGCCGTCGCGCGCGACATTGCGCTGGCCGAAGTGGCCGGCGCGCGGCTGCATATCCGCCAGGTGACCACCGCCGCGGCGCTGGATCTCGTCCGCGCGGCCAAGCGGCGCGGCGTGGCGGTCACCGCCGGGGTGACGCCAGCCCATTTCATGCTCTCGGACACCGCGCTGGCCGATTTCCGCACCTTCCTGCGGCTCTCCCCGCCCTTGCGCGGCGAGGCGGACCGCAAGGCGGTGATCGCGGCCATCGCCGACGGCACGATCGACGTCATCGCCTCGGGCCACGATCCGCGCGGGCCGGAAGACAAGCGCCTGCCCTTCGCCGATGCCGAACCGGGCATGGCCGGCGCCGAAACGCTCCTGCCGATGACCCTCTCGCTGGTCCGCGACGGAGTGATCGATGTCGCCCGCGCGCTCGACCTCCTCGCCGCGACACCGGCCCGCCTGCTTGGCGTTGAGGCCGGCCGGCTGGAGGCGGGCTGCGAGGCCGACATCGCGGTGATCGACGCCGACCGGCCGTGGATCGTCAATTCCGACAAGATGGCGGCAAGCGCCGGCAATACGCCGTTCGACCGGCAGGGCGTCCAGGGCCGCTGCGTGGCGCTGTTCAAGGGCGCCGCGCAGGTCGCCTGAGGCCGGCGGGCGCTGCCGCCAGGCTGGCGCGCTACCAGCCGCGCCGCCAGCCGCCGTGGGCGGCGCCGTCCATCCAGCCCTGGATACGGTCGAAGCGCTGGGCGATGGACCAGATCGCCCGGCGATCGCCCTCGTCGCACTCGTCGCGCGAACGGTCTTCCAGGCGGTCGATGGCATCGTGGATCCGCTCGGCCGTGTCGGGGTCGATCTCGCCCTCGCGCTGCTCGTGGCGCAGCCGGCCTTCCAGTCCGCGCGCGCGCTCGCCCGAGCAGACCGAACGCATCGCCCAGTCGCCCCCGCCCGGCCCCGAGCCGAGCCATACGCCCCAGCTCTGCGCCTGGCCCGCCGTCGCGGTCATCAGCGCGCCGGCCGCCACGGCCAGCGCCATTCCCTTGTGCATATATTTCTCCTCACCTTCGCGTTTTCGCCCCGGAGAGATGGATATGCGCGGGATTTTGGAGCGAGCCTGAACAGGCCGGTCGGCAAGCGTTCAGGCAAGCGCCCCAAACAAGAGCCCCGCCGGTTTCCCGGCGGGGTCTGCAAGGTCGTTTCATGCAAGGCCCATCATGGGGCCGGCTTGCTGAGAAATGGTTAACGGCGCGCCCGTTGCGGCGCGCTCACGTCGCGGCCGGGCGCTGCGGGCAGCGGCAGGGGCCGGCTGGGCAGGGCATAGGCGAAACAGGCGCCCCCGCGCGACCTGACCTCGGCACACAGCCCATTGGCGGCAAACCGGCCGGACAGGCCACCGGCGGCGACCCGCCAGAGCTGACGGCCCTTGACCACGGCCGGCACGATCACCGGGCGGTAGGCTGCAAGTTTCGGGTTCTGGCGGGTATAGATGGCCCAGGCGCGGCGGGCGTTCTTCTCGCTCCCGAAGGCGCCAAGCTGGACCACGTGGTTGGCCCCGGTCAGCGGCCGGGCCATGATCGCGGCCACTGCCCGGGTGCGGGCCGGGGCGGTGACGGGCGCGGGCCGGAACCGGTTCGCCTGGAAATCGCGCGCAGTGAAGGCCTGGGCCACGCTCGCCATGGTCGGCGCATGATGCACCGCCACGGCCGGCGCCGGCGAAGGCGCCGACTGCGCGGCCAGGTTGGTCGCCACGCTGCTCGGCACCGGTGCGGCGGGGGCCGCGTCGGCCAGGACGGGGGCCACGGCGGGCAGTTCGCCGGCGGGCGCGGCATCGGCGGTGCGCGGCGCGGCGGCCCCGGTATGCAGGGCCAGCGCCTCGGGCTGGCCGGGGTCCATCCGCACCGGTGCGCCGATCAGGCCGGCCACGCGGTCGCGGTTGCGATCGGGCAGGGCGGAAATTGCCCAGATCGCCAGGCGGCGGTCAAGCTGGTCGGCGGGAACGTCCTGCGCGGCCAGCACCTTGGCCTCGGCCCAGCGGCCATCGAGCGCATAGGCATAGGCCAGGTTCTGGCGCAGCTTGGGCGTATTCTCGCCCCCGCGCACCGCATCGGCCAGGATCGCCACCCCGCGCGAGGTCTCGCCGGCCAGGGCCAGGGCCAGGCCCAGATCGCCGGCGGGAATATCGCCGCGGTGTTCGTCAAGCACGGCCACCGCTTCGCGCAACTGGCCGCCACCGATCCGGGCGAGCGCATAAGACAGCGCGGTGCGCCCCGAACCATCGCCCAGCGCCATCGCATCGCCCAACGCGGTGCCGGCGGATTCGAACCGGCCTGCCGCCAGGTAGGCGCGGCCCAGTTCGGCGCGCACAGCGGCATCGTCGGGCGTGCGGGCCACGGCGGCTTCGGCCTTGGCCACGGCGCGTTCGCCGCGCGCGGCCTCGGCGGAGAACTGCCGGTCCGCGGTTGCCGCGCTGGCCGAGCGGATCGCCCCCTGCCCGGTGCAACCGGCCAGCAGCGAGAAGGCCAGCGCCGATCCGACCGCCAGCGGCAGGCGGACACCCGACTGGCGGTTGCGGTAGAGCGGCTCGCGGTGAAGCGTGGCGTGGTAGGGGGTCGAGGCCATGGGGTTAACTCCTCGCAAAATTGTCAGGCTTTGGCCGAACGCGGCTTGCTGGCGCGCTGGCCAGCGCGCTGGCTCGCGGCATCGCTGGCCAGCGGTTCGAGATCGGGCATGGCCGCCAGCAGGCGATCGAGTGCGTCGGTCACCAGGGCCTGGGCGCTGCGGGCGTCGAGCGCGCAGGCCAGCCGCAGCCGCAGGTGCCGTTCGGGATCGAGCCGCAGGGTGAAGGCCGCCTTGCGCGCGCCCTCCCGCCGATCGCCTCGCGCCTGCGCGGCAGCGGCGCCGGACACCTTGGGCGCTGCCTTGGCAGCCCGCTTGGCGGCGGATCCGCTGGTGATCGAGACCACGCGGTTCGCGTCATCGGCTTCGGGACCGAAATCGTTCCAGCCCAGGTCATCCTCGGGAATTTCGCCGTAAACGGCTTCGAGCGCGGCAAGCTGCTGGCGCATGGCGGGCCTGGCCGCGCCCTTGCGGGCGAGCAGGGCGGGCTTGAGCGAGGCGAAGGCTCCCGGCCCGTCGATCGAGCGGCCCACGATCAGGACCCCGCCACCCGGCGGCCGAAGCCACCGACCGGGCGGGCCAGCCCCTGGGCCTGGGCCGGGCTCTGCGGCACGGCGAACACCGTGCGGCGGAAATTCTTTTCGAGCCGGTCGGCGATGTAGTTCCACAGCGCGGCGACTTCCATCGAAGACCGGCCGTTGGGATCGACCTCCATGACCGTGCGGCCATCGATCATCGAGGCCGCGAAATCGGTGCGGTGATGCAGCGTGATCGGGGCCACCGTGCCATGCTGCGAGAGGGCGACCGCCGCCTCGCTGGTGATCCGCGCCTTGGGGGTCGCGCCGTTGACCACGAACAGCAGGGGCTTGCCAGCGCGTTCGCACAGATCGACCGTGGCGCCCACGGCGCGAAGGTCATGCGGGCTGGGGCGCGTGGGGACCACGATCAGCTCGGCCACCGCGATGACCGACTGGATCGCCATGGTGATTGCCGGCGGGGTATCGATCACCGCCAGCTTGAAGCCCTGCTGGCGCAGGACCTGAAGATCGGCGGCCAGCCGCGCGACCGTGGTCTGGGCGAAGGCGGGGAAATCGTCCTGCCGCTCGTTCCACCAGTCGGCGAGAGAACCCTGGGGGTCGATGTCGATCAGCACGACCGGCCCCGCCCCGGCGCGCTGCGCCTGGACGGCAAGGTGGCCGGAAAGCGTGGTCTTGCCCGATCCGCCCTTCTGCGATGCAATTGCCAAAACGCGCAAAGTTCATTCCCCCGCCAAGATTGCGCCGCCTTTGCCCCTTCCCGGAAATCTGCCCCGGGAACGCGCATCAACTCGCGGCAACCAAAACATATGGTCCCTAAGATCGGGTTAACGCCGGACCGCCGGGTTACTTCCTGGAAGCTTGTTTTCACCGCCGCCGCTACCGGCGAACACTTTGCCCGGCGCCAGTCCTGTGGCACAAGCCGGCCCGGGGTCGCATCCGCATGGACGCAGGGGACATGATGAGGGCAACAGCTATCTGGACCGCGATTTCGGCAGGGACATTGCTCGCCGCCGGCATGGGAGCCGCGCCGGCAATGGCGGAGTTGAAACCCATGTCCGACGTCAAACCCCTTTCCGACGTCAGGGCCGGCGCCGATGCCTGGAGCCGGGGCGACTATCCCGGCGCGGTGGCGCAATGGCAGGGTCCGGCCGCCGCCGGCGATCCCGACGCCCAGTTCAACCTCGGCCAGGCCTATCGCCTGGGTCGCGGGGTGGAGCGGGACCTTGCCCGCGCCGAGGACCTGTTCGGCAAGGCCGCGGCCCAGGGCCATGTCCAGGCGGCCGACAACTACGGCCTGCTGATGTTCGATCGCGGCGCCCGCGCGGCGGCCATGCCCTATGTCCGCGCCGCCTCGGATCGCGGCGATCCGCGCGCCCAGTACCTGATGGGCATCGCCCACTTCAACGGCGACCTTGCGCCCCGGGACTGGGTTCGAGCCTATGCCCTGATGACCCTGGCGCAAGGCGCCGGCCTGCCCCAGGCTGCCCCCGCGCTCCAGCAGATGGACGGATTCATCCCGCTGGACCAGCGCCAGGAAGCCGCGCGCCTCGCCCCGCAGATCGCCCAGGCCGCAGACACCGCCCGCGCCACCCAGATCGCGGCGGGCGATCTTGGCGGACCGCCGGCCCAGCCCCTGCCCCTGCCCCTGCCCCTGCCCCAGCCCACCCCGCCACGGCCGGTCGCCGTGCCCGGGCAAGGGGCGGCCAGCGCCGGGGCTGATTATGCCCGCGCCGGCAATGTCCCGCCGCCGGGACTTCCCGCAGCGGCCTTCGCCCCGCCACCGCCCCGCCCCGCCCCGGCCGCGCCCACCGCCTCCGCCCACACCGCGCCTGGCGGCAGCCCGGCCACGGCCGGGGCGGACTATGCGCGCGCCGGCAATGTCCCGCCCCCCGGCCTTCCCGCCGCAGCTTTCGCCCCGCCGCGCCCCCGCCCGCCGGTCGCCGCCGCGCCAGCCCAACCTGCCAAGCCGGCCACCGCACCTGCCCCCGCAGCGAAGCCGCCAGCCGTCGCCGCGAAGCCCCAGCCCGCCCCCCATGCCGCCGCCAGCAGCCCGTGGCGGGTCCAGCTTGGCGCCTTCGGGGTTCCAGCCAATGCCGATGCGCTCTGGGCCAAGGTTTCGGGCCGCCCCGAACTGGCCGGCCATGCCCGGATCAACGTCAAGGTGGGCCGGGTGAGCAAGCTCCAGGCGGGCGGGTTCGCGAGCCAGTCGGCCGCCGCCGCGGCCTGCGCGGCGCTGGCCCGCTCCGGCCACACCTGCCTGCCCGCGCAGGACTGAGGCCTTGGACGCAGCCACCGGGCTGCTCTCCCCGGCTGGCGAGAGGCAGCGCCTCGCCAGCCTCGACCTGCTGCGCGGGCTGGCCGTTCTGGGCATCCTGGCGATCAACATCGGCGGCTTCGCCGGGCCGATCGCGGCCACCCTTTCGCCCAACCAGCCGGTAGCCGGCACCCTGGCCGACGAAGCCGCCTGGGCGCTGGCCCTGGTGGTGTTCGAGGGCAAGATGCGGGCGCTGTTCACCCTGCTGTTCGGCGCCTCGCTGCTGCTGTTCATGGACCGGGCGGAAAGCCGCGGCCGCAATGGCGAACGCCTGCAATTCCGCCGCCTCGGCTGGCTCGCCGTGGCCGGCTATCTCCATTACCTGCTGCTGTGGTGGGGCGACATCCTGTTCACCTATGCCCTGGCGGGCCTGTCCGCCCTTGCCTTCCGCCAGGCTCCGCCCCGCGCCCTGGCCACGGCGGCCCTGGTCCTGTTCGCCGGCTGGCACCTGACCCTGGCGGCCGCCATGGTGCCGCAGGTTGCCCGTGAGGACCGCGTGCTTGCCGGCCAGGCTCGCCCGGGCGAGGCCGCCGCCTATGCGGCCGACCGTGCCGAGGCCGAGGCCAAGACCACCCGCGAGCTCGCCCGCGACCGCGCGGGCCTGGCCGCGCAAGCCGCCGCCAAATGGCACGAAGCGCCCGGCGAGCCGATCGAGGCCGCGCTCACTTGCATGGGCGAAACCCTGCCACTGATGCTGCTGGGCATGGCGCTCTATCGCGGCGGCTTCTTTTCGGGGCGCTGGCCCCGGCCCGCTTTACGCCGCCTGGCCATTGGCGGGATCGCCACGGGCGGCGCGCTGACCATCGGCTTCCTCGCCTGCGCTTGGCCGCGCCATTTCCCGCCCGACCTGATGCAGGCCGCCCTCGCCTATGGCCTGGCCGTGCCCCACCTGCTGATGGCGCTGGGCTACGGCGCCGCCCTGCTCCTCGCCCTGCCCGCGCTCGCCCCCACGTCGCTGGGCCAGCGCCTGATCGCGGCCGGGCGCATGGCCTTCACCAACTATATCGCGATGAGCCTGGTGATGGGGCTGGTCTTCCAGGGCTGGGGGCTCGACCTGATCGGCACGGTGCCGGAGCGCTGGCAAGGCCCGTTCGTGGCGCTGGGTTGGGCGCTGATGCTGGGCTGGAGCAAGCCATGGCTCGCCCGCTTCCGCCATGGCCCGCTCGAATGGCTGTGGCGCTCGGCCACCTGGGGACGAATCCAGCCCTTGCGGCGTTGATCAGGTGATTGCCACCCCTTGTTATTGCGATCCATTCGCAATATCTAGGACAGGAACCCTGGACCGGAGCCATCGATGTTCATCTGCATCTGCAATGCCATCCGCGACTACGAGCTGCGCGACGCGGCCCTGCGCTGCGACGGGGATGCCGAGGCGGTCTATGCCCTGCTCGGCAAGGTTCCGCAGTGCCGGCAATGCCTGGAAGAGGCCGAGGAACTGATCGCCGAGGAACGCGCCCTGGCTGGCGTTGCGGGCGAATTGCTGGCCGGCTGACCGCCCCTGCCACGCGTGCTCCCGCAGGTCATTGCGAAATCGGCGCGCGCGGCGCATCATCCCGCGCGGGCGGGGGTACAAAGAGGAGTACCCGACGATGCAGGGCGATCCGCAGGTCATCGATTTCCTCAACAAGGCGCTGCTCAACGAGCTGACCGCCGTCAACCAGTACTGGCTGCACTACCGGATGCTCGATAACTGGGGCGTGCAGCGTCTGGCCGAGTTCGAGCGCCGCGAATCGATCGACGAGATGAAGCACGCCGATCGCCTGGCCGAACGCGTGCTGTTCCTTGATGGCCTGCCCAATTTCCAGGCCCTGGGCCGGCTCAAGATCGGCGAGAGCGTCGAGGAGATCCTGCGCGGCGACTTCGCCCTCGAACACGAGGCCATCCCCCTGCTCAAGGAAGCCATCGCCCATTGCGAGGCCGTGCGCGACTATGTCAGCCGCGACCTATTCGCCGATATCCTCGAGAACGAAGAGGAGCACGTCGACACGCTGGAAAAGCAGTTCGACATGATCGCGCGGATGGGCCTGGCCAACTACGTCCAGCTCAACAGCAAGCCGGTCGGTGAATAGCCCGCAACCGGAAATCCGGGCTTCGGCCCGGCATAGAGAAGTTTGCTCGCCATAACTCCACCAAATACGTAGAGATATTCCATCGCGCCGGTCCGCTCATGGCCCGGCGCGATCGCGGCTTTTGATCCTGTCAGCTTGCTCCGCGTCACCAACGGCTAAAGCGCACGAAGCCTACGCGACCGCGCGTGTTTTCGTGTTCCCTTCACGGAGAAGACGAAATGGCCCTGCATTCCCGATCACCCGCTTCCACCGCCGATGGCCACCGCGATGTGCGCCTGCGCCGCCGCGAGCCGCAGCCCGCCGCCATCCGCCTGCCCCACCCCTCGTGGCGCCGCGCGGTCGGCGGCCTGCCGGAAACCGGCGCCCAGCGCCTTTCCAGCGCCAGCGAATTCTGGGACCGGCTGGGAATCTGAGGGCAGCCGGCGCTACTTCTTCGTGGCGAAGGGGTTCTTCGGGCTACGCAAGGTCAGGCGGATCGGCACGGCCTCGAAGCCCAGCTCCCGGCGAATGCCGTTCACCAGGTAGCGCCGATAGCTTTCCGGCAGCATATCAAGCCGGGTGCCGAACAGCACGAAGCCCGGCGGGCGGGTTTTCGCCTGGGTGATGTAGCGCAGCTTGATCCGCCGGCCGCCGGGCGCGGGCGGAGGATTGGCGGCCAGGGCATCGTCGAACCAGCGGTTGAGCGCGGCGGTCGGCACGCGCTTCGACCAGGCGTCGCGGATGTCGAAGGCGGCCTGGATCATCGTGTCCAGCCCCTTGCCGGTCCGTGCCGAAACCGACAGCAACGGCACCCCGCGCACCTGGGCCAGCCCTTCGTCCAGCGCGGCGCGCACGCCGTTGAACAGGCCCGAGGCATCCTCGGCCACGTCCCACTTGTTGATCGCTATGATCAGGGCGCGGCCTTCTTCCAGCACGAGGCTGGCGATCTTGAGATCCTGGTGCTCCAGCCCGCGGGTCGCGTCGAGCAGCAGCACGACCACTTCGGCAAAGTCGATCGCGTGGCGCGCATCGGCGACCGACAGCTTCTCCAGCTTGTCGACCACCTGGGCCTTCTTTCGCATCCCCGCCGTGTCGATCAGGCGAACCGGGCGCTCGGCCTTGGTCTTGGGGTCGGTCCAGGTCCAGTCAACCGCGATCGAATCGCGGGTGATCCCGGCTTCCGGCCCGGTCAGCAGCCGGTCCTCGCGCAGCAGGGCATTGATCAGGGTCGACTTGCCGGCATTGGGCCGGCCGACGATCGCCAGCTTGAGGATCGCCTGGGGATCGTAATCCTCCTCCTCCTGGCTGGCCTCGACTTCCGCCTCGTGCTCGGCCTGCTTGTCGTCGAGGTGCGGCAGCAGCGCCTCGAACAGGTCGGCCATGCCCTGGCCGTGTTCGGCCGAAAGGGCTACCGGCTCGCCGAAGCCGAGGCTGAAAGCCTCGTAGATCCCCGGGTCGCCCGACCGGCCTTCGGCCTTGTTGGCAAGCAGCACGATCGGCACGGTGCTGGTCCGCAGATAGCGGGCGATTTCCTCGTCGAGCGGGGTGATCCCGGCGCGCGCATCGATCACGAACAGCGCCACGTCGGCACCCTTCAGCGATGCCTCGGTCTGCTGGCGCATCCGGCCGGGCAGACTGGCCGCGTCCTCGTCCTCCCAGCCGGCGGTATCGACGATGGTGAAATCGAGCCCCAGCAGGTGCGCTTCGCCGAACCGGCGATCGCGGGTTACGCCCGGCTGGTCATCGACCAGCGCGAGCTTCTTGCCGACCAGCCGGTTGAACAGCGTCGACTTGCCGACGTTGGGACGCCCGATGATGATGACCTGGGGGAGCATGATCTGCGCGCAGTGCCGGTTTTGCAGCGCTTGTGCAAGCGCGGTGGCCACGCGGGGGGCATGACGGGAGCCGGGGCCGGCTCATTGCCAACCTGTTGTTAACCATAATGGCAGAGGCTGCATTAACCGCAGATCACCAATGAGTTCGGACCATGAGGTGGAAATCCGCCCCCCTTCTAGCCCTGGCACTCGCTGCCCTGACGGCGCCCGCGCTTGCCGATACCGTGGTCGATACCGACCACCTGCTGGGCGGCGGCAGCGCCAGCCTGCCGCCCTATCTCCAGTGCGTGCCCTATGCCCGGGCGGTTTCGGGCGTGAATCTCTTCGGCGATGCGCGGACGTGGTGGGACCAGGCGGAAGGCCGCTATGCCCGGGGCTATCGCCCCAGGGTCGGCGCGGTGATGACCTTCAAGCCCTATGGCGCGATGGCCCTGGGCCATGTTGCCGCGGTCAGCCGGATCATCGATTCGCGCACCGTGCTGCTGCGCCACGCCAACTGGAGCCCGATCAACGGTCGGCGCGGCCAGATCGAGAACGACGTGGCCGCGGTCGACGTTTCGCCCGGAAACGACTGGAGCGAGGTGCGCGTCTGGTTTGCGCCCCTGCAGGACCTGGGCACCACCCACTGGCCGGTGCAGGGCTTCATCTATCCCAACAAGGCCGGGAAGGCGCAGCCCGCCACCAGCCTCGCCACGGTCGGGGTCGGGGTCGGGGTCGGGGGCGGAGTCGGGGCAGACCCGATCGGCGCGATCATCGCCGCGCGACTCAGGCTGCGCTGACCGCGATCAGGCCTTGGCGACCGGCGCGTCTTCGCCCAGGTCTTCGTACCAGGCTTCGACCGGCCCATTGAGCTTGATCGTCAGCGGCTGGCCCTTGCGGTCCATCGACTTGCCCGCCTGGACCCGCACCCAACCCTCGGAAATGCAGTATTCCTCGATGTTGGTCCGCACCACGCCCTTGAAGCGGATGCCCACGCCGCGACGCAGCTTGTCGCCATCGAAAAAGGGGCTGCGCGGGTTGATCGCGAGGTGATCGGGGGGCACGTCCGGCCCGGATGCGGCGGGGGAAACGGTTTCTTCGCTCATGCCCGGGCCTCTAGGGCGCTTTGCCCGCTTGTCAACGCGCGCGAAGGCCTCTAAGGGCGCCTCTCCCGACGGAATGGGCGCGTAGCTCAGTGGTAGAGCACACCCTTCACACGGGTGGGGTCGCAGGTTCAATCCCTGCCGCGCCCACCATTCCGGCGAAGCATCCCCTCCATTTGGCGTCATCGCCCACCTCGCCCTGGTGCTTGACCGGCATCAATGCCGGAGCGATCCTTTCGTCGCATCGTGGGGGCGCAGCGCTCTTGCGAGCGGCAACGGAGAGGACGGATCATGTTCAAGACCAATGTGGGCGGAATTGATCGCGTGTTGCGGATCGTGGTGGGCCTGGTGCTGATCGCGCTGGTGTTCATTGGCCCGAAGACCCCGTGGGGCTGGATCGGCATCATCCCGCTGGCCACCGGCTTCCTGCGGACCTGCCCGGTCTATTCCCTGCTCGGGCTGAATAGCTGCCCGCGAGAATAAACTTCGATAAATTCGATACTTGAAGGGTAATATTGGCATCTTCAAACTATCGAACGCAAACTCGTTTCGTCATTAACCAATTCACCAAACATAGGTGATACCCCTTATCCTCGCCAAATCAGGCGGCGCGGGTGCTGTTGCGCCCGCCCCTGCCGGACAGGCTGTTTGGGTAAATTCGGGGGTATCGTGATGACATTCGAGAACAATGTGGGAGGCACCGAGCGCACCGTGCGTATCGTGGTTGGTGCCGCGCTGATGCTGTTGGCCTTCGTCGGGCCGAAGACCCCGTGGGGCTGGCTGGGCATGATCCCGCTCGCCACCGGGTTCCTGTCGTTCTGCCCGCTCTACCACCTCACCGGCAAGAGCTCGATCCCGGCGGATACGACTGATGGCGAATAACGGCGCCGGCGAGTAATCGCCCCATGCTTGCGCTGCGTCCGTGCCTGCGGCATGGCGCAGCGCCATGCATGATATCAAGCTGATCCGCGAGCATCCTGAAGCATTCGACGCCGGCCTCGCCCGCCGCGGCGCCGAACCGCAAGCCGGCGCCATCCTCGCGCTCGACAGCTCCCGCCGCGCGGTCGCCACGAAAATGCAGGAAGTTCAAGGCCGTCGCAACGAGGCGTCCAAGGCGATCGGCGCGGCCATGGGCCGAGGCGACAAGGATGGGGCCGAGGCGCTCAAGGCCGAAGTGGCCAGTCTCAAGGATGTCCTTCCGCAGCTTGAGCAGGAAGAGCGTGAGCTGACCGCGCAGTTGCAGGATGCGCTGGCCCGCTATCCCAACCTGCCCGCCGCCGAGGTGCCCGAAGGCGCGGATGAGGCTGATAACGTGGAAGTTTCCCGCTGGGGAACGCCGCGCAGCTTCGATTTTTCGCCGAAGGAACACGCCGATCTCGGCCCGGCGCTGGGCCTCGATTTCGAGACCGGGGCGCTGATTTCCGGCGCGCGCTTCACCTTCCTACGCGGGGCAATGGCGCGTTTGCAGCGCGCGCTCGCCCAGTTCATGCTCGATACGCAGACCCTGCAAGCGGGCTACACCGAGTGTGCAGTGCCCCTGCTCGTCAAGGACGAGGCCGTGTTCGGCACCGGGCAATTGCCCAAGTTCGCCGAAGACCTGTTCCGCACCACCGATGGCCGCTGGCTGATCCCCACGGCCGAGGTCAGCCTCACCAATTCCGTGCAGGGCCAGATCCTCGCCGAAGCCCAGCTGCCCCTGCGGCTGACCGCGCTTACCCCCTGCTTCCGCTCCGAGGCGGGCGCGGCCGGGCGCGATACGCGCGGCTATATCCGCCAGCACCAGTTCGAGAAGGTGGAGCTGGTCACCATCTGCAAGCCGGACGACAGCGCGGCCGAGCACGAGAAGATGACGGCCGCCGCCGAGGCAATCCTCCAGGCGCTGGACCTGCCCTATCGCAAGGTCCTGCTCTGCGCCGGCGACATGGGCTTCACGGCGCGCAAAACCTTCGATCTGGAGGTCTGGCTGCCCGGCCAGGCCGCCTACCGCGAGATCAGCTCGATCTCCAACTGCGGCGATTTCCAGTCCCGCCGGATGAACGCGCGCTACCGGCCCGACGGCCAGAAGGGCACCGAATTCGTCCACACCCTCAACGGTTCGGGGCTGGCCGTGGGCCGCACCCTGGTGGCCGTTCTGGAAAACTACCAGGAAGCCGATGGCTCGGTCACCGTTCCGCCAGCGCTGCGGCCGTGGATGGGCGGGATCGAGCGGCTGGTCCCGGCCGCCTGATGCGTATCCTGCTCACCAACGACGATGGCATCAATGCCCCGGGCCTCAACGTGCTGGAACGCATCGCCCGCCAGTTTTCCGACGACGTGTGGATCTGCGCCCCGTCCGAGGAGCAATCGGGCGCGGGCCATTCGCTCACCCTCAATCGCCCGGTGCGCCTTACCGAACACGCCCCGCGCCGCTTCTCGGTCAGCGGCACCCCCACCGATTCGGTCACCATGGGCCTGCGAAAGGTCCTGCCCGGCCCGCCCGACCTGATCCTCTCGGGCGTGAACCGCGGCGCCAACCTGGGGGACGACGTGACCTATTCGGGCACGGTCTCGGCGGCGCTGGAAGGTTCGCTGGCCGGCATTCGCTCGATCGCGCTGAGCCAGGTCTATGCCAGGGAGGGCATGGGCCACGACGTATCGTTTTCCGCCGCCGAACAATGGGGCGCCAAGGTCATCGCGCCGCTGCTCGATGCGCCGTTTGCGCCGCGCACCCTGGTCAACGTGAACTTCCCCGCGCGGCCCGGCGGCGAGGTGCGCGGCGTCCGCGTGGTGCGGCAGGGCTTCCACGATTACGGGCGCGGCACGCTGGTCGAATCGGTCGATCCGCGCGGCTTTCCCTATTTCTGGTTCGGCCTTGACGGGATCGAACATACCCCGGCTCATGAAACCGATCTCGAAGCCATCCAGGACGGCTATATCGCGGTGACCCCGCTCCAGCTCGATCTCACCCACGGCCCCTCGCTGGCCGAACTCAAGGCCCGCTTCGGCTGATGCGCGGCGGCGCGCGGCGGGTGGTTCTGCTGGCGGGGGCGGTTCTCGCGCTGGCCCTGGCCCCGCCCCTGTCGGCCCAGGCGGCAAAACGCCCCGCGCCCGCCACGGCCGACGACGCCGATCCCGCCCGCGAAACCCGCCACACGGTGAAGCCCGGCGAGACGCTGGGCGGCATCGCGGCGCGGGCCGAGGTGTCACGAGTGCTGATCATCGAGGCCAATGGCCTCCAGCCGCCCCATGGCCTGCGCGCGGGCCAGGTGCTGGTGATCCCGCGCCGCCGCCAGCACGTGACCCGGCCCGGCGAGACCGGTTTTGCCATCGCCATGGACCATGGCGTGCCGTGGAGCGCGATCGCCGCGGCCAATGGCCTTGATCCGCAGGCCCGGGTGCGCGCCGGGCAGAAGCTGATCATCCCGGTCCTGACCAAGGCTCCGCCGCCGCCCGCCACCGGCCCCGGCCCCGCCAGCGCCGACCGCGAGGAGGATGGCGACCGGTCCGCCGCCGCGACCACCGCCGCGTCCGCCCCGGCCGACCAGCCCGCGCGCTTTGCCTGGCCGGCGGCCGGCAAGGTCCGCCGCGGCTTTGCCCCGCGCCGCGCCGGCGCCAGCAGCCGCGAAGCGGCGGCGCCACAGGGCGCGCGCGGCCCGCATGACGGGATCGACATCGCCGGAAACAAGGGCGATCCGGTCCGCGCCGCCGCGCCGGGCCTGGTGTGGTATGCCGGCAAGGAGCCGAACCTCTACGGCAACGTGGTGATCATCGATCACGGCAAGGGCTGGTTCTCCGCCTATGCCAAGCTTTCAAAGGTGACCGTGACGAAGGGCGAAACGGTCCGCGCGGGCGAACGGGTGGGCCTCGTCGGCAACACCGGCTCCACTCCCACCACCGAACTGCACTTCGAGATCCGCCGCAAGACCATCCCGGTCGATCCGCTGAAGCTGCTGCCCCAGCGCAAGTAACCGCCGGCCAGAAGCCTCACCCCAAGGCCCAGAACACCGTACCCATGGCGAGGAAGCTGACCAGCCAATAGCCCGCCTCCACCAGCGCCACGCGGCGGCCCTGGCCAAGCCGGGCGTGGTTCAGCCACAGGGCGGGCACGATGAAGAAGGCGGCGATCCCGCCGGTCTGCATCCAGTAGAGCCAGGGCTTGAGCGCGAGGGTTTCCGGCCCGATCCGCGCCAGCGCATGGCCGATCATCAGCGCGGGCAAGGCCAGCAGGATCAGCCCGCCCAGCGCGCTGCGGACCGGCCCGGCGCCGGGCTGCATATTGGCCTGGAACAGGGCGAAGGGCGGCAGCCCGCCGAACAGCGGGCCATACCAGACGAGCGCAATCGCCTGCATCAGCACCGGCGATAGCACCACCGCCGGCCAGTTGATCGGACCCATCGCGCATCTCCTCAAAAACCGTTCGCCGCGCGGTGGTAGCGAAAAGGCGCCATGCGGTGTAGGGGCGCGGGCCTATGGTCCCCGAAAATTCCCCGCTCGAGATCCCTTCTCCCCGCAAGGTCGGCATGGTCAGCCTGGGCTGTCCCAAGGCGCTGGTCGATTCCGAACGCATCCTCACCCGGCTGCGCGCCGACGGCTATGCGATGAGCGCCGACTATGCCGGGGCCGACGTGGTCCTGGTCAACACCTGCGGGTTCCTTGATTCGGCCAAGGAGGAAAGCCTGGCCGCGATCGGCGAGGCGATCGCGGAAAACGGCCGGGTGATCGTGACGGGCTGCATGGGCAACGAGGCCGAAGCGATCCGCGCGCGCTTCCCCGATGTGCTCGCGGTGACCGGCGCGCACCAGTACGAGGCCGTGGTCGAAGCGGTCCACGAGGCGGCCCCGGCCAGCCTTGGCCCCTATGTGGATCTCATCCCCCAGGCCGATCCGGGTGATGTGAAGCTGACCCCGCGCCACTACAGTTATCTCAAGATTTCCGAGGGCTGCAATCACGCCTGCGCCTTCTGCATCATCCCGCAACTGCGCGGCAAGCTGGCCAGCCGGCGGATCGATGCCGTGCTGCGCGAGGCGGAAAAGCTGGTGGCGGCGGGGACCCGCGAGCTGCTGGTGATCAGCCAGGACACCTCGGCCTATGGGGTGGACCTGCGCCACGAGGAGCGGCTGTGGAAGGGCCGCCCGGTCCGCACCCACATGACCGACCTGGCCCGCGAATTGGGCCAGTTGCGGACCCCCGATGGCCGGGCGCCCTGGGTGCGGCTGCACTATGTCTATCCCTACCCCCATGTCGATGCGGTGATCCCGCTGATGGCCGAGGGCTTGCTCACGCCCTATCTCGACATTCCCTTCCAGCACGCCAGCCCCAAGGTGCTCAAGGCGATGAAGCGCCCGGCCAACGAGGCCAGGGTGCTCGAACGGCTGCGCTCGTGGCGCGAAGTGTGCCCGGACATCGCGATCCGTTCCTCCTTCGTGGTCGGCTTCCCCGGCGAGACCGAGGAGGACTTCCAGTACCTGCTCGACTGGCTCGATGAAGCCCAGCTCGATCGCGTGGGCGCCTTCCGGTTCGAGCCGGTGGCCGGCGCCGCCGCCAACGATTTGCCCGGCCAGGTGCCCGAAGCGGTCAAGGAAGATCGCTATGCCCGGATCATGGCAAAGACCGAGGCGATCAGCGCGGCCAAGCTGGCCGCCAGGATCGGCCGGACCCTGCCGGTGATCATCGACGAGGTGGGCGAGCCCGACGAGGATGGCGACGTGGGCGCCACCGGCCGCAGCCAGGCCGATGCCCCCGAGATCGATGGCGCTGTCTACCTGCGGAATGTTCCCGCGGGCCTTGCGCCGGGCGCCATCGTCGATGTGGTGGTCGAGGATGCCGATGCCCATGACCTCTACGGGGTCATTGCTGGAAACTGAACCGAAAGTTGCATTTCATGCAACTCACGCGCCCTTTTTCGCACTTGCAGCAAAACCGATTCGCCAGCACATAGGGGGTGCCTTTCAGGCATCCTCTCCCAAAACTTCAAAGGCCCGGTCGGCAACGACCGGGCCATTTTTTTGCCCTGCGCGGGGGCAGTTCTTGCCCTGCGACACGCCAGGCCCGGCAAGCCCCTCCCCGGCGGGGAGGGGTTGGGGTGGGGGGCCGAGGCAAGTGCCACTGGCGCAACCCGGGAGCGATGGCCCGCGCGCGGCGGTTCAATCCTCGTTGCGGGGGATGCGTTCGGTGATGATCCGGTCACGCGCGGCGCGCAAGTCGCCCGATTCGACCTGCAGGGCCAGCCGCTCGCGGTCGCGCGCGCGGTACATGGTTTCGGCGCGGTTGATCGCCTCCAGCCCCAGACCGCCATCCTCCAGCGCGCGGCGGGCCATGGCCACGGCCGATTCCAGCACCTCGCGCACCACCTTTCGCACCGGCGCCTGGCCCAGCGCGATCACCGCGCGCCGATCATAGGCGCGCACATAGAGCGCGGCCCGCGGGAAGGCTTCGTGGACCGCTTCGAGGAATTCGGGCGAAAGCTGATCGCCATCGAGGCAGAACAGGATCATCTCGGCCTCGGCCGCCCCGGCCTGGCGCAGCACGTCGAGCCGGGTGCCGTCGCCGAAATAGACCTTGGACCCGAAGCTTCCGGCAAGGTCGATCATCTCGATGTCCGAATCGATCAGGGTCACTGGCACGTCGCTGGCCATCAGCATCTGCGCCGCCGTCTGCCCGAAGCGGCCATAGCCGACCACCAGCGCATTGGCCCCATCGCCCGAGGGGCCTTCGGGGGTGCCCGCCGGCCCGGCCTCGGCCTCCTCGCGGAAGCGGCGGGTGGCCGCCATCAGGAACGGCGTGGTCGCCATCGACAGGGTGACCACCGCGCCGAACAGGCTGGCCGCCTCCGGGTCGATCAGCAGGGCACCCTGGGCCTGGGCAAACAGCACGAAGCCGAACTCGCCGCCCTGGCTGAGCAGCAGCCCCAGCCCCAGCGCCGGGCGCGTGGCCATGCCCGCTGCCCGCGCGATGCCGAAGATCACCAGCGCCTTGATCGCGATCAGCGCCAGGGCCACCCCGGCCACGAACAGCGGCCGTTCGGCAATGGCGTGGAGGTTGAGCATCATGCCCACGGCGAGGAAGAACAGGCCCAGCAGGATCGAGCGGAACGGCTCGACATCGGCTTCCAGCTCATGGCGATAAGGCGAATCGGCCAGCATCACGCCGGCGATGAAGGCGCCCAGCGCGGTCGACAGCCCCAGCAGCTCCATCAGCGCGCCTGCGCCCACCACCGTGAACAGCGCGGCGGCCACGAACATCTCGCGCTCGCCAAGGTTGCCGATCAGGCGGAACAGCGGGCGGATCAGCCAGCGCCCGGCCAGCACCAGCCCGACGATCGCGCCCACCGTATACAGCCCCAGCAGCCAGCCCGGCGGGCCGCCCTGCTCGGCCGGATTGCGGCTCAATGCGGTGATGATCGTGATCAGCGGGATGATCGAGAGGTCCTGGAACAGCAGGATCGCGAAAGTCCGCTCGCCAAAGGGCGTCCGCAGCCGTCCGGCCGATTGCAGCATCGGCAGGACCTGCGCGGTGGACGACAGCGCCAGTGGCAGGCCCAGCGCGATTCCCGCCGCCCAGGTGAAGCCCAGCCCCAGCGCGACGAAAGCAGCAATGGCCAACCCGCACACCGCCACCTGCGCCAGCCCCAGCCCGAAGATCTCGCGCCGCATCCGCCAGAGCCGCCCGGGGTTCAGCTCCAGCCCGACGATGAACAGCAGCAGGGTGATCCCCAGCTCGGCAAAGCCCAGCTTGCCCTCGGCATCGCCCACCAGGTGCAGCGCCTGCGGGCCGACCACGGCGCCGGCCAGCAGGTAGCCCAGGGTGGCGCCGAGGCCGAGCCGGCGGAACAGCAGGACGAAGCCCAGCGCGAAGCCGAGCAGGATGACCCCGTCGCGCAGGAGCGAGGCATGGGCGGCGGGATCGGTCATGGCAGGCTCATGGCAGGGGCGGCGGATCGCGCGAATCGCGCGGCTCCACGAAGACCCGGGTCACGATCGGGAACTGCGCCCCGACCTCGCGCTGGATCGCGGCGACGATCCGCTCGACCGCGCGGGCGCTGATCGTGTCGTCGAAATCGGCGCTGATGATCGCGGTCACCATCTCGGGGGCGAGATGCAGGGTCAGCACCCGGTGGACCTTGACCACGCCAGGATGGGCCTCGGCGCTGCGCGAGATGGCCGCGACCAGGGCGGGATCGGCGCTTTCCCCGATCAGCAGCCCCTTCGCCTCATAGAGCAGGACCACGGCCAGCACCCCCAGCACGAGGCCGATCAGCACCGAGGCCAGCCCGTCCCAGAACGGATTGCCGGTCACCAGGCTGAGCGTCAGCCCGAGGGCCGCCACCGCCAGGCCGACCAGGGCGCCGGCATTTTCCAGCAGCAGCACCAGGGTGGAGGTATCCTTGCTCTTGCGGATTTCCGCCCAGATCGAGCGATCCCCCCGGGCGCGGTTGAAATCGGCCAGGGCGGCGAGCGTCGACCAGCCTTCAAGCCCGGCGGCGATGGCCAGCACCACGAAGGCGACCAACGGATTGCTGGCCGGTTCCGGCTCCAGGATGTGCAGCACGCCCTCGTAGACCGAAACCCCCGCGCCCAGCGCGAAGACCAGGATCGCCACGATGAAGCTCCAGAAATAGAGCTCGCGGCCATAGCCGAAGGGGTGCTGGGCATCGGCCGGGCGCAGGGCGCGGCGGCGGCCGTGGAGGAGGAGCAGCTGGTTGCTGGAATCGACCAGACTGTGCACGCCTTCGGTCAGCATGGCCGAGGAACCGGTGATCGCGGCGGCGGCGAATTTGGCCGCGGCGATGCCCACGTTCGCGCCCAGCGCGATCAGGATGGTCTTCGTGTTTCCGCCGGCCATGCGCTTACCCTCCCGTCACAGCCAGCCGATCCGCCGGAACCGCCACCACAGCCCGCCGCAGACCGCCGTGATCAGGCCAATCGCGGCGAAATAGCCGAAGCGCCAGTGCAGCTCCGGCATGAACTCGAAATTCATCCCATAGATCCCGGCGATGGCCGTGGGCACGGCAAGGATCGCGGCCCAGGCGGCGAGCTGGCGGGTCATCTCGCCCTGGCGGTGCTGTTCGAGCAGGCTGGCGGTTTCCACGATGGAGGCGAGGGTTTCCTTCAGCCCGTTCATCCGCGCCAGGGTGCGGCGGACGTGGTCGAGCACGTCGCGGAACCAGATATGGGCGGCCGGATCGATATTGGGCAGGTCGGTCGTCGCAAGGCGCTCGCACACCTCGTGCATCGGCCCGGCAAGGCGCTCGAACCGGCGGATCTGGCGGCGCAGGCGGAAGATGCGGCGGATGGTGGAGGGTTCGGGGAACGAATCGATCGCCCGCTCCTCCATCGCCTGGACCGCGTCCTCGAAGCGTTCGAGAATGGGCACGAAGCCATCGACGATGAAATCGAGGATGGCATGGGCCACATAGTCCCCGCCCTCGGCCAACCGCTCGCCATTGGCTTCCAGCCGGTTGCGGACCGGATGGTGGGCGCGGCTGGAGCCGAAGCGCACCGTGACGAGGTAATCGGGACCAAGGAACAGCGCGGTCTGGCCATAGGCGATCTTGTCGCCCACATCGAGTTCGGCGGTCCGCGCGACGATGAACAGCAGGGTGCCGTAGACGTCGATCTTGGGGAGCTGGGTGGGGTTGAGCGCATCCTCCACGGCCAGCGGGTGGAGGCCGAACTGGGTGCGAACCAGCTCCATCTCGGCCGGGCTGGGCTCGCACAGGCCGATCCAGTCGAACCCGTCGGCCATCGGCGTGCGGGGCGCGCCGTCAAGCGCGAGGGCGGCTTCCTCGGTGGTTCCGGCACGATAGCGGCGCGCGGCGATGATCGTCATGGCGGTGGTCTGGCAGGGTCGGGCGCGCAAGGCAACGCGCCGATGCGGAGGGCCGCCATACGGGCCTGCGATCACCCTGCGCTTCGTCCCCAAGGGCCATGCTTGCCCGGCGGCGCAGACCGGCCTAACCAGCCCTCCATGTCCCAGGCCACGCCCCCGTCCCGCATCTGGACCGCCGCGCTCATCGTGATCGGCGACGAGATCCTCTCCGGCCGCACCCATGACAAGAACATCGCCCAGGTCGCCGCCTGGCTTGGGGTCCAGGGCATCCGCCTGAAGGAAGTGCGGGTCGTGGCCGACGAAACCGCCGCCATCGTCGAGGCGGTCAACTCCCTGCGCGCCCGCAACGACTATCTGTTCACCACCGGCGGCATCGGCCCCACCCACGATGACATCACGGTCGATGCCATTGCCGAGGCGCTGGGCGTGAGCGTGGTGGTCCACCCCGAGGCCCGCGCCATCCTGGAAGGCTACTATGCCACGCGCGGCGGGCTGACCGAGGCGCGCCTGCGGATGGCCCGCGTGCCCGAAGGCGCCGAACTGATCCCCAACCGGATAACCGGCGCCCCGGGTATCCGCCACGGCAACGTGTTCATCATGGCCGGGGTGCCGGGCATCACCGCGGGGATGCTCGACCGGCTGTCGGGCACGCTGGAAGGCGGATTGCCGCTGCTCTCGGCCACGGTGGGCTGCTGGGTGGGCGAAAGCGAGGTGGCCGACCTCCTGCGCCAGACCGAGCAGGACCATGCCGCCTGCCAGATCGGCTCCTACCCGTTCTGGCGCGAGGGCCGGACCGGCGCCAACTTCGTGATCCGTTCGGTCGAGCTGGCGCAGCTCGAAGCCTGCACCGAGGATCTGGTGAGCGGCCTGGCCACGCTGGGCCGCGAGCCGGTGCGGGGCGGCATTTGAGCCGAGCCGCGCTTCCCGCCGGCGCCTTTGCCATGCTGGCCCTGGCCACGCCGCCGCTGGTCGGCTGCGCGCCGGTGCCGCCCGCGCCAGCCCGCAGCAGCAGCCGCTCGCCGGCACCCGAAGCCGATGCCGCGCTGGCCGAATTCGAAGTGGTGCTGGCCGCCAACCCCAGCGCGACCGCGGCCCTCGAACAATGGTGCGCGCGCCGGGGCATCGCTCCCGAGGCCGAGGTCCGCGCAACCATGATCACGGCCGGAGCCGACCGCGACGAGGCCGCCGCCCTGGCCAGCGCCGCGCGGCTGGCCCTTGGCCTTGGCGCCGACGAACCGCTGGGCTTTCGCCACGTGCGGCTGGATTGCGGCGGCGTGGTGCTCTCGGAAGCCTACAACTGGTATGCGCCGGCCCGGCTCACCCCTGACATGACCCGCGCCCTGGCGACCAGCCGGATTCCGTTCGGCAAGGTCGCCGCCCCGCTTCGCTATCGCCGTGAACTGATCGAAAGCCGGCGCGGCAGCGCGGGGGAATGCCCGCCGGGCGTGATCCTCTCGCACCGCGCCCTGCTGCGCCTGCCCGACGGGCATCCGCTGTCCCTGCTGGTGGAATGCTATACCGGGGCGAACCTGGGAGGGTAGAGTCGACCCCACGGAAGCGGAAACGCCTTTGGTGCGCGATGACATTGCGTTGAAGCGCAAAGCCCTTCCCCGTTGGGGAAGGGTTGGGATGGGGGTTGCCCGCCTGCGCGGCATCCCCACCCGCGGTACCCCCACCCCCAGCCCCTCCCCAATGGGGAGGGGAGACCGGCGCCTCAATCTCATGTCATCGGATTCTAGCGCCCGGTCCTTCCCATCATCCCGGTTCCGCCCCCGGTTGCGCTTCCATTGCCCACCAGTCCCTGCCCCTGCGGCACGATGGCCACGCGCCAGGAACGGTTCTTGCGGAGGAACTGGGCGGCAAGCGCCTGCATCGCGGCGGGCGTGGTCACGGTATAGTCGGTCAGGATCGAACGGAGCGCGGCGAAGCGGCCCGGATCGCCGGTGGCCCCCTCCAGCTGGTACATGAAGAAGGCGCTCGAGGTCGCCGCGCGGCTGATCTGCTGCTTGAGCGGCTCGGTGACGCGGGCCAGTTCGTCGGCCGTGGGCGGATTGGCGACGAGGTCGGCGGCGATCTCATCCGCCGTCTGGAAGAACATCGGCACGTCGCCCGGCTGGAGCTGGGCCAGCGCGGTGATCGAGCCGCCGCTGTCGAGATCGACCGGCCACGACGAAACAACCTGCGGCGCGTAGCTGGCCCCCATCTTCTCGCGCATCCGATCGAGCAGGCGGTTGGTGAACAGGTTGGTGAGGATCTCGAGCTGGCGGCTGGTCCGCAGGCCCGCGGTGCCCCCGCCGGTCGGCCACGAAACCAGCGCGGCGGCCTGGTTGGCATCGCCGCGATGGGCGATCACCACCGGCGCGCCGCCGCCGTCCGGAACCTGGGCCTGGGTGGAGGCGGCGACGGCGGGCGCCGGTTCGCGCGGGGGCAAGGCGCCGAAGGTGCGGCCCAGCGCCGCCACGGTCGCCGCCCGGTCGATATCGCCGAACACCTGGACCTCGACCGGCCCGGCCGCCAGCACCGGCGCCCAGACCTGGCGGAACCCCTCGGGCGTGGCGGCATCCAGCTCCTGCGGGGTGGGCGTGCGGTAGCGCGGATCGCGGTTGTGCTGGAGGAACTTGAGATCGCGGCTCAACACGCCCTGCGGGCTGGTGGCCAGGCCATCGTACTGGAGCCGCGCCGCCGCGCGGGCGCGCAGCACCGGCGCCGCATCCCAGCGCGGCATGGCCAGCTTGGCGGCGAACAGGTAGAGCTGGTCGGCCAGGTCCGCCGACCGGGTATCGGCCGAGAAGGTGAAATCGGCATCGTCGATCTTGAAATCGAAGCCCATCTTGCGGCCGGTGGAGATGCGGTCCAGCTCCTCCTGCCCCAGCGGCCCGACGCCCGAACCCACCAGCGCCGTTTCGCCCAGCGCGATATAGGGCGCATCGCCCGAGGCGAAGGCGCGATAGCCCGCGCCGAACCGGACCTTGACCGTGACCCGCCCCGGCTCGTCGGCGCTCGGCCAGATCAGCGCTTTCACCCCATTGGCGAATTCCACCTGCTCGATCCCGCCGATCCCGGTCTGGACATCGGCCGAAACCTTGCCCGGCTCGCCGATCGGCGGCAGCTCGGCGAAGGATACCGCCTTGGCCGACAGCCGCGCCGTGCCATCGGCGACGACCGGCGCGGCCAGCGCGGCGCGCAGGTTCGCATCGGTGGCATCCTGGCGCGGCGTGATCATGACCGCGCGGGTCACCGCCCCGGCAAACAGGGCGCGGGTATGCTCCAGCACGGCCTCGGGCGTGATCAGTGGCACGGTGCGGCGGAAGATCGCCAGCACGGCCTCGGGATTGGCGACCGTTTCGCGGATATCGACCGCGGTGGTGATATCGTCGGCCAGCCGCGCGCCGGGCAGCAGGGCGCGCTGTTCGACCTGGCTGGCGAAGGCCACGTCCATTTCGGCGATCTCGCGGGCGATCTCCTCGGGGCTGGGCGCGCTGGCCTGGGCATCGGCGATGACGGCGCGCACGTCCTTCACCGCGGTCTGCCAGTCATCCGTCAGCGGGGTGATCGCCACGAAGGTCACGTCGGCCGAACGCGAGACGTCCTGCTGGTTGACCTGGGCCACCAGATAGCTGCCCCCGGCCCGCGCCCGGGCTTCCAGCCGGCGGTTGATCACCGCCTGGGCCACCTGGTCCATCATCAGGCCCTGGTTGTAGACCACGGTATCGTTGACCTGCCGCCAGGGCCGCAGCGTGGCCCAAGTGATCGAGCGCGGCAGATCGGGTTCCACCGCTACCCGCGCCGCACCGATCGGGGTTTCGCCAGCGGGGCCGGCCCCGGCGGGGCGAAGCGCATCGGCCGGCGCCACCGGATCGCCGAAGCTGGGCGCGGGCACGCGCGGCCCTTGCCCGGTCCAGCCGGAAAACCACTTCTTCACCAGCGCGGCCAGCTCGGCCGGATCGCGGTCGCCGGCCAGCACCACCACGGTGTTCTCGGGCCGGTACCAGCGGGCATGGAAGGCGCGCACCGCATCCTGGCGCGCGGCGGTGAGCGAGGCCTCGGTGCCGATCGGGGCGCGGGTCGCCAGCGGCTGGCCGGCATAGAGCGCCTCGCGCAGGACATCCTGCGCCCGCGCCGCCGCGCCGCCGCGCTCGCGCATCTCGGCCAGCACGATCGGCAGGTCGGAGCGGATGTTCTGGTCAGACAGGGTCGGAGCGGCGACCATGCCCGACAGATACTTCATCGATTCGTCGAGGCCCGCGTCGGTCGCCTCGGGCAGGTCGATCTTGAAGGTGGTCCCGGTCGGCGTGGTCTCGGCATTGGTATCGGACCCGAAGGTCGCCCCCAGCCGCTGCCAGGCCGGGATCGCCTCGCCATCGCCGAGATATTTCGACTGGCGGAAGACCAGGTGTTCCAGGAAATGGGCAAAGCCGCGCTCGCTCTCGCTCTCGTTGAGCGAGCCGGCATCGACCCGGATGCGGATCGCCACCTGCCCGGGCGGCACCCCGTTGCGGCGCACCGCATAGCGCAAGCCATTGGGCAGTTCGCCGAAGACCCATTCCCTGTCCTGCGGCACGTCGCTGCCGCGATAGAGCCATGGCCCGGCAAGGGCGGCCCTGACAGGCGCGGCGGCGGCGGGCCTGGCCGGCTTGCGGGGCCTGGCATCAAGCGCGGGCGCGGCCAGCACGAGCAGCGGAAGGGCGAACAGGGCGGCGCGGGCATAGGCGGTCATCGCCGGCCGGTATAAGGGCGCCCTGCCTGAAGGGCCAGTGAATAGCCCCGGGCCACGGCACCTGCGCCTGCGCGCCTTTCGCCGGTAATGCTTGACCGGTGCCCACCCACCCCCATATCGGACCCATCATGTTCATCGAGACCGAAGCCACGCCCAACCCCGCCACGCTCAAGTTCCTGCCCGGGCAGGAAGTGATGTATGCCGGCACCCGCGAGTTCACCTCGCCCGAAGCGGCCGAGGCCTCGCCGCTGGCCCAGGCGCTGTTCGATCTGGGCGAGGTTACCGGGGTGTTGTTCGGGCGCGATTTCGTCTCGGTCACCGCCGCGCCGGGGGTGAGCTGGGCCGCGCTCAAGCCGCAGGTCGTGGCCATGCTGCTCGATCACTTCGTCTCGGGCGCGCCGCTGTTCGCGCAAGGGACCGCCGGCGCGATCAGTGTGGCCCCGGAGGACGACACCGATTTCGGCGACGATCCCGCCGATGCCGAGATCGTGGCCCAGATCCGCGACCTCATCGAAACCCGGGTGCGCCCGGCCGTCGCCAACGATGGCGGCGACATCGTCTATCGCGGCTTCCGCGAGGGTGTGGTCTACCTCTCGATGCAGGGCGCCTGTTCGGGCTGCCCCTCTTCCGCGGCGACCTTGAAGAACGGCATCGAAAGCCTGCTCAAGCACTACGTCCCCGAAGTCAGCGAAGTCCGCGCGGCCTGACCAGCGGCCGGATGACGCCGCCGGGCTCCCCCGATACGCTGGTGATCGACAGCGCGACCGAGGCCTGCTCGGTGGCGCTGGTGCGCGCCGGTGCCCAGGGCGACCAGGTGATCGCCGGCTCGTGGCAGATGATGGGGCGCGGCCACGCCGAGGCGCTGGTGCCGCTGATCGGCGCGCTTCCCGGCAAGGGCCGGGCGGGCCGCATCGCCGTGGCGCTCGGGCCGGGCAGCTTCACTGGCGTGCGGGTGGGCCTTGCCGCCGCGCGCGCCCTGGCCCTGGCCTGGGGGGCCGAGCTGGTCGGCTATCCCACCCTCGCCCTGATCGCGGCCCAGGCGCGCGCGCAAGCCGGCGTCCGGGCCAGCGCCCAGCCAGTCACCGTCGCCACCACCGGCGGGCATGGCGAATGGTTCGTCCAGGAATTCACCGCCGATGGCCTGCCCGCCGGGGCACTGGCCTCGCTCAGGCCCGAAGCCGCCGCCCTGGCCGCGCGCACCGCGCTGGTCGCCGGGAGCCAGGCCGAGGCGCTGGTCGCCGCGCGCGGCAGCGGCCATGCCCTGCCGCTGTGGAGCGATGCCCGCGCCTTCGCCCTGCTCCCGCCGGCGCTGCTCACGGCGGACACCGCGCCGCTCTATGGCCGCGCGCCCGATGCGAAACTGCCCGGGGGCGCCGGAGCCACGCCCCGGTGAGCCTGCCGGGCGACGATGTCGACCGGATCATGGCGGTCATGCACACCGCCTTCGATCCGGAATATGGCGAGGCCTGGTCCCGCCGCCAGGTCGAGGATGCGCTGATCCTGGGCAATTGCCACTATCTGCTGGCGGGCGAGAATGGCGAGGCACCGCCGCCCGATGCCCCCGCGCGCGACATCGCCGGCTTTTCTCTTTCCCGCAGCGGATTTGGCGAAGAAGAACTGCTGCTGTTCGGCGTGGCCCCGCGGTTTCGGCGGCGCGGGGTAGGCCATCGCCTGCTCGAACGCTTCGCCGCGGCGGCGCATGGGCGGGGCGCGCATCGGCTGCTGCTTGAAATGCGGCGCGGAAACGAAGCCGAGTCGCTGTATCTTCGCCACGGTTTCCGCCCGGTGGGACTACGCCGCAACTATTACCGCACGCTCAGTGGCCCCCGGATCGACGCCATCACTTTCGCCCGTGACGACGAGAATTGACCTTCCGGCACCAATAACCCCAATTTCGCGCCCGGAATCGGTTCCAATACCATTTTTGCGCTTGTTTCCGGGAACCAGCGGGAGCAAAGCTGATTAGCGCTGGACAAGACAAGAATTTGTCCGGCGTCCAACAAGAATAACGGTCGCACGAATTCAAGGAACCCCCACGATGGAAAATGCACAGAGCGACATGAACGAGACGCTCATCACGCTTACTTCCGACATCGTTGCCGCTCACGTCAGCAACAACAGCGTGTCGGTGGGTGATCTGTCCACGCTCATCACCAACGTCTACGGCGCGCTGGCTGGCCTTGGCCAGGCGGCCACCGTTGTGGAATCGCCGCCCGAACCGGCGGTCTCGATCCGCTCGTCGGTCAAGTCCGATCACATCGTCTGCCTGGAAGACGGCAAGAAGCTCAAGATGCTCAAGCGTCACCTGATGACCCATTACAACATGACGCCCGAACAGTATCGCAGCCGCTGGAACCTTCCGGCCGACTACCCGATGGTCGCGCCCGACTATGCCGAGAAGCGCCGCGAACTGGCCAAGAAGATCGGCCTCGGCCGCAAGCCCGGCGCCAAGGCGGCCCGTGGTCGCGCCAAGACCCCGGCCTGAACCGGGATAACCGGACCGGCCTCGGGGCTGGTCCGGCAGACACCGCTTGCGCGGTTGCGAAAAGGCCTCGTCCGGTCCATATCGGCGAGGCCTTTTTCACGTCCGGCACCCGGCTGCGGCGTGGTATTTCCCTGACTGCCCTGCGACGGACGACACGTGCACCAACCCATCGACATCGAAGCGCTCTGCGCCGAACGCGGCCTCAGGATCACGGACCAGCGCCGGGTGATCGCCCAGGTCCTGTCCGAGAGCGAGGATCACCCCGACGTCGACAAGCTGCATGAACGCGCGGCCGCGATCGATCCGGGCATCTCGATCGCCACGGTCTATCGCACCGTGCGCCTGTTCGAGGAGGCCGGCATCCTCGATCGCCACGATTTCGGCGATGGCCGCGCCCGCTATGAAGCCGCTCCCGAAGCCCATCACGATCACATGATCGACGTGGAGACCGGGCGGGTGATGGAATTCGTCGATCCCGAACTGGAAGCGCTCCAGCGCCAGATCGCCGAACGCCTTGGCTATCGCCTGGTCGATCACCGGATGGAACTGTTCGGGGTCCGCATCGGCGCCGAAAAGGCCGAAGGTGACACCGACACCTGATCCGGCCGCGCTGACGCCGCCGCCCACCCCTGCACCGGCCCCACCCGCTTTGGCCAGTTCCGGTCAATCCGGTTCCGTCCAGTCCGGCTCCGGCCCTGCGACGCCGGTCAGGGCGACGCGGATCGGCCTGGCGGAAAGCCTGCGGATCCAGGGGCGCCTCGCGCTCATCATCCTGGTCGTGCTCGCCAGCCTGCCGCTGCATTACCTGTGCCGCGCGGTCTCGCGCCATTCGCCGATGCCGCGCCTTGTCCTGCGGGCGATCGCCAGGATCGTGGGCGCGCGGGTGCGGGTGGTCGGCACCCCGCTGCGGCGCGACGCGTTCCTGCTGGCCAACCACGTCTCGTGGCTGGATATCCCGGCACTTGCGGGGGCCAGCGGGACGGCGTTCGTCGCCAAGGCCGAGGTGGCCCGCGTGCCGGTGGTCGGCTGGCTGGCGCGGCTCAACCACACGGTTTTCGTCCAGCGCGAGGCGCGCCTCGGCGTGGCCGCCCAGATCAACGCCCTGAGCGAGGCGCTGGCCGACAATCACGCCGTGGCGATCTTCCCCGAAGGCACGACCACCGACGGACAGTCGCTGCTCCCCTTCAAGACCGCGATGCTCAAGGTGCTCGAACCAGCTCCGCCGGGGATCTTGGTCCAGCCGGTGCTGATCGACTATGGCCCGATGGCCCCGATCATCGGCTGGGTGGGCGACGAGCCGGGCCTGGCCAATGCCCTGCGCCTGCTGGCCCGGCCAGGCTCCTTCCCGGTCGCCATCCACTTTCTCGAGCCCTTTTCGCCCGATGGCCACGCCGGGCGCAAGGCGATCGCCGCCGAAGCCCGCGCGCGGATCGAGGCGGCACTCGAACTGGCCCTGGGCCGGCCCCCGCGCCCCTTCGCCCTGCCGGTCGAGGCGGTGCGCTACGTCCCGCCCGCCGAAGCCCACGACCGCGCCGCGGGCGAGGACTGAACCCGCGCCAGCGCCAGCGCCAGGTGACAGGCCAGCCAGTGGGCAGGCAGCGCCGCGCACCGCGCCCGCCGCATCGAGACTCGAACAGCCGCCCGAAATCGCCTATGGGCGCCCCCCATGGCCACCACCCCCGCCCCCAAGACCTACCGCGTCAAGAGCTTCGGCTGCCAGATGAACGTCTATGACGGCGAACGCATGGCCGAACTGCTCGGCGCCCAGGGCATCGCCCCCGCGCCCGAAGGCGAAGAGGCCGATCTCGTCGTCCTCAACACCTGCCACATCCGCGAGAAGGCGGCGGAAAAGGTCTATTCCGACATCGGCCGCCTCAAGCGCGAGGATGGCTCCAGCCCGCTGATCGCGGTGGCCGGCTGCGTCGCCCAGGCCGAGGGCGAGGAGATCATGGCCCGCGCGCCCGCCGTGAAGATGGTGGTTGGCCCCCAGGCCTATCACCGCCTCCCCGAGATGATCGCGGAGGCCAGTGCCGGACGCCGCGCGGTCGATACAGATATGCCGGCCCAGGCCAAGTTCGACGCCCTGCCCGCGCGCCGCAAGGTTGGCCCCAGCGCCTTCCTCACCGTGCAGGAAGGCTGCGACAAGTTCTGCACCTATTGCGTGGTGCCCTATACCCGCGGCGCGGAAATATCCCGCCCGTTCAGCGCGATCGTGGCGGAAGCGGAGAGGCTGGTCGAAGCCGGCGCCAAGGAACTGACCCTGATCGGCCAGAACGTCAACGCCTGGACGGGCGAGGATGGCCAGGGCCGCGCGGTCGGCCTTGACGGGCTGGTGCGCCACCTTGCCGAGAACCCCGACCTGGCGCGCATCCGCTACACCACCAGCCACCCCAACGACATGACCGAGGGCCTGATCGCCGCCCACGGCGAAGTGGCCAAGCTGATGCCCTTCCTCCACCTGCCGGTGCAAGCGGGCAGCAACCGCATCCTCAAGGCAATGAACCGCTCGCACACCGCGCAATCCTATCTGGAGATCCTCGATCGCGTGCGCGCCGCGCGGCCCGACATCGCCCTGTCCGGCGATTTCATCGTCGGCTTCCCCGGCGAGACGGAGGAGGATTTCGCCGAGACGCTGTCGCTCGTGGCAGCGGTTGGCTATGCCCAGTGCTTCAGCTTCAAGTACAGCCCGCGCCCCGGCACCCCGGCCGCCACGATGGACGGCCAGGTTGCCCCCGAGGTGATGGACGAGCGCCTCCAGCGCCTCCAGGCCGCGCTGAATGCCAGCCAGCAGGCCTTCAACCAGGCCTCGGTCGGCCGGCGCTGCCAGGTTCTGGTCGAACGCAAGGGCCGGCACGACGGGCAGTGGCTGGGCAAGTCCCCCTGGCTGCAATCAGTCCATTTCGCGGGCGAGGCGGCGATCGGCGATCTGGTCGAGGTCGACATGGTGGAGGCCGGGCCGAATTCGCTCAGCGGGCGGCTGGTGGCAACGGCGACGGCCTGAGATCTTTTCCACATCGCCGCATCGCAGCGTGGCTTGTTTGCGGGGCGCACCGGCCTATCTTTCCTGTCGGGACTCGCCATCCGGCGGCCCGCATGAAAGGAGCGCCCTCAGCACCTTATGGCCCGCAAAACCGCTCGCGCCTCCGAGGGGATGGCGCATCCGTGGTCGTCTGATGCCCGCCGGGAAAGCCCGCGGCGCGCCAGGGCTGAACTGGAATTCGACGAGCCCACCGTGCTGGGCGCCCTGTTCGGGCAGTTCGATTCCAACCTCGTGCTGATCGAGAACCGGCTGGGGGTCTATATCGCCGCCCGCGGCAACCGCATCCAGATCGAAGGCGGCGAGGATGCCGTGGCCCGCGCCCGCGACGTCCTCAAGGGGATGCACCAAAGGATCATGAGCGGGCAGGAGATCGACGCCGGCGCGGTCGAATCGCTCATCGCCATGTCGAACGAGCCGACGCTCGAAGGCATCATCACCGGCGGCACCGATGCGCCCCCGATCATGATCCGCACCCGCCGCAAGACCATCGTGCCGCGCTCGGCCACCCAGATCGACTATATGCGCTCGCTCGCCCGGGACGACGTGATCTTCGCGCTCGGCCCGGCCGGCACCGGCAAGACCTATGTCGCCGTGGCCCAGGCCGTTTCGCAGCTGATGAGCGGCTCGGTCCAGCGCCTGATCCTCTCGCGCCCGGCGGTGGAAGCGGGCGAGCGGCTGGGCTTCCTGCCCGGCGACATGAAGGAGAAGGTCGATCCCTATCTCCGCCCGCTCTACGATGCCCTCTATGATTGTATGCCGCCCGAACAGGTGGAACGGCGCATGGCGAGCGGCGAGATCGAGGTGGCGCCGATCGCCTTCATGCGCGGCCGCACGCTGGCCGATGCCTTCGTGATCCTTGATGAAGCGCAGAACACCACGCCCGCCCAGATGAAGATGTTTCTCACCCGCTTCGGCCAGAACAGCCGGATGGTGGTCTGCGGCGATCCGCGCCAGGTCGACATTCCCGGGGGCGACAGTTTCAGCGGCCTGGCCGACGCGGTGAAGCGGCTCGAAGGGGTGGATGGCATCTCGGTGGTCCGCTTCAACGCGGCCGACGTGGTGCGCCACCCGATCGTCGGGCGGATCGTGGAAGCCTATGAAGGCAAGGATAGCTGATCCTGACCTCCCCGCCGACCGCCCCGCTTGCGCCCCATGTCCTCATCATCCACGAGGTGGCGGACTATCCGGCGTGGAAGGCGATCTTCGACGGGGCGGCGGAAATTCGTCGCCAAGCCGGCGAGATCGCCTATCAGGTGCTGGCGTTCGACACCGATCCGACGCGCGTGGTCCATTTCTCCCGCTGGACCGATCTTGCCTCGGCCCGGGCGTTCTTCGAATCCCCCGAACTGGTTGAAATCCGACGAAAGGCCGGCGTGCGCGCCCCTGAATTCCACTATCTCAACCAGTTGGAAGCGGGCATCCTCGCCTAAACGCGAAGCGATGCCCTTGCCGAAGGCGCCGCGCTGGCTTAGCCCGATGCCATGCTGTCGCTTGAAATCGAGATCGAGGATCCCTGGCCCACCGCAACGGACTGGGCGGACCTGGCCGAGGCTGCTGCACAGGCCGCCGCGGCGGTCGCGCCGGAGTTGGGGAACCCGCGCCTGTCCGCCTCGGTCCTGCTCACCAGCGATGCCGAGGTCCACGTGCTCAACCGCGAATGGCGGGCCAAGGACAAGCCGACCAACGTGCTCTCCTTCCCGATGATCGGGCGCGAGCAACTGCTGGACCTGCCGCGCGATGGCGCGCCCGAAATGCTCGGCGATCTCGCCCTTGCCTGGGAAACCTGCGCGCGCGAAGCGGCCGACAAGGGCATCGCGGTGGAGGCCCATGCCGCCCACCTGATCGTCCACGGCCTGCTCCATCTCGCCGGCCACAATCACGAGCTGGGCGAGGCCGAGGCCGAGGCGATGGAAGCGCTCGAAACAAAGGCGCTTGCGAAGATGGGCCTGCCGGACCCATATCAAGCCTGAAACAGCCCGCCCCGAGGCACCTTGGGGCGCGGGGCAGACACAAGGATAGCGAACCCGATGGCCGAACATGGCCGCAACGGCGATGGCGCCGGCTCAGAGGCGGACAGTAGACGCAGCCTGTGGAAGGGCCTGCGCCGGCTGTGGACGGGCGAGCATGACCAGTCGCTGCGCGCCGCGCTCGAAGAAGCGATCGACGAGCACGAGGGCGAGGACGACGCGGCGGCGGGCGATCTTTCCCCGCTCGAACGCCAGATGGTCCGCAACCTGCTCCACTTCAGCGAACACGATGCCGATGACGTGGCGATCCCGCGCGGCGAGATCGTCGCCGTCCCGGCCTCGGCCTCGTGGGAGGAGCTGGTCGCCATGTTTGCCGAACACGGCCACAGCCGGATGCCGGTCTACCGCGATTCGCTCGACGAGATCGTGGGGATGATGCACCTCAAGGACGTGTTCCCCTTCCTTGTCGCCGGCCGCGGCGGAGCCAAGGCGCCCCCGCGCGACTGGACCGTGCTGATGCGCCAGCCGCTGTTCGTGCCCCAGGCGCGCGGCGCGCTCGACGTGCTGGCCGATATGCGCGCCAGCCGCGTTCACCTGGCGGTCGTGATCGACGAATATTCGGGCACAGACGGGATCATCACGATCGAGGACCTGGTCGAGGAAATCGTCGGCGAGATCGAGGACGAGCACGACGACGCGCCGACCGACCTGCTGGTGGCGCTGGATGACGGCACCTGGGAAGCCGATGCCCGCGCCGAGCTTGACGATGTGGGCGAGCGGATCGATCCGCGCCTTGCCGAGGTCGAGGAAGATATCGACACCATTGGCGGGCTGGCCTTCCTGCTTGCCGGCCAGGTTCCGCCGGTCGGCGCCCGCCTGGCCCATTCAAGCGGCTGGAAACTCGAGGTCACTGCGGGTAACGAACGCCATGTCACCCGCCTGCGCCTGCATCCGCCGGGCGCACCGGAACCGCAACCAGCCTGAAACCAGCCCGCCCCGATCCTGTTCGCCCGAAATCCGCCCTTCCCCGCCCCTCCCCAGCGAGTAAGCCCTCTGTCCATGCGCCGCCTGCCGCCCCTCCGTGCGCTCGAAGCCTTCGTGCGGGTCGTCCGCCTCGGTTCGGCCAAGGCCGCGGCGGCCGAGCTGGGCCTGAGCCCCTCGGCGCTCTCGCGCCGGGTCCAGGCGCTGGAGGATTTCACCGGCAAGAAGCTGTTCCACCGCCAGCACCAGGCCATGCGACTGACCGAGGACGGGCAGGCCTTCTTCGATGCGGTCAGCCCCAGGCTCGACGAACTGGCCGAGGCGGTCGAAAGCCTGGTCGATACCGGGCAGGTCCTGCGCCTGCATCTCGGCGTCATGCCGCTGTTCGGCAGCCAGCGGCTGTTCCCGCGCCTGGCCGAACTCCGCAAGCTGCATCCGCGCCTGCACATCGATATCGATACCAGCCCCCACCAGGAAGCCCGGGTGGGTGATAGCCTCGATGCCGCGATCCTCCTTTCAAAGGCGCCCGATCCCTCGCTCTACGCGGTGCGGCTCGATCACAACCGGGTCTATGCGATCACCTCGCGCACCGTGGCCGAGGAACTGGGGCCGGTGCCCGATCTCGGCAAGCTGTCGAAGCAGACCTTCCTCATCCACCATGACCTGCCCGACAGTTTCGTGGCCTGGAAGGCGGCGACCGGGATCGGCGATTTCACCCCGGCGGCGGTGGACCAGTTCGATTCGGGCCAGCTGATGCTGGAAGCGGCGGCCAATGGCCTGGGCATCGCGATCATGCACGATGACCACTTCACCCGCTCGGGCGACGAGCGGCTGGCCCGGCTCTATGATTTCGAGGTCGAAAGCCCCTATTCCTACTGGTTCGTGTGCAAGCCCCGCGCGCTGGAAACCCGGCCGGTGCGCTTGTTCCACGATTGGCTGGTCAAGGCCGGGCTATAAGGGCGAATCCTTAGGCGCCCCTTGGCAAAGCCTTGGGCGGAACCGCGCCACGATCGGGCGATGACCCTTGTCGACAAGTCCCTGTTCACCGCCACGCCGGTGTTCCGCGCCCGCCGCCGCAAGCTGACCGTTCGCGTGCAGGTGGCCGGCGGCACCGGCGCCGCGCTCGATGCGATCGCCCGCGATGTCTCGCCCCAGGGAATGAGCGCCATCGCGCAAGGCAGCCCGCCGCCCGCCGGCGAGGTGATCACGGTCGCCCTGCCCGATGGCAGCAGCCTGTGGGGCGTGGTGCGCTGGGCCGAGGGCAAGGCCTTCGGCGTGGAATTCGATCCCGGCTCGCACGAAGCCCCGGCGGCGGGCCTGCTCGCCCCCTGATCCCGCCCCCTCAAGCCGCCACCTGAGCCCCGCGAACCCGTGGCAACCAGCGCGCCCACGAAAAAGGGGGCGGATCGCTCCGCCCCCTCCTGTCTGTCCGTCGTGGCGACAGGCTTCAGCCTTCCGACACGGCGGCCTTGACGATCTTGCCCGGCTCGCGCGGCGGCTCGCCCTTGGGCAGGGCGTCGACGTGTTCCATGCCTTCGACCACCTGGCCCCAGACGGTGTACTGGCGATCGAGGAAGGTCGCATCGTCGAAGCAGATGAAGAACTGGCTGTTGGCCGAGTGCGGATAGGAGGTGCGGGCCATCGAGCAGACGCCGCGCACGTGCGGCTCGGCGTTGAATTCGGCCTGGAGGTCGGGCTTGTCCGAACCGCCGGTGCCGGTGCCCTGCGGGCAGCCGCCCTGGGCCATGAAGCCGGGGATCACGCGGTGGAACTTGATCCCGTCGTAGAAGCCTTCGCCCACCAGTTCCTTGATCCGGGCGACGTGGCCGGGGGCAAGGTCGGGGCGCAGCTTGATCTTGACATCGCCACCCTGGCCATTGCCGGCATCGAGGGTGAGGGTGAGGAATTCGTCGGCCATCGGGCGGTCTCCTTGGGTCTTGGCGTTGGTCGTCATCCGGGGCCGATATAGGCCGGCGGGGGACAAAGTCACGCGCCGCGCGCACAATCGCCTTCGCAAGGGCAAGGCGCGGTTGCAATTGCGAACGAGGGCAATAGACCGGGCCGATGACCGTCGAGGATCGCGCCCCCGAACTGCTGGAGCAGGCCACCGCCGTTGCGGGCACGGAACCCTTGCGCGAAACCTCCGAGCGGACCGGCGAGTCCGACCGGCTCGATGGTGAAAACCGCCTGAAATCAGACTTCGTGCGCCGGGTCCGCGACGCACTGGACGAGGGCGAGCGCGACCAGGTCTACGATCTGGTCGAACCGCTCCACCCGGCCGACATCGCCGACCTGTTCGAACTGCTCGACGGCGACGAGCGCCCGCTGCTGGCCCGCGCGATCACCGACCTGCTCAGCGCCGACGTGATCGCCGAGCTCAACGATCACGTCCGCGAGGCACTGGTCGAGGACCTGCCGGCCGAAGACATCGCGCTCATCGCCGAACAGCTCGAGACCGACGACGCGGTGGCGATGCTGGAAGACCTCGACGAGGAAGACCAGCAGGCCGTCCTCGCCGAGCTTGACCCGGAAGACCGCGCGGCGATCGAAAGCGCGCTGTCCTTCCCCGAGGAGAGCGCCGGCCGCATCATGAGCCGCGATTTCATCGCGGCGCCCGAATTCATGCGCGTGGGCGACCTGATCGACTACCTGCGCCGCGACCACGACCTGCCGACCGAATTCTGGGAAGTCTTCGTGGTCGACCAGGGCCACCACCCGGTGGGCACCTGCGCGCTCTCGTGGATCCTGCGCGCCCCGCGCGACGTGGCGCTGGCCGACGTGATGAAGCGCGACCAGACCCTGATCCCGGTGGCGATGGACCAGGAAGAGGTCGCCCTGCGCTTCCAGAAATACGCGCTGATCTCGGCCGCGGTGGTCGATGATGCCGGGCGGCTGGTCGGTCAGATCACGGTCGACGACATCGTCCACATCATCCAGGAAGAAGCCGGCGAGGACGCGCTGCTGCTTTCGGGCGCCGGCGATGGCGACATCAACGAACCACTGCCGGCCACGATCCGCACCCGCCTGTGGTGGCTGTTCATCAACCTGGGCACAGCGATCCTCGCCTCGGGCGTGGTCGCCGCCTTCGAGGGCACGATCACCCGCCTGGTCACTCTGGCCGTGCTGATGCCGATCGTCACCGGCATGGGCGGCAATGCCGCCACCCAGACCATGACCGTGACCGTGCGCGCGCTGGCCACCAACCAGCTCACCAGTTCCAACACCTGGCGCATGATCGGGCGCGAATGGTGGATCGCCTCGGCCAATGGCCTGGGCCTGGGCCTGCTGATGGCGATCGGCTGCCAGGTGGTCTATGGTGACTGGTGGCTCAGCTTCGTCCTGCTGCTGGCGATGATCCTCAACAGCCTCAACGCCGGCCTGTCCGGCGTCCTGATCCCGGTGACGCTCAACCGGATGCGGATCGATCCGGCGGTCACCTCCACGGTCTTCGTCACCACGATGACCGATACGCTGGGTTTCTTCTTCTTCCTCGGCCTGGCCGACCTGTTCAAGCTCAGCGCCTGAGGCGGGCCGGATGCCGCTCAACATGACCAAGGTCGCCTTCGGCGCCAAGTCGCTGGAGGAGGTCCATGGCTGGTTCGCAAGCCGCGGCGAGACCCACCTGCTGACCACCCGCTACCTTCCCAAGCGCCATGCCGAGATGATCGGCGGCTCGGTCTACTGGATTCTCAAGCACCAGCTGGTCGCCCGCTCCGAGATCCTCGGCTTCGAGGAAAGCGAGGGCGGGCGCACGGCCATCGTCATTTCCGGCACGCTTATCGACGTGCACCCCAGGCCCCGCCGCGCCCACCAGGGCTGGCGCTATCTCGAACAGGCCGATGTCCCGGCGGACCTGGCCGAGGGCGAGGCCGGCGCGGTCATCCCCGGCCATCTCGCTCATGAACTGGGCAAGCTCGGCCTCCTCTGAGCGCGGCTTGTCCTCGGCCGCCCGGCTCGCCTAGACTGAACCGATGACCACCCTGCCCCCGCAGCTCAAGCTCAAGCTCCAGGTCTATTGCGGCGCACAGATCGCCATGGGTCCGGGCAAGGCCGACCTGCTCGAGGCGATCGACCGCACCGGCTCGATCTCGGCCGCCGGGCGCCTGCTGGGCATGAGCTATCGCCGGGCCTGGCTGCTGGTCGATACGATGAACCGCTGCTGGGACCAGCCGCTGGTGGCCACCCGGCCCGGCGGCGCGCCAGGCAGCGGCGCGGCCCTGACCGAGAGCGGCCGCCGCATCCTTGCCCACTATCGCGGCTTGCAGCAGGCCGCCGCGCACGCCGCGCACGGGGCCGACTGGGCCGCGCTGGCCGGTGCCCTGCGCGACAGCCCGCGCGAAGGCTAGGCCGCCGGTCGCCGGGTCAGTGGCCAGCCTGCATGGCGACAAGCGGCCGGGGCCGCGGCGCCAGCCACACCAGCCCCAGCGCAAGCAGCCCGGCAATGCCCGACAGCATGAAGGTATGGTCCATCGCCAGGGTCAGCGCCTGCTCGTCGACCAGGTTGTTGACATAGCCGCGCACCATCTCCGGGCTGAAGCCCACGCCCGACAGGGTATGCACCGTGGCATCGGGATTGAGCGTATCGGCAAAGCCGTTGTGCTTGATCCGCTGCTCGTTGCCCCAGTCGGTCAGGATCAGCGAGGTCGCAACGGCGACCGCGATGGTCCGCAGGAAGTTCTGCAGGCCGGCCGCCGCGGCCACTTCGCGCGGCTCCACCGCGCCCAGCGCCATCTGGGTAAGCGGCATGATGAAGAACGACATCCCGAAGCCCTGGATGATCTGCGGGCGCGACAGCGACCAGAAATCCATGCCCGTGACCCAGCCGGAGCGGTTGAAGCACTGGATCACGAACCAGACCGTGCCGATCGAAATGAGCAGGCGCAGGTCCACCTTGTCGACAATCCGGGGCATGAACACGGCGGTCAGGATCGAGGTCATCGCGGTCCAGGCGGTGACCAGGCCCGCGGTCTGGGCCGAATAGCCCTGGCTGGACTGCAGCCATTGCGGCAAGACCACCACGCTGCTGAAATAGGCGCCGAACATCACGGCCAGGGCCACGACCCCCACGGCAAAGCCGCGATGCCGGAAGATCCGCAGGTCGACGATCGGATGGTCGTCGGTCAGCTCCCAGATCACGAAGGCAACGAAGCCGATGCCCGCGCCCACCGCCAGGGCAACGATCCTCCAGTCCCCGAACCAGTCATGATCGCGGCCGATGTCGAGCATGATCTGGAGGCAGCCGATCCAGAACACCAGGAGGCCCAGGCCAACCGCGTCGATCGGCATCCGCTCGGTCCGCGTTTCCACCGGCCGCAGGACCATCCCGCCCACCACGGTGCATCCGATCGCGATCGGCACGTTGATCAGGAAGATCCACTGCCACGAGAAATTGTCGGAGATGTAGCCGCCCACGATCGGCCCCAGCGCTGGGCCGAGCAGGACGGTCATCGACCAGCCGACCATGGCCTTGGCCCGCCGTTCGGGCGGGAACACCCGCAGCATCAGTGCCTGGGTTATCGGCATGATCGGCGCGCCGCACAGCCCCTGGCCGATCCGCGCCATGACCAGCACCCCGAGGCTGCGCGACAGGCCGCAGACCAGCGAGAAAGCGCCGAAGGCCAGCATGGCCACGATGAACACGCGCACCGTGCCGAACCGCGCGGCCAGCCAGCCGGTCAGCGGCACGCAGATCGCCTCGGCCACGGCATAGGAGGTGATGACCCAGGCGCCCTGGTCAAGCGTGATCCCGAGATCGCCGGAAATGTGCGGCAGCGAGACATTGGCCACCGTCAGGTCGAGGATGACCATGAAATTGCTCAGCGCCATGACCATCCCGGCCACGACCTGGGCGCGGCTGGACAGCATCACTGGCTGGGCCGGGCCTGATCCGGGTTCGCCTGGCTGGGCCGTGGCCGCGTTCGCCATCGTCCCGGCCTAGTTGGAGGAAATGTCGATCTCGACCTCGGTGGACAGGCCCACGCGCAGCGGGTGCGCGGCCAGCTCCCGGGGGTCGAGCGCGATGCGGACCGGCAGGCGCTGGACCACCTTGATCCAGTTGCCGGTTGCGTTCTGCGCCGGAATCAGCGCCATCGACGAGCCGGTGCCGCCGGAAATGCCCGCGACGCGGCCGTGATAGACGACATCCCCCCCATAGATATCGGCCGTGACCGTGGCCGGCATCCCGACGCGAACCCGGCGCAACTGGCGTTCCTTGAAATTCGCGTCGATGTAGAGCTGGCCGACCGGCACGATGGTCATGATCGAGGCGCCCTGGGCCACGCGCTGGCCAACCTGGACCTTGCGCTGGGTGACCACCCCGTCCATCGGGGCGCGGATCACGGTGTTGTTGACGTCAAGCCGGGCCTGCTGGACCCTGGCGATGGCCGCGCGCACCGCCGGATCGGTATCCTCGGTCGATCCGGCGACGACCGCGACGCTGGCCTGGTACTGGCCCTGGGCGGCGCGCTGGGCGGCAATGGCCTGGTCAAGCCCGGCGCGGGCCTGGGCCACGGCGGCCTGGGCCGATTCGAAGGCGCGGCGGGCCGTGGTCAGCTCCTCGCCGGACACGGCGCCGCTGGCGGCGAGCGCCTGGCGGCGGGTCCAGTCGGTCCGGGCCTTGTCGAAATCGGCCTGGGCCGAGCTGACCTGGGCGCGGGCGCGGGCAATATCGGCATCCGAAGCGCCAACCTGCGCCGAAGCGGCCCCGGCGCTGGCCTCGGCCTGACGGAAGCGGCGGCGGGCGGCGGCGAGATCGGCCTCGGCCTGGGCCAAGGCGATCTGCGGCGTGGCCGGATCGAGCACCACCAGCACGTCGCCGCGCTTGACCGGCTGGGTGTCGCTGACCCTGACCTCGGTCACGGTGGCGGAGATTTGCGGCGTGACCTGCGCCATTTCCGCGCTGACATAGGCATTGTCGGTGCCGACATGGTTGCGGCCGAACAGGAGGTACCATCCGGTCCACAGCGCACCGACCACGGCGATGGCGATGGCCAGGCGGGTCAGCCACAGCCGGCGCGCCGCCGCTCGCCGGAACGCCGCTTCATCGGCGCTGCTGTCCGCGCTCGCTGCGATCGGCTCGGAAACGGCGGCATCAGCCATGGACTTCGTCTTTCATGCTTGCGGTCATGCCGGAAGAAGCGGCGGCGGCGCCGGCCGGCGCATAGCCGCCGCCCAGCGCGCGAACCAGGCCCACGTCGGCATTGCGGGCGGCCTGTTCGAGCAGGGCCACGGCAAGCTGCGCGCGCAGCAGCCGGTCCTGGACCTGGAGGACATCGAGATAGGTGACCAGCCCGCCCTGATAGCGCAGGTTGATCTCGCGGAAGCCCAGTTCGGCGGCTTCGCGCGCGATCCGGGCATCGGCCAGGCGCTGGCCGACCAGGCGGGCGGTGGTCAGCGCGTCGGCCGCCTCGCGGTAGCCGGCGAGGACCGCGCCGTTGTAGGCGGCAACCGCCCCATCGTAGTCCGCCCGGGCGCCGCGATAGCGCCCGGCCAGTTCGCCGCCGTGGAAGATCGGCAGGCTGAAGGCCGGACCGGCGAACCCGGTCTGCGAATTCCGGTCAAACAGCAGGTCCAACCCCACCGTTTGCAGGCCATACATCGCCGACAGGCGCAGGGCCGGGAAGAAATCGGCCCGCGCCACCTTGATCCGGCTGGCCGCCGCTTCCACCCGTTCGCGCGCGGCGACGACATCGGGGCGACGGCCGACCAGATCGGTGGTCACATCGTCGGGAACGCCGCGCGCCGCAGGAATGGCAAGCCGGGGGCGGGTGATCGCCAGCCCACGATCGGGGCCGGCGCCGACCAGCGCGGCCAGCTGGTTGCGGCGCAGGACCACGGCTTCCTCGGCCGAGCTGAGCGCGATCCGCGCCTCGGCGAGATCGGCTTCCGACACGGCGACGCCGCCGCGCGTTTCCAGGCCATTGGCCTGCCGCTGGCCGAGCAACTGGCGCGCCCTGGTGGCCGTTTCGAGTTGGCCGGCGCGCACCTCGCGCTCGGCCTCGAGGCGGGCGAGATCGACATAGGCCGAGGTGACCGCCACGGCGAGCACCAGCCGGGCCTGCTCGGCATCGAGCGCGGCAGCGCGCCGTTCCGAGGTGGCCGCCGCCAGGGCCGCGCGATTCTTGCCCCACAGGTCGAGATCGAACCCGAGATTGACCGACAGCTGGCCGACATCCTGCCAACCATGCGGGAACAGGTTGGCGAAGGTCGAGGGCAGGCCGATGTTGGTGCTGTTGCGCTGTTCGCCCGCCTGGCCCTGAACATCGACCTTCGGCAGCAGCGGCGCGCCGGCCTGGCGGGCCAGGGCCGCGGCGCGATCGAGCCGGGCCTGGGCCGCGGCGACATCAGGCGCTTTGGCCAGCCCTTCGGCGATCAGGGCATCGAGCTGGGGATCGCCATAGGCGCGCCACCAGCCTTCGGTGGGCCATTGCGCGCCGGGCGTGGCGGGCAGGCTCTGCGCGGCGGCCACCTGCGCCGGGGCCAGCGGCTCCGGCCGGGGACCAAGCCGGGGCACGGCCGCGCAGCCCGCGAGCAGCAGCGCCGCGCCAAGCGCCACGGCGCCCGCGCGCCGGGCCGATGGGGAGCAAAGTGCTGATCGGGAAGGGTGGGAGACGGTGCTTGCCATGAAAAGTGTACTGGTTGGTATGGATTGTGCAGATGCAACGCCGGCCCGTCATTGTCAACCGCCAAACCGTACCCTATAGTACGGTTGCGATGAATGGCCTGACCGCCCCCCCCTGTTGCCCGCCGCTGACCCGGCGCGAAGCCCGGCGCGAGGAACGCCGCGAGGCGATTCTCGATGTCGCCACGCAATCGTTCCTCGAACATGGCTATGCCGGAACGACCATGTCGGGAATCGCCGCGGCCCTGGGCGGATCCAAGGGAACGCTGTGGAACTACTATGCGTCGAAGGAACTCCTGTTCAGCGACGTGCTGGAACGCGCCACCCGAGAATTCCGCGAACAACTCAGCCTCGCGCTCAACCCGGACGAGCCGGTGGAAGTGGCCCTGCACAGCTTCTGCTCGCGCTATCTCGAACGGCTCACCCTGCCCGAAGGCATCGCCCTGCACCGGCTGGTCATGGGCGAGGTCGTGCGCTTTCCCGAGGTGGGCCGGATCTTCTACGAGCGTGCGCCGCTGGGCGTTCAGCGGCTGCTGAGCGAATTTCTCGATCAGGCGATGGAGCGCGGCGACCTGCGCCGGGCGGATCCGTTCGATGCCGCCCAGTTCCTCACCGCCCTGTGCATGGCCCGCTCGCACGTGAAGATGCTGGCCGGGGTCATTCCGGTGCTTGAAGCCAGCCAGGCCGAGGCCGATGCCCGCGCCGCGCTCGAGGTGTTCCTGCGCGCCTACGCCTGAGCCGATCCCCGCGATTCGCCGCCCGGCCCCTCCCCGATGACGGCGATTCACCGCCCGGCCCTTGCTCCGGCGAGGAAATTGGGCAAGGGAGCGCTCGAGATGCGGCAGCGCGCCGGCGCGCCGCACACTATTGGACAAGCCAGCGCCATGACCACCACCGAAACCCTCGCCCGCCCCGCGTCCGCACCCCAGGCTCCCGCCTTGCCGCCCGTGCGGACCGACTGGACCCGCGCCGAAATCGCGGCCCTGTTCGACCTGCCCTTCACCGAACTGGTGTTCCGCGCCGCCGAGGTCCACCGCGCCCACCAGGCCGCGGGCGAAGTGCAACTGGCCACCCTGCTCTCGATCAAGACCGGCGGCTGCCCCGAGGATTGCGGCTATTGCGCCCAGTCCTCCTCCGCCGAGGCGGGCGTGAAGGCCACCAAGCTGATGGACGTGCGCGAAGTGCTCCAGAACGCCGCCCAGGCCAAGGACAACGGCAGCCAGCGCTTCTGCATGGGCGCCGCCTGGCGCAATCCCAAGGAGCGCGATATGCCCGCGATCGTCGAGATCGTGAAGGGCGTGCGCGCCATGGGCCTGGAAACCTGCATGACCCTGGGGATGCTCACCCCGGGCCAGGCCGAACAGCTCGCCGAGGCCGGGCTTGATTATTACAACCACAACATCGACACCGCGCCCGAACGCTATGCCGAGGTGATCACCACCCGCACCTTTGAAGACCGGCTGGAAACCATCGCCAATGTGCGCGCCGCCGGGATCAACGTCTGCACCGGCGGGATCGTGGGCATGGGCGAAAGCCGCGAGGACCGGGTCGGCTTCGTCCACGCGCTCGCCACCATGGCGCAGCATCCCGAAAGCGTACCGGTCAACGCGCTGGTCCCGGTCAAGGGCACGGTGCTGGGCGATATGCTGGCCGATACCCCGCTGGCCAAGATCGACGACATCGAATTCGTCCGCACCGTGGCGGTCGCCCGGATCACCATGCCGCTCTCGATGGTGCGCCTCTCGGCGGGCCGCGAATCGATGAGCGAGGCGACCCAGGCCCTGTGCTTCCTGGCCGGTGCAAATTCGATGTTCACCGGCGACAAGCTGTTGACCACGCCCAATGCCGGCGACGATGCCGATGCGGCCATGTTCGCCCGGCTCGGCCTCAAGCCGCTGTCCGGTCCGGAACCGCTGCGCGCCGGCTCCTGCGGCAGCGGCTGCGGCTGCGCCTGACGCCGGAGCGCATGGCCACCTTCGATGACCGGCTGGCGGAGGCTCTTGCCGCCGTCCGTTCGCGCGGGCGCTGGCGCGAACTGAAGCCGGCAGCGCTGGCCCCGGGCGGGCGGATCGTCCGCGATGGCCGGGCGCTCGTCGATTTTTCCAGCAACGACTATCTCGGCCTCGCCAGCCATCCGCTGCTGGCCGAGCGCGCCGGCGAATGGGCGCAGCGGCTGGGCGCGGGCGCGGGTGCCTCGCGGCTGGTCACCGGCACCGGCGACGCGCACCTTGCCGTGGAGGCGCGGATCGCCGCGTTCAAGGGCACCGAGGCCGCGCTCCTGTTCGCCTCGGGCTGGCAGGCCAATGCCGCCGTGCTGCCCGCCCTGCTGGCCGCCCTGCCCGGCGCGGCGGTCTTCACCGACCGGCTGGTCCATGCCTCGATGCACGCCGGCCTGGCCGGGGTCCGCCAGCACCGCTTCCGCCACAACGATCTCACCCACCTTGCCGAACTTCTCGAACGCCATGGCCAGGCGACCCCGGCCCGGCTGATCGTGGTCGAAAGCGTCTATTCGATGGACGGCGACCGGGCCGACGTGGCCGCCCTCGCCCAGCTCGCCCGCCAGCACGACGCCATGCTGATGGTCGACGAGGCCCATGCCACGGGCGTCCTGGGCGATCGGGGCGCGGGCCTGTGCGCCGGGGTGGCCGGTGTCGACGTGGTGATGGGCACCTTCTCCAAGGCGTTCGGCGGCTTCGGCGCCTATATCGCGGGATCGGCGGCCTTGCGTGACTGGCTGGTCAACGCCGCCTCGGGCTTCATCTTCTCCACCGCCCCGCCACCAGCCGTGCTGGGTGCGATCGACGCCGCGCTCGATCTGGTGCCGGCAATGGATGCCGAGCGCGCCCACCTGGCCGCCCTTGGCGATCGCCTGCGCGCGGGCCTGGCCGCGCAGGGGTTCGCTTGCGCCGGTTCCTCCACCCAGATTGTCCCCGCGCTGGTCGGCGGCGAGGCCGATGCCCTGGCCCTGGCCGAGCGGCTGGCCGCGCACGGAATGCTGGCCGCCGCGATCCGCCCGCCCACAGTTCCCGCCGGCACCAGCCGCCTGCGCCTGGCCCTGCGCGCCACCCATTCCGCCGCCGACATCGACGCCCTGCTCGCCGCCCTGCCCGCCGCCAGCGCCGCCGGGCGCGCACCATGAAGATCGCCCTGTTCCACGGCTGGGGGTTTGACCGGAGCATCTGGGATGCGGTGATCCCGCTGCTGCCCGGCCACGACTGCGAGGCCGATAATCGCGGCTATTTCGGCACCCCGGCCACGGCGGGGCCGGCCGATCTTGCCGTCACCCACAGCCTCGGCACCCTGCGCGCGCTGGCCGCGCCGCCGGCGGGCTGCCGCGCCCTGCTCGCCCTCAACGGGTTCGACCGCTTCGCCGCCGGGGCCGATTTTCCCGCCGGCGTGCCGCTGCGGGTGATCGACCGGATGCTGGCCAGGCTGGACGCCGCGCCCGCTGCCGTCGTCGGCACCTTCCGCGAAACCTGCGGCGCCGATGCCGGCCCGCCGATTGCCGATCCCGCCCGCCTGCACGCCGATCTGGCCCTGCTGCGCGATGGCGACGGGCGCGGGTGCTGGGCCGGGCCGCTGGTGCTGCTGGAAGGGGCCGAGGATCCGATCGTCTCGGCCGGGCACCGCGCGGCCTGTTTTGCCGACCGGCCCGACGCCCGGCGCCACGTGCTGCCCGGCCACGGCCATCTCCTCCCGCTGACCGCGCCCGAGGCCTGCGCCCGGGCTATCGCCGCCCTGGCGGAAAGCCTGCGATGAGCGCCACCGAAAGCCTTGCCCGCCGTGCCCGGATCGGCGCCGCCTTTGCCGCGGCCGGGGAATACGACCGCCATGCCCGCGTCCAGCACCAGGTGGCCGAGCGGCTGGCCCTGCGGATCGGCGCCTGCGCCCTGCCCCGCCGTCCCCGCGTGCTGGAAATCGGCTGCGGCACCGGCTTCCTCACCGCGCAACTGGTCCGCCACCTCGCCGGCGGCTCGCTGCTGGTCACCGATCTTGCCCGCCCGATGGTCGAGCGCTGCCGCGCGCGGATCGGCGAGGCGCCCGGCCGCACCTTTCGCGTGCTCGACGGCGAACATGGCGAGCAGCCGCCCGAAGCCCCCTTCGATCTCATCACCGCCAGCCTCGCCTTCCAGTGGTTCGACGACCTGGCCTGCGCCCTCGCGCGCCTCGCCGGCTGGCTGGCGCCGGGCGGGGTCCTCGCCTTCACCACCCTGGCCGACGGCACTTTCGCCGAATGGCACGAAGCCCATGCCGGGCTGGGCCTTGTCGCCGGAACCCCGGCCTTTCCGGATGTCATGACCCTGTCCGCGATGGTGCCGCCCGGCCTGCGCCGCGAGATCATGCTCCAGACCATCACCGAGCCGCAGGGGTCGGCCCGCGCCTTCCTCCACGGGCTGAAGGCGATCGGCGCCGGAACGGCCGCGCCGGGCCACCAGCCCCTGGCACCGGGCGCCCTGCGCCGGGCCATGGCCCGGTTCGAGAAAGCCGGAGCCATGGCGACCTACGAAGTGGCCAGTTGCGTGCTGGTGCGGGAGGAATCATGACCGCGCCCGCCCGCACCCTGATCGTCACCGGAACCGATACCGGGGTCGGAAAGACCGTCTTTGCCGCAGCCCTCGCCGGCGCGCTGGGCGCGCGCTACTGGAAGCCGGTCCAGTCGGGGCCGGACGACGAGGGCGGGAGCGATTCCTTGCGCGTGGCGCGCCTCGCCGGCATCCCCGCCCACCGCATCCATCCCGAGGCCTATCGGCTCACCCAGCCGCTCTCGCCCCACCGTGCCGCCGAGCTTGATGGCGTGGCGATCGATCCCGCCCGCCTCGCCCTCCCGCAGGAAGATGGGCCGCGGGGCGATGGGCCGCTGGTGGTCGAAGGGGCGGGCGGCGTGCTGGTCCCGCTGACGCGCGACTGGCTCTATGCCGATCAGTTCGCCCGCTGGCAGGCGCCGGTCGTGGTCGTGGCGCGCACCGGCCTTGGCACGATCAACCACACCCTGCTCAGCCTGGAGGCGCTGCGGGCGCGCGGCGTGCCCGTGCTGGGCGTGGCCTTCGTGGGCGAGGCCAATGCCGACAACGAGGCCACGATCTGCGCCATGGGTCAGGCGAAACGGCTCGGGCGGCTGCCGATCCTGCCCGCCATCACCCCCGCCGCGCTGGCCGCAGCCTTCGCCGCAGCCTTCCGGCCCCAGGATTTCCTCGGGGAGGACATCGCATGACCACCTCAGCCATCTGGCATCCCTTCACCCAGCACGGCCTGGCCGAACCGATCCCGCTGATCGAGCGGGCTGAAGGCGCCTTCCTGTTCGGCACGGACGGGCGGCGGTGGATCGATGCGATCTCCTCGTGGTGGGTGACCACCCACGGCCATTGCCACCCCAAGATCATGGCCGCGATTGCCGAACAGGCGCAGCGGCTCGACCAGCTGATCTTCGCCGGCTGGACCCACGAACCGGCCGAAAGGCTTGCGGCGGGCCTGCGCGCGCTTCTGCCCGAGGCGCTGACGCGGGTGTTCTTCTCCGATTCCGGCTCCACCAGCGTGGAAGTCGCGCTCAAGATGGCGCTGGGCTACTGGCGCAACATCGGCGTCGATCGTCACCGGATCGTGGTGATGGAGCATTCCTACCACGGCGATACCATCGGGGCGATGTCGGTCGGCGCGCGCGGGGTGTTCAACCAGGCCTACGAGCCGCTGCTGTTCGATGTGGCCACGGTGCCCTTCCCCGCCGAGGGCCGCGAACAGGCCACGCTCGATGCGCTGGAAGTGGCTTGCCGGGCCGGCGCAGCGGCCTTCATCGTGGAGCCGCTGGTGCTCGGCGCGGGCGGGATGCTGGTCTATTCGCCCTCCGTGCTGGCGCAGATGCGCGCGATCTGCACGGCCCACGGGGTGCTGTTCATCGCCGACGAGGTGATGACCGCCTGGGGCCGCACCGGCACCCTGCTGGCCTGCGAGCAGGCCGGCATCGTGCCCGATCTGCTGTGCCTGTCCAAGGGGCTGACCGGCGGGGCGATCCCGCTGGCGGTGACCATGGCCAGCGAGGCGATCTGGGCCGCGCATTATTCGGCCGATCGTTCGCGGATGTTCTTCCATTCCTCCAGCTACACCGCCAACCCGATCGCCTGCGCGGCGGCCAATGCCAACCTGGCTATCTGGCGCGAGGAGCCGGTGCTGGAGCGGATCGCCACCCTGACCGCCCGCCAGGCCAGGCGGCTGGAAGGGCTGGAAAACGTCGAAAATCCGCGCCTTTGCGGGACCATCGCGGCGGCCGACCTGCCCGGTCAGGCCGGCTATCTCGCCGACATGGCCCCGCGCCTGATGGCCACCGCGCGCGAGGCCGGGGTTCTCCTGCGTCCGCTGGGCAACACGGTCTATGTGATGCCGCCCTATTGCGTGGACGAGGCCGCGCTCGACGCGGTTTACGCAGTGATTTCACAGTTTTAGATAACCCAACGGGAATGGGAGAAATCAGGCGTTGCCCACCACCCAGCAGGCCAGGGCCATGAGCAGGCCGGCAAGGCGGTTGGCGCGGAACCGGGCAAGGGCGTTGTCGGCATCATCGGGCTTCAGCGTGGCGACCTGCCAGACCAGGTGGCCCGCCATGGGAACCAGCGCCAGCAGCGCCACGCCGTCGGGCCGCAGCAGCCAGAAAGCCAATGACCACAAGGCGATGGCGGCAAGATAGAAGGCGGCGACCCCGCCTGTGACATGGGCGCCCATCGCCCGGGCGCTGGAGCGGATGCCGACCAGGGCATCGTCCTCGCGGTCCTGGAGGGCGTAGATCGTGTCGTAGCCGATCACCCAGCAGATCGATCCGGCATAAAGCGCTGCCAGAACAGCAAGATAATCGCCGCGCAGTTCCACCCAGCCGACCAGCGCGCCCCACGAGAAGACCATGCCGAGCCAGGCCTGGGGCCACCAGGTCAGGCGCTTCATGAAGGGATAGGCGGCCACCGGCAGGACCGATCCCAGCGCCACGGCCTGCGCGGCGGGCCGCAACTGCAACAGCACTGCAAGGCCGATGCAACACAGGAACACCAGCCAGGCCCAGGCCATGCGCTGGCCGATCCGGCCAGATGCCACCGGACGGGCGGCGGTGCGCGCCACCTGCCGGTCGAGATCGGCATCGACCAGATCGTTGTAGACGCAGCCCGCCCCGCGCATGGCCACGGCGCCGACCAGCAGCCAGGCGATCAGGCTCCAGCGCCCTTCGCCGCCGGCGAGCAGCACACCCCAGGCGCAGGGCCAGAACAGCAGCCACCAGCCGATCGGCCGATCCAGCCGGGCCAGTTGGGCAAGATCGCGCGGAACCTGCGGCAGGCGCGCCACCAGTCCGCGATGCTCGCTATCGGGAACGATCTGGGCGGAGGCAGGCTCGGGGCGCATCGGCGCGGCATAGCGGGCCGGCGCGTCATCGGCTAGGCTGGAGCGATGTCTGCCCACCATCACCCCATGACCCCCGCCTGGCCGCCCCGGTCTGCCCCGCGCCTGTTCGTCCACGTGCCGCTGACGGACGGCGTGCCCGTGCTGATCGAAGGGGCGCAGGCCCATTACCTTGTCCGGGTGATGCGGATCGCGGTGGGCGATGCGGTGATCCTGTGCGACGACCTGACCGGCGAATGGGCCTGCCGGGTCAGCGAGGCGGGCAAGCGCGAGGTGGTGGTGGTGCCCGAGCTGCACAGCCGGATGCGCGAGGCGGTGCCCGATTTCCTGCTGGTCCCCGCCCTGCTCAAGAAGGACCGGTTTGACCTGGTGCTGGAAAAGGCCACCGAACTGGGCGTGGGGCGGATCCAGCCGGTGATCACCCGGCGCTGCGTGGCCGACAAGCTCAATGGCGAGCGGGCGCGGACCATCGTGGTGGAAGCGGCCGAGCAATGCGCGCGCACCGCCCTGCCCGAACTGGACCTGGTGGTGAAGCTGGATGTCCTGCTCAGGGACTGGAACCCGCACCGCACCCTGTTCTTTGCCGACGAGACCGGGGGCGAGCCGGCGATGGCAGCCTTCGCCGCCCATTCCGGCCCGGCGGCGCTGCTGACCGGCCCGGAAGGCGGGTTCGACGAGGCCGAGCGCGCGGCGATCCGCGCCCTGCCCCAGGCGGTGCCGATCTCGCTGGGTCCGCGCGTGCTGCGCGGCGAAACCGCGGCCATCGCCGGGACGGCGCTATGGATGGCGGCGGCCGGAGACTGGAAATAATGGTGGCGCGCGGCGCGCCGCTCACCTAACTGGCCCGCCATGTCCACCCGGCAGGCCTCCGACAAGAACGATCCGGTGATCGAATCCCGCGACCAGCTGGTTGCGCCCATGGCCGCCGGCGAAAAGCCGCGCGCGGCCTGGCGGATCGGCACCGAGCACGAGAAGCTGGTCTACCGCACCGCCGATTTCCGCGCGCCCAGCTATGACGAGCCGGGCGGCATCCGCGACCTGCTGCTCTCGCTGCGCGAATTCGGCTGGGAGCCGATCGAGGAGGGCGGCAAGGTCATCGCCATGGGCGGGGCCGATGGCACGGTGAGCCTGGAGCCGGCCGGCCAGCTGGAGCTTTCGGGCGCGCCACTGGAAAACCTGCACCAGACCTGCGCCGAAACCGGACGGCACCTGCAACAGGTCAAGCAGATCGGCGACAGGCTGGGGCTGGGCTACCTGGGCCTGGGGATGTGGCCCGACAAGCGCCGCGACGAGCTGCCGGTGATGCCCAAGGGCCGCTACGACATCATGCTGCGCCATATGCCGCGCGTGGGGACCATGGGTCTCGACATGATGCTCCGCACCTGCACGATCCAGGTCAACCTCGACTATGGCAGCGAGGCCGACATGGTGCAGAAGTTCCGCACCAGCCTGGCCCTGCAACCGCTGGCCACCGCCCTGTTCGCCAATTCGCCGTTCACCGAAGGCAAGCCCAACGGGTTCCTTTCCTATCGCAGCCACATCTGGTCGGACACCGACCCGCACCGCACGGGGATGCTGCCCTTCGTGTTCGAGGACGGCTTCGGCTACGAGCGCTATGTCGACTATATGCTCGACGTGCCGATGTATTTCGTGTTCCGCGAGGGGCGCTACATCGACGCCGCCGGGCAGTCTTTCCGCGATTTCCTCGATGGCCGGTTGCCGGCCCTGCCAGGCGAGAAGCCGCTGGAATCGGACTGGATCGACCACCTGTCCACCGCCTTTCCCGAAGTGCGGCTCAAGAGCTTCCTTGAAATGCGCGGGGCCGATGGCGGCCCGTGGAACCGGATCTGCGCGCTGCCCGCGCTGTGGGTGGGCCTGCTCTATGACCAGGGCGCGCTCGATGCGGCCTGGAACCTGGTCAAGGACTGGGACATGGCCGGGCGCGAGGCGCTGCGCGCTTCGGTGCCGAAGCTGGGGCTGGATGCGCCCATACCGGGCGGTGGAACCCTGCGCGACATTGCCGGGCAAGTGCTGGCGATCGCCCGGCAAGGCCTGAACGCGCGCGGCCAGCTCAACGCGGTGGGTGACAACGAGGCCGGGTTCCTCGGCCCGCTCGATGACGTGGTGGCGAGCGGCAAGGTTCCGGCGCAAGTGCTGCTCGACAAGTTGGGCGGCGCCTGGGGCGGCGATCTGGCGCGGGTCTACGACGAGCATTTCTGAGGCACGACATGACGGCGATGATTCAACCGGGCGCCGCCTTCGCGGACAATCTCCGGCTCCTGCCGCCAATTGACGGGGTGGCGCGGATCGACCTGATCGATGCGGGCGGCAGCGTGGTGGCGAGCATTCCCAACCAGCCGGGCAAGCAGGGCTCGCTGGCGGTCTACGCCTATCTCGCGCAGGCCTTCGGCACGGTGGACCGAACGGCCGCCGAGCATGGCCTGGCCATTTTTGCCGAACACACCGCCGATGCGCGTGCCCGGCCGGGGGCGCATCCGAATGTCGACCTGTTGCTGGCGATCGTGGCCGGCGGTCCGGCGCTGGAAATCGCGGTGGTGCGCTGAAGCCCACGCCGTCCCGTTCCTCTCCATATTTGCCGCAGGCACAAATGGGGAGGTGGCAGGCGCCGTCAGGCGGCTGACGGAGGGGCAATCGCACCGTCCTGCCCCTCCACCACGACGGCTGCGCCGTCGCGGTCCCCCTCCCCATTTGCACTTCGTGAAAATGGGGAGGATCGTGCGGAACTTACTCCGCTGGTTGCAGCGCCGGGCGCCGCCGTGCCGCGCCGAGCAACCGGCCAAGCGCCCGAGTCAGCGTTGGTGCCTGTTCCATCCACGCGTGGTATTCGCGGTATTTCGGGTCTTCGGCCAGGAGGTGGGCTTCCTCGGTTTTCGCCCGCCAGAAATAGACCGCGCTGACCAGAGCCATGATCGCGGTGTTGCGGACCGCATCGTTGACGTTGTGGGTGGTTACCAGGAACGGCAGGGTGGAAAGCCACCAGAACAGGTTCTTCGACAGGTAGGCGGGGTGGCGGGTCCAGCGGTATGGGCCGTTGGTCAGCGTACCGCGCCAGGTGAGGTTGGAGAAGCGCAGGCCGAAGGCCACCGTCGCCCAGGCATAGACGGCGGTCAGCGCCACCAGCACCCCCCCCCACAGCCACAGCAGCGGCGCGGGCCAGCCCGCCAGCCAGACCGACCAGTCGGCCGTGCCATAATGGTAATCGAGCGGGCTGCCCGGCCCCATCAGGATGAACGGCGGATAGCAGACCAGCGCGGCCACCCAGCCGGCAAGGTGGGGATTGGCGCTGCGGATCTGGGCATCGAGGGGTTTGCACGTCAGCAGGTAGCCGACCATGGCGATCTGGACATCGACCAGGAACAACAGTTCGGTGAGCCAATGGGTCATGGCAAAGGGGCTGGCGAAGACCTCCGCCCAGTCGAGCCGGGTGAGTTCGGCCCAGCCAGGCGGGAGGATCGAGATCATGAAGGCGCAGAAGAAGCCCTTCACCGCCCAGGCGCGCCAGTGAATCCTGACCTGTTCGGGATCGCAGGCCTCGCGCCCGATCAGCATGGCGCCGAAGTGCCAGGCGCCATCGCGTGGATCGACCAGCACCCGATCGAGCCACAGCACATAGGGCACCGAGAGGACGAACAGCGGCAGCATGGCGGCGCCCAGCACCTCCATGGCGAAGACATATTGGCCCTGCCAGTACCAGCGCGCCACGCAATAGGCGAAGCCGATGACCGCCCAGGTGGCCCACAGGCCGGCGATCTTGGTGATGGAAATATCGATGACTTCATCGAGCGGGCGGGGCCTGGTCCAGTCGATCCCGGTGGAGGGGCGGCGGTGGACCTTGTCGACCAGCACCGACCAGAGGGCCATGGCAAGGCCGGAAAACAGCACGGCGGCCAGCGCGGCAGTGGGGCCGGAGAGCGGTTCGAGCGGGGTGGCGAGGCCGAGGTGGAAGGCGATGGCCGGCCAGGCGCGGCAAACCGCCAGCCACGCGAACAGCCCCACGAGGCCGGCAAGGCCGACGCCGGCGGAAACGTCGCTTGGGGGGCGCGAGGGCGCGGTCATGCCCGCCGGATTAGCGCGCAAGGGTGAGGAAAGGGTGAAAGGGAGGCGGCCCCTTGCCCCCTCCCCGTTCCGGTTGGCGTGGTCGCGCCCTTAGCGGAAGGCGCTGATCTTGCCGCCGTCATCCAGCACGTAGAGCGTGCGGCCAGCGACCACCGGGGCCAGGCTCACGCCCTTGCCCAGGCGGGTGGATGGCCGCACCGAGCCATCTTCCACCGCGGCCGATAGGACCTCGCCCCGGCTGTTGGCGATCCACAGGCGGTTGCCGGCAAGCACCGGGCCGGTCCAGAAGATCGCGTTCTTCTTCTTCTTTTCGTTCTCGAAACGGGGAAGCTGGGTGGACCAGCGGGCGCGGCCGGTGGCGCGCGCCAGGCAGATCAGCTTGCCATCGTCGGTCAGGGTGAAGATCCACTCACCCGCGATGGCCGGGGTGGAAATGCCGGCCAGGTTCAATTCCCAGATGCGCTGGCCGGTGACCAGTTCATAGGCGGCCATGCGCCCGCCCTGGCCCAGAGCGAAGACCTGGCCGCGATCGATGATCGGATCGGCGTCGATATCGGTGAGCACGCCGACCGAGGTGGACAGCGAAGTGCGCGCAAGGGCATCAGACCACAGCGTGCGGCCGTTTTCATAGCGATAGGCGACCAGTTCGCCGGTGGAGAAACCGGCAACCAGGGTGCCCTGGCCCACGGCCGGGGCGGCGACGCCGAACACGCCGGACTGGCCAGTGGAGGCCGAGACGTTCCACAGGACCGAGCCATCCTGGGCGTTGAGGGCCAGGACCTGGTTGTCCTGGGTCATCGCGTAAACCGCGTTGAAGGCCACGGTGGGCGAGCCGCGCAGCGGACCGGCGGGCTTGACCCGCCACAGCAGCTTGCCGCTGGCCGCTTCGAGCGCGGCGACTTCGCCAAGGCCGGTGGTGACATAGAGCTTGTCGCCATCGAAGCTGGCGCCGCCGCCGAAGACCGCGGCCGCGCTATCGCCCTTGATGCGGAAGGCCTGGGTCCACTGCGCCCGGCCGCTGGCGGCATCGAAGGCATGGACCACGCCATCGGTATCCATCACGAAGAGCCGGCCCCCGCCGATCACCGGCGAGGCGGCAAGGCGCTGGCGCTTGCTGGAGCCGGTGACCCCGGCGCTCCACGCGCGGACCGGCGCATCGGCGAGACCGAGGTTGCCATAGGACTTGCCCGGCGTGTTGCCGGCCTGGGGCCAATCGGCATTGTCGATCGCCGGGGGGACGATGACCGCGACCTGGTTCAGCGCCGGATCGACCTTGGCGCCGCTTTCCACGCGCGAGAGGATGGGCACGCGATTGCCCAGCGTGGGCGTGGTCGGCCCCTTCTTGCCGCCGCAGGCCGAAAGCGCGAGGGCAAGGGCAACCGGCGCGGCCCAGAGCAGGGCGGCGGCGGCACCGGAGGCGGTGGGGCGACGGAGCGAAAGGGTGGTCATGCGGGGCATCTCTCCTGGCCGCTCAGCGGGCCGGTGCGGCGGCAGCGGGGGCTTGTTCGGGCGCCGGGGCCGGAGCCACGGCACCGCCCGTCTGGCCATTGGCGGCGGCGTTCACATCATCGACCGCATCGACCCCGAGCAGGCCCGCCATCTGGCGGGCGCGGCGACGCAGGGTTTCGGGCACGGTCTTGTCACGCGCGATCGCGGCGAACAGGGGGCCGGCCAGATCGGTGCGGTTCTGCTTCATGTAGGCGACGCCCAGCAGTTCGCCGGCATTGCCGAAGAAGGGCTTGCCCGGGACCGCCAGCGGCTTCAGCCGGGCGACGACCTGATCGGCCGGCAGGGCATCGAAGCCGAGCGCAATCTCGCGGATCGCGGCGAGATCGCGGTAGGGCTGGGGCGCCTTATCATCGGCGGCGACGGCGGCGAAGGCCTGCTTCGCTTGCGGCACCTTGTTCTGTTCGACGAGAATGCCCGCTGCCAGCATCTGGGCGGCGGCGCTGACCCCGTCCTTGCCATCGGCCAGCCTGGCAAGATCGGCGCGGGCGGCATCGAGCTTGCCGGCTTCCACCTGATCGAGCGCCAGGGTGAGCTGTTCGCCGCGTTCGCCGGCCTTGGCGGTCTGCGCGTGTTCCCACCACAGGTAGCCGGCCAGGACCACCAGGAACAGCACGATCGCGGAGGCGGCCAGCTTGCCGTAGCGCCGGAAGGCATCGAGCATTTCCTGTTCGCGCAGGGCATCGTCCACCTCGCGCAGGAAGCCCTCGCCCTGGGGGGCGCCCTGGGCGCCGCCGGGAGCGGCAGGAGCGCCGGCGGGGACCGGGGTGCGGGGACGGTTGCTGTGCGGACGCAGGACCAAGTTCGCAGGCTTTCTGTGAGGACTGGCGCGGTAAGTTGCGAGGTTGCCGGGTTCTTAGCGGATGGCGGGTGCTTTTCAACGGCAATCGTGGTGAAGCCCGCCTGAATGCCGGGCACAACTGTGCCTCAGGGGAACGCCGCTCGCCCCAGGGCGTGGGCATAGGCGCGGGCATAGGCGGCGAGCATGGCCTGTTCGTCATATTCGGCGCGGGCCTTGGCCCGGTTGGCCGCGCCGATCCGGCCGCGCATGGCCGGATCGGCGGCAAGGGCGAGGAGCGCATCGGCCAGCGCATCGTCCCGGCCCGGCGCGACGATGAACGGCGCGTTTTCGGGCGCGACCATGGTGGCCACGTCGCCCACGGCGGGCGAGGCCACGGCCAGGCCGGCGGCCATCGCTTCCACCACCGAGATCGGGAACTGCTCACTGTCGGACGAGAGCGCGAACAGATCAAACAGGCCAAGCACGGCGGCGGGATCGGCGACGAAGCCGGGCAGGTGGACGCGGTGGCCGATCTCCAGCGCGATCGCCGCCGCGCGGATCGCCTCGCGCTCCGGCCCCTCGCCCAGGATGACCAGGTGCCAGTCATCGGGCAGGGCGGAAAAGGCGCGGACCAGGCGCGGCAGGTTCTTGACCGCGCGCAGGCCGGCGAGCGTGCCCAGCCAGCGCTCGCCCGGGCGCTTGATCACGCGCGGCAGGGCATCGGGGCGCGGGGCAGCGGCGCCTTCCCCGGCATAGGCGTCAGTGGGAATGCCGTTGGCGATGCGCCGCACCCGCCAGCGCGGCTGGTGCCACACCTCCAGCGCGATCCGTTCGAGCCGCGCGGAGGGCACGATCAGCCCGGCGGCGCGGCCAAGGCCGATCCGGCGATACCAGTTGCGTAGCGGCTTGAGCCGCTCGGCCTCGTCCTCGTTGAAGCCATCCTCGTGGTGGACCAGCGGGGGCAGCCCAAGCCGCTGTCCGAACAGGGTGTGGGCCATGACCGCGTCCATCGCCCCCCAATTGTAGGTGAGCACCAGGTCGTGGCCGGCCATGGCCCGGGCCAGGGCGAGCAGGCGCCCCGGGCGCGGCGGCCCGGCAAGCGCGGGAAAATCGGCCGGATAGGCCACGCTGATCCCCGGATCGACCGCCGCCGCCGCGCCGAAGGCGCCGGGCTGGGCGGACACCACGGCATGATCGAGCGCGGGACCGAACAGGTTCATCAGCCGGACCGCGCGCAGTTCCTTGCCGCCGGCATCGAAGCCGGAATGCAGATGGAGGACGCGCAAGGGCGCCGGCCCGGCCACGCGCGCGCCGATCAGCCGCAGCGGTCGAGCAGGCGCTCGATCGCGGCGGCCGCTTCCGGCTCGTCGAGCGTGGGGGCATGGCCGCGCCCGACGACCGTGACCACCTCGGCCTCGGGCATCCGCCGGGCCATTTCCGCCGCCGTTTCCGCCGAGAGCAGGTCGGACAGTTCGCCGCGCAGCACCAGCACCGGCCGGCCGGCCAGGGCCGCGAAGGCGGGCCACAGATCGACCCCGGCCTCGCCGCCGGGCTGGGAGAAGGGCTCGGCGATCTTCATGTCATAGTCGAAGGCGATGCGCCCGTTCTGGCCCACGGCCATCATCCGCTTGGCCATCCGCAACCAGTCGGTTGCCATGAAGCCGGGATAGGCGGCGGCGTGGGTTTCCTCGAGCGCGCGGGCCGCGTGCATCCAGGTGGGAAAGCTGCGCCCGGTGCCGACATAGCCGCGGATGCGGGCCAGCCCTTCGGCCTCGATCACCGGGCCGACATCGTTGAGCACGGCCCCGGCCAGCCGGCGCGGATCGCGCAGCGCCAGCAGCATGGTGACCAGCCCGCCGAGCGAGGTGCCCACCGCGACGAACCGTTCGATCCCGGCTTCGGCCAGCAGCGCCTCGACATCCTCGACATATTGGAGCGGGTTGTAGGTGGCCGAATCCTTCGCATAGGCGCTATCGCCCCGCCCGCGCATATCGGGGCACAGCACCTGGCGGGCTTGCGCCAGGCGCGGCGCGAGATCCTCGAAATCGCGGGCATTGCGGGTCAGCCCGGGCAGGCACAACGCCGGGGCGCGGCCCGGCTGGGCCTCGCCATAGGCGCGATAATGGAGGCGCAGCCCATCGGGGCTGGTCCAGTGACGGTCCTCGAATGCGGTCATTTCGCCTGTTGGCTTCCCTCGGTTGGGGCGTCGGCGACCTTGCGCCCCGGTTCACGAGCCCGCACTATTGCCCGATGTGCACCGAACCGCAAGCCGGCGACTATCGCCCCGATCCGCAGATCCTTGCGCTCGCCCCCTGGCTGGCCGACCCGGTGCGACCCGCGCCCTTCCCCCAGGCGATCCTGCGCTTCCGCAACGACCGCTGGGCGCCGGCGGTCGGGCTGGGCGGGCTGACGGACGGGGCATGGATCGACCGCTTCGCCCGCTTCGCCCCCCTGCCCGACAACCTGCCCGAGCCGCTGGCCCTGCGCTATCACGGCCACCAGTTCCAGGCCTACAATCCCGAGATCGGCGATGGCCGGGGCTTCCTCTACGCGCAGCTGCGCGGCAGTGACGGGCGACTGCTCGATTTCGGGACCAAGGGATCGGGTCAGACCCCGTGGTCGCGGTTCGGCGACGGGCGGCTGACCCTGAAGGGCGCCATGCGCGAAATCCTCGCTACCGAACTGCTCGAAGCGCTGGGCACCAATACCAGCAAGACCTTCTCGGTGATCGAGACCGGCGAGGCGCTGGAGCGCGGCGACGAACCCTCGCCCACCCGCTCGGCCGTGCTGGTGCGGCTCTCCCACGGGCATATCCGGATCGGCTCGTTCCAGCGCCTGCTCGCGCTGGACGAGCCGGAACACATGGCCGAGCTGGTTGGCTATTGCCTGCGCCTCTACCCCGGCCCGCCCCCGCCCGCCGATGCGCCGGGCCGCGAGGAGCCGGCGGTGATCCTGCTGCACCAGGTAGTGGAGCGGCTGGCCGACATGGCCGCCGCCTACATGGTGGCCGGCTTCGTCCACGGCGTGCTCAACACCGACAACATGAACGTGACCGGCGAGAGCTTCGACTATGGCCCGTGGCGCTGGCTGCCCCGCCACGATCCCCAGTTCACCGCCGCCTATTTCGACCATTCGGGGCTCTATGCCTATGGCCGCCAGCCGCAGGCGATCCAGTGGAACTGCGGGCAGCTGGCCGTGGCGCTGCGCGCGCTGGCCGAAGCGCCGCCGCTGATCGCCGCGCTGGAGCGCTTCGCCCCGCTTTACCGCGCGGCCCTGGCGCGGCGGTTCTGCTGGCGGCTGGGGATCGCGGGGCACGAGGAGGAGGCCGACCTCGCCCTGGTGGTGGCCGCGCAGGAGCACATGGTGGCCGCCGGCCTTTCGCCCGACATCCTGCACTTTCGCCATCGCGGCGGGCGGGCCGCGCCGGACGACGGCTTTGGCCGGATGCTCGCCGCCCGCACGCCCCTGCCCGGCGCGACCGATGATCCGCTGTGGGCCGAGGCCGGCCCGCCCACCAACCATATCGACGTGGTGGAAGACCTGTGGGCCGCGATCGACCAGCGCGACGACTGGGCGCCGCTTCACGCCCATGTTGCCGCCATCCGCCGGCTGGGCGCGGCGCTGGGCGAGCCGCCGATGCCGGCGGGGCACCTTTAAGCCCCTTTGCCGGCAATCTTCGCCATTCCGGAGGCGATGGGATTGTGAGATCGGTTGCGGCGGCCCTATGAAGACCGGGAATCCGCAGCCGGACAAGCCATGGCAAACCGCACCCGATGAACGAACAGATCGTTTCCATCGCCCCCGCCTCGGGGGAAGAGCTGTGGCGCGGCCCGCCCGGCGACGTGGACGATTGCCTTGAACGGGCGCGCCGGGCCTGGCCGTCATGGGCCGCCCAGTCGCTGGCCAACCGGATCGAGCTGACCCGCCGCTTCGCCAACGAGGTTCGCAAGGAAGCCGAAGCCCTGGCCGAACTGGTCGCCCGCGAAACCGGCCAGCCGCTGTGGCTGGCGCGCGGCGAGGTGGATGGGGTGATCGAACGGGTGGAGCTGGCCGTGCGCGGCTATGCCGAACGCTCGGCCCAGCGCCGGCTCGACAATGCACTTCAGGGCACCAGCGCCCTGCGCCACAAGCCGCACGGGGTGGTGGTGGTGCTTGGCCCCGCCTCCTCGCCGCTGGCCGTGCCCGCCTCGCACCTGATCCCGGCGCTGATCGCCGGCAATGCGGTGATCCTCAAGCCCAGCGAGAAGGTGCCGGCATCGGCCGAAGTGCTGGTGCGCTGCCTGCACCGTGCCGGGGTTCCGGCCAATGCCGTGCAGGTCTGCCCGGGCGGGCCGGACACCGGCCTCGCGCTGGCGCTCCACGAAGGGGTGGACGCGGTGCTGTTCACCGGCTCCTCGCACAACGGCATCGCGCTCAATCGCAAGCTTGCCGCCACGCCGAACAAGCTGGTGGCGCTGGAGATGGGCGGCAACAATGCCATCGTCGCCTGGGACACGCCCAAGCTGGCCGATGCGGCGGCGCTGATCGTGCAATCGGCCTTCACCTGGTCGGGCCAATCATGCGCCAATGCCCGCCGCCTGATCGTGCGCGACAGCCTGTTCGATGATCTGGTGGGCGAAGTGAAGCGCCTGGCGGACCGGCTGATCGTCGGCGGCCCGCTTGATGATCCGGCCCCCTTCATGGGTCCGGTGATCGACAATGCCACCGCCGAAGGGCTGACCGAAAGCTTCGTCTACCTGCTCTCCAACGGTGGGCGGCCGATCAAGCACATGGTCCGCACCGTGCCCGGTCGCCCGTTCCTCTCGCCCGCGATCATCGAGACCACGGGCATGGCCGAGAGGCCCGATGTCGAACTGCTCGGCCCGCTGCTCCAGGTGATCCGCGTGCCCGATTTCGACACGGCCATCGCCGAGGCCAATGCCACCCGGTATGGCCTGGTCAGCGCGCTGATCGGCGGATCGCCGCAGGATTACAACCGTTTCTGGGCCAATGTCCGCACCGGCGTGGTCAACTGGAACCGGCCGACCACGGCGGTTGCGCCGGGCGCGCCGTTCGGGGGAACCGGGCTTTCCGGCAATCACCGCCCGGGTGGGTTCTATGCCGCGGATTTCTGCGCTTACCCGGTCGCCTCGGCCGAACTGGAGCAGCCGCGCGCGACGATCGGGCTGGGCCTGGCCGAAGGCTGAACCGGCGGCGCCTCACAGCCCGCTGGTGACGAGGTCCACTTCACTGAGGCCATCCTCGCGCGCATGGATGATGGCCGCGCCCGCGCGCCGGCCCGCGCGCCCGGCGATCACGTGGTCGGCGCCCGCAAGGCGATGGTCCGGGGCAAGGCCGGCGCGGCGGGCCATGGCCCAGTAGAACCCGGCCAGCTCCGCCGCCGGCACCGGGCTGACGAAATTGACCACGCGCAAGCCGCAGCCATCGCGGTCGGTCCCGGCGGCCTGCTGGGCATGGCCGCGCGGGTAGATCGGCATGGCCGCGGGCAGCCGCGCGGCCCAGGCGAAGCCGGGTTCGAGCTTGCCCGCGCAGGCCCGCGCGCCGGGGCCGAGCGCGGCCACGGCGGCCAGCGCCGGGCTGTCGCGCCGGGCGGGCGCAAGCGGGGCGGCGGCCGCCGGCGGAGCCACGGCCTGAGCCGGGGGGACCAGCCGGGCGGCATCGGCGCGGGCGCGGGCCAGAGCCTGGGGTGAACGGTCGTCCAGCGGAATCCGCGCGGACGGCGGGCCGCCGCCGGCCAGGACGCGGTTTTCGGGGTTGATCCGGGCGAGATCGGGATCGGTCATCAGTTGCTCGGCCAGGGCGGCGGCCACGGCCGGGTCCTGGTCGGCCCGGCGATCGGCCGGCTTTTCGCCCGAGCAACCGGCCAGCGCCGCCGCCAGCAGCAGAGCGGGCAGCGCCATGCCGCGCGCGGCACAACCGGAAAGGGGGTGAACCATGGCCTGTCCTAGCAAGCGGCCGGGCGCGCGCCAATCCGGCATGGCGGCGCTCACCTCCTGCCCCAATCGGCCCCGGTGAAGGAACCGGCTTGCCGCGCCGGCCATTGCCCGGCCATAAGCCCTGCCATGGCCCCAGAAAATCGCGCAGTGACCCGCCCATGAGTGCAACCCGCCTGTTCTCGCGCGCCGTGGTGCGGCTTTCCCCCGAACCGGGCGAGGATGCGGTCGGCTTTCTCCAGGGGCTGGTCACCCATGACGTGGCCGGGCTGCTCCCGGTGTGGTGCGGCCTGCTGACCCCGCAGGGCAAGGCGCTGTTCGATTTCATCGTCTGGCCTTCGGGCGCCGACCTTCTGCTCGATTGCGAGGCCGATGCGGCCGACGCGCTGGTGCGGCGGCTCTCGCTCTACCGGCTGCGCCGCAAGATCGCGATCGGGGTGGACCGGGACGTGGCCGTGCACTGGCGCGGCCACATCGGCGACGGCGCCTCGTCCGACCCGCGCATGGCCGCGCTGGGCGAGCGCTGGGTGGCGCCGCTCGATGCCGACGATGCCGAAAGCGCCGATGCCGAATGGCTGGCCCACCGCCTGCGCCTGGGGGTGACCGAGGGCCGCGCCGAACTGGGCGACGGGCAGACGCTGTGGCTCGAATGCAATGCCGCCGAGCTGAACGGGGTGAGCTTCACCAAGGGCTGCTACGTTGGCCAGGAAAACACCGCGCGGATGAACTGGCGCCAGAAGGTGTCCCGCCGCCTGCTGGTGGTCCCCCTCGCCCGGTCCGATCCCGAGCGTCGGCGCATGGCCTATCCCGAACTGGGGCTGGCGGTCGATCACCTGCGGGTGGCCGACGTTGCGCCCGAATGGCTGCCTGCGTGGCTGCGATCGGGTGAGGAAAACTAGAAGCCGGCGGAAAGCGTCAGCGCGGGGCCGGAGCCGGGATGGGCGCGGCCGGCAATGCGGAAGCGCCAGTCCGCCTCGAGGCGGGCGCTGGTCGTATCGCCCAGTGAAACCCTGACGCTGGCGACCGGGCCGACATCGAGCCGGGCGGCGCCGCGCTGCTTCGCGCCCCAGGCGCCGGCACCGGCGCGCAGGTCCAGCCCGTGCCCTGTCATCACCCCGCGCTCGGCCCGCACCAGGCCATCGACATAGGCCGTGGCCGCACGCCCGCCGACCCAGCCGGCCTGGACATAGGCCTCGCCGGTGAAGCCCAGCGGCAAGGTCTGCGGCGCGAGTTCGCTGACCAGCGCAACGGCCGGGCGGGCGGACAGCCCCTGGCCATCGCGGGTGGCGCGCAGTTCGGCCATGGCCGCCACGGGAAGGCGCGGCATCAGGCGCGCCGAGGCGCCCAGCGCCACCTCCTGTTCGCGCGTGCCGTTGAGCGCGCCCGCGCCGCGCAGGTAAAGCGCCGGGCGGTGGGGGCTATCGGGCGCGATGCGGTAGCGCAGGACCGCGCCCATCTGGCTGGAGCCATAGTTGCCGCCGCCGCTGAGCCGCGGGAAGGTGATCGGATCGCCGCCGCCGCGCCGCAGGAACACCCAGCCATCGGCCGACCAGCGCGGCAGGCCGGCCCCGCGCGGACCGGGGCGGCGGACGGTCGGCGCGGCGAGATCGGCCGGCATCGGCAGCATGGCCGCCGCCGCCAGCCACAGCATCTGGTGGCCGCCGGCCGCCATCATGCGCCGGGTGGCGGCAGAGGCGGGAGCGACCGGGCCGGCCAGTGTTCCAGAGGCCAGCGTTTCGGGAGCCAGCGGCACTGGTTCGGGAAGCGGGCGGACGGCCGGCACGGGCGTGGCGACCGGCGCCAGCGGCGTGGCGTCGCGCTGCCAGGCCGGCGGCAGGAGCGCGGGCGCGGCCGGCGCCTGCGCGACCGGATTCGCGCCATGAGCCTGCTTGTGCGGCGCGGGTTCGGCAAGGTGCGCGGGCTGGGCCGGCGCCGCGTCGGGCACGGCCGCCACCACGGCATATTCCGGCGCGTCGGGCAGCAGGTTCCAGGCCAGCGCCCGCGCGCCGATCCAGCCGGACAGCAGCACGGCCAACACCAGCAGCGGCTGGCCCCGGGCGCGGCCATGGGCCATCAGGCGCTGGCCGTGGTGGGCAGGCGCAGGGCCGGGTGGCCGTGATGCGCGGTCTTTTCCCAGCGCACCGCGCTGCCGGCAAGGCTTTGCACATAGGCGGTGATGGCGCGCCGCCCGGCAACGATGGCGATGATATTGGCCACCGGGATCCGCAGAACCGCCAGCAGCCCCTCCTTCGCGCCATATTCGCGGGCGGTGAACACGAAGCGCATGGCCATGCGCCAGCACAGCCCGGCCAGGCACAGCACGATCAGCGCCCTGAGCTCGGGCGGCTGCGGCAGGGGCCGGACCAGCCCGGCCACTTCCGCCGCGGCCAGCACCCCGCCGGTCACCACCAGCACATAGGCGACGAACAGGACCAGCGCGACCAGCGGCCCGCGCCGGTCGCGCGCGGCCATCCACAGGTCGACCGCGCGGCCGCCCCAGCCCAGCCGGTCCCAGCCCTGGAAGGCGATGCCATGGACCCAGCGCGCCTTCTGGCGCACCGCCGCATCGATCGTGGCGGGAAAGTAGGAGCGGGTGGCGATCAGCTGCCCCTCGCCATCGCGCAGGCGCAGGAACCGGGCGACATGGCCGCCGCGCGCGATCCGCCAGCCCATCTCGTAATCCTCGGTCAGGCATTCGGAGGCGAAGGGGCCAGCCTGTCGGGTGAGGATCACCCCCTGCTCGCGGGCCAGTTCGCTCTTGCGCTCGCGCGCCAGGTCCGTGAGCACGTTGCGGGCGATCGCGCAGCCCACGCCCGCGGCCGGCAGCGCGGCGCCCAGCGCATCGCGCACCACCATCGCCTTGGCATGGCTTTCGGTGAACTCGTCGCCATAGTGCCCGGCCACCCAGCGCGAGCCGCGCTGCGGTTCGGGACGCACCGGCAACTGGACGAAGCTGGCCTCGTGCAGCGCGGCATCGAGCACGAACAGGGCGGCGGGATGCACCATGTCCTCGGCATCGTGGAGCACGACCGAGCGGGCGCGCTGGCCCTGGCGCAGTTCATCCTCGCACAGCGCGCCGTAAAGCCGGTTGAGGCAATCGGCCTTGGTCGTCGGGCCATCGCGGTCATGGACCACCAGCCGCAGCCGGGAATCGCCGCCCGCCGCCGCCATGACCGCCGCCACCGTGTCCGGATCGTTGCGGTAGCAGCCGACATAGAGCCTGAGGTTCGCCTGAGGCCAGGCTTCAAGCGCATGGGCGACGGTGGCCCCGATCACGCCGGCTTCCTGCCAGGTGGGGATGAACACCGCCGCGATCCCGGCCAGCTCGCGCCGGGCGAGGCCATCGGCGAGGCGCGGCGAGCGGACCCGGCCGCGCAACAGCAGCCAGCCCCAGACGGCATCGACCGCCATCTCGTCGGCCATGCCGACCACGAACCAGAAGCCCGCGAACAGGGTGAGCTCGTACTGGACGACTTGCAGCCACGGCAGCGCGCCCACGGCGAAGGCAGCCGCGGCCAGCGGAACCGTCACCAATGCATGGGCCGCAAAGGCCATGCCACCAACCCCCTGTAAAAACCCCTAGAGCGGACCGTAATCCATTGCAGACTCCTTGCAAACCCTTAACGCCTCCACCATGACGGCACGATGATCAGGCACCGCCGGCATATTCTTTCGCGCAGCGCGACCCGGCTGATGGTTCTGGCGGGTGGCGAGGCCGGGGCCGGGCTATTGCTGATCGCGGCGGCGGCGGCGGCGCTGGCCCTGGCCAATTCGCCACTGGCCCATGGCTACCACGCGCTGTTTGCCGCACCCCTGCCGTTCAGCCCGATCCCCAGGCTCGCCACGCTGGACCTGTGGATCAACGATGCCTTGATGGCAGTGTTCTTTTTCGTCGTCGGCCTCGAAATCAAGCGCGAGGTGCTGGATGGCGAACTGGCCACGGCGGCGCGGCGGCGCCTGCCGGTGCTGGTGGCCGGGGCGGGCATGGCCATGCCGGCGCTGGTCTATCTCGCGCTGGCGGGCGGCACGCCGGGGCTTGGCGCCGGCTGGGCAATTCCCGCCGCCACCGACATCGCCTTTGCCGTGGGCGTGCTGGCGCTGGCCGGGCGCCATGTTCCGCCCGCGCTGCGGCTGCTGTTGTTGACCGTGGCGATCGTCGACGATCTTGGCGCCGTGGCGATCATCGCGCTCGCCTATACCCCCGCGATCCAGCCCGGCTGGCTGCTGGGCGCGGCGGGGGTTCTGGCGCTGATGGCGCTGATCGGCCGGCTCAGGGTGGATCACGCCCTGCCCTTTGCCCTGCTGGGCGCGGTTCTATGGTATTGCACGCTGTGTTCGGGCGTCCATGCGACGGTGGCCGGGGTGCTCGCCGCCTTCACCGTGCCGCTCAGGCCCGGCCGCTGGCGGGGCGACAGCCTGCTCCTGCGCTTCGAGCATGGGCTGGCGCCGTGGAGCGCCTACCTGATCGTGCCCTTGTTCGGCCTGGCCAATGCCGGGGTGGCCCTGTCGGCCACGGGCATGGCCGGGCCGCTTTCCTCCCTGCCATTGGCGGTGGGCGCGGGCCTGTTCCTGGGCAAGCAGGCGGGCGTGCTCGGCGCGCTGGCGCTGGCCCGCGCCACCGGCCTTGCCGCCCTGCCGGCGGGGGCAAGCTGGCTTCAGCTCTGGGGACTGGCCGCGCTGTGCGGGATCGGCTTCACCATGAGCCTGTTCATCGCCACGCTCGCCTTCCCCGCCGCGCCGGCGCTGGTCGAACAGGCCAGGCTGGGCATCCTGGGCGGATCGGCGCTGTCGGCCCTGCTCGGCTACGGCCTGCTGCGGTTCAGCCGGCCGCGCTGATCACCAGGCGCCCACGTTGGGCAGCGAGGCCCAGGGCTCGGCCGGGGCCAGCCGCTCACCGGCCTGGAGCAGTTCCACGGAGATCCCGTCGGGCGTGCGAACGAAGGCCATGTAGCCATCGCGCGGAGGGCGGTTGATCGTCACCCCGCCATCCATCAGGCGCTGGCAGGCTTCATAGATATTATCCACCCGGTAAGCGAGGTGCCCGAAATTGCGCCCGCCGGTGTAGGCCTCGGGCGCGGAGCCATCTTCCGGCGGCCAGTTCCAGGTCAGTTCCACCTCGGCCTGCCCGGCCTGGCCCGGCGCGGCGAGGAAGATCAGGGTGAAGCGGCCCTTCGGGTTATCGTTGCGGCGCACTTCCTCCAGCCCGATCAGCTGGAAGAAGCGCACGGTGGCCTCGGGATCGGTCACGCGGATCATGGTGTGCAGGTAGTGGATCATGGCAGGCTTTCCGGGATGGCGGGGGATCAGAAGGCGACCGAGAGGGTGCCGACCAGCTGGTCGTCGGTCACTCCGGGCAGCGACGGTCCGCTGGTGCCGACATAGCTGGCCCCCAGGGTCAACCGGCCCAGCACCGTGGCGCTGGCGCCCACCGACCAGTCCCACCCGTGGCGCTGTGCGCCGCCGCTGGCCAGCCACGCCCCGGCCAGCGCGCCGTCCTGCCAGCCCAACCGGGCGTTGAGGGTCAGCGGGGTGGAGGGGATTGCCGCATCGGCGCTGCCATAGAGGTAGACATTGTGCCGGCCCGCCAGGCTATCCTGCGGCCAGGCATAGTTGACCCCCAGCTTGAGCCGCGCCGGGCCATAGGTGGTGGCGAGCGAGCCATAGGTTTCGAAAAAATCGGCCTTGCCCAGGTGGCCGCCGGGATAGGCATAGAAGCCCAGCCCCAGGTCGGCGGTCAGCCCCGAGGCGATCTCGCGGCTCCAGCCGGCGGTGAGGTCCAGTTCCTGGCTGCCATAGACCGCGCTCGCCCCCAGCCTGGAGAAATCGATCGAGCTTGACCAGACCGCGGCATAGATTCCGCTCTGGTGGGTGGCGGTGATCCCGCCCTGCACCGCCGCATCCCCGCCCGACTGCGAAACGCCGCGAAACCGGTAGTCGCTGACCAGCGCGACATTGCCCGACCAGGTGAGCGCCGCGCTCTCGGGCACGTCCTGGGCCATGGCGGCGGCGGGCGCGAGCAGAGTGGGAAGGAGCAGGCAGGCAAGGCGGTTCATCGCGGAGTTCCAATGGTGCATCGGCGCCTGTCTAGCCTGAGCGCCGCGCCGCACAAGCCCGCGTGGTTGCCGCCAGCCGTCGCCGCCCTACGCAGTTCCACCCGGGCGGTTGTGCGCTTGGCCTTGGCTCCCTATACCGCACCGCAACGCCCGACCGCCAAGCTGCCCATTTTCATGCTGAACGCCCTCAAGACCTTGCTGCGCGCCCAGCCGGAGCGCCGGAGCGCCGCCGTTCCCGCGGGCCAGCGGGCCTATGCGCTGGGCGACATCCACGGCCGTGCCGACCTGCTGGAGCCGCTGATCGCCGCGATCGAGGCCGATGACGCCGCCGCCGGTCCGGCGCAAACCACCGTGATCCTGCTGGGCGACCTGGTCGATCGCGGGCCGGACAGCGCTCGCGTGATCGCCCTGGCGCGCGAATGGGCCGGGCGGCGGCCGGTGCGGTTCATTGCCGGCAACCACGAGGAAATGCTGCTCCAATCGCTCGGCAGTGTCGACGTGCTCCGCACCTTTCTCAAGCACGGCGGGCGCGAGACCCTGTTATCCTACCCGGTGAACGCCGAGGCCTTCCAGGCGGCCAGCTTCGAAGAGGTTCAGGGGCTGATGGCCGAGGCGATCCCACCGGCCGACCTCGCCTTCCTCGCCGGGTTCGAGGACTGGATCCGCCTGGGCGACTATCTGTTCGTCCATGCCGGCATCATGCCGGACGTGCCGATCGAGCGGCAGCGGCAGGGGGACCTGCGCTGGATTCGCGAGCCGTTCCTCAGCCATCCCGGCGATCACGGGGCCATCGTGGTCCACGGCCACACCATCACCGACGAGGCCGAAGTCCTGCCCAACCGGATCGGCATCGATACCGGCGCCTATTTCTCGGGCCGTCTCACCGCCCTCGCGCTTGAGGGCACCACCCGCCGCCTGATCGAGGCGCGCGAGGAGGCGGGTCGCATCGCCATTCACACACGGAGTATTGCATGAAGATCGCGATGGTCGGATCGGGCTATGTCGGCCTGGTCTCGGGGGCGTGCCTGGCCGATTTCGGCCACGACGTGGTCTGCATCGACAAGGACCCGGGCAAGATCGAGCGCCTCGATGCCGGGGTCATGCCGATCTACGAGCCGGGGCTGGCCGAACTGGTGTCCAGCAACGTCAAGGCCGGGCGCCTCTCGTTCACCACCTCGCTGGCCGAGGGGATCGACGGCGCCCAGGCGATCTTCATCGCGGTGGGCACCCCCAGCCGGCGCGGCGATGGCCATGCCGACCTGTCCTATGTCTATGCCGTGGCGCAGGAAATCGCGGAGAACCTGAAGAACCCGGCGGTCGTGGTCACCAAGTCGACCGTGCCGGTCGGCACCGGCGACGAGGTGGAGCGGATCATCGGCGCAGCCGGGCTGCCGCACCGGGTCTCGGTCGTCTCCAACCCCGAATTCCTGCGCGAGGGCGCGGCGATCGGCGATTTCAAGCGCCCCGACCGGATCGTGATCGGCGCCGAGGACGAATTCGGCCGCGAGGTGATGCGCGAGGTCTACCGCCCGCTGTTCCTCAACCAGGCGCCGCTGCTGTTCACCAGCCGCCGTTCCTCCGAGATGATCAAGTACGCGGCCAACGCCTTCCTCGCCACCAAGATCACCTTCATCAACGAGATCGCCGACCTGTGCGAGAAGGTGGGCGGCGACGTGCAGGACGTGGCGCGCGGGATCGGCCTCGACAACCGCATCGGCGCCAAGTTCCTCCACCCCGGCCCCGGCTATGGCGGCTCGTGCTTCCCCAAGGACACGCTGGCCTTGCTCAAGACGGCGGAGGACTACGACAGCCCGCTGCGGATCGTGGAGGCCGTGGCCAAGGTGAATGAAACCCGCAAGCGCGCGATGGGCCGCAAGGTGCTCGAAGCGCTGGGCGGCGCGGAGGCGGCGCGCGGCAAGAAGGTTGCCCTGCTCGGCCTGACCTTCAAGCCCAACACCGACGATATGCGCGACGCCCCCTCGATCGCCATTGCCCAGACCTTGCAGGATGCCGGCGTGGACGTGGTCGCCTATGATCCGGAAGGCATGGACATGGCCGCCCCGCTGATGCCCGGCGTGGCCATGGCCCAAAGCACCTACGAGGCGGTGACCGGCGCCGATGCCGTGGCCCTCGTCACCGAATGGGACGCCTTCCGCGCCCTGGACCTCGACCGGGTGAAGACCCTGGCGAGGGCGCCGGTGCTGGTCGATCTTCGCAACGTCTACCGGCCCGACGAAGTGCGCGCCAAGGGCTTTGCCTACAGCAGCGTCGGGCGGGTCTGACGCAAAGGGAGCAGGAACCATGGAAGCAGATGGCGGATGCTATTGCGGGGCGGTGCGCTATCACCTCTCGGGCGAATTCCTGATGAAGATGCTGTGCTATTGCCGCGAGTGCCAGCACGCCTCGGGCGGCGCGGGCACGGTGGCGGCGGTCGTGCCGCAAAGCGCCTTTGCCTATACCCGGGGCGAGCCGGGCCGCTTCACCCGCTCCGACATCGCCGCCCCGGTGACGCGCGAGTTCTGCCGCGATTGCGGCACCCCGCTGCTCAGCCGCTCGCCCCAGGTGCCGGGCGCGGTCATCGTCAAGGCCGGGACGCTCGATGATCCGGCCCTGTTCGGCCAGGCCGATTCGGTGATCTTCGCCGGCGAGAAGCAGGTCTACCACGCCTGCCCGGAAGGCGTGCCGGTGTTCCAGACCGTCCCCTCGCGCGGCTGAGGAGCGCGGCGGCGCCGATGGCTTCAGCCCAGCCCGCGCACCACCACGTAGGCGCCGACCGCCACGACCAGCAGGGCGAAGCCGATTTCCATCGCCCGCTTGGCGCCGGCCAGCCGCTTGCCCGCGGCAATCCCGATGAGCGCGCCGGCGAGGCCGCCGGCCACCAGCAGGGCCACCAGCCCCCATTCGACATAGCCCGAGAGGGCATAGGAGGCGGCGGTCGTCAGCCCCAGCGCCGCGACCGAAACCAGCGAGGTGCCGACCGCGCTTCGCAGCGGCATCCCCGTGGCCGCGATCAGCGCCGGCACGATCAGGAAGCCGCCGCCGATCCCGAAGAACCCGGCCAGCAACCCCACGCCCAGCCCGGCCGGGACCAGCCGGGGCAGCAGGCTGCCGGCACTGGCCCGGGTCAGGCGGACGTCGGGATTTTCGGGCGACCGGCGCGGGCGCAGCATGGCCAGGCCCACCACCACCATCATCGCCCCGAACAGGGCCAGCAGGCGCTGGCCGTCCATCGCCTTGCCCAGGTGCGCGCCCATGGTGGCCCCCGCCACCCCGGCCAGCGAAAAGGTGAGCGCACAGGGCCACTTGACCGTGCCCGCCCGAGCATGGCCGGCCAGCCCCGCCAGCGCGTTGAGCGCGACCGCGACGGCCGCCGTGCCGATCGCCGCATGGGGCGAGGCCACGCCGACCAGGTAGACCAGCAGCGGCACGGCGATGATCGACCCGCCGCCGCCCACCAGGCCGAGGACAAGACCGATCGCCGCGCCGGCGGCGAGCCCTGCGGCGATCATCTGCGGGTCCATCGGCTCACCCCGACAGGCCCCGGCGGTTCCATGGCATCAAGGCCAGCAGGCGGGCCATGCCGCACCAGCCGGTCAGGCCGGCCACGAGCAGCCCCGCCCCCACGAAGGCCGACAGGCCGAATCCGGCCGGCGACACGGTCAGGCCGAGCAAGACTCCGAGAAGCGCAAGGGTGCCGGCTCCGATCTGCACCTGGCGCATGATCTCCAGCGGCTGCCCGCGATCGACGCGGCAATCGAGCCCGGCCCGGCGCCAGGCATCGAGGCCGCCTTCCATGAGATAGACCGGGGCGTCGGTACAGGCGGCAAGGGCCTGGGCACTTGCGGTCGTCCGCATCCCGGAGCGACAATGAAAGATGACTTCCGGCGCATCCTCGATACGTCCGAGCCGGGCGAGCGGAACATTGCGCGCGCAGGGAATGTGCACACGGGCATATTCGTCCGGATCGCGGATATCAACCAGCAGCGCGCCGGCTTCGATGCGGCGGCGCGCTTCGTGAGGTGTTAGGGTGGTGGGCACGGGCAAGTCTCCTGGCACTGTGGGCGGTCCTCCCGCCCCGCATTTCAATAACTGTTTGCTAATTTAGGTTATACGAATATAAAGTCAACGGCCGCACAGGAGGATTTCATGCCCGCCCAGCCCTACATCCAGGCCTTCTTCGACGAGGCGACCTTCACCGTCAGCTACCTGGTCGGCGATCCGGCCACGCGCCAGGCCATGGTGATCGACCCGGTTCTGGACTTCGAGCCCGCCTCGGGCCGGATCGAGACTCGCTCGGCCGATACGATCCTGGCCGCGGCAGAGGCCGGGGGCTGGCAGATCGTTCTGGTCGTCGAAACCCATGCCCATGCCGATCACCTGACCGCCGCGCCCTGGCTCAAGGCACGGACCGGGGCCGAGTTGGGTATCGGCGACCGGATCGGACTGGTCCAGGATGTGTTCCGCCCGATCTTCGCCATCGCCGATCTCAAGCCGGACGGCGGCGATTTCGACCGCCTGTTCGCCGATGGGGAGCGCTTTGCCCTGGGCGAACTGGAGGTGGAGGTGATCGCCACGCCCGGCCACACCCCCGCCGACGTCAGCTACAAGGTGGGCGACGCGGTCTTCGTGGGCGATACCCTGTTCATGCCCGACTACGGCACGGCGCGGACCGACTTTCCCGGCGGCGATGCGGCCACGCTCTACCGCTCGATTCGCCGCCTGCTGGCGCTCCCGCGCGAGACCCGCCTGTTCATGTGCCACGACTACAAGGCACCCGGGCGCGACCACTATGCCTGGGAGACCACGGTCGGCGAGCAGCGCGACCACTCGGTGCAGGTGGCCGACGAGGTCAGCGAGGAGGCATTCGTTGCCATCAGGCAGGAGCGCGATGCCGGGCTTGCCGCGCCGCGCCTGCTGCTGCCCTCGATCCAGGTGAACGTGCGTGCGGGCCGGTTTCCGCCGGCCGCGCCCAACGGCACGCGCTACCTGCTGATCCCGGCGCGCCTTGATCCCGCGCTCGACCGCGCGATTGGGGATTGAAGCGCCGGAACAGCCGCGCCAAATTCCGATTCAATCTAGTTCCCGTGCGGCACCACTTCGGCCGGTTGTCCTGGCTGGAGCAAGCCCTGTTCAACGCCCGTCGGACGCTGGCCAGTGGCACTGCGGTAAGTCCAGTACGTGAAATAGAACGCGCCTGGCGTTGCTACCGCCGTCTTCTCCAGTGGGCGGAACGGGCCGACGTTGATCCAGCCTGCCTGCGGGACGAGGTTGATATCGGTGCCTCCGCCCAGCGTGTGCGGGATGGCGTGGCCGCGATGGTACCCTTCCGGCCCGCCCAATGGCGCGCCGGCCATGCGCGAGGCAGGGCGCGGCTCGGTATTCTTGCCGCTGCTCACGCCCCAGGCCGCGATCAGACGCTGTGCTGCAATGTCGAAGAGGTAGGAGAACCCTTGGTTGGTGGTTTCCACCACCTCGCCACCGGGCGAATAGGACCCGTAGTCGAGCAGCCACATATCGACCAGGGCATCGACCACGGCCTGCCACTGATTCGATCCGGCCGGCATCTGGGTCACCAGCGAACTGACGTGAACGTAGGACAGCAAGAGCCTCTCCTTTTCAAATCCGCAGTTTGGCGCGACCCCTGGCGTTGAAAAAGGACTATACCCTAGCCCGGCGGCAAACAAGGCGCACCGATTGTTCGCTGCGCGCGCTGCGCTGGCCCATTCTCGAAATCCTAACGCCAGGGAGCCTGTAAGCCGGGTTCTGTCCCGCCGACGGTATCCCATGAGAGACCGTATCGGCGGGGGCAGCCATTCCTCTAGGCGGCGCATTGCTGCGACGCTCAAGCGACCAACCCGGGCGGTCCGGCGCGAAACACGCCTGTCCCCGAAGGAACGCGCCGCCCCTATTCGGTCTTGCTCCGGGTGGGGTTTGCCATGCGGGCCTTGTTGCCAAGACCCCGGTGCGCTCTTGCCGCACCCTTTCACCCTTGCCTGTGGTCTTGCGACCCATCGGCGGTCTGCTCTCTGTGGCACTTTCCCTTGCCCCGGATTGCTCCGGAGCCGGCGGGCGTTACCCGCCACCCTTGTTTCGTGGAGCCCGGACTTTCCTCGTCCCCCAACCCGCTCATCCTGAGCTTGTCGAAGGACGCGGCTGCCCGGCCCCCTGGCGCGGCCTCGCCCTAGCACGCGCTAGCGCGCACGTCCAAGATCGCGTTCGAGCAGGAGTTCGAACAGCAGGGCACCGCATTCGCCGTCGATCTCGCCATCGATCAGGCGCGGGCGGAAGCGGCGCTGGAAGGCGCGGACGGCGGCCGTGGCATCGGTGATGTCATACCCGAAGCGTTCGAGCGCGAGGGTGAAGGCGCCGGGATTGTCGAACATCAGGCGCATCTTGAGCGCCGGGACCGGCAGGGCCAGGCGCAGCCGCGCGAGGCGCTCCCACGGGAACAGTTCGCCCGGATCCTGCTTGCGCGCCGGGGCAATGTCGGAATGGCCCACCACGTTGGCGCGCGGCACGTCGTGGCGCTTGACGATATCGGCGAGCAGCGGGAGCAGCGCCTCGATCTGGGCTTCGGGAAAGGGGCGGTAGCCGAATTCGTGGCCCGGGTTGACCAGTTCGATCCCCACGCTGGCCGAGTTCACGTCGGTCGTCCCGCGCCACCACGACTTTCCGGCGTGCCAGGCGCGGTGGTCCTCGTCGACCAGCTGGGTGACCGTGCCATCCTCGTCGATCATGTAATGGGCGGAAACCTCGGCGGCCGGATCGCACATCCGCTCCAGCGCCTCGGCCGCGCTTCGCATCCCGGTATAGTGCAGCACCACCATGCTGACCGGCGCCCGGCGCGCGTTGAAATTGGGCGACGCGACCTCGCGGTGGACGAGCCAGCGGCGAAGGTCCACGCCCGGCCGCCTACCGGATCGGAAGGACCGCGCCCAGCAGGAGCGCGTCTTCGGTGAGGATCGACTGGACTTCGCCGCCCAGCCCCCGGGCGAGCTGGCGCAGCATGGCGGCCGGCGCCGTTTTGCTTGACAGGTCGGCCGGGGCGAGCGTGCCCTGGAGCGCCTTGCCGACCAGCGGATCGAAGGCGAGGCGCGGGCCGGCGGCGCGCACCACGATCTCGCTTTCGCCTTCCCTCAGTTCGGCCCCCAGATCGAGCGTGCCACCGCGCACCAGCGCCTCGATCCCGATCAGCGCGAGGTTGAGCAGCGTCTTGATCGCCGGCTTGGGCAGCATCCCGCCATCCATCGCCCAGCGCGCCTCGATCCGGCCGTTGTTGCCGACCAGCGCATCGATCACGCCGCGCGCCTCATCGACCGGGACCATGTCGCCGAAGCCGCCGGCGGCGCCGAAGGCAAGACGGAAGAACTTGAGCTTGTCGGCGCTGGCCTTGGCGCTCTGTTCGAGCAGGTCGACGATGCGGCCGCGCATATCGGCGTCCTTTTCGTCGGCCAGCAGTTCCAGGCCGTTGCTGAGCGCCCCCACGGGGCTGAGCATATCGTGACACAGGCGCGAACAGAGCAGAGCGGCCAGATCGAGCGAGGCATCATTCATCTGGAGTACGGCCCTGCTGAACAAGTTGACGAAGTTGACACGGTTCAAGGGCCGAATTGCGCCCCCTTCGCGGGGGTGCGGCTTCCCGCCCTGCCTGCCCGCCTTAACCGCCCTCTGCCGACTAGGAAAGCGCCGCGAAACCGTTCGGCCCGTCAACCCACAGGCTGATCGCTCCATTTGCGACGATTGCCCAGGCCCGGCCATCGCCACAGGCATGGGCGCGGTCGGTATCGGAGGGCCGCGCCAGGCCATTGGGGTGGGAATGCCAGTAGCCCAGCACCTGCGGCCCGCCACCCCGCGCGGCCTTGTGGGCGGCAATGAGCGCGACAGGATCGATCTCGAAATGGCGCAGGGGTTCGGGGTGGACATTGGCGGCCCGGGTGGCGGCAAGGATGCGCGCGCCCTCGCCCAGCAGCAACCCGCAGGCTTCGCGCGGGTGCGCGGCGCGGGCGGCGGCGAGCATGGCCTGTGCGGCGGCGGGGGCGAGGGAGAGGGGCATGGGCGGCCAATGTGCTCGTCGCAGGGGGCTTCGACAAGCTCAGCCTGAGCGGAGTCAAAATCGGATTCCGTCCTCCGCTCGGCCTGAGCTTGTCGAAGGCCCACGCGCGGCATATCCCCTGCCCCATGGCCTTCTATGCCTACCTCCTGCGCTGCGCCGACGGATCCTACTACGCTGGGCATACCGACGATCTGGAGCAGCGCATGGCCCAGCACGCAACCGGTGCGCTTGGCGGGTACACGGCGAAGCGGCGGCCGGTGGCATTGATCTGGTCGGACAGCTTCCAGACGCGCGATGATGCCTTTGCCGCCGAGCGCAAGCTCAAGGGATGGAGCCGGGCGAAGAAGGAGGCGCTGGTCGCGGGGGACTGGCAGCGGATTTCCGACTTGGCAAAGTCGCGTTCGGGGCCATGATTGGGGGAGGCGTGGCTCGTGGGCCTTCGACAGGCTCAGGCCGAGCGGAACTTGGCTAGACCCGAATTTCCGGCGCCGGACTGTGACATTCGCGCCACTTGCGCGCTCCGGAAACCTCCCCATATGGCCGGAACAATGGGGGGACAGGACAGCATTCTTGATGGCGTGATCGCCACCGGCGGGCAGCGGCTCGACCGGGCGCTGGCGGACGCGACCGGACTGAGCCGCGAGCGGGTGAAAGCCCTGCTCGGCGAGGGCCGGATCACGCTGGGGGGCAAGGTCGTTTCGCAGGCCTCGCTCAAGCCCGATGCCGGCACCGCCTTTGCCATTACCGTGCCCGAGGCAGTGCCGGCCGAGGCCGCCGCCCAGGACATTCCGCTGGCCATCGTGTTCGAGGACGAACACCTGGTGGTGGTCGACAAGCCGGCCGGGCTGGTGGTCCATCCGGCCGCCGGCAATCTCGATGGCACGCTGGTCAACGCCCTGCTCCATCACTGTGCCCAGAATGGCGGGGGCCAGCTTTCCGGCATCGGCGGGGTGGCGCGGCCCGGGATCGTCCACCGGATCGACAAGGATACCAGCGGCCTGCTGGTGGTGGCCAAGAGCGATGCCGCGCACGAGGGGCTGGCCCGGCAATTTGCCGACCATTCGATCGAGCGGGCCTACCTGGCGATCACCGCCGGGGTGCCATCGCCCCTTGCGGGCACGGTGCGCGGCAACATCGGGCGGTCGGATTCCAACCGCAAGAAGATGGCGCTGGTGGGCGACAATCGCGGCAAGCACGCGGTCACCCATTACAAGGTGCTCGAAGGGCTTGGCCCTGCGGCGCTGGTCGAGTGCCGGCTGGAGACCGGGCGAACCCACCAGGTGCGCGTTCACCTTGCGTCAATCGGCCATGCGCTACTGGGCGATCCGGTCTATGGACGCACACCTTCGCGATTGCGCCCCCTTCTCGGCAAGCTCGGCTTCCAGCGGCAGGCGCTTCATGCCGCCACACTGGGGTTCATCCATCCGGTTACCGGCACGCCCCTGCGGTTCACCAGCTCTGTCCCTTCGGATATGCGGGAACTGCTGCGGCAACTCGGCAGTAACCGATCAGAGTGATCATGTTTTCCATTGCCCCGAAAGGTGGCCGGAACCGTCGATGCCTGCTAGGGTCGACCCCTCCGGCCGACACGGAAAGGACGGGTTGGTACAGTGAGTAAGCAACGCAATCTTCCGGTGGTTCCGGCACTGGGCGGCGAGGCCAGCCTCAACCGCTACCTGTCGGAAATCCGCAAGTTCCCGGTGCTGACCGCGGAACAGGAATATATGCTGGCCAAGCGGTTCTCCGAACATGGAGACACCGATGCCGCCGCCCAGCTGGTGACCAGCCACCTGCGGCTCGTCGCCAAGATCGCCATGGGCTATCGCGGCTATGGCCTGCCGGTGTCCGAGCTGATCAGCGAGGGCAACATCGGCCTGATGCAGGGCGTCAA
>NZ_JBHRTQ010000007.1:0-6514 GCF_042646485.1 Novosphingobium bradum | reverse complement strand
GCACCACGGCGGCGCAGAAGAAGCTGTTCTTCAACCTGCGCCGGATGAAGAAGAACCTCGACGCCTACGAGGACGCCGATCTCAAGCCCGAGCACCTGAGGAAGATCGCCACCGATCTCGGCGTGTCCGAGCAGGAAGTGATCAACATGAACCGGCGCATGATGATGGGCGGCGATGCCTCGCTCAACATCTCGATGCGCGAGGATTCCGAAAGCCAGTGGCAGGATATGCTGGCCGACGATCGCCCCTTGCAGGACGAGACCGTGGCCGATGCCGAGGAGGCACGCTACCGGCGCGAACTGCTCAACGAGGCGATGGGTTCGCTCAACCCGCGCGAGCGCGAGATCCTGACCGACCGCCGCCTGGCCGACGATCCCAAGACTCTCGAGGAACTGAGCCAGGTCTACAATGTCAGCCGCGAGCGCGTGCGCCAGATCGAGGTGCGCGCCTTCGAGAAGCTCCAGAAGGCGATCCACCGTATCGCCACCGAGCGGCACCTGCTGCCGGCCTGAGCGGGCCTGGGGCAACGAAAAAGGGCGGGCCTGCGAGGGTCCGCCCGGTTCGTTTGCGGGACAAGGAAATCACCGCGGTGGTGACAGTTTCCGAGGCTCAGCCCTTCGCCTCAAGCTTGGCCAGCCGGGCCTTGAGGTCTTCCACTTCCTCACGCGCCTTGGCCGCCATGTCCTTCACCGCGTCGAATTCCTCGCGGGTGACGAAGTCCATGCCGCCGAAGGCTTCCTTGAAGCGTTCGCGCGCGGCATCGCGTGCCTCGCGGCCCATGCCGGCAAAAGTGCCCGCCGCACTGTTCATCAGCTTGGCGAAGTCTGCGAAAAGGGGATTGTCGCTCTGCATCGCGCCACCATGGTTCCTGAGCGCCGGACGCGCAAGCCCTGCAATCGCGCCCGCTAGAGTTGGACGCGCGTGACCGCATTCGCCGTGGGCATTCCATCGGCATCGGGATTGCGCTGGAGGAACTGCCAGTTGAGCACCGTGGCGAACAGCACCCAGGCCAGATAGGGCAGCAGCAGCGCGCCGGCCAGCGGGCGCACCCGCCCGAACAGGATCACGGTGAGCAGCACCAGCAGGTCCAGCGCGATCACGATGCCCAGCGCCGCGCTCATCAGGTGGAGGCCGAAGAACACCGGGCTCCAGGCGAGGTTGACCAGCAGCTGGACCGCGAAGACCGCCAGGGCGAAGCCGCGCCCGCGCGCGCCGCGGGCCGAGCCGATCATCGCCGCGGTCAGGCCCATCAGCAGGTAGAGCACGGTCCACACGATCCCGAAGGTGGCGGGCGGCGGATAGAGGGCGGGCTTGTCCAGCCCGGCGAACCACGGATTGTCCGGCCCGCTCCGGGCGAGTTGCGCGGAGACGAAGCCGAGCAGGACGACGCCGGGAACGAGGACGAGCGCCCAGCGCAGGAGGGATGCCCTGAGCTGACCGGTCGACGCAAGCTGGTTCATGTATCCTCGCGAATAGACGATTCGGTTACGACCCCAAACGATATTGGCCGGGCCGGCGTCGACTGGCAATTCCTCCACAATGGTAGGACTTGCCTGCCCCGAACCGGGACGATCATGCGCGCCATCGCTTCAAGGCTCAACCGCGATGTGCCGAAATCAGGAATTCGACATTGCCCTCCGGCCCGGTGATCGGGCTTTCGACGATGCCATCAACGCTCCAGCCGAGCGATTCCAGCCAATCGCGCACTTCGCTGCAGACCCGGGCGTGGAGCGCCGGATCGCGGACCACCCCGCCCTTGCCGACCTCGCCCTTGCCCACCTCGAACTGCGGCTTGATCAGGGCCACCAGCCGGCAGCGCGGCGCGGCAAGCCGCAGGGGCACATCGAGCACCTTGGCGAGGCCGATGAAGCTCGCATCGCAGACCACGAAAGCGCAGGGCCGGTCGATCATCTCGGGCGTGAGCAGGCGCGCGCTGGTCTGTTCAAGCACGGTGACGCGCGGGTCCTGGCGCAGCTTCCAGGCGAGCTGGTTGGTGCCCGAATCCACCGCGAACACATGGTCCGCCCCGCGGCTGAGGAGGACGTCGGTGAAGCCGCCGGTCGAACTGCCGATATCCATCGCCGTGGCGCCGGCCGGATCAAGGCCGAAGTGATCGAGCGCATGGGCCAGCTTGATCCCGCCGCGCGAAACCCAGGGATGATCGCGTCCCCGCACCTCCAGCGGCGCATCGGCAGGCAGCGGCTGGCCGGGCTTGGCCAGCTTGGTCTCGCCCGAAAAGACCAGGCCCGCCAGGACCAGCGCCTGGGCGCGGGTGCGGCTTTCGGCCAGCCCGCGCTCGACCAGCAACTGGTCCACGCGCAGCTTGGGAGCCTTGGCCGGTCGGGCGGCGGGACGGGGCGGGCTTGGGTCGGACATGGACTGGGCGGTGCCTGCGGGCTTGTCGGGAGGCGCCCGCTCATTCCATACCGGGGGGATGAAGGCAAATCGCGCGCAGTCCCGTTTCGTTTCCGCCCGCCGCGCCATGCTGGCGCCCCGGCTGATGCCATTGCTGGCACCAGTGCTGATGGTGGCGGCCTGCGCGGCGCCGCCACCGGCCGCGCCGCCTCCGCCGCCGCCCGCCGCGCCGCCACCGCCGGTCGTCGCCGACCCGCCGCCGCCGGCCGACTGGCGCGATGCCGCGCAGACACCCGGGACCTGGCGCTGGCGAATGGAGGGCGACCAGTCCATCGCCGAATATGGCCCCTATGGCGGCGCCCCCCTCGCCCGGCTGACCTGCGATCCCCATGCCCAGGCAACGATTCTGTGGAGAAACTGGCCGGCCGCCGGCGCGGTGCCGCTGGCCGTGACCACCACCGGCGCCCGCCGCCTGCTCACCATGACCCCGGATGGCGCCGCCGGCGCCCGGGCCAGCCTCGCGCCGTTCGATCCGCTGCTGGATGCAATTGCCTTCAGCCGGGGCCGATTCATGGTGGAAATGCAGGGCGCGCCAGTGCTTTACCTGCCGGCCTGGCCCGAGCTGAGCCGGGTGATCGAGGACTGCCGCCAGAAGCTGGAGAGCGCTTCGCCACCGGCCCCGGGAGGGTCGCCGGAAGCAAGCCCGAAGCCTTGATTCTGACGGCAAATTAAATTCGCGCAAGTCTTGTCGTGGCCGCGCACATCAATATCTTGAGCGTCAAGGACGGTGGCTCGCGACCCGGCAGGAATGCCCCAGGCGCACCCGGCCCCAGCCCGGAGACGGGCGCCCTTGGCTAAACAGCGCGAAAGGAGGTGATCCGATGTCTCATGGTCCAGCAGAGAGGTCGGCAATCCGCAGCGCGGAGCATTATCGCTAACCGGTGATCGTAGCGATAAAGGCTCCGTGGGCGGCACTTCCGGCCGCTGACCATGTGAAGGGCAGCACGCTGACGGGCGGTGCTGCCCTTCTCATTTCACCCACCCCGCGCCCTGCCTGCACCGCGCCGGCCCGCGCCGCCTGTTCCCGCCCCGTCCCGCCCGATCCGCCGGCCCGCCGGGCGCGCATTACCGGCTTGGCGTCACGCCCAAATCCGCCTAAACCGCGACGAATTGCCGGCAGGGCTTTTCATTTATTTCGCCAAACTTGCGTCTTGGGATATTTTCGTTCACAGACGCCGCACCGCACACCCGAGGAATTGCCTATGGCGACGATCGCCGAATCCCCGATGACCTTCACCCGGCTGGCGCACCCGGCCCCGGTCCCGGTGGAAACGCGCGACCAGCTCCTGGCCGATCCCGGCTTCGGCAAGCTGTTTTCCGATCACATGGTGACGATCGACTGGAGCGAGGAGGCCGGCTGGCACAATGCCCAGGTCGGCCCGCTGGCGCCGCTGCCGCTGCACCCGGCCGCCGCCGTGCTCCACTATGCCCAGGAGATCTTCGAGGGGCTGAAGGCCTATCGCCTCGCCGATGGGGCCATGGCCCTGTTCCGGCCCGGGGCCAATGCCGCACGGTTCAACGCCTCGGCCCGGCGGCTCGCCATGCCGGAACTGCCCGAAGCGCTGTTTGTCGAGGCCTGCCGCCAGATGGTCGCGGTCGATGGCGGGTGGTTTCCCAGCGTCGATGGCGGCTCGCTCTACCTGCGCCCGTTCATGATCGCCACCGAGGCCTTCCTCGGCGTGCGCCCAGCCAAGAGCTACAAGTTCATCGTCATCGCCAGCCCGGCCGGCAACTATTTCAAGAGCGGGGCGCCTGCCGTCTCGATCTGGGTCAGCCACTACAGCCGCGCGGCGCCTGGCGGCACGGGCGCGGCCAAGTGCGGCGGCAACTATGCCGCCAGCCTCGTCCCCCAGGCCGAGGCCATGGAACACGGGCACGACCAGGTGGTGTTCCTCGATGCCGAGCAGCACAGGTGGATCGAGGAACTGGGGGGCATGAACCTCTATTTCGCCTTCGCGGACGGCACCCTTCTTACCCCGCCGCTCTCGGGCACGATCCTGCCGGGCATCACCCGCGACAGCCTGCTCACCCTCGCCCGCGAGGAAGGGTTGACCGTGCGCGAGGAACGCTATTCGATCGACCAGTGGCGCGAGGATGCCGCCTCGGGCCGGCTGGTGGAAACCTTCGCCTGCGGCACGGCAGCCGTGGTCACCCCGGTTGGCCGGGTGACCGATCCGGTCAAGGGCGAGTTCGTGATCGGCTCTGGCGGGCCGGGCCAGCTCACCCAGAAGCTGCGCGCACGGCTGGTGGCGATCCAGCGCGGCGAAGCGCCCGATCCCCATGGCTGGGTGATGCGGCTGGATTGAGCCGCGCCCGTCGGGGCGATGCCCGGCGCATCGCTTCGCCCGATGCGAGCCGCGCGGCTTGCGGTTCGCGGCCTGCCCCGCCAGTCTCGCGGGCCAGAGCGAAGGATGATCCGCCGATGGCCGAAGACCCGACCTATGTCCCGCCCGCCGTCTGGCAGGCGCCGCCGCTGCCCGAGGGGATGTCGCCGCTGTTCGCGCTGAACCGGCCCGTATCGGGCGCGACTCACGAGCGCGATCTGCCGGTGGGGCGCCATCCGCTCCAGCTCTATTCGATGGCTACGCCCAATGGGCAGAAGGTGGGCATCCTGCTGGAGGAACTGCTCGCCGCCGGCCACGCCGGGGCCGAATACGATGCCTGGAAGATCGCCATCAACGAAGGTGACCAGTTCTCCACCGGCTTCGTGGACATCAACCCCAACAGCAAGATCCCGGCCCTGGTCGACCGCAGCGGAGCAGAGCCGGTGCGGGTGTTCGAGAGCGGCGCGATCCTCATCTACCTCGCCGAGAAGTTCGGCGCCTTCCTTCCCCGAGAAGGCGCGGCGCGGGCCGAGACGCTGTCGTGGCTGATGTGGCAGATGGGTTCGGCCCCGTTCCTGGGCGGCGGGTTCGGCCATTTCTACGCCTATGCCCCGGTGAAGATCGAATATGCGATCAACCGCTATGCGATGGAAGTGAAGCGCCTGATGCACGTGGCCGACACCCGGCTGGCCGAGACGCGCTACCTGGCGGGCGACGCCTATACCATCGCCGACATGGCCTTCCTGCCCTGGGCCGCCGGGCTTTGGCGCGGCACGGTCTACAACGATGCGCGCACCTTCCTGGCGATGGACGACTACCCGCACCTGGGCCGCTGGGTGGAGGAACTGCTCGCCCGCCCGGCGGTCGCCCGGGGCCGCAAGGTCACCAGCCAGGACCTGCCCGAGCGCCACGGACCGGAGGATTTCGACAGCCTGGCGCGCTGACCGCGCCAAACCGGCCCGCAGCCCCCTTCCCAACCCGCCCCGGCGCCGCTATGCGCGCCGGACTGGTGGGGCGTCGCCAAGTGGTAAGGCACCGGTTTTTGGTACCGGCATTCGCAGGTTCGAATCCTGCCGCCCCAGCCAGCAAGCTGTCCGTGCGTCAGGTGGCGCAGGTTCGAATCCTGCCGCCCCAGCCAGTTTCCCGAAATGACGGTTCTTCTGGATTGCTCGCCGCCGCGCGGCCGTCTTTTCGCGCGCCGTTTGCGGAACGCGCCCCGCCACACGGCGTTAAAGGCGTGACGTGCTCCGCCTTTCACGACGGATCGGGGCGCCAGTCAGCACCGGTCCCGCGGGCATAGTCCAGCGAAAGGATGCTGCCATGACCTTCACATCCCTTGTCGCGCCCATCGCCCTGCTGGCGATGACGGCAGGTCCCGCGCTTGCGGCCGGAGATGAAATCACCGCGATCGGGCGCATCTGGCACGGATCGCAGGTTTCCGGCCCCGATCCGCTCGGGCGCTATACCCTGCGGGTGAATATTGCCGATCTCGATCCGGCAACACCTGATGGCTGGTCGGTGATGGCGCGGCGGGTGGCCATGGGTACTTCGCTGCTCTGCGATGCCGCCGCCCCGCGGCCGTACTTCGGCTATTTCTATCAGGAAAACCGGGACTGCCGGGCCGAGAGCGCCGCCATGGCCGGGGCGCAGATGACCCGCGCCCGCGACCTTGCGCGCAGCGGGGAGCACGTGGCCTACCTGGACGTGGCGCGCTAGGGTCCGTACTCAATAAGGTTGCGCGGGAGGCTGTTGGCTGATTCAAGGTGTCCGAGGAG